>NZ_JAFCXD010000005.1:0-506008 GCF_049897885.1 Pseudomonas sp. DWRC2-2
CGCCCCGCGCCATGGATGGCGCGTGGCGGCGGCCCCCCAAATCACTGTCGGATTACGGGCATACCGAGCCTAGGCGAGGTACCGAGTGTTGGGGCGAAGCGTTTTTGGTTACTTTTGGCTGGGCCGCATTCGGACTCTTCCAAAAGTGACCCGCTGTAAGAGCGGAACCAATACCAGCCGTTACCCAAATAACGGATATGTACTCGATCTTACCCAACACCCAACACCCCGGCCGATACCAAATCCCAGACATAAAAAAACGCCGCGTACCTCACGATACGCGGCGCCTCTTCACATCAACACTTTAGGCCTGAATCACCGGAATGTTGGCGCTAGCTGCGATCTTGCGGAACTCAGCGATCTGGTCGAAGTTCAGGTAGCGGTAAACGTCACTGGCCATGGTGTCCAGTTTCGCCGCGTAGCCCATGTACTCTTCGACGGTCGGCAGGCGACCCAGGGTAGAGGCCACTGCCGCCAGTTCGGCCGAAGCCAGGTAGACGTTAGCGCCGTCACCCAGACGGTTCGGGAAGTTACGGGTCGACGTCGACACGACGGTCGAGTTCGGCTCTACACGTGCCTGGTTGCCCATGCACAGCGAGCAGCCCGGCATTTCCATGCGTGCGCCAGCCTTGCCGTAGATGCCGTAGTAGCCTTCTTCGGTCAGTTGGTGAGCGTCCATCTTGGTCGGCGGCGACAGCCACAGACGAGTTGGCAGTTGGCCCTTGACCTGCTCCAGCAGCTTACCGGCCGCGCGGAAGTGACCGATGTTGGTCATGCACGAACCGATGAACACTTCGTCGATCTTCTCGCCGGCAACGCTCGACAGCAGACGGGCATCGTCCGGGTCGTTCGGTGCGCAGAGGATCGGCTCGTTGATCTCGGCCAGGTCGATCTCGATGATTTCGGCGTATTCCGCGTCGGCATCGGCTTCCATCAGCTCAGGGTTCTTGACCCAGGCTTCCATCGCTTGGGCGCGACGTTCCAGGGTGCGTGGGTCGCCGTAGCCTTCACCGATCATCCAGCGCAGCAGGGTGATGTTGGAGTTCAGGTACTCGGTGATCGACTCTTTCGACAGCTTGATGGTGCAACCGGCAGCCGAACGTTCAGCCGAGGCGTCGGACAGCTCGAAAGCTTGTTCCAGCGTCAGGTCGTTCAGGCCTTCGATTTCCAGGATGCGGCCGGAGAAGGCGTTCTTCTTGCCTTTCTTCTCTACGGTCAGCAGACCCGACTGGATCGCGTAGTAAGGAATGGCATGAACCAGGTCACGCAGGGTGATGCCAGGTTTCATCTTGCCTTTGAAGCGCACCAGGATCGATTCCGGCATGTCCAGTGGCATAACGCCAGTGGCTGCGGCGAACGCGACCAGGCCAGAACCGGCCGGGAACGAGATGCCCATCGGGAAACGGGTGTGGGAGTCACCACCGGTACCGACGGTGTCCGGCAGCAGCATGCGGTTCAGCCAGCTATGGATGATGCCGTCGCCTGGACGCAGCGAAACACCGCCACGGGTCATGATGAAGTCAGGCAGGGTGTGGTGGGTGGTCACGTCGATCGGCTTTGGATAGGCCGCAGTGTGGCAGAACGACTGCATGACCAGATCGGTCGAGAAGCCCAGGCATGCCAGGTCTTTCAGTTCATCACGGGTCATAGGACCGGTGGTGTCCTGGGAACCCACGGTGGTCATTTTCGGTTCGCAGTAGGTGCCAGGACGAACGCCTTTGCCTTCTGGCAGGCCGCAGGCCTTGCCGACCATTTTCTGTGCCAGGGTGAAGCCTTTGCCGGTGTCGACAGGCGCTTCTGGCAGCTTGAACAGATCGGTTGGGCCCAGGCCCAGTTCGGCACGGGCCTTGTCGGTCAGGCCGCGACCGATGATCAGCGGGATACGGCCGCCGGCGCGGACTTCGTCCAACAGTACCGGGGTCTTCATTTCGAAGGTGGTGATGACTTCGTCGGTGCCGTGTTTGCAGACTTTGCCAGCATGCGGGTACAGGTCGATCACGTCGCCCATGTTCATGTTGGTAACGTCAAACTCGATTGGCAGTGCGCCCGCATCTTCCATGGTGTTGTAGAAGATTGGAGCGATCTTGCTGCCGAAGCAGAAGCCACCGGCGCGCTTGTTCGGCACGTACGGAACGTCGTCGCCGAAGAACCACAGTACGGAGTTGGTGGCCGATTTACGCGACGAACCGGTACCGACCACGTCGCCCACGTAGGCGATCGGGAAGCCTTGGCCGCGCATTTCTTCGATCTGCTTCATCGGGCCGGTCTTGCCTTGCTCGTCCGGCACGATGCCTTCACGGGCCATTTTCAGCATGGCCAGGGCGTGCAGCGGGATGTCAGGACGGGACCAGGCATCGGGAGCAGGGGACAGGTCGTCAGTGTTGGTTTCGCCGGTGACCTTGAACACACGCAGGCTGATCTTGTCGGCCAGGGTAGGGCGGTTGCTGAACCACTCGCCGTCGGCCCAGGACTGGATCACGGCTTTGGCGTGTTCGTTGCCGTTCTTGGCTTTTTCAGCCACGTCGTGGAACGCGTCGAACATCAGCAGGGTGTGCTTGAGTTGGGCGGCGGCGACCGGAGCCAGAGTGGCGTCGTCCAGCAGCTCAACCAGGGTCACGATGTTGTAGCCGCCTTGCATGGTGCCAAGCAGTTCAACGGCGCGTTGCTTGCTGATCAGGGGGGAAGTGGCTTCGCCCTTGGCCAGGGCAGACAGGAAACCGGCCTTGACGTAGGCAGCTTCGTCAACGCCTGGTGGAATGCGGTTGGTGATCAGGTCAACGAGGAATTCTTCTTCGCCAGCCGGAGGATTTTTCAGCAGCTCGACCAGGCCTGCGGTTTGTTCGGCGTTAAGCGGCTGGGGAACGATACCCAGGGCTGCACGCTCTTCGATATGTTTGCGGTAGGCTTCAAGCACAGTTATTACCCTCATCAGTGGTCCCACGGGACGCTCATCCAGAAATGAACGGCACGCATGCGCTCGGGGGCTTTTTGGGCCGCAAAGCCAGCGCTGCCGGCATTCCTCACAGAAGCTGCTTTCAAAGTTTTACGCCTGCAGAACGGAGCTGATGAGGGTTGGCGAGGGCTCTGACCTACCGAGTCATTAACCATCGCCAACACCGTTCTGAAGGAACGACTGTGCTCGTGACGCTTTGAAAACAGCTTCCAGCGGATTATTGGCGCCTTACAAGGCCGGATGATTCTACGGCAAAAAAAATCTAAAGGTAAGTTGCCTAACCAAGTTTGCTGGGTGATCAAGCTTAGACAAAGGGCTAACATGGCGCATTGTTTCGCTGATTTGCGTGTCGTTGCCCATGTCCAACCAAACCATCAAGACCCCCTGCGTCGGCCTGTGCTCCACGGTCTACGGCGATCTCGTGTGCCGTGGCTGCAAGCGCTTCCACCACGAAGTGATCCAGTGGAACGGCTACGGCGAAGAGGAAAAACGTGCGGTCTGGCTGCGCTTGGAGCAGCTGCTGGTGCAGGTGATGGCCGGCAAACTGGAGGTTTTTGACCCCAAGACCCTGCGCGGCCAACTGGAACAGCGCAAGATCCGCTTCGTGCCGCACCAGTCCGAATACTGCTGGGCCTACCAGTTGATCGCCCGCGGGGCACGGGTGATCAATAACCTGGAAGCCTACGGCATGGTGCTGTTGCCCGAGTTTCGCGACTGGCCCTTGCCGGACCTGCGCGACGCCATTGATCGGGAGTTCTTTATCCTCTCCGAAGCCCACTACCAGCGCTATATCGCGCCGGGGTTTCTCAAGGATGCGTTTGGCGCCTAGCTGTCAGGCTTTGGTGGCCTGTTCCACCAGACGGTCCATCACTTCTTCTGGCTTGAGCACCAGCACATCGCTTTCCAGCGTATCCAGCACGACCTCTGCGGTGTTGCCGATCAGTGCCCCGGAAATACCCGTGCGACCCACGGTGCCGATGATCGTGACCGCCGCCTGCAGCTTGTGGGCGAGATGCGGTATCAGCACGTCCGCCGGTCCTTCCTCGATATGCAGGTGTTTGTCGTCCACGTCGAACTCCGCCTGAAACGCCCTGCATTGCTCGCGATAACGCGCCTCGATGGTTTCCTTGAGCTGAAACGTCGGGTCCGCCGCCGACAGCATCGGCGACGGATGGGCACTGATCACATGCAACTGCGCCTTGGCCAGGTGGGCGATATCAAAGCCATGGTCAATGATCGAATTGTGCAGTGAGCGGTGCTCACCGTCGGTATTGCCCACATCGATCGCCGCCAGGATCACCCCGCCAGCCCACGGTGTGGCGGTCTTGACCAGCAACACCGCCGTCGGGCAATAACGCAGCAACTTCCAGTCCGCAGGCGTCAACAGCGCCTTTTTCAATGGGCTGTCCGGGAAATGCTGCTTGATCACCAGCCCACAGCCTTCGGCCTGCTGCACGTCGATAATGGTTTCATGCAGGCTGGCATTCCACGCCTGCTCGGTGCTGACGCTGTAGCCGTCCTCTTGCAAACCGGCCTTGAGCAGAGCCAGCAGCGCCGAGTGCTCATGCTTTTTGTCGCAGACCAGCAAATGCAAGTGCGCGCCGGTGACCCCGGCAATCAGCTTGGCACGCTTGAGGGCCAGGCTTTCCGAATGCTCGGGTTCGATGATCACCAGGATGCTGCGGATGGCTTGCATGATCGGGATCTCCATAAAAAAGGGCGGGGGCCTGGAACAACTATAGTTGCTGGCGAGCGCACGTCATGTTGATGCACATCAAGGCCGGTGGCTGGTGGTCTGCGGCGGGGTCGGTATAATCGCCGACCTTTTGTGATCCTTTTGCCCGTGAGCCCGATGAACCTGCCCGAAATCCACGAATTCCTCGGTTGCCGCACCCCTGACGCCTGGGTCCAGGCCGCGCTGGCCGATCAGGACACCCTGCTGATCGACCACAAGAACTGCGAATTCAAAGCCGCCAGCACCGCCCTGAGCCTGATTGCCAAGTACTACAGCCATGTGGACCTGATCAACATGATGTCGCGCCTGGCCCGTGAAGAGCTGGTGCACCACGAACAAGTCATGCGCTTGATGAAAAAACGCAAGGTCGAGTTGCGCCAACTGAATGCTGGTCGCTACGCCTCGGGTTTGCGCAAAGTAGTGCGCACTCATGAACCGGTCAAG
This sequence comes from Pseudomonas sp. DWRC2-2, assembly GCF_049897885.1. Classification (NCBI taxonomy): domain Bacteria; kingdom Pseudomonadati; phylum Pseudomonadota; class Gammaproteobacteria; order Pseudomonadales; family Pseudomonadaceae; genus Pseudomonas; species Pseudomonas sp. DWRC2-2. The sequence continues at coordinate 5,133 of NZ_JAFCXD010000005.1, forward strand.
CTGGTGGACACGCTGGTGGTGGGCGCGTTTATCGAAGCACGCAGTTGCGAGCGTTTCGAAGCATTGGTGCCGCATTTGGACGAAGAACTCGGGAAGTTCTACTTCGGTTTACTGAAAAGCGAAGCGCGGCACTTCCAGGGTTACCTCAAGCTGGCCTACCAGTACGGCGACGCCAAAGACGTCGCCCAGGTGATCGAGCGGGTGAGGGCGGCCGAGCAGGAACTGATCGAGTCACCCGACATCGAGTTCCGCTTTCACAGTGGCGTGCCAGCCTGAGGCCACGGCCACGCCGATCAGCGCGGTGATTCCGGCCAGCAACAGGATCACCGCCTGCGTCCCCAGCGGCGTCGCCAACACTGCAATTGCCAGGCCCGCCAAGGGTTGCGGCAGGTTATTGAGTAAGGTGATCACACCTACGGTCTTGCCGAAGTCCTGCACGGGAATCACTCGCTGACGGGTGCTGCGCAGGTAGACGTTGAACATCTTGTCGAAACCGGTGACCAGCAGGAAACCCACGGCGTACAGCCACACGCCGGGGCTGACCGCCATGATCACCGCACCGAGCGCAATCATCGAATACGACAAGCCGCCCAGCACCTTCAGCGGCAGCCCGGCCCGCGCCAGGTAAAACAGAATCCCGATGGTCACCAAGGCGCCGGCTGCCTGCAGCAGGGCATAGGTGTCCTTATCCTGTGCAAATTGGCCCGTCACCATCGCCGCAGACGTGGCCAGCGTGACGCCAATAATCAGGTTCACACCCACGGCCAGGGTGATGATCCGCTTCAGTTCCGGCAGGCGGCGGATATGCCCGAAGGCAATCTTCAACGGCCGCAGCCAGATATCCTGGTGCTGCTCGAAGGTTTCCAGGTTGACGGTGCTGGAGCGTTGCCACAGCCGCATCGCCAGGTCGGCCAACACGAACAGCCCGGCCACCCCGAGGACGACCCAGTGCCAGGCCCACACTTCCAGCATCAGCGCCGCCACCAGCGGCCCGAGCACCAGCCCGCTCTGGTCGGCAATCTGCGAATAGGACAGCGTCTTGGCGTAGCTGTAGTGGGGGAAGACATGGGGCATCAGCACTTCCCGCGCCATGATGCCCTGGGTAGTCAGCACGCCGCAGAGCGCCGAGAGCAGTACGATCCAGACGATGCCGTCGAATACCCCGTACAAAACCACGGCCGTCACGCAGGCCAATGCCCGGTAAACCTGACTGATATGCAGGATGCGCACCGGCGCGAACTTGTCGCACACTGCGCCACACACCGGGAACGCGAGATAACGCGGCAGCGACTCGATAAAGAACGCCAGCCCGGCCCAGGCCACGCTCTGGGTGGTCTGGAACACGATCAAGGGCACGATAAACAGTAGAATCTGGTCCGCCAGCCGCGACAGGAACAGCGAAACAAAGAACGCCAGGTAATCCTTGCGCATACAACTCCCTGTGGATGGCGTTAAAGATTGCAGGGTATTTGTTAAAAACTCTTAAAAGCATGAAGCTTCGTCGGCCAATGCTGGCCAGCTGCTTTAGTTGCCCAGCTTGCCACCTATAATGCCCGCTCTTCAATCCGTGTCTGCAAACTGAGAACTTATGGAAAACTTGGGGCTGGGCAAGGTCTTGCTCGTTGAGGACGACGAAAAACTGGCAGGGCTGATTGCGCACTTTCTCGCGCAGCATGGCTTTGAGGTGCGCGTGGAGCACCGGGGCGACGAGGCCCTGGCCGCGTTCCTGGCGTTCAAGCCGAAGATCGTCGTACTCGACCTGATGCTGCCCGGCCAGAGCGGGCTGCATGTGTGTCGCGGGATTCGCACGGTGTCCGACACGCCGATCGTGATCCTCACGGCCAAGGAAGATGACCTGGACCACATCCTTGGCCTGGAGTCCGGTGCCGACGATTACGTGATCAAGCCGATCAAGCCCCCTGTGTTGCTGGCACGCTTGCGTGCGTTGCAACGACGCCAGGCGCCGGAGCCGACTGTGCGCGGGTCGCTGGCTTTCGGGCGGCTGGCCATCGATCGCAGTTGCCGGGTGGTCAGCCTGGGGGACGACAAGATCGACCTCACCACGATGGAGTTCGAACTGTTGTGGTTGTTGGCCAGTCACTCGGGGACGATCCTGTCCCGCGATGACATCCTCAACCGCATGCGTGGCATTGCGTTCGACGGCCTCAACCGCAGTGTCGATGTGTACATCAGCAAACTGCGCGGCAAGCTCAACGATAACCCGCGCGAACCGGTGTGCATCAAGACCATCTGGGGCAAGGGCTATCTGTTCAATCCGTTCGCGTGGGAGGCCTAGATGCTGCGGCTCTATATTCGCCTGTACATCATCCTGGCGCTGGGGCTGGCGGGGGCGATCTGGCTGGTCAACTACACCTTTGATGAGCTGCTGCCCGAAGCCAATGAAACCTATAACCGCGAAGCCCTGCGCGGCCCGGCGTATGGTTTGGTCGAGCAGTTGCGGCCCTTGCTCGGTGACGCCCGTCAGGCGCGCCTGAGCGAGCTGCAACCGCATTACGGCCTGCACCTCAAACTGGTGCAGCGCGATGAGTTGGCGCTGGACCAGCGTGAGCAACAGTTGCTGGCGGCCGGCCAGTTGGTGGTGCGGGGCGACTTCATGGAGTTCATCGCCAATATCGACGGCGGCCCTGAGTTGCTCAATATCAAGCTGCCCGACGAGCCGAAATGGCTGTACTTGTGGGCCTACAGCCTGCTGGGCTTGAGCCTGGCGATCGTGCTGTATTTCTGGGTGCGCCCGCATTGGCGCGACCTGGAGCACATCCGCCTGGCCGCCCAACGTTTCGGTGACAACGACCTCAGTTCGCGCATCCTGCTGCCACGCCGTTCCACCGTGCGTTCGCTGGCCGGGCACTTCAACCAGATGGCCGAGCGTATCGAAAGCCTGATCGCCAACCAGCGCGAACTCACCAACGCCGTGTCCCACGAACTGCGCACGCCGATTGCGCGCCTGTCGTTCGAACTTGATCAGCTCAAGCAACAGGCCGATCCACGCCAGCGTGGCGAATTGATCGCGGACATGTATGCCGACCTGGGCGAGCTGGAGGAAATGGTCTCCGAGCTGCTGACCTACGCCAGCCTGGAGCGTGGCGCCACTCAGGTCACCCGCGAAAGCATCGAGGCCCACAGCTGGCTCGACAGTGTGATCGGCAGCGTGGCCCTGGAGGCCGAAGCGGCGGGCATCCAACTGTCGTTGCGTACGTGCGAGGTGGACTTTATCCAGATCGAGCCGCGTTTTATGGCGCGTGCGGTGATCAACCTGTTGCGCAACGCCATCCGTTACGCGGAGCGCCGTGTGGAAGTGTCCCTGGTCAAGTTTGGCAGTGGCTACGAAGTGCGTGTGTGTGACGACGGCCCTGGCGTACCGGAAGAAGGTCGCTCCAAAATCTTCCAACCTTTCATGCGCCTGGACGCCAGTCGGGACCGCCGCACCGGCGGCTTCGGCCTTGGCCTGGCGCTGGTGCAACGGGTATCGCAGTGGCATGGCGGCCAGGTGCAGGTGCTGGACTCGGAGTGGGGTGGGGCCTCATTCCGAATGACCTGGGCGTATGCCGAGTAAGGCCGGTTAGAAGGTGTATTCCAATACACCCATCACCGACGTCTGCAGCCGCCGCTCAACAATCGGGCTCTTGCCCGCTTCATCCGCCAGGTACTGCACATCCAGCAAGGTCGAGAATTGCGTGTGCTCGCTGATTGGCAGGCTCCATACCAGGTTCATACCATTGCTGATATTGCCCGCACCCGCCTTGTAGGCTTTGAAACGGCTGCGGGCCGCTTGGTCGGTGGTCACGCCGTACCAGGTCTGCAAGTAGTCACGGTCACCAAAATGGCTGCTGAGGCTGGCGTCGACGGAGCCGAAACGACCTTCATACAGGTTGGTGCCCAGGCTCAGTTCCAGGTGGGTGAATGCTTTGCCGCTGTCCTTGTGGTCATCTTCCTTGAGGGCATGTTCCAGCGTGGCGCCGACAATCATGCCGCCCAGGTTGTAGCTGGCACTCACACCCAACTGCGGGCGTGACTTGATTTCGCCCATGCCTTTCAGGCGTTTGGAGCCCAGGTGCATGGATTCGTTTTTGTCTTTGCGTGATCCACTGGCGCCGACATACGCACTGAAGCTCAAGGCATTGCCTTCGTAGCCCCAGCCCAGGCCCTTGTCGGTGTCGAGGAAAATCCCCCAGGGGCTGACGATGGCGCCGCCGAATACCGGGGCGGTCATGCGTTCGTCGCTGCCGCTGTAGCGGGGCAGGTTGGCCACGCCGGCCTTGAGGCTGTAGGTCCAGTCCTCAGCCAGTACGCTGTTGGCGCTCGCGAGCAAACACAGTGAGGTCAGGGGCAGGCACAGATTTTTTGGGTTCATCAGGGTTTTCATGTCGGTTAGAAACTCAAGGGTGGATGGGTACGTTTGAAGGAGTAGCCCGAGGCGCTCAGGCCATTGATCTGGCGGCTCACCGTGTCACCCAGGCCATAGCCGTTGCCGGCGAGTACGGCATGGGCGTTGTCCACCGGCAGCAGGATGTAGTCGGTCAGCGGTTCGTCGTGCAGTTGGCCGCGAATCACCAGGAAGCCTTCTTCGAGGCGCACGCTGATGCCGCTCAATGGCGCATCGGGTTCATGGGTGTTGAGTACTTGGTAGGTGCCGACGGTGTCGGCCCAGGCCAAGGGCAGTGGCGGCGGGTCGATGCGTTCGCCGATAGGGATGCGCTGGCCATGGCTGCGCGCCGTGAGCATCTGCCGGCCTTGCACGGTGATCACGTCGAGTTGGACCTGGCCCAGTTCGCCGAGGTCCTTGAGCCAGAAACCGAAGAGTTTCTTCTGGGCGCGCAGCCAACCTTGATCGTCACGCAACAGTTCGAAGTTGAAGCCGGCCAGTTCCCCGCGCAGCCTCTGGTTCTCATCTTTGATGCGGAACACGCCCCAGGCGGTGGCGTAGAACCCGGCCAGGCGCTGGCGGTCGATGGCGGCCGGCACTTGGCGCAGCTTGAGCCCATGGCGGGGCGCCTGGCAGTCATCGCTGCATACCTGTTCGCCGGTTTGCGCCTGAAGCATCAGGCGCAAGGCGTCCGTGGCCAATGTGGCGACCAGGTCTTCGGCATTGCTGTCGTTGGCCATGATGATTACGGCCAATTGATGGTCCGGCAGCAGGGTCAACTGTGCGGCGAAATCATCGCCACCCCCACTGTGCTGGTAGGTGCGCACCCCTGGGCCGATCGGCTCGTCACCGCAAGGTGCCAGGAACCACGCCAGGCCGATCTGGCAATCGAAGTCCAGGGCATTGCCGGTGTTTTGCTGGGTGAACATTTCATCGATGGAGCGGCTGGCCATCACCCGATTGCCCTTGTAGAGGCCTTCGGCAAACAGCATCTGCACGTAATGGCTGAGGTCCCTGGGGCTGGCCCACAAGCCGCCGGCGGCGATGTCACGCAGTTGCGCATCGGTACTGGCGACGCCTTCCTGGTAGCCCTGGGCGCGATAGCCGATTTGCGCGGCGGTCCCGACAAAGCTCGCACGGTCCATCTCCAGCGGTTTGAGCAGGCTATGTTGCAACTGGGCTTCAAATTCCTTGCCGCTGCTGCGCTCGATGGCCGCACCCACCAGTGCATAACCCAGGTTGGAGTAGGCCACTTGCGTGCCGGGTGGGGTGCTCAGCCAGACGCCTGACAGGCGCATTGGCATCTGCCCCATGGCGTAGCTGTTGCGCAGGTCACGCAGGTGTTCACTGGGCAAGCCGGACTGATGGCTGAGCAGGCGACGCAAGGTGATGTCGCGGTCTGCGGCCTGTTGGTCGACGTGGAAGCGCGAGCGCACATAGAACTCGCGCAGGGTTTGCTGGATCGGTGCGTCCAGTGCTAGTCGCTGTTGTTCAACCAGTTGCAGGGCCGCGCTGGCGGTGAGCAGCTTGGAGATCGCGCCGGCGCGGAAGGCGGTGTTTGGCGTCACCGGCAAGCCCTTGGCTTTGTCGGCCATGCCGAACCCGCGGGCCCAGACCAACTCCTGACCGTTGACCAGTGCAATCGACAAGCCGGGCACATTGGCCTGGGCCATGTCGCGGGGAATCCGGGTTTGCAGGTAGCGGATGATCGCGCTGTAGTCGCCCTTCGGAATCGACGGCGGGGCAGGTGACTGCCCGTGGCAGCCGATACTGCCCAACAGGCAACCGAGCAACGGAAGACCGCGCAATGTGCGAAGCATGACGAGCACCCAACAGGTGGTTTGGAGGCTCGAATGCTAGGGCTGTGGCGCCCGAGGGTCTTTGACAGCTTTGTCGATAAACTGTCAAAGACTGTTAACGGGTCACGCCGTGACGTTCATGCCATTGAGCGATCGACTCTTCGGGGTATTCATCGAACTGCCGGTCGCCTTGGCGCAGCGTGACCTCTACCCAGGGCGCCTTGGACCCCAGCATCAAGTGCGTATGCTCCGGTGGCACCGGCAATGGCGTGTCGATAGCCGAGGCAAATGGATGGATCAGCTCGGGCCATTCCGGGCTGAACACCCACAGCGCGCTGCCGCATTGCGAGCAGAAGTGCCGCTCGGCCGTACTCGCATGGGCACGGCTGGCGCCTTCGGGCTTGAGCTTGGCGTGGTAGATCGAAATGAATTTTCGCCCACGTACCTTCAGGCTGGCGGTGTCACCGGCCAGGTTGATCGCATAACCGCCACCGCCCTGGGTCTTGCGGCAGATCGAGCAGTAGCAACGCTGGTAAGGGTAGGGGTGGGCGCTGGCCAGGCTGAACGTGACGGCGCCGCAATGGCAGGATCCTTCAAGCTGCATGAGCTGACTCCTGATGAGAGTGTGTAACAACACTTTTCTAATACCTTAGCCTCAGGCAAGATCCTCCGCTTTGGTTTCAGGGAAGACGCCCATGATTGCTCAGTTGCAAAGCGCTGCCGCGCAAATCCGCCACGCCGTGCGTGCCGCCACTGAAGGGTTGGTCGGGCGTGAGCAACTGGCCGAATTGATTGTGCTGGCCGCCGTGGCCCAGGAGCACATCCTGGTGATCGGGCCGCCCGGCACCGCCAAGAGTGCGGTGGTGCGCCGCGTCGCGCAGTCCATGGGCGGGCGTTACTTCGAGTACCTGCTTGGGCGCTTCACCGAGCCGTCCGAATTGTTTGGCGCGGTCGACCTGAAAAAACTTCGCGAAGGCACGGTGGAAACCGATGTCAGCGGCATGTTGCCGGAAGCCGATATCGTGTTTCTTGACGAGGTCTTCCTGGGCTCCACTGCGATCCTCAACACGTTATTGGGTGTACTCAACGAGCGCCGTTTCCGCCGGGGTCATACCCAGGTGCAATGCCCGCTGCGCGTGTGCGTCGGGGCCTCCAACGGCCTCCCGGATGATGAAGCGCTGGCGGCCTTTGGTGACCGCTTCTTGCTGCACCTGTTTGTCGAGTCGGTGCCGGACAACCAATTGGAAGCCATGTTGGCCGGTGGCTGGCAGTCTGAGCAGCGCCCGGTGCAACAGTTGCTGGGCCTCTCGCAACTGGACACGCTTGGCCATGCGTTGAAAAACGTCGACCTGACCGCTGTGCGTCCCGCCCTGGCCCAGGCCATTCGCCGTTTGCGCGAGGCCGGTATCCAGCTGTCCGACCGACGCATCGTCAAATCCCAACGCCTGATCGCCGCTGCCGCATTGCTCGGCGGTCGCCTGGAAGCCAGCGACGCCGACTTGTGGCCGTTGCTCTATGTACTGCCGACCCAGGCCACCCAGCAACAGGGTCGTGAGGTGTTGCGTGACCTGTTTGCCGCGTCCAGCAACAGCTATCTGTTCAGCGCGGTGGAAGAGGCCACGTTGCAGCCGATGTCACGTTTGAATCGCCTGCTGGAAACCGCCGAAGACTACCTCGCCCGTAGCGAACCACCGACCAGTACTGTGCTTGAAGGCCTGTTGCGCGAGATCGATGCCAACTTCAACAGCCAGACCATGCCCGAGCCGTTGCAGCAGGCGCGGGGGCAACTCACGCGTTTGCTGACCCCCGCCGAATGAGTGCGTTGAGCCACCCTTGGCGCTGGCGCTCACGCCAGGCACCTGCCGAGGCACAAGCCGCCGTGGCCTGGGGCGATGCGGCACGCCGGCTGCTTAGGCGCCTGGCGTTGCTTGAGGCTGAACACGCCGCGCGTCTGCACGCCACGGCCAATGGTGAGGTGCTGGTGGTGACGGGCGCGACGGCTGATTTGCCGTGGGTCGACGGCGTGGCGTACGCCGCCCCCAGCGCCAGCGCGCCACACCTCTGGTTGCCGACCAGTTGGGAGCCGGATGTGCCCCAGGACTTGCTGGGCCAGGCCTTTTCAGCGCGCTTCAAGCGTTCGCCCTTGCTGGTGTGGCGTGAACCTGCGGCGGTGATCCCGCTGGACCGCTTGCTGGTCGTGTCGCCCAACCACCTGCAACGTATCGCTGATTATTGGGGAGTCACCCATGCAACTGCCTGAGGCGCTGCAACCCTGGCGGCAATGGCTGGAATGGTTTGCCCCGGAACATTTGCCAGTGTTCGCCGACCTGCTGGGTCGTCTCAACCCGCTGCTCGGTCCACTGCGTGGCCTGCATCAGGGTGGTGTGCCGGAGCCCGATGGCCTGGGCGACCTGCACCGGCGCGGCCCCTATGAGCGGTTGCTGTCCAGCGAATGGCTGCTGGCCGATGAAGTGCCGGATGAGTTCCTGCGCCGGGCAGTGGGCGGCGAGCATATGTTCCTCGCCCCGCAATACCGTGCCCATGAGGCGAACCGCCTGATCGTGGTGCTGTTCGACGCTGGCCCCTTGCAACTGGGCGCTGCACGCCTGGTACACCTGGCGCTGCTGATGTTGCTGGCGCGCCGTGCGCAGGAGGCGGGGGCGCAATTGCGCTGGGGCATTCTGCAGGGCACGCCGGTGTTGCAGGAGCTGGACTCGGCGGCGCAGCTTACGCGCTTGCTCGAAGCCCGTACCTACGAGGTCGTCAGCGACAACCATTGGCTGGCTTGGCGTGACACCTTGGCCGAACAGACGGTTGGAGAGTGTTGGGTGGTCGGCCAGCGCTTGCCGCCGACCGAATCCACCACTTGCACCCACCGCGTGCAGATTACGCGCAACCTGGACGGCCGCAGCCTGTCTTTCGCCTTGCAGTCGCGGCGCGTGTCGCTGCCGATGCCCGACGAGCAACAGGCGGTGCGCCTGCTCAAGGGGCAGTTCGATAACGCTGTGCACACCCCGGCGCCGACCGCTGCCGGGCGGGTGGCGCGAGTTGCGTTGACATTGCCGCCCGTCATCTCCGGCTCCGGCAACTATGTCGCCCTGCGCCTGCTCGACGAACACGGCATGGCGGTGATCAAGCTGCCCAACAAGAACCAGAAAAAAACCCTCGAAGTGCGACGTCGCCTGTGGGGCAAACACCAGCATGTGTTTGCAGCCGCCTTCAACTATCGCAGCCTTGGGGCGGTGCTCGGTGATGGCAACCTCCTGACCTTCTGGAATATCCCCGGCCTGGTTTCTGCCAACAAGCCCGCGCGCGAAGAGCTGCACCTGCCACCGGGCACCGCGACCTTTCTGCCCGCAGTGTGGCTGCGTGGTCAACAGTCGGAACGCGTGTATTTACTCGATACAAACGGTCAGCTCGCCCACTGGCAGCGCCCCGGTCATGAACCGAGAGCCGCGAATTTTTCGGTGACGAACAATGTCATGGGGCTGGCGCAGCTGAATGCGTTGTTGTTGGTCTACGCCCGCAGCGAGGCCGGGCAACTGGTGGCGTACCCCGCAACGGCCTCCGGTGTCCGCAGTTCCGGCTACGCAGTCGGTGGGGCTGCCGGAGTCAGCCAGATACTGTTCGCCAGTACCGCCCATTGGAAGCACGCCTTTGGCGGTTGCGCATTACTCACTCACCATGACGGCCGCCAGAGCTGGCGCCTGGTGACCCACGACAGCTTCCCCGCAAAAAGGGCGCAGATCGACCTGGCGCCTGGCTGGAGTGCTATCGGCCTGCATCATCAGGTGGCTGCGCAGGAGTGCTATTCACTGGTCCTGCTGGGCCCCAACCAGCACACCATTGGCCTGTACTCAGAAGGCCAACAACAGACACTGTTCACCACCTCGGCACCGATTGCCCGTGCGAGTTTCTGTCCCATGAGCGGGCTGGTGGCGGTGCTGACCACGGCGCGGGAGTTACTGGTGTTCAACGTCACCGAGCGCGCCATGCGCTTGCAAGTCATGTGCGACCTGAAACAAGAGCCTGCCCATGCGTGAGCAAGAACCCCTGCTGATCCGCCGCCCACTGCTGACTGGGCACCAGTCCATCGACGCGGTGTGGCTGCCTGCCGAGCGCTTCACTTTGCAGGACCGGGCCCGCCTTATCCTGCAACACTGGCGCACGGGCGCCGTCGCCTACCGTTTTGCCGACGGCGATGTGGTGCAGTTCAGTACGCCCGTCGCACAGAATTGCCAAAGCCTTGCCGGTTGGCCACTGGTCCGCCAGGGGCGTGGGTTGTGTTCGGCACAGCTGACCGCTGAAGAGCTGCGTGCGTTACCCGCCGCCGACCTGTGGCTAGTGCGCGGCAGCCAGGTTCACGCCTTGCAGTTGCGCGACGCCGAGGTCCTCGAGCCTGGCTTGTGGCTGGAGATCAGCGCGTACACCTTGCTGGATACCTTCGATTGTCATGCGCCGATTGTGCCTGTGCTGCCCGCGCCGGATATCATCGATGTGCGTGAGATCCTCGGTGGCCTGGCGCCGGTCAGCCCCGAGCAGGAAGGTGTGATCCGCGCGTTGCTGGAGCGTCAACCGCCCGCGCCGAAAGCCGCGCCTTCCAAGGCCGCACGCCAGTGGACCAGCGAGGAACCCGCGCAATACCCGGCGTTGAAACTGGGCGCCACCCTGGCATTGGTGGCCGGGTTGATCTGGATGGCCACCCAAGGCCAATCCAAACCCTTGACGCCGGTTCCGGCCGCGACCACTGAAGACATCAGCGCTGTGATCCTCGGCATGCTACTGAGCGCCATTGTGTTCACCGCCTTGTTGATGGGCATCAACAAATTCCTGCGCCGAGGTGTACAGGCCGTCAGCGCCGTGCCTCAAGCACCGGCTGATCCTGGCATCGCAGAACGGGCCAAACCGGCCCGGCATAAACCGTCCGCCTGGCGCCGTTGGCTGACCCGCCTGACCGAGCATTCAAAACTGTCCAGGCTGTACGGCAAACGCCAAGCCGCCTACATGCAGCGCATGCTGGAGATGTTCGAGGACGGTGATTTTGCCGAGGCCTTGCGCCATGCCATCCCTTTGGGCGGCCAGGAATCGAATGCTGAACAGAATTTCGGCACGCCGCAGCGGCGCCAGGACCTGACCCTCAGCCAGCAGAGCGGGTCCGGCCGTGCGTACCATTTCGAACAAAGCCTGACCGAGCATCTGCGCGAGGTCTATCGCCGCTCCTACGAGCGCCTGGCGCGCGAGAACCGTATTGAAGAAGCGGTCTTCGTCCTCGCGGAACTGCTCAAGGAGCGCCAGGAAGCCCTCGACTACCTGGAAAAGCACGCGCGCTACCAACAGGCTGCCGACTTGGCCCTGGCCTGGGACATGCCGTCGGCGGTGATCGTGCGTCTGCTGTGCCTGGCCGAGAACTGGCAGCGTGCCTTGCTGGTGGCGCGGCGTGACGATGCATTTGCCGATGCCGTGGTGTTGCTCCAGGCCAAGCAGCCGCAAATTGCCGAGCGCTTGCGCCTGGAATGGGCTGAATCGCTGATCGCCAAAGGCCTGTGGCTGCAAGCCGTCGAGGTGGTGTGGAGCCTGCCGGATGAGCGCCCGCGTGCGGCTCAATGGCTGCTGGATGCTGAAGCGGCCGGTGGACGGCTGGCGATGGGCGCCTTGGTCAAACGCGCGATTCTGCTGCCGCAGACCCTGGAGGCTTACGGGCCCTGGATCGAACAATTGCGTGACGATCCCGACCGTTACGCCGAGCGCGATGCCCTGGCGCACGCGTTGTTGGCGCACAAGTCCGACACCGCTGCCCTGCGTTGGCTGGCCGGCGCGACGGTGCACGCGGTGCTGGCCGACCAGCTCAGTGGTCACGGGGGGTTGAACTTCAATCAGCTGCAATCGCTGGTCAAGATGAGCCGCGATAAATGCTTGCAGGCGGACTTGCCTGGCCAGGCCCTCAAGCGTCCTGCCCGGCGCTCGTTGGTCCGTGTGGACGATGCGCTGGAGTGGACCGCTCCGACCCAGGGCAGCCGACCGGTCTACGACGCAGTGTCGTTGGATGACGAGCGTTATCTGGTGGCACTGGGCGAGGCCGGTGCGGTGGTGACGGATGCCAGCGGCCAGACCCTGTATCACTTCGCCGTTCCGGCCCAGCGGATTGTCCTGGCCCACAGTCGGCAGATGGCGCTGGTGCTGACCCGTCGTGACAGGGTGTGGCGCATCAGCAAGCTCGACCTGGTCAACCGTACCGCCACCGACCTGGGCGTGCAGGTGCTGGACGTGTTCGCCGAGCAGTTTGACGGCAGCACCTGGACCCTCGGCCAGGGCCGGCAACTGCGCGTGGTGGACGTGGACCGCAACTTTGAAACCCTGTGGCACGTCAGCGACTTGCCGGGCACGCTGCGCGCGCTCAAAGGTGATGAGCGCAATGAGTTCCTCTGGCTCTACAACCCGCGTGATGGCGTCGAACGCTGGCACTACCGCTTGCCTGAGCGTCGGCTGGCCGGACGTGAGCCGGCGTCAACGCAGTCGGAGGAGAACCACGCGCTGTACTGTGCGCTTGATCAAACCATCGAGTACGTGATCAGGTGCCGCGATGACGAAGAGCCGACGCTGATCCTGGATGTCGCGGGCAACCGCAAGGGTTATCGCCTGCCGGGCTGTGACGAAGGCTTCTTCGACGGCGACCCGGTGCGCATCGTCCTCGACGCTGACTGGCTGGTGTTCGGCTATATCGCCGGCGAACGCGACACGCGCTGGCACTTTATCCATCGCGCCAGTGACCACCTGTGTGCGGTGCTGCATTGGCCCCGCTACGAAGTGAACATCCGTCGCAGCGGGGAGGGCTGGCTGTTATTCGATGACCAGGGGCGTTTGAGCCATATCACCGTCGAAGGTGCGCGCCTGCGTAACCTCAGCCTGCACTGACCGAGTCCGGCATCAACGTGGCAATCAACGCACGAATGGTGCCGGGCAGCGCCTCCAGCTCCCGCACCAGGATACTGCGCTCGCGAATCGCCCAGGGCTCATCCAGCTTTACCGCCACCAATTGCATAGTGCGGCTGTGACGCACGGCGGCCGACTCCGGAATGATGCCAATCCCCACACCGGCCTCGACCATCCGGCAGATCGCCTCGAAGCTCGACACCTGGATACGCAGAGACAAATGTTTGCCGAGCCGCTCGACGTGTTCGCGCAGGAAACTCAGCAAGGTGCTGCCTTCGTGCAGGCCGATATGCTGGTAGGCGAGGGTCTGTTCCAGCGTGACCGAGGGTTGTTCCGCCAAGGGGTGGCCGACCGGCACCATCAACACCAGCTCATCGGTGCTGAAATGCAACACCTGCAAGCCCGAGGCTTCCACGGGCCCGGCGATGATGCCCATGTCGCTGGTGCCATCCAGCACGCCGCGCACGATATCGCGGGAGAGTCGTTCCTGCAGGTCGACGGTCACGCCGGGACGTTGTGACAAGAAGCCCGCCAGCACCTCCGGCAAGAACTCGGTGACGGCCGTGGTGTTGGCAAAGATGCGGATATGCCCGGCCGAATCCACACCGTATTGGGTGAATTCGCTCTTGAGGTAATCCACCTGGCGCATGATCAACCGCGCATGGTGCAGCAAACGCTCACCGGCCGGGGTGATCTCCACGCCACGGCTGTCGCGGTACAGCAGGCGGGTGTCGAGTTGCCCTTCGAGCGCCTTGATCCTTGCGCTGGCTGCAGCCGGCGAGAGGAACGCGCGCTTGGCGCCCTGGGTCAGGCTGGGAGATTCGGCGATATGGATAAACAGGCGCAGGTCGGCCAGATCGAAGTGCATGCAAGGCTCCCGGTACAGGATGGCGGCGTTCAGCATAACCGAACGCCGGTTTATTGAAATGCAAATTCTCAGAACGGCGATAGGCTTGCATGATCCGGGGCAGACACTCACTGCCCGAGGACCTGCACCCGATGAGCGCCACCGATTGGATCGGCCGAAGCGAAACCGCCCACGACCACCTCAGCCATAACCTGCTCAAGCGCATTGCCGCCACCTTCGGTGAAAAAGTGCCCGAAGACGGCTCGGACATCCCGCCGTTGTGGCAGTGGTGTTTCTTCCAAGACCCGCTGCCGGAAACCGCGCTAGGCAGCGACGGTCACCCGGCCCGTGGCGGTTTCCTGCCGCCGGCTGACAACCGCAACCGCATGTGGGCCGGTGGGCGCATCGAGTTTCTGCAGGCACTGCGGGCCGGTGAGGCGGCGACCCGTGTGTCGACCATTACCCAAGTCGAAGAGAAAACCGGTCGCACCGGTTCGCTGCTGTTTGTCACCGTGCGCCACGACTATTCCCAGGACGGTCGCCTGGCAATCCGTGAGGAACAGGACATCGTCTACCGCGAACCCACACCGCCCAAATCCGGCAGCGGTGATGCGCTGGAGCAGGGCGAATGGTCTGAAGCCGTCGATCCCACGCCCACCCTGCTGTTTCGCTACAGCGCCGTGACCTTCAACGGGCATCGCATTCACTACGACTACCCCTATGTCACCGGCACCGAAGGCTATTCAGGCCTGGTGGTGCATGGGCCGCTGATCGCCACCCTGAGCCTGCGCGCATTCTGCCGCGCCAACCCTGGCGCCACCCTGCGCCGTTTTGCCTATCGCGGCGTGCGCCCGTTGATTGCGCCACAGCCATTTGAAGTGGGCGGCCGTGTGACCGAAACCGGTGTTGCGCAGCTGTGGGCCGGCAATGCCCAGGGCCTGGCGCAGCAAGCCAGCGTGCATTTCGAATAATCCAAGAACAACAGGCGGAGAGCCGTTAATGAACCCCAATGACAATGAAGAACTCAATGCCATCCGCGAAGGCGTGCGCGCTTTGTGCGCCGAATTCGATGCCGCGTACTGGCGCAGGATTGATGAGGAAAAAGGCTTCCCCGAAGCCTTCGTCAAGGCACTGACCGACGCCGGCTGGCTGTCGGCGATGATCCCCGAAGAGTACGGCGGCTCCGGCCTGGGCCTGGCGGAAGCCTCGGTGATCCTTGAAGAAGTGAACCGCTGCGGCGGCAACTCCGGCACCGTACATGGCCAGATGTACAACATGTTCACCCTGTTGCGGCACGGCAGCGAGGCACAGAAACGCTTCTACCTGCCCAAGCTTGCGAGCGGCGAATTGCGCCTGCAATCCATGGGCGTGACCGAGCCCACCACCGGCACCGATACCACCAAGATCAAGACCACCGCGATAAAACGTGGCGACAAGTACGTGATCAACGGCCAGAAAGTGTGGATCTCGCGGATCCAGCATTCCGACCTGATGATCCTGCTGGCGCGCACCACGCCATTGGCCGAAGTGAAGAAAAAATCCGAAGGCATGTCGATCTTCCTGGTGGACCTGCGCGAAGCCATTGGCAACGGCCTGACCGTGCAGCCCATCGCCAATATGGTCAACCACGAAACCAACGAGCTGTTCTTCGACAACCTGGAGTTGCCGCTGGACAGCCTGATCGGCGAAGAGGGCAAGGGCTTTAAATACATCCTCGACGGCCTCAACGCCGAGCGCACGCTGATCGCCGCCGAATGCATCGGTGATGGTCGCTGGTTTATCGAAAAGGCCAGTGCTTATGCCCGCGACCGCGTGGTGTTTGGCCGGCCTATTGGGCAGAACCAGGGCGTGCAGTTCCCGATTGCCGAAGCGCATATCGAGATCGAAGCGGCCGACCTGATGCGTTGGCGTGCCTGCGAGGAATACGACAGCGGCGCCAATGCCGGGGCCAGCGCCAACATGGCCAAGTACCTGGCGGCCAAGGCATCCTGGGAGGCGGCCAACGCCTGCCTGCAAACCCACGGCGGTTTCGGCTTTGCCTGCGAATACGACGTGGAGCGCAAATTCCGCGAGACGCGCCTGTACCAAGTGGCGCCCATCTCCACCAACCTGATCCTGTCCTACGTGGCCGAGCATCTGCTCGAACTGCCACGCAGCTTCTGAGGGCCTGACCATGAGCCATACCCAAGCCTTGTGTCGGTTCCTCGCCGAGCTGAACTACGCGCAACTGCCGGAAGACGTGCTGGCGCGCACCGAAGATTTGTATCTGGATTGGCTGGCCTCGGCGCTGGCAAGCCAGGGCGCGCACCCGATTCCGTTGTTCGAGCTTTATGCGCAGAAAATGGGCCCCAGCAGCGGTCCGGCGCAGGTGATCGTCAATGGCGGCAGCACCAGCGCGTATTTCGCCGCGCTGGTCAACGCGGCTTCATCCCATCTGGTCGAGCAGGACGACCTGCACAACAGCTCCGTGCTGCACCCGGCGACCGTGGTATTTCCAGCAGCGCTGGCGGCCGCCCAGGACCTCGGCAAATCCGGCCGCGATTTGCTGCTGGCGTCGGTAGCCGGTTATGAAGCGGGTATTCGCATCGGCGAATTCATGGGCCGTTCCCACTACCGTATCTTTCACACCACGGCCACCGTCGGCACGTTGGCGGCGGCGGTGGCCGTGGGCAAATTGCTTGAATTCAACGAAGAACAATTCATCAACCTGCTCGGCAGCGCGGGCACCCAGGCGGCCGGCTTGTGGGAGTTCCTGCGCGATGCCGCCGATTCCAAGCAACTGCACACGGCGAAAGCCGCGGCGGACGGCTTGCTCGCCGCTTACCTGACGGCGGATGGCCTGACCGGCGCGCGCAATATTCTGGAGGGCGATCAAGGTCTGGCGGCCGGTATGTCCCGTGATGCCGAGCCTGCCAAGTTGTCCGCCGACCTGGGCAGCCGCTGGGCGTTGCTGGAAACCTCGTTCAAGTTCCACGCCTCATGCCGCCACACCCATCCGGCCGCCGATGCGCTGTTGGATTTGATGCAACGCGAAGGCCTGCACGCCGAACAGATCGCCCACGTGGAAACACACGTGCACCAAGGCGCCATCGATGTACTGGGCCGGGTGAAAGTACCGACCAGCGTGCACCAGGCCAAGTTCTCCATGGGCACCGTGCTGGGCCTGATTGCCGTGCATGGCAAGGCCGGGCTCACCGAGTTCCATGAGCTGGCGTTGACCGATCCAGCGGTCTCGGCGTTTCGCGACAAGGTCAGCATGACCCTCGACCCCTACGTCGACGGTGCTTACCCGCAACGCTGGCTCGGTCGCGTCACCGTCACCACGCTGGATGGCCGCACGCTGCACGGCGCCATCGACGAGCCCAAAGGCGATCCGGGCAACACCCTGAGCCGTGAGGAGTTGGCTGATAAATTCCAGCGTCTCAGCCAGTTCAGCAACGCCCGCACACCGGCCCAGGCCAATGCCCTGATCGACAAGGTCTGGGACCTGCGCAACGTCGCATCCATGGCCGACTGGCTTTGAGGAACTGTCATGACTAACCCAAGACCGCTGGACGGCATCACCGTTGTCAGCCTGGAACACGCGATTGCCGCGCCATTCTGTACCCGTCAACTGGCCGACCTGGGCGCCCGCGTGATCAAGATCGAACGCCCTGGCGCCGGTGACTTTGCCCGTGGCTACGACGAACGCGTGCGTGGCCTGGCCTCGCATTTCGTGTGGACCAACCGCTCCAAAGAAAGCCTGACCCTGGACCTCAAGCAGGACGAGGCGGGCACTATTCTCGAGACCTTGTTGGCTGACGCCGACGTACTGGTACAGAACCTCGCACCCGGCGCCGCCGCGCGCATGGGCTTGTCGTTCGAGGCGCTGCATGCGCGCTTCCCACGCCTGATCGTCTGCGATATTTCCGGCTATGGCGAAGGCGGGCCGTACGAAAAGAAAAAGGCCTATGACCTGCTGATCCAGAGCGAAGGCGGCTTTCTCTCCGTCACTGGCGGGCCTGGCGACGACCAGATGGCCAAGGCCGGTTGTTCCATCGCGGACATCTCGGCGGGCATGTACGCCTACAGCGGCATCCTCTCGGCGCTGCTGTTGCGCGGCCAGACGGGGAAGGGCAGCCGCATCGATGTGAGCATGCTGGAAAGCCTGGTGGAATGGATGGGCTACCCGATGTACTACGCGTTCGACGGCGCACCGCAGCCACCGCGTGCCGGGGCCGCGCACTCGACGATCTATCCCTACGGACCGTTTCCCACCGGCGACGGCGGCACGGTAATGCTCGGCCTGCAGAATGAACGCGAATGGGCGGCGTTCTGCGACAAGGTGCTGCTCACCCCGGCATTGGCGACTGACGAGCGTTTCTCCGCCAACTTCAAGCGCTCGGCCAACCGCGACGTGCTGCGCCAGATCATCGTGGACAGCTTTGCGCAGTTGGATGCCGAGGCGGTGATCCAGCGCCTGGAAGACGCGCAGATCGCCAGCGCCCGGGTCAACGATATGCAAGGCGTGTGGGACCACCCGCAGCTCAAGGCCCGTGACAGTTGGCGCGAAGTCGACAGCCCGGCCGGTGCGTTGCCGTCACTGTTGCCACCGGCGCGCAATGCTGCGTTCACCCCGCGCATGGACGCTGTTCCAGGTTTGGGGCAGCACAGCCAAGGCATTCTCGAAGGGCTCGGTTACGCCGCAGACGCCATCGACGGCCTGCGCACGCGCGGTGTGATTTAACCATAAGGAATTCAACAGATGCCCAAGCCATTGGTACGTTCGGCGTTGTTTGTACCCGGTAGCCGACCGGAGCGATTTTCCAAAGCCTTGGCCAGCGGTGCCGACGCGGTGATCGTGGATTTTGAGGATGCGGTGGAAGAGCCGCTCAAGCGCCAGGCGCGGGATAACCTTGGGGCGTTTTTGACCGCCAACCCCGCCGCCCAGGTGTGGGTGCGGATCAACGCGCCGGAACATGCCGAGCACTTTGAGGATGTGGCGTTCTGCAAGGCCCATCCGAATGTGGCGGGCGTGCTGTTGCCGAAGGTCGAAAGCGCAGCCCAGGTCGCCGTGGTGGCGGCCACCGGCAAAGTCATCTGGCCGATCATCGAGAGTGCGCGGGGTTTGCTGGCGGTGGCCGAGATCGCCCATGCAGCGCAGGTAGAACGCCTGTCGTTCGGCGGGTTGGACCTGGCGCTGGACCTGAACCTGAGCAGCCATTCCCCGGCCGCGCAGTTCGCCCTGGACCAGGCGCGCCTGGCGTTGATCGTGCACTCCCGCGCAGCTGGCCTGGTTGCACCGCTGGACGGCGTGCACCCGGCCATTGACGACCCCGAAGGCCTGCGCCGCTCGATTCGGCATGCCTATGAGATGGGGTTTGCCGGCGCGTTGTGTATCCACCCCAAGCAGGTGGCGGTGATTCACCAGGCGTTGGCGCCCAGCGCCGAAGACCTGGCCTGGGCCCAGCGGGTGGTGGAGGCCGGCGCCCATGGGGCAGGGGCCTATCAGATCGATGGGCAGATGGTGGATGCGCCGGTGTTGCTGCGCGCGCAACGGCTGCTGGCGGCTCAGATCTAGCGTTCGCCCAGACCGAACGCAGGTATCAAAAAATCGAAATTCACTACACGCGTGACATCAGGCACCTTGCCCTACAACACAACAATAAGAAGGTGATTTCCCATGCTCAAGCTTTCCCGGGCGCTGCTGTGCGCCGCCACCTTGTTTGCCGCGGGCCTGGCCCAGGCGGCGGACCCGATTGTCATCAAGTTCGCCCACGTGGTTGCCGAAAACACCCCCAAAGGCCAGGGCGCGTTGCTGTTCAAGAAACTCGCGGAAGAACGCCTGCCCGGTAAGGTCAAGGTCGAGGTGTACCCGAACTCGTCGCTGTTCGGCGATGGCAAGGAAATGGAAGCACTGCTGCTGGGCGACGTGCAGATGCTCGCGCCGTCCCTGGCCAAGTTCGAGCAGTACACCAAGCAAGTGCAGATCTATGACCTGCCGTTCCTGTTCAACGACCTCGCTGCGGTCGACCGTTTCCAGGCCGCCCAGGGCAAGGAATTGCTGACCTCCATGCAGGACAAGAACATCCTCGGCCTGGCCTATTGGCACAACGGCCTCAAGCAACTCTCGTCGAACAAGGCGCTGCATGAGCCCAAGGACGCCCGTGGCCTGAAATTCCGCGTGCAGGCGTCAAGCGTGCTGGAAGAGCAGTTCAAGGCGATCCGCGCCAACCCGCGCAAGATGAGTTTTGCCGAGGTGTATCAAGGCTTGCAGACCGGCACCGTAAATGGCACCGAGAACACCTGGTCGAACTACGAAAGCCAGAAGGTCAACGAGGTGCAGAAGTACTTCACCGAGTCCAACCATGGCCTGATCGACTACATGGTGATCACCAACGCCAAGTTCTGGAATGGCCTGCCACCGGATATCCGCAGCACGCTGGAGCAGATCATGGTCGAGGTCACCGTCGAGGTGAACAAGCAGGCCGAAGCGCTGAACCAGTCGGCCAAGCAGAAGATCGTCGATTCCAAGACCAGTGAAATCATCGAACTGACCCCGGAGCAACGCCAGCTGTGGCGCGAAGCCATGCGCCCGGTGTGGCAGAAGTTCGAGGGTGAGATTGGGGCTGACCTGATCAAGGCGGCGGACGCGTCCAACCAGTAAGCGCGGGTGGTACCGAGCGCCAATGTGGGAGCGGGCTTGCTCGCGAAAGCGGTGGGTCAGTCACCAGGGTTATCAACTGACAGACTGCATTCGCGAGCAAGCCCGCTCCCACATTTAGAGCCGGTTCCATCCTGAGCCTTGCATAACCCATCTCATTTTCGCGAGGTTTTGCCATGCAAACGCTAAGGCGCGTCTGGGAGCACCTGGAGGAAGGTTTTATTGCCTTCCTGCTGGCCGCCATGACCCTGGTGACATTCGTCTACGTCATGCTTAACAACATCTACACGCTGTTCTTTGCCCTGGCTGACAAGTGGGCGTTGAGCAGCAACTTCTTCAATGCCCTGGGCGATCACACCATGACCTGGGCCCAGGACATGACCTGGAGCGTGGCGCTGACCAAGGCCATGTTCGGCTGGCTGATCTTCTTCGGTATTTCCTATGGTGTGCGAACCGCCGGCCACCTTGGCGTGGATGCACTGGTGAAGCTGACCAAGCGCCCGGTGCAACGCGTGCTCGGCATGCTCGCCTGCCTGTGCTGCCTGGCGTATGCCGGGCTGTTCATGGTCGCCAGCTACAAGTGGGTGAGCGCCGTGATGGGCGCGCACATCGGCGCAGAAGACCTCGACCAGTACGGTGTGGATGTCGGCGACATCGTGGTGATCGTGCCTATCGGATTTGCCATGGTCTTCATCCGTTACCTGGAAATTTTCTACCGCATCTTTACCCACCGTCAGGTCGGGTTGGGGCTGGCCGACGAGGCTGGTGAGGCCAGCAAATTGGCCGGCAGCCATGAGGAGCGTCACTGATGGCCGTGCTCTGTCTATTCCTGTTGTTGTTTGTGTTCATGTTCCTCGGCGTGCCCATTGCGATTTCCCTGGGCCTGTCCGGCGCCGTGTCGATCCTGATGTTCAGCCAGGACTCGGTGAGTTCCCTGGCGATCAAGCTGTTCGAGACCTCTGACGCCTATACTTTCCTGGCGATTCCGTTCTTCCTGCTCTCCGGCGCGTTCATGACCACCGGCGGTGTGGCGCAACGGCTGATCGACTTTGCCAACGCCTGTGTCGGCCATATCCGTGGCGGCCTGGCGATTGCGGCGGTGCTGGCGTGCATGCTGTTTGCGGCGCTGTCCGGTTCGTCACCGGCAACGGTGGCGGCGGTGGGCTCGATTGCCGTGGCGGGCATGGTGCGTTCCGGTTACCCGAAGGAGTTCGGCGCCGGGATCATCTGTAACGCGGGCACCTTGGGCATCCTGATTCCGCCGTCGATCGTGATGGTGGTGTACTCGGCGGCCACCGAAACCTCGGTCGGCAAGCTGTTCATGGCCGGGGTGATTCCGGGATTGCTGCTGGGCCTGATGCTGATGATCGCGATCTACATCGTCGCGCGCATCAAGAAGCTGCCAGCCCAGCCACGGGCGACCTTCCGCGAGTGGCTGACCTGCGCGCGCCGTGCGTTCTGGGGCCTGTTGCTGTTGGTGATCATCCTCGGCGGCATCTACAGCGGCATGTTCACCCCGACCGAAGCGGCGGCGGTGGCGGCGGTGTACTCGGCGTTTGTTGCGCTGTTCGTCTACAAAGATATGAAGCTGCGCGATTGCCCCAAGGTGCTGCTGGAGTCCGGGCGTCTGGCGATCATGCTGATGTTCATCATCGCTAACGCCATGCTGTTTGCCCATGTGCTGACCACCGAACAGATTCCCCAGGAAATCACCGCGTGGGTGATCTCCGAAGGGCTGACGCCGATTGGTTTCCTGATCATGGTCAACGTGGTGCTGCTGGTGGCGGGCAGCTTCATGGAGCCTTCGGCCATCGTGCTGATCCTGGCGCCGATCTTTTTCCCGATTGCCATGAAGCTGGGCATCGACCCGATTCACCTGGGCATCGTGATGGTGGTGAACATGGAGATCGGCCTGGTGCATCCGCCGGTGGGGTTGAACCTGTTCGTGACCTCGGCGGTGACCGGGTTGAGCCTGGGACAGACCATTCGTGCGGCGTTGCCGTGGTTGATGATCTTGTTGGTGTTCCTGATCATGGTCACCTACTTGCCGTTCATCTCCCTTGCACTGCCGCACTGGCTCGGTATGTAACCGGCTACCGGGTTCTGGGGATCAGTGGTCCAGCGCGCTCAAGATCGCATGGGCCACTTTCACCCGTTCGGCATTTGGGTAGTTCTTGTTCGCCAGAATCACCACGCCTATATCCTTGCTCGGTACATACGCCACATAGGCACCAAAACCTCGGGTTGAACCGGTCTTGTTGTACAACACGTTCGCGGGCTGTACCTGGGCTGGGGCCAGCCACTTCACCGTGTGCGGTTCCATCGCCATCGGTGTGGAGTTGCCATCAATCAATGCTTGCTGCTCGATCGGGTAGGGGTAGTACTCCCAGCCCAGGCCCTGTGTGGTGCCGTTTACGGTGTAGTAACCGGTTTGCGCGATGGCGATGGCTTGTTGCAGGGGCTTCTCCAGCGTCTGCGGGTGCATGTTCACCATCACGTAGTGCGCCAGGTCCTGGGTGCTGGTCTTGATGCCATAGGCTTCGCTGTCCAGCGCACCGGGGCCGACGCGTACGGGTTTCTGATCCTTGTCGTAGCCTTGGGCATAGGTGTCAGCTTTGTCGGCAGGCACGCTGACATGGGTGTTCTTCAGGCCCAGCTTGGGCAGCAGGGTGTTTTCCATGACTACATTGAATGGCTGGCCCAGGCTTTTTGCGCTGAGGTAGCCGAACAGACCGATGCTCGGGTTGGAATAAAGACGCTGTGCACCGGGCGCGTACGTGGGTTTCCAGTGTTGGAAATAGCCGAGCATGGTGTCGGCGTTGTCGGCGGCGTCCGGGAACTGCAGCGGCAGACCGCCGGCGGTGTAGGTGGCCAGTTGCAACAGGCTGATGCGGTCGAACGCGCTGCCCTTGAGTGCCGCCAGGTGCTGGCTGGCCATGTCCGAAAGCTTCAGCTTGCCGCTGGCCTCGGCATAACCTCCCAGCGTCGCGGTGAAGGTTTTGCTCACTGAGCCGATCTCGAACAGCGTGTCCTGAGTCACCGACTGCTGGTTGTCCTTGTTGGCAACGCCGTAGTTAAAGTATTGCACCTTGCCTTTGTTCACCACGGCCACCGACAGACCGGCGATGCCTTGCTGCTGCATCAGGGGTTCAATGCTGCCGTCCACGACCTGGCGCAGGTCGGTGGCAGCCATGCAGGTGCCGGACCCGATAAACAAGGCTGAAAAAAGGAAATTTCGTACGCTGGAGTTCATGGTGGTTCGCTTCCATGTAAATGATGCACTGTTGATCGGCGCCTGCGCAGGCGACGCAAATCTAGTCAGGTTCCACCCTCGCGGCAAACGATGATATCTTGCATCTACCATTAGAAAATCTAGGGTCTAGCATGCTGCGCTCCCATTTGCCCCTCAACGCCCTGCGCGCGTTCGAGGCTTCGGCCCGTCACCTGAGCTTCACCCGGGCGGCCATCGAATTGTGCGTGACCCAGGCGGCGGTGAGCCATCAAGTCAAAAGCCTGGAGGCGCAACTTAATGTCACATTATTCAAGCGCCTGCCACGGGGCCTGATGCTGACGCGCGAAGGTGAAACCCTGTTGCCGGTGTTGCGCGAATCCTTTGATCGTATCGCCCATACCCTCGGCCAGTTTGAAGGCGGTCACTATCGCGAGGTCCTCACCGTAGGGGCCGTCGGCACGTTCGCGGTAGGTTGGTTGCTGCCGCGTCTGGCGGATTTTCAACGTCGTTACCCGTTTATCGACCTGCGCCTGTCCACCCACAACAACCGTGTCGACGTGGCGGCGGAAGGCCTGGATTACGCGATCCGCTTCGGCGCGGGTGCCTGGCACGGCACCGACGCCTGCGAGTTGCTGCAAGCGCCTCTCACCGTACTCTGCGTGCCGCAGTTGGCCGAGCAACTGCACGCGCCGCAAGATTTGCTTAAACACACCTTGCTGCGCTCCTACCGTACCGATGAATGGAGCCTGTGGTTCCAGGCTGCCGGTTTGCCCGCCGATACCCTGGTGCCGCGCAGTATCGTGTTCGATTCTTCGTTGGCGATGATGGAAGCCGCCTTGCAAGGCATCGGCGTGGCACTGGCGCCGGCCATGATGTTTTCGCGGCAATTGGAGAGCGACGTGATCCGCCAGCCGTTCGACGTCGGCATCAGCACGGGTAGCTATTGGTTGACGCGTTTGCAGTCGCGGGCTGAAACGCCAGCGATGCTGGCGTTCAAAGGGTGGATGTGTGAACGCGTAAGCGCTTAAACCAAGTATTTATTGAACCAACCGAGCGTCCTTTCCCACGCCAGATTCGCCGCCGCCTCGTCATAGCGTGGCGTCGAATCATTATGGAAGCCGTGGTTGGCGCCCTTGTAGATATACGCTTCATACGTAGTGCCGGCGGCCTTGAGCGCCTGCTCATACGCCGGCCAACCCTCGTTGATCCGCGTGTCCAGTTCACCGAAGTGCAACATGATCGGCGCCTTGATCCGGGGCACGTCCTTGGCCTCCGGCTGGCGTCCATAAAACGACACGGCCGCGCCCAGTTCCGGGTAGGCCACCGCCGCCGCGTTGGTCACGCCGCCGCCATAACAGAAGCCGGTAATCCCGACCTTGCCGGTGCTGCTGTCGTGGTGCATCAGCCATTCGATGGCGGCGAAGAAGTCATTCATCAACTTGGTTGGGTCGACGGTCTGTTGCAGCGCCACGCCTTTTTCGTCATTGCCGGGGTAGCCGCCCACCGAGGTCAGGCCATCCGGGGCCAGGGCGATGAAGCCGGCCTTGGCCAGGCGTCGGGCGACGTCTTCGATGTAGGGGTTGAGGCCGCGGTTTTCGTGGACCACCACCACCGCCGGCAGCTTGCCCGTGGCCTTGGCCGGGCGCACCAGGTAGCCGCGCACCGTGCCGTTGCCTTTGGGCGATGGGTAGGTGATGTAGTCGGCGACGATGTCCGGGTCGGTGAATTTCACCTGCTCGGCCAGCGCGTAGTTGGGGCTCAGGGCCGCGAGCAGGGCCGAAGCGGTGAGGCCGCCAAAGGTGAACAGCGCAGCGCGGTCGAGAAATTCGCGGCGGTTGATCTTGCCGTGGGCGTAGCCGTCATAGAGTTCCAGCAGTTCGGGGGCAAAGTCTTTCGCGGTGAGACGAGTCATCGGTGCATCCTCGATTAGCGGTGGCGGTCAATGTAGCCCAGGATCAGCCCTCGCGACCATGGGCGGCGGCGGCCAATTGGCCGGTGTCGACACGCACGAAGATCGAATCGCCGATGGCGGTCAGCACGTCACCGGCGTACACCTCGCAAATCACGCGGGTCTTGCGTCCCACGTCACCGTCAACCCGCGCGCGCAGGGTGAGGGTGATACCCATGGGCGTCGGCTTGATGAATTTGATGCCCAGGTTGCCGGTGACGCAGTCGATGCGCGGCAGGCTGCCGGGCTCGCGGCCTTCGGCGCGGTAGTGGTAGGCCATGGCGGTCCAGTTGGAGTGGCAGTCCACCAGCATGGCGATCAGGCCGCCGTAGACCAGGTCGGGCCAGCCGCTGTAGTGGGCCTCGGGCAGGTGTTCGGCGACCAGATGGATACCGTCCGCGTCCCAGCGGCTCTTGATGTGCAGGCCGTGGGGGTTGCTGCCGCCGCAGCCGTAGCAGATGCCTTCCGGCGCGGTGATGTCCTGGAGTGAGGGGGCGTGCATGCAGCGTCCTTATTATGGGTGGGGCGACTACTCTGTTTAGCAGGACAAACGCCCGAATGGAATAAATCCCTGGTATGGCGTGTTAGTTCAGTACCTGTGTCCTTTCCTTTGTGGAGCGTTGCATGAAACGTCTTATGTCCCCGGTCGTCGTACTGGCCTTGATCCTTGCGTATGGTTCCAGCGCCCAGGCGGTGGAGTACAAGGACGTCAACCGCACCGCCAGCCAGATCAGCTTCACCTACAAGCAATTGGGGCAGCGGGTGTACGGTACGTTCAGCGAGTTTGAAGGCACCTTAACCTTCGACACGCAAAAGCCGGAGACCGGGCATGCCTTGCTCAAGATCCAGCTGGCCAGCATCGACGCGGGTAGCCCGGACGCGAATGACGAGCTGCAACGCGCGTCCTGGTTTGATACCGCGACGTTTCCGGTGGGTGTGTACGAGTCCACCGGCGTCAAAGCCTTGGGCGACAACCGCTACACGATCAGCGGCAACCTGACCATCAAGGGCACCACGCGTCCGGTGGATGTGGACGTGGTGCTCAAGGAGCAGAGCGGCATTGGCGTGTTCGACGGTGAGTTCGTCCTCAAGCGTGGTGACTTCAAGATCGGCGAGGGTGAGTGGGCCGGCAACAGCGTGGTGTCCAACGACATCAACATCAAGTTCAAGATGGTCGCACCGCAGCGTTAACGGGCGAACCGCTTCGCGCCGGCCACGCAGCCGATCACCGCAACCGTCACCAGCACCATGCCCAGGCTGACCTGCTCATGCAGCAGGCCCGCCGCCAGCGCCAGGCCGAAAAACGGTTGCAGCAACTGCAACTGGCCGACGGCGGCAATGCCACCCTGGGCCAGCCCGCGATACCAGAACACAAAGCCGATCAACATGCTGAACAGTGACACGTAGCCCAGGCTCAACCAGGCGGGCAGGCTGATGGCGCTGAAGGTCGACGGCGCGAGCATCAGGCTCAGCGGCGCCACCACCGGTATCGACACCACCAGCGCCCAGCAGATCACCTGCCAACCGCCCAGGCTGCGCGAGAGCTTGGCGCCTTCGGCATAACCCAGGCCGCACACCAGTACCGCCAGCAGCATCAGCAGATCGCCGGCCGGTGCGGCGCTCAAGCCTTGGGCCACGGCATAACCCATCACCAACCCACTGCCCACAATCGAGAACAACCAGAACACCGGACGCGGCCGCTCGCCGCCGCGCAACACGCCAAACACTGCGGTGGCCAGAGGCAGCAGGCCGATGAATACGATGGAGTGGGCCGAGGTCACGTATTGCAGCGCCAGGGCGGTGAGCAAGGGAAACCCGATCACCACGCCGAGGGCGACAATCGCCAGCGGCACCCACTGATTGCGCGCGGGGCGTTTTTCCTTGAACAGCCACAGCAGGATCACGCCAAGGAAGGCGGCGATCGCGGCACGAACCATGGTGAGAAACACCGGGTCGAATTCCATCACGGCCAATCGTGTGGCGGGCAATGAGCCGCTGAAAATCACCACGCCAATAAAGCCGTTGACCCAGCCCAAAGTGCTGGTATCCAGGGTGTTGAGGGGGGATGTACGTTCCATGAGGGAGTGCCCGTAGCCGGAGGGGTTGCGTTCTGGCCATCCTAGGGGCGAGCATTAGGACAATCAAAAAATTGTCATGGATACATCCCAATGCCACGCGCCCGCTACAAGTCCCTGGTCGATTCCTTTGCCGAAGCCATCCGCAGCGGCAACATGCTGCCCGGCACGCGTCTGCCGACGCACCGGCAACTGGCCGCCGAGCACGGCCTGGCGCTGGTCACCGCCAGCCGCGTATACACCGAGCTTGAAGCCATGGGCCTGGTCAGCGGCGAAACCGGGCGTGGCACCTTCGTGCGCGAGATCGCGTTGCCGCCAGGGCAGGGCAGTGGGCAGATGACGGTGACGGCGGGCATGCTCGACCTCAATTTCAATTACCCCTCGTTGCCGGGCCAGGCGGAGCTGTTGCGCACGGCGTTGCGCCAACTGGCGCTGTCTGGCGACCTCGAAGCACTGTTGCGTTACCAGCCCCACGCCGGGCGCCTGCATGAGCGCGCAGCCTTTGCGCGGCATTTGCTCAGTCGCGGGCTCAGTGTCGACGCCGAGCAGGTGCTGCTGGTCAGCGGCGCCCAGCATGGCCTGGCGGTGACGATGATGGCGCTGCTCAAACCCGGCGATGTGATTGCGGTGGATGCGTTGACCTATTCGGGGTTCAAGGTGCTGGCCGAGACCCTGCACCTGGAAATTGTCGCGATCCCTGTGACGCCGACCGGCCCTGATCTGGAGGCCTTGCACAACCTGTGTCGCAAACGGCCGGTGCGCGCCGTGTACAGCATGCCGACTCTGCACAATCCCCTCGGTTGGGTAATGGCTCTGTCCCAGCGCGAACGGCTGGTGTCCATCGCCCGTCAGCACAATCTGATGATCATTGAAGACGCGGCCTACGCGTTCCTCGCTGAAGACGCACCGCCACCGGTGGCGACGCTAGCGCCAGAACGCACGGTGTACGTGGGCGGGCTGTCGAAAAGTGTCGCGACCGGCCTGCGCGTGGGGTTTATCGCGGCGCCGATGGAATGGGTAAAGACGCTGGAGCGCACCATCATGGCCACTACCTGGAATGTGCCCGGTGTGATGAGCGCCATAGCGGTGGCCTGGCTGGAGGATGGCACGGTGGCGCAGCTTGAGGCGCAAAAGCGCGAGGATGCCCAGGCGCGACAGGCCTTGGCCGCTCAGGTGTTCAAAGGGCTGACCACGATCAGCCATCCCTCGTCCTACTTCTTGTGGCTACCCCTGGCGGAAGACGCCCGGGCCGATCAGATCGCCATGGCCTTGCAGCGTGACAACATTGCCGTGTCGACCGCCGAGCCGTTTGCCGTCTCGGCGCATGTCCCGCATGCGTTGCGGTTGGCCTTGGGTTCGGTGCCGATCTCGGCACTGCGCGAAGCGTTGCTCAAGGTGCGCAAGGTGGTGGCGTGGTGAGCCGGTTTCAGCGGCTCACCGCAAGGTATCAGTACTTGTAGGCCTGACGTCCGATCAGCAGCCATTTGCCTTTTTGCTTCTGCCAGACCTGGAAGTTGTCGATGTCGGTAGGCACTTCAACACCGCTGTTCACGGCCAGGGCGTGGAAGTGGTTGCGTACCAGCGCGGTGTCGCCTTGCAGGATGATGGTCTGGTTTTGCATTTCCAGGGTCTTGAAGGCGCTGGTATGGGTTTCCAGGTCAGCGATGAATTGGTCTTTGTTCTGCACCTTGCCGCTGGAGTGGCCGTAGGTGAGCTTGTCGGCCGTCAGCGCGTGAAGCTGTTTGAGGTCCAGGTGCAGCATGGCTTGGGTCAGTTGGTCGACCGCTTGGGCCACATCCTTTTCGGCAGGGGCAGGCGCGGCTGCGACGTAACCGGTGAACAGGCACAGAAAACCGATCAGCACTTTGACGTTTTGCATGGGTGTTTCCTTATTGTTGTGGGGGGCTGGCACGACAGCTTAAGTCGTCGTACAACCATGCAATATTTCGGGTGAGGAAGGAAAGTGAAATTTCGAAATATCTTGAAAAGATTAGACTTGAAGGCGTTATAAACCACAGGTCGACTTATACGATGTCCCAACACATTGATTGAATCATGCCTCGCTTCCTGTGCCAGTAGCACATCGCTATGCTACTGCCGAAACCTGATACTGCCCGAGAGACAAAATGGATTTTGACTGGCACAGCGACACCCTTACCCGCGCCACTCCGGTAACCCCGCACTACAAAAACACTCAAAACGTACGCCGCTTCATGCGTGAGCACTGCGGCCCAGGGTTCAGGTTCGACCGGCCGTTCATGGCCTGGATCCGCAACGAGGTGCCCAAGACCCTGGGCGACGTGGTGGAGGAGTGGCAACGCCGAAACGAGGATTCACGCCCATGACACCCGACGAAAAATACCAGGCCGCCCAGCTACGCCTCGGCTATCAGCTGGATGAATTCAAAGTCGGTGGCAACTACACACCACTGGTCCGGGACGCCAACCACCTGTACATCAGCGGCCAGATTCCCCGGGTCGGCGATGCCATCGTGCTGCCGGGCAAGGTCGGAGACACCTTGACCTTGGCCCAGGCGCAAATCGCCGCCGGCATCAGCGCCTTGCGCTGCCTGGGTTTGCTCAAGCAGGCCTTGGGTTCGCTGGATCGGGTCAAGGCAATCCCGCGCATCACCGTTTACGTGCGCAGTGCCGAGGATTTTGATCAGCAGAGTGAAGTGGCCAACGGCGCGTCGGATTTGTTGCACGAGATTCTGGGTGCTGCCGGGGTGCACACGCGCACGTCGATTGGCGTGATGCAGTTGCCGAAATCGGCGGCGGTGGAGATCGACATGATTGCAGTGGCGCACGGCTGAGCCATCGATGCGGTAATCCTGTTGATTGCCGTGCTCCACATCGCCTGATTTGAAATACAGGCGAAAGTGTGGGAGCGGGCTTGCTCGCGAAAGCGGTGGATCAGTCAGCCTATTTGTGGCTGAAGGACCGTATTCGCGAGCAAGCCTGCTCCCACGTGTTTGACTGCGTTTAGCCTGCTGCCAGCGGCGGTGTACGTGGCGGAACCAGGCGCTTGCTGCCGGTTGCCTCATACGCCGACGCAAACCGCAGCAACGCCGAATCGTCATACGCCCGCCCGGCAAAGGTCAGGCCCACCGGCATGCCGATATCCGCCATCACGCCCATTGGCACGGTGACAGTCGGCACGCCGAGATGGCGGATCGCGAGGTTCCCGTTGGCCACCCACACGCCGTTGCTCCAGGCGATATCGGCAGAGGCTTCGTTCACATCGGCATCCGCTGGGCCTACATCAGCCACGGTCGGGAACAACACTGCGTCGAGACCGAGCGTGTCCATCCAGTCTTCCAGGTCGATGCGGCGGGTTTGCTCCAGGCCGCGCAGGCCGTCGGGGACCGTGCTGATCTCGTTCCACGGCGTGATACCGCGTTCGGCCATGCGCACGTATTCGTCCATGCCGGCGGCCAGATCGTCCTCACGGTTGGGCAGGGTGCCGGGGTCGTGGGGGAAGATCTTCGGCCCGTCCACATCCGCCAGGCGGTTGAGGGCAGGGTCGTTGTTGGCGCGCAGGAAGTCATCGAAGGCCCAGGCCGACAGCTCCCACAGTTCATCGTGGAGGAACTCTTTGGAGACCAGGCCACGGGTGAACACGGTGGGTGCGCCAGGGCGGTCGCCTTCGCAGTTGGACACCAGTGGGAAGTCCACATCGATCACTTCGGCACCGGCCGCAACCAGCGCCTGGCGTGCGTCGTTCCACAGGTCGATCACGCTGGCGCGGGTGTTGATCTTCTGCCCGGTGGGGCCGCCGATGCCGGGCTTTTCACTGGTGCCGGCGTCGGGGTCAGCATTGATATACATGCGTGGCACGCCAAAGCGTTTGCCGACGAGGGATTCGGCAGTCACGGCCAGTTCAGCGTAGGACGCCGGGCGCACCGAGGCGACGCTCGGGATCGGCACCCACGGCTGCAAACGCCAGAGGTCGCCACGGGTGTCCGGGTCTTCGGCTACCACCACATCGAGCACTTCCAGCAGGTCGGCCATGGTGCGGGCGTAAGGCACCACCACGTCCATGGTCGGTGTGAGCGGCCAGTTGCCGCGCACCGATATCACGCCACGGGACGGCGTGTAGGCACACAGGCCATTGTTGGACGCTGGACCGCGTCCGCTGGACCAGGTTTCTTCGGCCACGCCAAATGCGGCGAAACTGGCCGCGGTCGCAGTGCCAGCGCCGTTGGACGAGCCGGAGGCAAACGGCGCCGTCAGGTAGTCGGCGTTGTACGGGCTCTCCGCGCGGCCATACACGCCACGCTGCATACCGCCATTGGCCATCGGCGGCATGTTGGTCTTGCCCAGGCAGATGGCGCCGCCGCCGCGCAGACGCTCGATGGTGAACGCGTCACGCTGGGCGACCAGGTGGGCAAACGCCGGGCTGCCGGAGGCTGCGGTCAGGCCCTTGACCAGGTAACTGTCTTTGGCGGTGTAAGGAATGCCATCCAATGGCCCCAAGGTTTCGCCTTTGGCCCGGCGTGCATCGGACGCCTCGGCTTCTTTGAGGGCCTCGGGGTTGCGCACTACCACGGCGTTCAAGGCGGTGGCGGTCTGCGGGCCGTCATAGGCGTCGATCCGCGCCAGGTAGGCGTTGACCAGTTCAACGGCCGTGGTCTGACCGGATTCAAGCGCAGCGCGCAATTGGGCAATGGAGACTTCGGTAACTTGCATCACGTTTTTTTCGCCGCCTTCAAGTGGGGGTATGGCGGCAGTCTACGGACAGATATTTCACAAAACCAGCGCGGCATACTCCGCATAAGCGCCGCGCATCACCTGCCAGGTCGCCTCGTCCGCAGGAATCAGATGTTCGATCCGCAGGGAAGTAAGGGTGATGTCCTGGGGCATGCCAAACGTGGTGAAGGTGGACAAAAAGCTCAGTTCACCCTGGCATGAGCGCACACGGGTCAGTACCAGCGGCGGCATGTGTGCGGGCAGTTCGGTGTTGGCCGGAGTTGGCAGGCTTGCCAGCAGCGCGGCCAGTTCGGGATTGCCCAACGCCTCACGGGTGGCGCGCTGCCAGGCCAGGGTACGGATCTCCTCGGCATTGCTCAGGTGATCGCCCAGGCCGCCTGGCTGCAGCAGCGTCGTCAGCAAGTTCACGCCCTCAGCGGCATCCGGGCGGATGCCCGCTAATTCAAACAGCAGGCCGGTACTGGCATTCGCCGCCAGCACTTCCCACTGGCTGCCCAGCAGGATGGCAGGGGCCGGATTGTTGGTGTGCAGCACATGGCTGACGGCTTCGCGGATTGCCGCCATGGCGGGCGAGGCGAGCGGGGTGGCGGCATAACGCGGCGCATAGCCGGCGGCGAGGAAAACGCGGTTGCACTGCTCCAGCGGTGCCTCCAGCGTGGTCAACAGGTTGTGTAACGTGGCGGGACTCGGCTTGGCGCGACCGGTCTCGATGCAACTGAGGTGGCGCTGGGAAATGCCGGTGATCAGGGCCAGGTCGAGCTGGCTCAGCTTGGCGTGCCGGCGCAATTGGCGCAGGTGTTCGCCGGCAGTAGCAGGGTTGTCCATGGCGGAATCATGACCTCCGAGGTCATTGCGAGGGGCCGAACCTTATCACTAACGTGGGGCCTCTATCACGTCAAGGAAGAACCCATGAACAGTCGCTTTATCGCCCTGGCCGGTTTGCTGGGATTCTCGCTGTACACCCTGGCGACGATGCTGACGGCCGAACAGTCGCTGTTGGCCTTTGGTCGCGAATTGATGTCGCGGCCGGACACCGCGCAGGTGGTGATCGACCTGTACCTGATGGCGCTGCTGGCGTGTGTGTGGATGTACCGGGATGCGCAGCGGCGCGGGCGCTCGGTGGTTTCGTTGCTGCCGTACTTTGTGCTGACGGCGGTGTTTGTGTCGGTGGGGCCGTTGCTTTATCTGGTGGTGAATAGATCGCGACCGTCTTGACTTACATGCCATTCAAACAAGGGCGAACACAGTACCTGTGGCGAGGGAGCAAGCTCCCTCGCCACATTAGGTCGAGTCGCAGGAGAAATTGAGTGAGGTCTCAAGGGTTGAGAAACGCCTGGTAATTCTCCTTTGTGATCTGCTGATAAGGAATCGTCAGCTCAGCCGTGTACGGTTCCTTCTTCACCATCTTCACCGCCAGGTCAATCGAGCCCACCGCCTGGCCTTTATTGTCCTGGTACACCGTCACCAGTAACTGGCCCTTCTTGACCGCGTCCAACCCCGCTGGGCCGCCATCGCTGCCGGCCACCAGGATGTCCTTGCCCGGCTGCATGCCCGCCTGGCTGATTGCCATGGCCGCGCCGATCGCCATTTCATCGGCATTCGCCGCCACCGCATCGATTTTGCGCCCGGAGACGATCCAGTTGTTCATCAAGTCGATCGCCTTGTTGCGTTGCCACTCGGCGGTCTGCTCCTCGACGATCTTGATGTCGGGATACTCCTTGAGCACGGTCTTCACCCCCAGCGTGCGGTTGTGCGTGGCGTTGTTGGACAGCAGCCCGAGCATGATCGCCAGGTTGCCCTTGCCGCCCATTTTCTCGGCCAGGTAGCGCATCTGGATTTCACCGGCCTTGACCTCATCCGAGCCCACGTAGCCCACACCCGGTGGCAACTGCTGGGCATCCGGACGGCGGTTGACGTAGACCAGCGGGGTCTTGGCCTGCTGGGCATTGGCGGTCATTTTTTGTGTGGCCGCCGTGTCCACCGGGTTGACGATAATCGCGTCCATGCCCTGGGCCGTGAAGTTCTGCACTTGGTTCAACTGGCGGACCACATCGCCCTGGGCGTCTTCAAATTGCAGGGTCACGCCGGGGAGTGCCTTGGCGTGGGCGGCCATGTAGTCACGCATTTGCGCGAGGAAGACATCGTCGACCTGGGCGATGCTCACGCCGATACGGATATCGGCCAGCGCCCAGGGGCTGATTGCCAGGGTAAAGAGTGCCGCAAGAACTTGCTTCTTCATGGTGGTGCTCCGTTCTTCTTGTTGTTGTTAAAACAGAGGGTTCACGCTTGGCGTTTGGCCCGCATCTGCGCCACGGCAGCGGCAAAGTCCGAAAGCGGCCAGCGTTCGTCGAGGGCTTGCTGCATCAGCTGCTGCCCGGTTTGCGGGGCCAGGCCCTTCAAGGGTGGGTCGGTGTCCAGGTTAGTGGGGAAGGAATAGCCGTCGGCGGTGCAGGCAATCACGGCGTGTACGGCCTGGGCATCCAGTGCGGTGTTATCGAGCAAGGCCGGGTACACCGCGAGCATCATGCGATCGCGGTCGAGGGCTTCCATGGGCTTGCCGAATGCCGAGGAGATCTGCAGCAGGTTAGCCGTGCGCTGGCGGTCTGGCGTGCGGTTGGTGCCGGCAGCATGGAACAGCGCCGGGTTGAAGAACAACAGGTCGCCCTTGTTCAGCGGTAACTGAACGGCATGCTGCTGGAAGTAGTCGATAAACTCCGGGCGCCGCCACGCCAGATAGCCCAGGGCGTATTGCTGGGAAAACGGCAGCAGTTGGGTCGGGCCGGTTTCCAGCGGCATATCCGAATGCGCCACCGCGCCCTGTAGCGTCAGGTATTGGGACAACAGGTGCAGGGGCAGGGGAAAGC
The DNA here is from genome assembly GCF_049897885.1 of Pseudomonas sp. DWRC2-2. Taxonomy (NCBI): domain Bacteria; kingdom Pseudomonadati; phylum Pseudomonadota; class Gammaproteobacteria; order Pseudomonadales; family Pseudomonadaceae; genus Pseudomonas; species Pseudomonas sp. DWRC2-2. The sequence goes on from NZ_JAFCXD010000005.1 coordinate 40,564, forward strand.
GCTCCACCACGTCATTGGTCTGGAACCCCAAGTGGTAATCGCGGTGGGGCTGCTGCGCCTGGCCGCCGGGGTGCACCACGTTGACCTGGGCGGTCACCTGATAGCTCGGGCCCAGCCATGCCTCGGCGATCAAGCCCAGCAACGGGTTGGCGTAGTACTCGACAAAAGAGGCGGGCGACTCCAGCGCGGCTTTCTGCAACGAATTCCAGATGCGCCCATTGCTGCCGGCTTTGGCGAAGTGGTCGGCGGCCGCCCCTTGCACGGCCTCGTTGGCGAAAATCGCTTCGAACACCTGGCTGTGGCGGTCCACCACTTCCAGATCTTCATAAGCGCTGCGCACCACCATCACCCCTGGCCCGTCGCGGAACAGGCGGTGCAGTTCGTTCATCACCGTCAAACGCTCAGCGTTGCGCAGGGTCTGGGCCTGATAGATCGGCACATTGTTCAGCACTTGCGCGCACAGCGGGTAATCCTCGGGATTGACCTGTTGCGCGCAAAGCTCGCTGAAATCCGCCAGGCGCACGGCCTGTTCAGTCACGAACACCGACATCACACACCTCCCAGCGCCTGGTTGGGTTGCGGGCTGCCGCCGTCGGTGCAACCGACCACGCCTTGCTCCAGGTCGATCACCGAGCCGGTCATCATCCCCGACTCGCGGGACAGCAGGAATGCCACGCTACGCGCCACTTCGTCAGGCTTGAGCAGGCGCCCAAACGGTTGTGCGCGTTCGGCCTTCTCCAGCCAGCCATCCTGGGCGCCGTGGTACTGGCGCTGGATGTCATCTTCATGGGGCGTGTCCATCCAGCCGATATTCAGGCCATTCACGCGGATACGGTTGCGCAGCGCGCTGAACGCCACGTTCTTGGTGAGGATCGCCAGCGCGCCCTTGGACGCCGCATACGCGCTGAGAAAGGATTGCCCGCCATGCCCGGTGACGCTCTGGATATTCACCACCGCGCCTTCCACACCGTTACTGATCATCAGCTTCAACGCTTCCTGCATCAGGAAGAACGGTGCCCGCACATTCACCGCCATCAGTCGATCAAACAGCTCCGGCGAGGTGTCAAGAATGGTGCCGCGGTCCGACATGCCAGCGCAGTTCACCAGCCCATGCAAGGTGCCGAAGTGGGTGCGTGCCGCGTCGATGATCGCGCGGCAATCCTCGACCTTCTCAAGGTCCGCCTCGACAAAAAACGCCTGGCAATCCAGCTGTGCCAGCAGCCGTACCTGTTCTTCGCCTTGGGCGCGACGGCGTCCGCAGATGATCAACCCGGCGGCGCCGCGCTCGGCCAGGGTGCGCGCCACCGCTGCGCCAAGGCCCTGGGTGCTGCCGGTGACGACAAAATATTGGCCGCTGAACGACGTGGCGAGATCGGTGTTAGGCATGCAGTTCTCCAGGATTTTTTGTTGTTGTTCATCGCCTGGCTCGACGCCGGGCAAAACTGAGACTAGCATTGCGAAACCTCAGTAACGCCCAAAAAACACCTCAAAAACACCTCAGGCGAAACTCATGCTCGAACGCGCCAAACACTTCTCCATCAAGCAGCTCGCCACCCAGGCGGGGGTGAGCAAAGCCACGGTCGACCGTGTGCTGCATTTGCGCGGCAGCGTGCATGCCCAGACCCGGCGGCGTATTGAACAGGCGCTGGATGAGTTGGAGTCCCAGGAGAAAAACGGCCTGGCGGTGGGGCGGACTTTTCACGTTGACGTGATCATGCACACGCCCAAGCGTTTCAGCGCGGCGGTGCAGGCGGCGATTACCGCGCAACTGGGCAGCCTGGCGCCGTTCCGGATCGCCCCGCGTTTTCACCTGTTCGAAGAGATCGAGCCCCAGGCCATGCACGACCAGTTGCTGCGCTGCCTGGACACCGGCAGCCAGGGCGTGGTGCTCAAGGCGGCAGATGAGCCGGCGGTAAACCTGGCGGTCAAGCAGCTGATTGCGGCGGGCATTCCGGTGGTGACCCTGGTCACGGACCTGCCGCAAAGCGAGCGCATCGGTTACGTCGGCATGGACAACCGCACCGCCGGCCAGACCGCCGCTTACCTGATGGCGCGCTGGCTGCCGGCGCTGCCCCAGGACGTGGCGGTGGTGATCGGCAGCGAATTGTTCCGTGGCGAAGAAGAACGCGAGATGGGCTTTCGCGCCTGGCTGCGTGGGCGTGCTGTGCATTTGCGGGTGCTGGATGTCAGCGGCGGCTACGGGGTGTACGACCGCACCTTCGAGCGGGTGACCCAGGCGCTGCAACAGCATCCCGAATTGAAGGCGGTGTACAGCGTCGGCGGCGGCAACCGCGCGATTGTCGATGCCTTTGCCGCCCAGGATCGGCCGCTGGAGGTCTTTATCGGCCACGACCTCGACGAAGAAAACCGCCAACTGCTGCGCGAAGAAAAAGTCGCGGCGATCATCGATCACAACCTGCAGATTGATGCGCGCCACCTGTTCCTGCACATCTTGCAGTACCACCGGCTATGGAAGGCCGGGCCGATTGCGCCCTCCCAGGTGCAGATCGTCACACCGTTCAACCTGCCGGATTAAGTACTCCCTCAATAACAACATCAGGAGTTCGACCATGCTGAGAATCGCCGTTCTGGGTGCGGGGCGCATCGCCAAGATCCACGCCGCCAACGTCGCCGCCCACCCCCATGCCACGCTGGTGCTGGTGGCTGACCCCTGGCGCGAAGGCGTCGATGCGCTGAGCACACAATTGGGTTGCGAAGCCGCCTACGATTGCGCCGCCGTGCTGACCCGCAAAGACATCGACGCGGTGGTGATCGGCACGCCTACCGACACGCATATCGACTTGCTCCTGGCGGCGGTGGCCGCAGGCAAGGCCGTGCTCTGCGAAAAACCCATCGACCTGGATATCGCCAAGGCCCGCAACGCCGCCCAAACCGTGGAGCGCCAAGGCGGCAAGGTGATGCTCGGCTTCAACCGCCGCTTCGACCCCGACATGCTGCGCCTGCGCCAAGCCCTCGACGCCGGGCAGATCGGTGCGGTGCGCCAGGTCATCATCACCAGCCGCGACCCCGGCCTGGCGCCGCGTGACTACCTGGCCCACTCCGGCGGCATCCTGCGCGACATGACCATCCACGACTTCGACACCGCCCGCCATCTGCTCGGCGAAGAACCGGTGGAAGTCAGCGCCATCGCCAGCCGCCTGGTGGACCCGAGCCTGGCCGAGATCGACGACTACGACAGCGTGATGGTGCTGCTGCGCACCGCCTCCGGCAAGCAATGCCACATCAACTGCTGCCGCCAGGCGGTGTATGGCTACGACCAGCGCGTGGAGGTGTCTGGCGCCCACGGCGTATTGCTCACCGACAACCACCGCCCGAGCACCTTGCGCCATTGGAGCGCCGAACACACCGAGGCGCTGGAGCCGTTGCAGCACTTTTTCCTGGAACGCTATGCGGATGCGTATCGCAATGAGCTGACGCAGTTCATCGATGCACTGAACAGCGGCAAGGCACTGCCCACCAGCGTGCGCGATGGGCTGTATGCGTTGCATTTGGCGGACTGTGCGTTGGAGTCGGTAAAGACCGGGCGCAGCGTGGCGGTCAGTTACGACCTTTAGCCGTAGGAACTGGCGCCAGTGCGGTCGACCAGGCGAATACTGTCGCGCCCGCCACGCTTGGTTTCATACAGCGTGGTATCGCCTTGCTCGATCAACGCTGTGAGGCTGGGTGGCGGCTGGTCGAACAGGGTGGCGCCGATACTCAGGGTCACCGGCGCCGGCGTGGTAAAGGTCTGCGAGGCCAGTTGATGGAACTGGTCGCGCAGGCTGCTGCCCAGTTCGACGATCTGTTCGGTGGACGCCGGGTTCAGCAGGATCACGAATTCATCCCCGCCCAGGCGTGCGGCCAGCGCGCCTTGGGGCACCACACTACGAATCATCTCGCTCAAGGCGATCAGCAGACGGTCGCCGGCGGTGTGGCCGTAGAGGTCGTTGACTGACTTGAAGTTGTCGATGTCGATCAGCAGTAAAGCGCCGGGTTGCGCCGGCGAGACCTGGCCTAGCAGGCGCGGTGCACGCAGGTCGAGGGCGCGGCGGTTGTAGAGTGCGGTCAGTGGGTCGCGGGCGGCGAGGCGGGCGATCTGTTGTTCGCGGCGGTAGCGTTCGGAGCCGGTCATCGACAGCGCGATCAGCATGATCGCCATGGCACCTTCCACCAGGGAAATCTGGATGATCTCGCCCTTGAACGCGGCGAGGTCGATCAAGGTGCCGGGAATCAGCACCGACAGCGCCTTGGCCACATAGAACGCGCCATGGATCAGCAGCACGTAACGCAACTGCACCGCGCCGATGCTCAGGGATTTGCCATGGGGCCGCAGCAAAAAGCTGGCGCGCAGGGTTGGCAACGCCACCAGCAGCGACTGCACCGCCAGCATGGCTTTGGACCAGGAAGGGTCGGCCGGCAGCATCAGCATGCCCAGCCAGACCACCAGCATCAGCAACCACAGCAGCGACAGCCGCGTTTGGGTGAACCGCGCCACGCCCAGCAAAAACAGGAAGTGCGCGGTGACCAGCAAGCCGTTGGCGAACCAGATGCCGATCGTCAGGTAACCATTAAGGCGCAGCAGGGCCAGGGTGGAACCGACGGTGATGGTGGCGAAACCGGCGCTCCAGCACAGCAGCGAGGGTTCGCGCACGCTGCGCCATTCAACGGCCAGGTACAGGGCGGCAGCAGCTGCCAGGGCAACGGTAAGTGCCAAAATCGTAGGAGGGTCGAGCGTCATTTCTTGCCGGGTCTGCCTGGTGTGCGTTTAGAACCGGGATTGTAAGCGCACACGCAGGTTTTTCAGAGCATTCCGTGTGATGGCACACGGCCAGGCGATGATCGGCAGGTCAGGCGCCCTTGGTCGAGGGCAGCAAGATCGTCAGGATGCCCACCAGCGGCAGGAACGAACACAGCTTGTAGACGTACTCGATACCGTGGGTATCCGCGAGCAAACCGAGCAACGCTGCGCCAATCCCGCTGAACCCGAACATCAGGCCGAAGAAGATCCCGGCGATCATGCCCACGTTACCCGGCACCAATTCCTGGGCATACACCACGATGGCCGAGAAGGCCGACGCGATGATGAACCCGATCACCACGCTCAACACTGCCGTCCAGAACAGGTCGACGTAGGGCAGGGCCAGGGTGAACGGCGCGGCACCGAGGATGGAGAACCAGATGACTTTCTTGCGCCCGATCTTGTCGCCGATCGGGCCACCCGCGAAGGTGCCGACGGCCACGGCGCCGAGGAACAGGAACAGGTACATCTGCGAGCTTGCAACCGACAGCTGGAATTTTTCGATCAGGTAGAAGGTGAAGTAGCTGGTCAGGCTGGTCATGTACCAGTATTTGGAGAACACCAGCACGGCCAGCACCACCAAGGCAAAGGTCACGCGGCCTTTGGACAAACCGTGGGTGGCTTTGCCGCCTTGCTTGAGCTTGAACAGGTTGAGGTGGTGGCGATACCAGCGGCTCAGACCGTAGAGCACCAGGATGGCAAACACGGCAAACAGACCAAACCAGGCGATATGGCTCTGACCGTAGGGAATGATGATCGCGGCCGCCAGCAAGGGGCCGAAAGCGCTGCCGGTGTTGCCGCCGACCTGGAAGGTCGATTGCGCCAGGCCGTAGCGGCCGCCCGAAGCCAGGCGCGCGACGCGGGAGGTTTCCGGGTGGAAGGTCGACGAGCCGACGCCTACCAGGCCTGCCGCCAGCAGAATCGCCGGGAAGGTGCCGACAAACGCCAGCATCAGAATGCCGATCAAGGTACACACCATGCCCGCTGGCAGCAGCCATGGCTTGGGGTGGCGATCGGTGTGATAGCCGATCCATGGCTGCAGCAGGGATGCGGTCAGCTGGAACGTCAGGGTAATCAGGCCAACCTGGGTAAACGACAGGCCGTAGTTGGCCTTGAGCATCGGGTAGATCGACGGCAGCACGGCCTGGATCAGGTCATTGATCAAATGCGCCAGGGCGCAGGCGCCGAGGACGCGCATGACCAACGGGCTGGCTTGGGGTGTGGTGGTTGCAGCGGCGGGTGACGCGGTGAGGGTCGACATGCAGGCATTCCATACAAGGCAGCTAATCAGAGGCGGCAACTTCTTAAGGTCGCCATCCATTACAAAATGATTCGGCGTTCATGCTAGATTCGTCGGGAATGCCTGTCTCGCGTAATTCGGGCGGCAACTATTGCAAAAAGGGCGAAATGATCAAATCACTGAACGAATTCCTCCAGGAAATCAACGAAGGCGCCTGGGCGGTCATCAGTTCCGCCACGGATTACCCGGAAAACTGGGTGATCCCCGACCACAGCCACGAAAAGCACCAACTGCTCTACGCCATCGAAGGCGTGATGGTGGTGTACTCGGCGCTCAACCAATGGACGGTGCCGCCCAATCGCGGGATCTGGATGCCTGCCGGGCAGGTGCATTCCCTGCGGTGCGTGGGTACGTTGAAGATGCGCAGCGTGTTTGTGCGCCCGGATCGCTTCCCGAACATGCCGGGCGAGCCGAAGACCGTGAGCATTTCGCCGCTGTTGAGCGAACTGATCAAGGCCTCAGTCAGCCTGAAACCACCCTATGCCGAGGATTCGCGGGATGCGCGGATCATGCACCTGATCCTCGACGAACTGGCCATCCTACCGGCCCTGCCATTGTCCTTGCCGCAACCTTCCGACCCGCGCTTGCAGCGCATCTGCCTCGCGTTGCAGGAAGAGCCCGGCGACGCCTCCACGGTCGCCCACTGGAGCGAGCGCTTGAACCTGGACCAGAAAACCATCCAGCGCCTGTTCCGCAAGGAAACCGGCATGACCTTCGGCCAGTGGCGCCAGCAGGCGCGGCTGCTGCTGGCCTTGGAGAGGATTGCGGTGGGGGAGAAGGTGATCGATATTGCCCTGGAGCTGGGCTATGAAAGCCCGAGCGCCTTTACCAGTATGTTCAAGAAACAGTTCGGCAAGACGCCGAGTCATTTTTTCAGATAGCGCCCTGCGTGGCAGGGGCGTGCAGGCCCAGCAGGTCGTTGAAGCCATCGACGTCCAGCGGTCGGCTGAGGAAATAGCCCTGGCCCTCTTCACACGCCACGCTCTTGAGCAATGCAAGGTGCTCGGCGGTTTCGATGCCTTCGGCGGTCACCGTCAGGGCCAATGCCCGGCCCAGGCCGACAATCGCCTGGATGATCGCCTTGTCGTCATCGCTTTCTTCCAGGCGGGTCAGGAAGCTGCGGTCGATCTTCAAGCCATCGAAGGGGAACGCCCGCAGGTAGCTCAGCGAGGAGTAGCCGGTGCCGAAGTCATCCATGGCGATGCGCAGGCCCAAGTGCTTGAGCGTGTGCATGACCTCAAGTGCCCCGCTGGCATCATCGAGCATGACGCTTTCGGTGATTTCCAGTTCCACCCGGGCCGGGTCGATACCGGAGCTCGCCAACGCCTGGCGTGTGCGCTCCACCAGGTTGCCGCGTTTGAACTCGGAGGGTGACAGGTTCACCGATACAAACAGGTGCTCCGGCCATTGGGCGGCACGCGTGCAGGCGGTTTCGAGTACCCAGTCGCTCAACGCCAGGATCAGCCCGGACTCTTCGGCAATCGGGATAAAGGTGTCTGGCGCGATCAACCCACGCACCGGATGCTGCCAGCGCACCAGGGCTTCGGCGCCAACCATCTGCCCGTCGGCGATGCGATAGCGCGGCTGGAAATGCAAGCGCAGTTCGCCGTGCTTGATCCCATAGCGCAGGTCGCTCTCCAGGCGTCGACGTTCGATGATCCGTGCGTTCATGTCGCCGGAGTAGAAGCGCCAGGTATTACGGCCCGCAGCCTTGGCCTCGTACAGGGCAATGTCAGCGTAGCGCAGCAGCTCCGTGGCCTCGCGGGCATCGTTGGGGGCGATGGCGATACCGATGCTGGCGCTGACAAACACCTCTTGTTCGTCGATTCTGATGGTGCGCTCGATGGATTCGATCAGTCGCTTGCACAAAGCTTCGACTTCATCCTGCGTGCCGGCATCGGTCAGGATCAACACAAATTCATCACCGCCGATACGCGCGACCAGGTCGCCGTGGCGTACGCAGTCGGCCAGGCGGGACGACACTTCGTTGAGCACCCGATCACCGGCAGCGTGCCCGAGCAGGTCATTGACCGGCTTGAAGCGATCGAGGTCCAGGCTGAGCATCACCAGCGGCTGCTCCGAGGTAGGCATGGCCTTGAACTTGCCTTCCAGGAACGCTTGCAGGCGCGTGCGGTTGGGCAGCCCGGTCAGGGCGTCGTGTTGGGACAAGAACTCGATGCGTCGACGGGCTTCGACCTCTTCCGTCACATCGGTGGCGGTGCCGCGAAACCCGCCACAGGGCATCTGCCGCGCGGACAGCCGCGTGCTGCGCTCCAACCCCAGCGCATCGACGTAACGACACTGCACGCTGATGTCCGGGCGACGTCCGGGTGTGCTCAGCCACTGGGACAGCTGGCCGCTTTCGGTCTCCAGCAAGTCGTTTATCGCGGCGCCGATCCAGGCGTTGCGTACCAGCCCGGTGACGCCTTCAAAGCGTTCCGACAGGTAGGTGAAGCGCCAGCCGGCGTCGATTTCCCAGACCCAATCGGAACTGGCCTCGACCACATCGCGAAAGCGGGCTTCGCTGGTGGCCAGGGCGGTCTGGCTGTTCTGCAGCGACGTATGGCTGGCATCCAGGGCCAACGCCGCGGCGGTAGCGCGGCGCGATATGACCCAGGTCATCAAGCACACCAGCAATGCCGCCAGGCCCAGCAGGGGCAGACCGACCCCCATCAAACGCAAGCCTGGGCGGGCCGGTTCCCAGTGCAGGCTGCCCGCTGCGCCATTGTCGCCGAGGGGGAAGAGCAAGGTCTTGCCGATTTCATCGGGGGTGGCGATGTGCAGTTTGTCCACGCCGAACTCATCGCCGATCACCGCCAGTTTGGCGCTGTCGAGGATGTCGACGAAGATCAGCACCGACGCCGGTCGGCCGTCGGGCAACACCGTGGGGTCGGTACCGGGGGTGATGGCGGCGGCGGCCACCAGTGCAGGGCTGCCACGTACGTTGATAAAGGCCGTGGTGGGCGTTTCATCCTCGGCGCCCGCGCGAGCCTGCTCGAGAATCTCGGTGATGGGCCCGCCGAGCCACTGGGTGAGTTCGACGCTCTGCAACCGGCCGTCCACCACGGCATAAACCGTGCGGTTGGCATCGTCGACCACGAACAGGCCTTGAAAGCCAAAGTCATCGAACAAGGTGGCGCCGATATTGCCACGGGCAAAGGCCCAATCGGTGTCGACCGTCATATGCAAATGTTTGTAGGCGTCGCTCCAGAAGGCGTAGTCCTTGACCGTCACGCGCAAGGATTTTTCCAGCGACTGCACGGCTTTACGGGTATAGAACGCACTTTCAACCTGCTCGGAGCGGTCCAGTTCATGGGCCAGGTAGACCAGAGAATAGGCCGCGGCGGCAAACACTACGGCCAGCAAGGCCATGAAGCGCAGAAGCGAGGTGCGCGCCAGGGAGAGGCTGGTGCGATCGGAGAGCGAGCGGACGATGGGAGCGAGAGTATTCGGCATTGTTTCCCGCAGGGCGTCACTGCAAGTCAGGGGTATCTCGTGTTATCGGCCGCGCGGGTCAGAAAATGAGTGCTTATGTATCACCGGTCGTCGTCAAGTTTGCATAGAAAATACAGCCGATCAGCCGTGCAAACAGGCTGAGGGTTTCCGGCAGGTTGGGGTCGTCAAACAGCATGGCGCGCGAGTCCAGCGCGCACAACGCACCGTACAAACGGCCGTCGGGCAGGAAGATTGGCGCACCGGCGTAGCTTTCGATCTCGTATTGCTTGACCACCGGGCGCGTGGCAAAACGGCCGTTCTTGCTGATCTCGGGGATGAAGAGCGCCTGGGGATTGATGCAGAACTCGCTGCACAGCGTGGTTTCCAGGTCGAGTACATCGTGGACGTTGATGCCCATTTGCAGTGGGTCATAGACCGAACACACCACCCAATCCAGGTCGGTGAACTTGGCGATACCGGCGAAGCGCATGCCGGTCAGGCGCGTGACCAATTGCAGGATGCTGGTGGTGGCTTCGATTTCGGCGATGGCGGCGCGTTCGTCTGCGCTGAGTAACGAGGCGGCGGTGAAGCTTGGAACCATGCGTGAACACTCCTATGGCGTGGCGGCCTTGGCCGCCACGCAGGGTCAGGGTTTAGTTGATACGGGGATGCTGCTCGACCAGGTTCTTGCGCTTGGCTTCCAGTTCGGCAATCTCGGCATCGATGTCTTCGATCTTCTGCTCGATATTGTCGTGGTGTTCCTGCAGCAGTTCCTTGGCTTCTTCCATGTCCGACGCGGCCGGCGCTGCGCCGCGCAGGGGCTTGTTGGCGGTTTCCTTCATGGTCAGGCCGGTGATCAGGCCGACCACGGCAAACACCATCAGGTAGTAGGCGGGCATGTACAGGTCGTTGGTGCTTTCTACCAGCCAGGCCACGGCGGTCGGGGTTACGCCGGCGATCAGCACCGACACGTTGAACGCACTGGCCAACGCGCTGTAGCGCAGGTGCGTCGGGAACATGGCGGGCAACGTCGAAGCCATCACGCCGATGAAGAAGTTGAGGATCACAGCAAGGATCAGCAAGCCCGCGAAGATCAGGCCGATCTTGCCGCTGGTGATCAACATGAACGCCGGGATGGACAGGAACAGCAGGCCGATACTGCCGGCGATGATGAAGGGCTTGCGGCCGATCTTATCGCTGATAAAACCAATGAACGGCTGCACGAACAGCATGCCGACCATGATCGCGATGATGATCAGCACGCCGCTGTTTTCTTTGTAGTGCAGGTTGTGCGACAGGTAGCTCGGCATGTAGGTGAGCAGCATGTAGTAGGTCACGTTGGTCGCCGCCACGATGCCGATGCAGGTCAGCAGGCTGCGCCAGTGCTTGGTCGCCACTTCCTTGAACGAGACTTTCGGGCCGTGGGTCAGGCCTTCGCGGTCGCCTTGCTCCATTTTGTCCATGTGCTGCTGGAAGGCTGGGGTCTCTTCCAACGCATGACGCAGGTACAGGCCGATAATGCCCAGGGGCAGGGCAAGGAAGAACGGCAGGCGCCAGCCCCATGACTCAAAGTCGGCTTCGCCCAAAATGCTTGAGATCAGCACCACCACGCCCGCGCCCAGCACGAAGCCGGCGATGGAACCGAAGTCCAGCCAACTGCCGAGGAAGCCGCGCTTGCGGTCCGGGGCGTATTCGGCGACGAAGATCGAGGCACCGGTGTATTCGCCACCCACCGAGAAACCCTGGGCCATTTTGCACAGCAACAACAAAATCGGTGCCCATATGCCAATCGAGGCGTAGGAGGGGATCAGGCCGATGGCAAAGGTGCTCAAGGACATGATCACGATGGTGGCGGCGAGGACCTTTTGCCGCCCGTATTTATCGCCCAGTGCGCCGAAGAACAGGCCACCCAGGGGACGGATCAGGAATGGCACCGAGAACGTACCGAGTGCAGCGATCATTTGTACGCTGGGCGAGGCGTCGGGGAAGAACACCTTGCCGAGCACATAGGCGACAAAACCGTAGACGCCAAAGTCGAACCACTCCATGGCATTACCCAGGGCGGCGGCGGTGATTGCCTTGCGCACCTTGGTGTCGTCGACGATGGTGATGTCTTTCAATCCGATGGGCTTGACGCTTTTCTTACGTAATTTCATGCGGGACACTCTAAAGCAGAACAGGGGAGGTGCCATCGTTGCGATGGCACCGCTCTGTCAGTTCAGATACAAGCGGACATGAAATAATTCACCACTATTTGTGTTTTTTTGCAGATGGCTTGAACTTTACAGATTCACAGGGGAGTAATTCGCATGTCCGCCGTCGCCTCACGTTTGACCTACCGCCGACCACACGCGAGTGACGTGCGGCGATTGTTCGCGATCTACGGCGATCCGCAGACCAATCTGTTCAACCCCGCCGGCCCCATGGCCAGCCTGGAGGTTGCGCAACGCCTGCTCGATCACTGGCTTGCACAGTGGGCATCCCAAGGCTACGGCTGGTGGGCGATCGCACGCGTCGAAGCGCCGAATCACATCATCGGCTTTGGTGGCATTGCGCCGATGGACTACCTGACCGACAGGCGCATAAATCTTGGATATCGGTTTGCGGTGGAAGCTTGGGGGCAGGGCTACGCCACCGAGTTGGGCCGGGATGCATTAACGCTGGCCTTCGAAACACTCGGCCTGCCCGAAGTGTTCGGGTTGGTACGGCCGGATCACGCGGCATCCATCCGCGTGCTGGAAAAAATCGGCATGCAGCCTTTCGGTACGCTCGACGATGTGCCGGGTAAGGCACCTAGCTTGGTACTACGCGTTCGTCGTCCTACAACTGCTTTTGCCTGATATTTCACATACCCGCGCAACACCTCGATAAACGGCAATCTTTCAGATTGACAGCGTTCTGGCGTCCCGATATAAAAGTGACAGTTGTACGACGACATATGACGTTACATATGTCCTACCTAACAAAAATAAAAAGTGATGCCATGAACTTGAACGAGCCCATCAACGCACACCGCGTTGGCCAAGCGGTAGGCAACTATCGCTGGACCATCTGCGCGATGCTGTTTTTCGCGACCACCGTCAACTACCTTGATCGCCAGGTGCTCAGCTTGCTGGCGCCGCAGCTGTCTACGCAATTTGGCTGGAGCAACACCGACTACGCGAACATTGCGGCGGTGTTCCAGTTTGTCTACGCGATCTCCATGCTGTTTGCCGGGCGCTTTGTCGACAAGATCGGCACCAAGGCGGCCTATATAGTGGCGATTGGCATCTGGTCCACAGGCGCTATCATGCATGCGTTCTCGGTGCCGATGGGCGAGGGCATCGCGGCCATCAGCGGGGCGATTGGCCTGGCGGTGATCCCGGTGTCGATTGCCGGCTTCATGCTGTCCCGTGCGGTACTGGCGATTGGTGAGGCGGGCAACTTCCCGATTGCGATCAAGGCGACCGCCGAATACTTCCCGAAGAAAGAGCGCTCGCTGGCCACCGGTATTTTCAACTCCGGCGCCAACGTGGGTGCGATCCTGGCGCCGATCTGCGTGCCGTTGATTGCCGGTTTGTGGGGGTGGGAAGCGGCCTTTATCGTGATTGGCGGGTTGGGTTTCGTGTGGGTAGCGGTGTGGATCGCGCTCTACAAGAAACCGGAGGAGCAAAAACGCCTGTCGCCTGAAGAATTGGCGTATATCCGCAGCGACCAGACCGTGCAGCCTTTCACCCCTGCACCGGCCGGCGCCGTGGAGAAGAAAGTTTCGTGGTTCAAGCTGCTCACTTATCGCCAGACCTGGGCGTTTGCCTTTGGCAAGTTCATGACCGATGGCGTGTGGTGGTTCTTCCTGTTCTGGCTGCCCACCTACCTGTCGGCGCAATACGGCATGAAAGGCGCCGATATCGTCATGCCGCTGGCCGTGCTGTACAGCATGACCATGGTCGGCAGTATCGGCGGTGGCTGGTTCCCCAGCTACTTCATGGCACGCGGCGATGCGCCCTACGATGGCCGCATGAAAGCCATGCTGGTGATCGCGCTGTTCCCGCTGGTGGTGTTGCTGGCGCAGCCATTGGGCTATATCAGCTTCTGGGTGCCGGTATTGCTGATCGGCGTGGGTGCCTCGGCGCACCAGGCGTGGTCATGCAACATCTTCACCACCGTGTCTGACATGTTCCCTCAGAAAACCGTGGCCTCGGTGGTCGGTATCGGCGGCATGGCCGGCGGCCTGGGGGGCGTGGTCATGACCAAGATCGGCGGTTGGGTGTTCGACTACTACAAGTCCGTCGGCGACATCCACACCGGCTACATGATCATGTTCGCCATCTGCGCGCTGGCCTACCTGGTGGCCTGGAGCGTGATGAAGACGCTGGTGCCGCGTCACAAGGAAATCACTGACCTGTAAGGTCCAACGTCCCGCGCCGCAACGGCGCGGGACCGCTTCACAGCGTGAGCGCCCAGGTCTGGCTGACCAGGGATTTGCCGAAGCTGTCTATCGTTTCTTCCTCGATCAACTCGAACCCGGCTTTCTGATAAAGCCTGCGCGCATCGCTGAGGATGTCCACTGTCCACAGCTGCATGCGTTGGTAGCCGACCTGCCGGGCAAAACGTACGCACTCATCCACCAGCCGTTGGCCGATGCCCATGCCGCGCGCACTGGCGTCCACGTAGAGCATGCGCAGCTGGGCCGTGGTGTCGCCGTGGCGGATCACGAACACCGAGCCCACCACGTCGCCGTCCTTTTCTGCGATCCAGCAACGCTCGCAGGTTGGATCAAACGCTCTCAAGTACTTGGCGACCGTCTCCGCCACCAGCGCTTCGAACTCCCAGTTCCAGCCATACTCACGGGCATACAACGCGGTTTGTTGTTGCACCACCACACCCATGTCGCCCGGCTGTGGGTCGCGCAGCAGATAGCTGGGCGCCGTGCCTTGCAGCAACGCCTGGATGCGTTTCATGGCGTCGGTGAGTTGCCGCTGTTGGGGTTCCGGCAGGCTGTCGAGCAGGGCGATGACTTCGCTTTGGGTCTGCTGTTCCAGGGGCGCCAGCACTGCACGGCCATGGTCGGTGAGGTGCAGTTGCACCGCGCGGGCGTCGGTGGCGGAGCGGACTTTCTGGATCAGGCCCTTCTTTTCGAAACCACTGGTCAATCGGCTCAGGTAGCCCGCGTCGAGGCTGAGCATCTGGCACAGGTCGGCGCTGGTGAGATCACCACGGGTAGACAATTCGTACATCACGCGGATTTCGGTGAGCGAATAGTCGCTTTGCAGCAGGTGTTCCTGCAGCACGCCGATCTGGTGGGTGTAGAAGCGATTGAAGCCGCGCACGATGCCGGCGCGTTCGACAAGCAGGGGAGTGGACACGCGGGAATGCTCGAATGATTGCCTGAAGCAATTATATTGTTGCTTCAGGCAACCATGTCAAACATTTTGCTTAGCGGTTACGCGTCACCCGCCAAAGGGTATTGGCCAAGTCATCGGCAATGATCAGCGCACCTTTGGGGTCCACCGTCACGCCGACCGGGCGCCCACGGGTCTTGCCGTCGTCACCCCGAAAGCCGGTGGCAAAGTCGATCGGCTCACCGGACGGCTTGCCATTGCTGAACGGCACGAAGATCACCTTGTAGCCCACCGGGTTGTCGCGGTTCCAACTGCCGTGCTCACCGACGAATACGCCATCAGCGAATTGCTCGCCCATTTCCGGGATGGAGAAGTCCACGCCGAGCGCTGCCACATGGGAGCCCAGGCTGTAATCCGGCTTGATCGCGGCGGCGACCTTGGCCGGGTTCTGCGGTTGGGCGCGCGGGTCGACATTCTGGCCCCAGTAGCTGTAGGGCCAGCCGTAGAAAGCGCCTTCACGCACCGAGGTCAGGTAGTCCGGCACCAGGTCGGGGCCCAGTTCGTCGCGTTCGTTGACCACGGTCCAGAGTTGGCCGGTGTCCGGCTGGATCGTCAGCGCCGTCGGGTTACGCAGGCCTGTGGCATACGGCTTGTGCGCGCCGGTGGCGGCGTCGATCTGCCAGACCATCGCGCGGTCGATCTCCACTTCCATGCCCCGTTCGGTAACGTTGCTGTTGGAGCCGATACCCACGTAAAGCTGGCTGCCGTCGGCACTCACCGCCAGGGACTTGGTCCAGTGGTGATTGATCTGCGCCGGCAGGTCGGTGACCTTGGTGGGCGGGCCAGCGGCTTTGGTCTGGCCGTCGGCGTAGTCGAAACTCACCAGCGCATCCTGGTTGGCCACGTAGAGCTTGCCGTTGGCAAACGCCAGGCCGTACGGCGCGTTGAGGTTGTCGGCGAACACCGTCTTGAGTTCATAGGTGCCGTCGCCGTCGGCGTCACGCAGCAAGGTCAGGCGGTTGCCGCCCTTGACCTTGGTATTGCCCTCGGCCTTGATCAGGCTGGCGATCACATCCTTGGGTTTGAGCTTGGCCGCGCTGCCGCCACGGCCTTCGGCGACGAGGATGTCACCGTTGGGCAGCACCAGGGTCTGACGTGGGATCGCGAGGTCAGTGGCAATCGCCGTGACGCTGTAGCCTTGCGGCACCTTGGGTTTCTGATCGCCCCAAGGTGCGGGCTCGGCAATCTTCATGCTCGGCAACAGGCTGCTTTGTTGCTCCGGCAGTTTGGGGTCGGGGCCACGGGCCTGGGTCTTGTCGCCTTCACCGCCGCAGGCGGTGAGCAGCAGGGCGGCGCTCAATAGCGTCAATGTGCTCGACGATTTCATTTAACACCTCCCGCGCGCAGGCCGGTCCAAGTGGCCGCCAGTGTCAGCAGCAAGACAATCGCCGACAAGATCAGGCCGCCGGGCATCGACGCGTAGGCGTCCTTGGCGTGTTGGAAGGCATTGACAAGGCCGAGTATCCAGGTGGCCAACAGCAGCAGGACATAACGCGTGGGTTGCCCGGCCTTGCGCTCGGCACGGAGCAGGTTGACCAGCGCAAACAAAAACGCGAAGCCGGCGAACACCAACGCGCCGGCAATCAGCCAGGCCGAGAAGTTGGCCCATTGAATCTGGTAGGTCTGGGTGTAGGCAATGTCGCTGAGCAAGGCACCGAGAAACAACGGCACGGTGCCGGCGAGCAAGGTCGCATGCAGCGGCCCTGGGCCGTATCGGTAGACGGGAAGGGTAGTCATGGGGTGGCGGCTCCTTGTTGTATAACGCCCCTGGACGGGACAGCGCATAGGAAGTGAACGCGTCGCGTGTGAGAAAGTTCAGCGGGAAACGTTTCGAAATAGTGGGAACCCTCTAGGGGCGCCCCGGCCTAACGCCGTATCATCCCGTCCTTTTCTCTCTCCAGGCGCCTCCATGACTCAACCTCGCATCGGCTTTGCGTGCCAGTACAAACATCCTGAGCGCCTGCTGTCCGCCAGTGCCTTGAAGCTGATTGAAGGCCCGTTCAACCCACGCACCACCACGTTGCGCTGGATGGACAGCGTCACCCCGCAAGTGGCCCGCGACAAGCTGGTGGAAGTGGTCACGCATAACCTGGCCGCCCAGTTGCGCCTGTTGGCGTATGTGGCCGAGTTACCGCCGACCCTGCGCATGTTGCGTCTGAGCAGTGACCTGCTGCCGTTCTACAGCCACCCGAAAGTCGCCGCCGTGTACCTAGACCCGGCGATCGAGCGCCAATTGGTGGAAGGGTTCGCTGCCATCGGCGAGTTGGCGCGTGCGTCGGATATCCGCCTGTCCTTCCACCCCGGCCAGTACTGCGTGCTCGGGTCGGAAAATCCCGGCGTGGTGGAAAACAGCCTGGCCGAGTTCGAGTACCACGCCGACATGATCCGCATGATGGGCTACGGCCGTCGCTTCCAGGACCTCAAGTGCAACGTGCACATCGCCGGCCGCCTTGGCGTGGAAGGTACCCGCGCGGTGTGGTCGCGCCTGTCGGAGGTGGCGCGCAACTGCATCACCTTCGAGAACGATGAGAAAACCTACGGCCTCGACCATTGCCTGCAAGTCGCTGACCTGGCGCCAGTGGTATTGGACATCCATCACTGCTGGATCAACGAAAATGACTATATCGACCCCCACTCGGAACGCGTCGCCCGCGTGATTGAAAGCTGGCGCGGCGTGCGCCCGACCATGCATTACTCCCAGCCCCAGGAAGTCTTGCAGGAACTGGGTTTCGACGCCGAGCACAAGTTGGAAATGGACGCGCTGTTGCAGGTGGTGTCCAAGCGTGACCTTTATGCCCACAGCGCCCAGATGTGGAACCGCTGGACCAACGACTACGCACTGCAGTTTCTCGACCGCTTCGACATCATGCTTGAAGCCAAGGACAAGAACGTCGCCAGCCTGGCGTTCTACGAACACTGGAAGCGGCACAGTGCTTGAGTCGCGTCAACCACTTGCCCCTCATGCTTGTCGGCCAGACCTAAGGAAACAGTACCCCGTGAATTCATCGCAACCCACTGGTGTCGACGCGCAAGGATGTGTGCTCGCCGTGACCGATTTGCCCCTGCAGCCTGAGTTCCAGCCGTTGCTCAGCGATGTTTGCGCCACCCTTTCACCGGTGCAGTGGGGGCTGGACGGCATTTATGTGTATGGCAGTGTCGCCAGGGCAGAGGCCATTTCTGGTGAGTCCGACCTGGATCTCACGTTGGTATTTCGTGAACCGCCTCAACCCGAATTGCTTGAACAGCTGGAACTGACGCGCCTGTCCCTGGAACAGCGGCATCCGGAAGTCACGAAGATCGACTTCGATATCGGTCATTGCGCGCAGGTGCTGTCACCCGAGAACAAAGATCGTTGGGGTTTCTGGCTCAAACACCATTGCCGTTGCGTGTGGGGCAATGATCTTTCGGTGCGTTTCGACGCGTTCCGCCCATCCCGTGAGATTGCCTGGGCGCTGAACGGTGACTTCGAAGCGGTGCTCAAGGGTTATCTCGTTCGCATCGAGCAAGCCGGTGCTGATGAAGCGCGCCTGCGTTTGCAGCGTGAAGCATCGCGCAAGCTGGTGCGCTCAACGCAGCTGTTTTGCCCGGTCCAGGCTTTGATGTGGCCGCAATCGCTTGAGGACTACGTCAAGCTGTTCCTCCAGCATTACCCGGCGATGGTTGCCCAACTCGCGTTCTTTTTGTTCGAGGCACGCAACCCCAGCGCGGAGGGCGAGAAATTCTCCGTTCGACTTCACGCCTTTCTCGACTGGATGGTTTCCCAACAAAAATAGATAGGTATATTGGCGCTAAACTGCTGATTGCATACGCCAAGCCTATGGAAACGCCATGATCAACTTCCGCCTCATCCGCCACCTCTGGCTGTTCCTCGCCGTCGCCGAAGAACAGAACTTCGGCCGCGCCGCCAAGCGCCTGGGCATGTCGCAGCCGCCGTTGAGCGAGCAGATCCAGGTGCTGGAACAAGCGCTCAAGGTCCAGCTGTTCGAACGCTCCCGGCGGGGCGCCAAGTTGACCCCGGTAGGCGCGGCGATCCTGCCGGCAGTGCGCAAGTTCGCCGAGCAGCTTGAGCGCCTGGAACTGGCGGTGGAAGAGGCGGTGGCGGGGCAGTCGGGCATGCTGACCATTGGTGCGATTTCAACGGCGATGTTTGATGTGTTGCCGGGCCTGATCGATCAACTCAAGCAGCAATACCCGCACCTCACCGTGTCGGTGCGCGAGATCGACAGCGTCGAGGCGCTGCCGGCGCTGGAAGCCGGGGATATCGATCTGGCCTTCGCCCGGCTGGACGGTGACCTGGGCCCGGCGATCCAGTCGTTGCCGGTGCGCGAAGATCGCTTGATGGTGGCGTTGCCAAGCGATCATCCGTTGGCCGCACGTTCGCGCATCAGCCTGTCGAGCCTGGCCAGCGAGCCGCTGGTGATGTTTTCGCGCAAGGTCAGCCCGGTGTATTTCGACAACCTGATCGCCACCTGCCGCGCCAGCGGGTTCTCGCCACGGGTGCTGCATGAAGTGCGCTCGGTAGCCTCGCAGATTGCGTTCGTCAGCTGTGGCCAGGGCATTGCGCTGGTGCCGGCGTCGCTGAAGAAGCTCGCGCCGGACAACGTGGTGCTGCGGCCGTTGACCCAGAAACTCAATGTGGTCACCACGGCGGTGGCCTGGAACAGTGAGCGGCCTAATCCCTTGGTGACCGAGTTGGTCGCGCAATTCCAGGCTCATACGATTGGCGTATGACAACCTTCCGCTATCGGTCATTTACACCGCGCGGCTAACCGCTGAAATTGGCACCTTTTCGGCCAAGGAACTCTTGCATGTCGTTCGTTCATTCCTTCATTCCACTGACCGTAGACGGTACCGCTGTGGAGATAGCGGCGATCCACCGCGACGGCGAGCGGGCGCCCATCCTGTTCCTGCACGGGTTCGGCTCGACCAAGGAAGACTACGCCGACATCGTCCTGCACCCGGCGTTCGACGGGCATGCCTTTATCGCCTACGACGCCCCCGGCTGCGGTGAGAGCCAATGCGCCGACCTGGCGACCATCAATATCCCGTTCCTGTTGGAAACCGCCTTGCAGGTGCTGGGGCAGTTCAAGACCGAACGCTTCCACCTGGTCGGCCACTCCATGGGCGGCCTGACTGCCTTGATGCTGGCCCATCGTTTTCCGGAGCGCGTGCTGAGCTTTACCGACATTGAAGGCAATATCGCCCCCGAAGACTGCTTTCTCAGCCGCCAGATCGTGGATTTCCCGGCAGAGGATCCCGAGGCGTTTTTTAGCGCCTTCATCGCACGCACCCGCCAGGCTCCCGCGTATGCCAGCGCGCTTTACTCGGCAAGCCTGCGCCACAAGGTGCGTGCCGGTGCCGTGCGCGGGATCTTCCAGTCGATGGTCGAACTCTCTGATAGCGCCGACCTGATGGGCAAGTTCCTCGGGCTGCCGTGCCCCAAGATGTTCATGTACGGCGAGCAGAACGCCGGGCTTTCCTACTTGCCGCACATCCAGGCCAACGGCGTGCGCCTGGCGCCGATTTCCCAGTGCGGGCATTTCCCGATGTATTCCAACCCGGTCGCGATGTGGCAGGCAATCGCTGACTTCCTCAGGGCTTGAACCGCCCCACCAATCCATTCAATTCATCCGACAGGTTCGACAGCCGCCCCGAATCGTCCTGCGCCGAGTTGGCCAGGCTTTCCACCAGGCGCGCTTCGTCGTAGATCTGTTGGATATGCCGGTTGATCTCTTCGGCCACGCTGTGTTGTTCCTCGGCGGCTGCGGAGATCTGCAGGTTCTGGTCACGGATCTCGTTGACCGAGGTCTGGATCCCTTCAAAGCTGTCCCGCGCGCTTTCGATGGAGGACACACTGGCTTTCGACAGGTCCAGGCAACTGCCCATTTTCTGCGTGACTTCCTGGGTCTTGTTTTCCAGGGTGCCGAGCAGTTGCTCGATCTCGCCAGTGGAGTCGGACGTGCGCTTGGCCAGTGCGCGCACTTCGTCGGCCACCACCGCAAAACCCCGGCCCTGGTCACCGGCACGGGCGGCTTCGATGGCGGCGTTGAGTGCCAGCAGGTTGGTTTGCTCGGCAATCGCGCGGATGGTGCCAAGGATCTGGTTGATACTGCGGCTACCGGCTTCCAGTTCGACCATGGCCTGGGATGACTCGGTCAGGCGGCGCCCCAAGCGGTTGACGTTGTCGGTGGTGACTTCGATCTGCTGCTTGCCCTCGGCCACGCGGCGGTGCCCGTTCTCGGCGGACTCCGCCGCGCCGCTGCAGGAGCGTGCGACTTCGTTGGCGGTGGCGACCATTTCGTTGAACGCCGTAGAGACCAGCTCGACCGCCTCACGCTGGCGACCGGCCGCCTCGTTCATGTTGTGCGCCACCTCGCTGTTGACCTTGGAGGCGTTCTGCAAATTGGCCGAGGCTGCGCCGATGTGCTGGATCAGTTGGCGGATCGCCGCCAGGAACTTGTTGAACCAGCCGGCCAGTTCGGCGGTTTCATCCTTGCCCTGGACCTGCAGTTCGTGGCGCAAGTCGCCTTCGCCCTGGGCGATGGACTGCAAGCCGGTGCTGACCTGGCCGATAGGCTTGACGATGACCTTGGAGAACGCCGCCGCGATCAGCCCGAAGATCAGCACCAGCACCGCGACGATGGTGGCGGTGAGGTAGGTCATGCGCGTGGCTTCGGCCATCACTTCACGGTGTTCGATCAGCCCGATATAGCGCCAGCCGAGGCCGGGGGAGGTCCACACGTTGGCCATGTAGCGCACGCCGTCGATCACCACTTCAGTGGAGCCCTGTGCGGTGTCGGCCAACGGTGCATAGGCGGTGCCCAGGTCCTTGAGCGGCTTGAAGTTGTGGGCGGCGTTGCGCGGATCCACCAGCACCACGCCGTCCTCGACCAGCATCACGTAGCCGCTTTCGCCCAGCTTGATGCTCTTGACCAGTTCGGTGAGGTTTTTCAGCGAGACGCTGACCACGAACACGCCCTTGGCCTTGCCGTTTTCCAGCAATGCGCGTGCGGTGCCCACCAGGGCGACGTCGTCTTTGTCGTAGTAATACGCGGGGGTGCGCACGGTCTTGCCAGGGCTGGCCATGGCCGCTTTGTACCAGGGGCGGGTGCGCGGGTCGTACTTGGCCAGTTGCGGGTCATCCGGCCATTTGGCGTAGGTGCCGTCTTCCAGGCCGATGGACAGGATCGCCGCCGCCGGGTGTGTGGCGCCAAAGCGCGCGAAGCGATCGATCACGGTTTGCGCCTCGGCGGGCATGGGCTGGCTAGCCGCGTCGGCAGGCTGGTAGTTCTTCAGCGTGTTCACGGAGGTGTATACAGGATCGGTGGCCATTTGATCGACGTTTTGCAGCGTGCCGTCGAAGAACTGGCGGATGTTGCCATCAATCTGACGGATTTCCCGGGTGCTGCCGTCGATGAACTGCTCCACCGCCTGGGTCCGCGTGTTCATGACCGAAATCACGGCCACTAGGCTTACCGGGATAAAAGCAACGGAGACAAATGCGAGTACCAGCTTATTTTTTATTTTCATCGAGACGACCATCAGCGTGAAGGGCGGCCAAATCGTCGCGCACCTGGATCAGGATTGCGGCGATTTGCTATCACTGCTGTTTCGGCCCGGCTCCGGTAAATCTTTAGGGTTTTTTGTACACAATACAAAGTGCTTATTGTTCTGTATCCAATCAATACACATCACGCAGGTAACGCTTCTGCTCACTCAGCTGCCGCCAGTACTCCACGGCACCCTCGACGCCAAGCCCGCCGTGGGTTTGCGCGACTTGGCGCAAGGCCTGGTCGACATCTTTGGCCATGTGGCTGGCGTCGCCGCAGATGTACAGCCTCGCGCCGTCCTGCAACCAACGCCACAGTTCGTCGCCCTGTTCGCGGATGCGGTCCTGCACGTAGACCTTTTGCGCCTGGTCGCGCGAGAACGCCAGGCTCAAGTGGTTGAGCAGGCCGTCGCGCTGCATGCCTTGCAGTTCGTCTTGATAGTAGAAATCGCTGGCGGCGTGCTGTTCACCGAAGAACAGCCAGTTGCGGCCCTGATGGCCCAGCGCGCGACGTTCCTGCAAGAACGCGCGAAAGGGCGCGATGCCGGTGCCGGGGCCGATCATGATCATCGGCACGTCGCCGTCAGTGGGCGTGCGGAAGTGTTTGGATGGCTGGATGAACAACGGCACCTCGCCGTCGCCGACCCGGTCAGCCAGGAAGGTCGAGGACACGCCTTTACGTTTGCCGTAACGCACGGCGGCCACGGTGAGGTGCACTTCCTGTGGATAGGCCTTGGCGCTGGACGCGATTGAATACAGGCGCGGTTGCAGGCGCTTGAGGGTGCCCAGCAGTTCATCCGCCGAACACTCGACGGGGTATTCCAGCAACACATCCGCCAGTTGCCGGCCCCAGAGCCAGTCATTCAGTTCGGCCTTATGTTCGGGGTTGAGCAAGTGCTTGAGGCCAGGATTGGCGCTGCGCTCCGCGATGAAAGCCAGGGTGTCGCTGCTGGGCCGGGCGATTTCGAAGTGCTGGGTCAGGGCCTGTTGCAGCGGCACATCGCCGAAGGTGTCGATGTTTACGCTGGTATGGGCGTTCAGGCGGGTGAGGTCGAGCAACTCGCTGACCAGTTCGGGGCAGTTGCGCGGCCGCACACCCAGGGCATCACCGGCTTCGTAGGTCAGCCCGGAGTCGGTCAGGTCCAGGGCAAATTGGCGGGTTTCCTTGTGGACGCTGTGCGGGTTCAGGTGTCGGTTGAGCAGCAGGCGTGAGCCGTACAGCTTGGTTTTTCCGGCGGGGGTGGCGGGCGCTACGGGCTTTGCCGGGGCCAGGGTTTGTTGGAAACGCACCAGCCACGCGTCGGCCAGTGCTTCGAATTCGGTGTCGCAGTCAACGCGCTCCAGCAGGCGGGTGGCGCCCAGTTCCAACAGACGCTGGTCGAGTTTTTTACCGTGGTTGCAGAACTGCTCGTAGTTCGGATCACCCAGGGCCAGCACCGCGAAGCGCAAGGACTCCAGGCGCGTCTCGGCGGTGCTGAGGCTGTGCCAGAACCCTTCGCCATTGTCCGGTGGGTCGCCGTCGCCAAAGGTGCTGCTGATCAGCGCCAGGGTGTGGGTGCTTGCCAGTCTGCTCGCTGGGAAATCCGCCATCGCGCTCAGTTCCACGGCAATGCCCGCGTCGCGCAGCCGTTTCGCAAAACGCTCGGCCAAGGCTTCGGCGTTGCCGGTTTGCGAGGCCCACAACAAGGTGACGGCTGGGGAGGGCGCCGCGAGGGATTGCGTATGGCTGTACAAACCGCCGAGCAAGCCGTTCAGCCACAGCCGTGACGCATCGGCCAACGGTGCATTGGTGGGCAGGATCGGCACGTCTACGGCCTGGCGTGCGGTATTGGCTTGCAAGCCGCAGAGGAAACCGGCGAGGTAGGTGCGCTCAGGCTCGCTCAGGGGTGGCGCGGGGAGGTTGCGGATGCCGGCGATTTCGGCGAAGGCGTCGAGGCGCGACATGGGAGTGTCCTCTGCTACGGGGGAAGGGCGGTCCAGGAATTGATGGTCGATCAGCTCGACGCGGGCCAGGGCGACAGCGCAGTGCTTGAACTCCGGCTGCAAGGAGATCGGGTCTACCGCGTCGTTGGTCACGGCGTTGATGGCCAGGTGTTCACCGAACACATCGTTCCAGTGGAACGGCGCAAAGCAGTTGCCTGGCCGTACACGGTCGATGACCACGGCGGGCAGTACGGCGCGGCCGCGCTGGGAGCGTATCTCGACCTGATCCTTGTTTTTGATGCCCAGCGTTGCTGCGTCTTCGGGGTGTAATTCCACGAAGGGGCCGGGGTTGAGTTTGTTCAGGGTCGCGACCTTGCCGGTCTTGGTCAGGGTGTGCCATTGGTGCTGCACGCGGCCGGTGTTCAGCACAAAGGGGAACGCGTCATCCGGCATTTCTGCGGGTGGCATATAGGGGCGGGCGAAGAACTGGGCTTTGCCGTTTTCGGTGGCGAAGGCGAGGGTGCCTGTGTCCAGGTAGCGGATCGGGTTGCGGTCCGCCCCATCCTCCGATGCGCAGGGCCATTGCAGCGGTTTCTCACGCAGGCGCGGGTAGCTCGCGCCACGAATGTCGTAGCCGGTCTTGGGGTTCCAGGCGCGTTTGATTTCTTCAAACACGTCGGCGGCGGATGCATAGGTGAACGCATCGGCAAAGCCCATCTCACAGGCGACCCTGGCGATGATCTGCCAGTCGGGCAGGGTCTCGCCAGGCGCGTCGACGGCTTTTTGCATCAGGGTCAGGTTGCGCTCGGAGTTGATCATCACCCCTTCGGCCTCGGCCCACAGCGCGCCGGGCAACAGGATGTCGGCGTAGCGGTTGGTCTCGGTATCGAGAAAAGCATCCTGGGTGATCACCAGTTCGGCGGTTTGCAGGCCTTTGATCACGGTTTGTCGGTTAGGCACGCTGGCGACCGGGTTGGTGCAGATGATCCAGCAGGCCTTGATCTGCCCGGCGGCCATCTGTTCGAACATCGCCACGGTGCCGTTGCCGGACTGACGCGGCAGGCTGTCGTGGGGGATCTGCCACAGCTCTTCGATAAAGGTGCGGTCGGCCTCGACCAACACCGAACGTTGCCCCGGCAGTCCAGGACCCATGTAACCCATTTCGCGCCCGCCCATGGCATTGGGTTGACCCGTGAGGGAAAACGGCCCGCTGCCCGGCCGGCAAATGGCGCCTGTCGCCAGGTGTAGGTTGCACAGGGCGTTGGTGTGCCAGGTGCCGTGGGTGCTCTGGTTGAGGCCCATGGTCCAGCAGCTCATCCACTCGGCGGCCTGGCCGATCCAGTCGGCGGCTTGGCGGATATCGGCTTCGGCCAGGCCGGTGATGGCGGCGACGTGCTCTGGCGAATAGTCCTCGAGGAATTCGGGCATCGCCTCCCAGCCTTGGGTAAAGGCGGCGATAAAGGCAGGGTCGGTATGGCCGTTTTTGACCAGCAGGTGCAGCAGGCCATTGAGCAACGCCAGGTCAGTGCCGGGTTTGATCGGCAGGAACAGGTCGGCCTTGTCCGCCGTGGCGCTGCGCCTGGGGTCGACCACGATCAGCTTCGCCCCGGCCTTGACCCGGTCCATCATGCGCAGGAACAGGATCGGGTGACAGTCAGCCATGTTCGCGCCGATCACGAAGAACAGCTCGGCGCGATCGAAGTCTTCATAGGACCCCGGCGGGCCGTCGGCGCCGAGGGAAAGTTTGTAGCCACTGCCGGCGCTGGCCATGCACAGCCGCGAGTTGGACTCGATGTTGGCGGTGCGGACGAAGCCCTTGGCCAATTTATTGATGAGGTATTGGGACTCCAGCGACATCTGCCCTGACACGTAGAAGGCCAAGGCGTCCGGGCCGTGGGTGTCGAGGGTGTGACGCAGGCGGCGCGCGGTTTCGCGGAGGGCGTTGTCCATGCCGATGCGCACCGGGTCATTCTGCCGGGCCTGGCGTACATAGGCGTTTTCCATGCGCCCGGACTCGACGATGGCTTGCCCGCAGGTGGTGCCCTTGGTGCACAGGCGGCCAAAGTTGGTGGGATGGGCCTTGTCGCCGATCACCTTGACCACTTTATTGTCTTGCACCTGCATGACGATGCCACACCCCACGCCACAATAGGGACACACACTGCGTATGTTTTGGTTGGCCATCTGAAACCTGCGTAAACAAAAAAGGCGCCTTGCAACCCTCCGTTCAGAACGGGGATTACACGGCGCCTTTGTCGTGAGAGGGCAGTCAGCGTTGACTGCTTGGTTGATGTTTTCCTAGCAAGTCACGCGCCAGGTTTTGCACGACGGGGTTTGTTAGGCGAACTGGCCCGCTCACCACAGGAAACTATTCATTCCTGGAGAGCTGTGCACTTTTATGACGCGAGATGCACCAGTTGGAGGCGTTGGAAGTGGTGCTTGGCATTGTCGACTCACCTGTTGAGCCGTGAACACAGGCCTTGCATCCGCTTGGCACAGACCCTGCAAGCTCCCCCTCAACCCACTTCGGTCAACGACGATCGACACCGGGGCATATAGCGGAGAATCCGGCGAAGTCGCCCGATCCGAACCCGCATAAGAACAGGCAAAGACGCCTGGAACCGAAAGGTTTCAGGCGTTTTTTTTTGCTTTTTTAAAACCGTGATGAGCGTTGTCGGGTGCTTACTATGAACCATCTCAAAACCTTGATCGTCGTCGGCAATGGCATGGTCGGCCACCACTGTGTGGCGCAATTGATCGAGCGCGGTGCGCTGGATCACTACCGTTTGCATGTGTTCAGCGAAGAGCCGATGCGCGCCTATGACCGGGTGCACCTGTCTGAATACTTCACCGGCCGCGATGCCGAGTCGCTGGCCTTGTCCGACGCCGCGTTGTACCAGACGCCAGGTGTGACCCTGCACCTGGGCGTACCGGTGCTAGAGATCGATCGCGCCCGCTGTGAGGTGATCACCGCCGACGGCTGCGTCGCCTATGACAAGCTGGTGTTGGCCACCGGTTCCTATCCGTTCGTGCCGCCTATCGAAGGCGCCGAAGGCGATTCACGGCTGGTGTATCGCACCCTTGAGGATTTGGACGCGATTCGTAAGGCCGCCGCCAATGCGAAACGCGGTGTGGTAGTGGGCGGTGGCCTGTTGGGCCTGGAAGCCGCCAACGCCCTGAAAAGCCTCGGCCTTGAAGCCCATGTGGTGGAATTCGCGCCGCGCCTGATGCCGGTGCAACTCGACGACTTTGGCGGCCTGGCGCTCAAGGCGCAGATCGAGCGACTGGGCGTGGGCGTGCATTTGTCGCGCGCCACCCAATCCATCAGCGCGGGCGAGCAGTACCGCTACCGCATGAATTTTGCCAATGACGAGTTCCTCGAAACCGACCTGATCGTGTTCTCCGCCGGCATCCGCGCCCAGGATGCACTGGCCCGCCAGGCCGGCCTGGACATCGGCCCGCGTGGCGGCGTGGTGATCAACGACGAATGCCTGAGCATCGACCCGAACATCTACGCGATTGGCGAATGCGCGTCCTGGAACGGTAGCCTGTTCGGCCTGGTCGCGCCGGGCTACCAGATGGCCCGAGGCGTCGCCGCGCTACTGTGCGCGCAAACCGCCGAACCGTTTGTGGGCGCCGACATGTCGACCAAGCTCAAGTTGCTCGGCGTCGACGTGGGCTCCATCGGCGACGCCCATGCCCACACGCCGGGCGCGCGCAGCTACCAGTTCATCGACGAAGCCAGCGCCAGCTATCGGCGTCTGGTGGTGGATGCCTCAGGCAAACATGTGATCGGCGCGGTGTTGGTGGGCGACAACAGCTACTACGACACCTTGCTGCAATACATGCAAAACAGCATCACGCTGCCGTCCGAACCGGCCAGCCTGATCCTGCCATCCTCCAGCGGCGCCCCGACCCTCGGCCCCGGCGCCTTGCCGGAATCGGCCACCGTCTGCTCCTGCCACAACGTGACCAAGGGCGCGATCTGCTCGGCCATCGACGGCGGCTGCAGCGACCTCGGCCTGCTCAAGTCTCAGACCAAGGCCTGCACCGGATGCGGCGGCTGCGCTGGCTTGCTCAAGCAGGTGTTCGAGCATGAGCTGATCGCCCGTGGCGTCAGCGTCGACAAGAGCCTGTGCGAACACTTCGCCTACACCCGGCAGGAGTTGTACGCCCTGGTGCGCGTGGAAGGCATCCTCACCTTTGACGAACTGCTGGCCAAACACGGCCGTGGTCACACCGGTTGCGACGTGTGCAAACCGGCAGTGGGCTCGATCCTGGCATCGTGCTGGAACCAGCCGATCATGGACGCGTCCCTGGTGCCGTTGCAGGACACCAACGATACGTTCATGGCCAACATGCAGAAGAACGGCACCTACTCGGTGGTGCCGCGTATTCCTGGGGGTGAGATCACTGCGGATAAGCTGATTGTGATCGGCGAGGTGGCGAAGAAATACGACCTCTACACCAAGATCACCGGCGGCCAGCGCATCGACCTGTTTGGCGCGCAACTGCACGAACTGCCGGATATCTGGAGCGAACTGATCGCCGCCGGGTTTGAAACCGGACACGCCTACGGCAAATCCACGCGTACGGTGAAGTCCTGCGTGGGCAGCACCTGGTGCCGTTACGGCGTGCAGGACAGCGTGAAAATGGCGCTGTTGATCGAGGATCGCTACAAGGGCCTGCGCTCGCCGCACAAGCTCAAATTCGCAGTGTCCGGCTGTACCCGTGAATGCGCCGAAGCCCAGAGCAAGGACGTGGGCGTGATCGCCACCGAGAAAGGTTGGAACCTCTACATCGCCGGCAACGGCGGCATGCGCCCACGCCATGCGGAGCTGTTCGCCACTGACCTGGATGACGCCACGCTGATCCGCTACATCGACCGCTTCCTGATGTTCTACATCCGCACCGCCGACAAGCTGCAACGCACCTCGGTCTGGCGCGAAAGCCTCGAAGGCGGCCTGGATTTCCTCAAGGACGTGATCCTGCACGACAGCCTGGGCCTCGGCGCAGAGCTGGAAGCGCAGATGCAACTGGTGGTCGACCGCTACGAATGCGAATGGGCCAACGCTCTCGCAGACCCGGAAAAACTCAAGCGCTTTCGCACCTTCGTCAACGACAAACGCCCCGACCCGGACATCCACTTCGTCCAGGAACGCGGGCAACGCCGGCCGATCATGGCCGCCGAACTCAACCTGATTCCCGTCACCGAGGAGATTGCCTGATGAGCCAAACCAACCCGCAACGCAACCTGGCCACCTGGAAAGGTGTGTGCAGCGAGACCGACCTGGTGAGCAATTCCGGCGTGGTGGTGTGGCTGGACGGCGCGCAAGTGGCGCTGTTCTACCTGCCGGGTGCGCAGGACCAGACGTTGTTTGCCATCGACAACCATGACCCGGAATCCGGCGCGAATGTGATCGGGCGCGGCTTGATCGGCAGTATCAAGGGTGACCTGGTGGTGGCGGCGCCGATCTACAAGCAGCATTACCGGCTCGAGGATGGGCAGTGTCTGGAGGCGCCTGATCAGAGACTGCGGGTGTGGCCGGTGCGGTTGAACGCTGGGGTGGTGGAATTGGCATTGGATTGATGCTGTGTGGCAAGCGGGCTTGCCCCGCTTGCCACAGGAAACGTGCATGGCCTTAGGAAATGCCCTTCGTCGCACGCACCGAGTCATCCTTGATATCCTCGGCAAACTTGCGCATCAGCCGCACCAGATTGTCGAAGTCGCCTTCATCCCAGGTGGAGAAGATCGACACACCGATCCTCTCCCGCGCGTCGTCGACGCGGTCAGTCATGGCTTTGCCTTTCTCGGTAATCACCGACTCGCGTACGCGGCGGTCGACTGCGCTTGCCTGGCGCAGAACCAAGCCCAGGCTTTCCAGCTTCGCCACCTGCCGGCTCACGGTGGTGTAGTCACGGCCCACGCGGTCAGCCAGTTCGACTACGCCGATCGGCCCCAACCTTTCCACCAGCACCAGCAGCGGAAACAGGGCGCGATCCAGTGAAATCCCGGCTTCGCGCACCATCGCTTCGTCGCGCTGCGGGCGGTTCATCACCCCCACGATCTCAACCAATGAACCATGCAGGTCACGCAGTTGGGCGGATATATGTGCTTTTTGCACATTTTTAATTGACACGGTGTTCGCCTCTCTTAATATGTGCGTATTGCACATATAGGTGATCCAGTATGAAAGCGCAATTCGCTGTCGATGTACTGATTTGCGGTGCCGGTGCCGCCGGCCTGACCTTGGCAATCGACCTGGCGAGAAGGGGTATCACTTTTCGGCTGATCGAAAAAAATGCGCATCCCTTCCAGGGTTCACGCGGTAAAGGTATCCAGCCAAGGTCTCAGGAAGTGTTCGAAGACCTGGGGATTCTCGACCGTCTGATGGCAGTGGGTGGAGTCTATCCGACTGACCGGCGCTACCGCGACGATGGCAGCTACAGCGAAACAGAATTCACAGAATCCAAGGCGTCGATGCCCGCCGAGCCTTACCGACAACCGTTGATGGTGCCGCAGTTTTTGACCGAGCGCGTGATGCGCGAACGTCTGCTTGAGTGGGGGCATCAGCCTGAATTTGCTTGTGAACTGGTTGGATTTGAGCAGGACGGCAACGCAGTCACCGCACGGCTGATCGGCAACGCAGGTGAAGAACACATCCGTGTGCGTTGGTTGGTGGGTGCTGATGGGGGGCGCAGTTTTGTTCGACATGCCCTGGATATCGGCTTTCCCGGCAAGACCCTTGGCGTACGCGCTTTGGTGGCGGATGTCGAACTTAGCGGCCTCACGCGTGATGCCTGGCACCGTTTTGGTGACGGCGATATGCAGCGCCAGATTGCGATATGCCCCCTGGCCGGCACCGAGCTGTTCCAGATTCAGGGGCCGATTCCCGCGGATCTTGACGTCGATTTCAGTGCCGAGGGGCTCACCGCAATCATCGCCCATCGCACCGGTCGCGCCGATATCCAGGTGCACGCGGTGTCTTGGTCGTCGGCCTACACCATGAATGCTCGCCTGGCGGATCAATACCGCGTGGGGAGAGTGCTGCTGGTGGGGGACGCCGCCCATATCCATCCGCCCACCGGCGGCCAGGGTCTGAATACCAGCGTGCAGGACGCTTACAACCTTGGCTGGAAGCTGGCGGCGGTGGTACAGGGGGCGTGTGATGATTTACTGGATAGCTATGAAGAGGAGCGTCGGCCTGTCGCTGCTTCCGTTCTCGGTCTGTCCACCCGACTGCTGGATGAGATGAAGAACGGTGAACTGCGTCGGGGCAGGGAAGTGCATCAGTTGGACATTGGCTATCCGGCGTCCTCGCTGGCGCTGGCACACCCTGTGCGCATCAACGTTTCGCCAGGGAATCGAGCACCGGATGCGCCCGTCCGAGGCGCCGCTGGGCAAGTAGTGCGGCTGTTCAACCTGTTCAAGGGAACGCACTGGACGCTGCTGGGCTATGGCGTAACGCGGGATTCAGTGCAGGCACGGCCAGGCATGCGTGTCCACATCGTTGGGTCAGGGGGTGACCTGCTCGACGACCAGGGTCACTTTCAACAGGCCTACGGGCTGGCAATTGGCGATTGGGTGCTGGTGCGACCTGATGGCTATATCGGCGCGATTGTATCGTCAGCGAATGTCGAGGTCCTGGACGCTTACCTAGAGAGGGTTTTGCAGTGTGCGCACGGCTGACTCCAGCCCGGCTATTGCACTGGTGAGGGGGCGCGGGCCCAAGGTGACATAGCGCGCGGCATCGCTCATTGAGGCCTGTGCCAGCGCAACCACATCCGCGCCATGCTCATAGGCTTGATCAGCAGATTTGGCGATGGCTGCCAGGTAGCCGTCAATGTCACCTGCCTTGAACAAGGTCCATGCTCCCGCCACCAACTGTATATCGATCACTGCATTTGATCGCCGTGCAGCCGTGTGAAAAAGCTGCGAGGTTGGCTCTAAGGTGGTCTCGACGGCGCACAACACCACGACCTTTTTGCCAGCCCCCAGCGCCGTCGCCGCCAGCGCTTCATCAGCTCTCAAGATAGGCACTCGAACATCAGGCGTGATGCTCTCGATCGATGGACCCAAGGTCGAACAGGTCAGCACCACCACCTCCGCGTGTTGGGCGAGGGCGAGCAGTGCCGATTGGGTTGACTCGGCAATCTCTTCGGTGAGGCGACCGGCGTGTTCTGCTGCGGCCAGCAGGTCGGCACGGACTGTATGGTGGATCACGCCTGGGTCGATACCCAAGGTGCTCGCGGCCGTGTCAAACACGCCGATATTGCTGGTTGCGGTGTGCAGGCAGGCGATTCGCATGGAATAGGTCCGGTGCTGTAAGAGCGTTAAGATGCCGCCTGGACTCACTCAGATCAAGGACAATGCATGCCCCTTATCACGGAACGCGTCGCGCTGGCCCGCAATGGCGCCAACGACAAAGTCATCTGCCGCATGGCTTCGGGCTGGGCTGTCATGGGCGATGTACAGTTTTTACCGGGTTATTGCCTGCTGCTGCCCGACCCGGTCGTTGCCAGTCTGAACGACCTCGATACCGAGGCCCGCACTGCCTACCTGCTGGACATGGCCCGCCTGGGCGATGCGGTGTTGCAGGCCACCGGTGCGCTGCGTATGAACTACGAGATCCTGGGCAATTCCGAGCCGGAACTGCATTGTCACATCTTCCCACGCTACGCCTCGGAGCCGGACGACAAACGCACGATGCCGGCTTGGTTTTACGATTGGAAAAACGCGGTGCCGTATGCGGAAGGTGAGCATGGGGCGTTGCGTGAAAAGATTGCGGCTCTGTTAAGCGAGCCTTAGCCCGTCGCGAGGTGAGCGAGGATCTCGTCAGTCTCTACGACACGGGCATAGTCCATCGCCAGGTTGCTCAGCGACAGTGCATGCACGTCTTCAGCCGGCCACAGGCGCCCGGACAAATCGGTTTGATCGAAGGTGTAGCACGCATCCGAAACTACCGTCACCGCAAAACCCAAGTTACCGCCGGAGCGCGCCGTGGCCTCGACCGAGTTGTTGGTGATCACGCCGACGATCACCAACTGCCGGATCCCGCGTGCATGCAGCCAGCGTTCCAGCCCTGAGGCGACGAAGGCATCCGGAACGTTCTTTTCGACCACATGTTCATGCGCCAGCGGTTGCAGCGCGGGCTGGAATTCGCAACCCGGTTGACCCGGCCAGAACACCGAGTCGGGCGAGCGGGAGATGTGCCGGATGTGGACGACAGGCCAGCCGGATTGACGCCATGCATTCAGCAGGCGCTGCATCTGCACTTCCGCATCCGGATTGTTGCGTCGCCCCAGCTTGGGCTGGTTCATGCCTTGCTGCATGTCGATGATCAGCAGTGCAGCGTTGGTGGCTAACGATTGCATGGCACCTCCTTTTGCGGTCGAGGGTCGAAACATACCATGAGGGTAAACGGTCATGAAGGTTGGGTTTACTTGAAGGACATTGACTGAATAAGGAATCGATCAATGATCCGCAAAGCGTTACCTGGCGACGCCAACGCCATCGCCCAGGTGCATATCCGCAGTTGGCAGGAAGCCTATCGTGACTTGATGCCTGCCGAGTTCTTGAAGGGATTGGACGCAACGCTGGCTCGGCGTGAATCCTTTTGGGTTCGCTCGATTGAGTCGGGCGAGTCCGATGTGTGGGTCGCCGAGCTGGATGGGAAAGTTATCGGCTGGATATCGGTCGGTGCCAGTCGTGACGAAGAAGCTGCCGGAGCAAACACCGGTGAGGTCATGGCCATTTATGTTTTAGCCAAATATTGGCAAACCGGTGTCGGGCTAGCCTTGTGGAACGCGGGCCTACAGTTCTTGATGGAGCAGGGGTATGAGTGTTTGACGCTTTGGGTCTTGAGCCGTAATGAAAGGGCTATCCGGTTTTATCGCAGGATGGGCTGCGTTGAGGACCCGGGGAGTGAACGTCATCTTCAGAGGGGAGGTGTCACTCTGGAAGAAATGAGGTATCGGTTGTCCTTTGGACCCGGTTGAGCGCATTCACATACGCACGAAACATATCCGCCATCCCCTCGGAGTACACCGCAATTTCTTCAGCCGTTCGCGGACTGTTGGAGAACTCTTTCCCCACTGAACTGAGCGTGGTCAGGATCAAATCGCTGGCCAATATCCGCGTATCAACCGACACCTCAGGCAACAATTCCAGCATGAACCCCTTGAACGCCTGGCGTCCCGCCGCACGCACCTCCAGGGCCTCCGGCGCATCGCGATAGAGCGGCGCCGCGTCGCTCAGCGCGCCGCGCATCTGTGCTTCTTCGCATTCCGACTCGATAAAGGCGTGCACCAACGTGCGCAGGCGGTCCAGTGGCGTCTCGTCGCGTTTCTCCAGGATGTCGCGCAGCATCTGGGTGGTCTGCTGCCACTCATCACTCTGCAACCGGAACAGAATCGCTGCTTTGTTGGGGAAGTATTGGTACACCGAACCCACGCTCACGCCGGCCTTTTCCGCGACCCGTGCGGTGGTGAAACGGGTGGCGCCTTCCTTGGCCAAAACCTGAATAGCCGCCTGCAGAATTGCCGCCACCAACTCGGTGGAACGGGCCTGTTGCGGCTGTTTACGCGTGGAAATACGCGGGGTCTGGCGGTTGGTCATACAGGGCTCCTGAAGCAGGGCTAATGCGAATAGCGAAGGATGCGAATCACTCGCATACTTTTAATGCGACGAATTAGTCGCATCTTAGTCCCAACTCACTGGAAATCAATTATGTCGAGCCTGACCACCGCGCCTTTGGCGCCCCTGATTGAACGTCTTTACGCCCAGGCCGATGCGGCCACCAGCCCGCAGCTGAACTCGGTCTCTCAGGCAGAACGCGAACGGCTGATGCACAGCAAAACCGAGTACGTGGCGCTGTATTCGATGCTCAAGGACCTGTGGCTACCCGTGTCCCAGGACACCGGCAAGCTGCTCTACATGCTGGCTCGCAGCAACAAGGCGCGGGCGATTGTCGAGTTTGGTACTTCGTTTGGGCTGTCGACCTTGTTCCTGGCTGCCGCACTGCGCGACAACGGCGGCGGTGTGCTGATCGGCAGCGAATTCGAAGCCTCTAAAATCGCCCTGGCGCGCGAGCATTTCATCGAAGGCGGCGTGAGCGACCTGATCCATATCCGCGAAGGTGACGCGCTGGTGACCCTGGCCAGCGACTTGCCAGAGGTTGTCGATCTGTTGCTGCTGGACGGCGCCAAGACGCTGTATGGCGACGTGCTGAACCTGGTGGAACGCCACCTGCGCCCCGGGGCACTGGTGGTGGCAGACAACACCGATTATTGCCCTGAATACCTGGCCTACGTGCGCGCCCCGGAGAACGGCTACTTGTCGGTGCCGTTTACCGATGACATCGAACTTTCAATGCGCCTCAACGCTTGCTGAACGCCAGCCGTGCAGCGAACAACACAAAGATCAGGCCGGTGGTGCGGTCCATCCACTGGATGACCTTTTCGCGGCGCAGGAAGCCGGAAAGCGGCTGCGTAGCACCGATCAGCACCAGTGCCCAGATCACGCCAAGCAGCACGTGGATACTGACCAGACCGAACGTCCAGAGGATCAACGGCTGACCCTGGGGAATGAACTGTGGCAGGAAGGACACGTAGAAAATCCCCACCTTGGGGTTGAGCACGTTGCCCAGCATGCCCTTGATAAACCAGTTGCCGGCAGGTTTGCCCTGCACCTCGGCGCTCGCCAATGAGCGACGTGGGCGCAGCAACATGTTCAAGCCCAACCAGGCCAGGTACGCGGCGCCGCAGTACTTGAGCAGGTTGAAGGCAACTTCCGACACCGCGATCAACGCACCCAGGCCAAAGGCAACCGCCGCGCCCCAGAGCAGGCAACCGGCGTTGATCCCCAGCGTGGCTTGCAACGCCTGGCGCTTGCCTTCCACCGTGGCGGTCCTGAGTACCAGCGCCGCATCGAGGCCGGGTGTGAGCGTCAGCAGCGTGGCGGCGAAGGTGAAGGCGAGGAGGTTGTCGGTGATGGACATGGGCGGGATTCATGCAAGGGGCGTGGGAGGACGTTAACCCAAGCCGGGTCGCCCCGCAAAGAGGCGAACCTGCTTAAGGGGTATCAGCGATTGAACCGCTCCACCAACGCATATTGGGTGGACGCGGTGTTCGTCAGCTCCTTGCTCAGGTCCGTGGATTGATGGGCTTGTATCGACGTCTGGTCAGCCAGTTCGGCGATGGTGGTGATGTTGCGGCTGATTTCCTCGGCGACCGCGCTCTGTTCCTCGGTGGCGGCGGCGATCTGGGTTGTCATGTCGGTGATATGGGACACCGCTTCGCTGATGCCGACCAGCGCCTGGTCCGCCTCCAGCACCCAGGCCACGCCTTCCTGGGCCTGGCGTTGGCCGTGTTCCATACTTTGCACGGCATTGTTGGAGGACGCCTGCAGTTGGGTGATCAAGCCGTGGATCTGGGTGGTGGACTGGGACGTGCGTTGTGCCAGCTGCCGCACTTCATCGGCCACCACGGCAAAACCTCGGCCTTGCTCGCCGGCACGCGCTGCTTCGATGGCGGCGTTGAGGGCCAGCAGGTTGGTCTGGTCGGCAATGCCTTTGATCACATCCACCACGCTGCCAATTTCGTCGCTGTCCTTGGCCAGTTGCGCCACGGTAGCGCCGGTTTCGCTGACCACCGCAGACAGGCGCTCGATCGCCTCGCGGGTGTCGCGTGCCACTTCGCGGCCGCGCCCGGTCAGGACGTTGGCCTGCTGGGTGGCGTCGGCGGTGCGTTGCACGTGGCTGGCGACTTCCTGGGTGGTGGCGGCCATCTGGTTGACGGCGGCCGAGACCTGTTCGGTTTCGACGCGCTGGCGGTCCAGGCCCTTGGAGCTGGCGGTGGCCAACTGATCGGATTGCCCGGCCAGGGCGCTCAGTTGCTCGGCGCTGTCCTGCAGGCGCGTGAGGCAGGTCTTCAGGCGTGCGTTCTGGCTGAGAAACGCCGTTTCCAGACGGGCCTGGGGCCCACGCGCGTCGCTGTACATCTGCGCGATCAAGGCATCCGAGGTCGAGGGCTCCACACCTTGCAACAGGCGCAATGTGCTGCCTTGGCGCGAGCGCGAGCAGAGCACGCCCACCGGTACCGCGACCGCAACGGCCACGGCAATGGCGACGGGCGCACTGAGGAACAGGCCGGCGAGGCTACCGGCTAGCCCGGTTGCCAGGTAAGGCACGCAGCTGATGGCGGCCGGCAGCCAGGCGTCCTGGCGTGAAACAGCCGGCTTGCCCTGGCTGATGCGGCGGTACAGGGCCTGGGCACGACGGATCTCATCGGCCGTGGGCTTGACCCGTACAGACTCGAAACCCACCACTTTGCTGCCATCGAATATGGGGGTCACGTAGGCATTGACCCAATAATGGTCGCCGTTTTTCGAGCGGTTCTTGACGATGCCCATCCAGGGCAGGCCTTGCTTGAGTGCACTCCACATGTGCGCAAACACGGCGGGGGGCACATCGGGGTGACGCACGATGTTCTGCGGGGCGCCAATCAAATCGGCGCGTTCAAAGCCGCTGATCTCGACAAAGGCATCGTTGCAGTAAGTGATGACACCTCGGACATCCGTGGCGGAGATGAGTTTTTGCGAAGGCGCGAGGGAAATCTCACGCTGTGTTACGGGCTGGTTATTGCGCATTCCGACTACTCCCTGGTTGCCCACAGTCCATCGGCGCCATCTGCGAAAAGGTTAATCCACATTGGCCAATTCGCCAGCCACTGGTCAAAAGCCTGAAACTTCCCGGTGAAACCCCTCATAATGGCGGCCATTTTTGTTTAGCCGTTATTCTGGTGTGCCCCCATGGAAATCAAGGTCAACTTTCTCGACAACCTCCGGCTTGAAGCCAAGTTCGACGACTTCACGGTGATTGCCGACCAGCCCATCCGCTACAAAGGCGATGGCTCGGCACCGGGGCCGTTCGATTACTTCCTGGCGTCGTCGGCGTTGTGCGCGGCGTACTTCGTGAAGTTGTACTGCCAGACGCGCAATATCCCCACCGAGAATATTCGCCTGTCGCAGAACAACATCGTCGACCCGGAAAACCGCTATAACCAGATCTTCAAGATCCAGGTCGAGCTGCCGGCGGACATTTCCGACAAGGACCGCCAAGGCATCCTGCGTTCCATCGACCGTTGCACGGTCAAGAAAGTGGTGCAGGCCGGGCCTGAGTTCGTCATCGAAGAAGTCGAAAACCTGGACGCCGACGCACAGGCCTTGTTGATGCCCAATTCCACCTCCGAGGGCGGCACCTACATCGCTGGCAAGGACCTGCCGCTGGAGCAGACCATCGCCAACATGTCCGGCATCCTGGCCGGCCTGGGCATGAAGATTGAAATCGCGTCGTGGCGCAATATCGTGCCCA
This sequence comes from Pseudomonas sp. DWRC2-2, assembly GCF_049897885.1. NCBI lineage: Bacteria > Pseudomonadati > Pseudomonadota > Gammaproteobacteria > Pseudomonadales > Pseudomonadaceae > Pseudomonas > Pseudomonas sp. DWRC2-2. The sequence goes on from NZ_JAFCXD010000005.1 coordinate 79,322, forward strand.
ACGTGTGGTCGCTGCATATCCGCGATGCGCATTCTCCGATGTGCTTCACCAACGGCAAGGGCGCGACCAAAGAGGGCGCCCTGGCGTCGGCACTCGGTGAGTTCATCGAACGGCTCAACTGCAACTTTTTCTACAACGATCAGTTCTGGGGTGAGGAACTGGCCAATGCACCGTTTGTGCATTACCCGGATGAGCGCTGGTTCCAGCCAGGCCCCAACGACGAGCTGCCAGGTGAAATCCTCGACGCCTACTGCCTGAAGGTCTACAACCGCGAGGGCGAACTGCGCGGCTCGCACCTGTTCGACACCAACTCCGGCAACGAAGCGCGTGGGATTGTGTCGCTGCCGTTCGTGCGCCAATCGGACGATGAGGTGGTGTACTTCCCGTCCAACCTGATCGAAAACCTCTACCTCAGCAACGGCATGAGCGCTGGCAACACCTTGGCTGAAGCCCAGGTCCAGTGCCTGTCGGAGATCTTCGAGCGCGCCGTGAAGCGTGAAATCATCGAAGGCGAGTTCGCCTTGCCGGACGTACCGGCCGAGGTGTTGGCCAAGTACCCTGGCATTCTCGCCGGTATCCAGGGCCTCGAAGCCCAAGGCTTTCCCGTACTGGTGAAAGACGCGTCCCTGGGCGGCGAATTCCCGGTGATGTGCGTGACCCTGATGAACCCGCGCACTGGCGGTGTGTTCGCCTCGTTCGGCGCGCACCCAAGCCTGGAAGTGGCGCTGGAGCGCAGTCTCACCGAGCTGTTGCAAGGTCGCAGTTTCGAGGGCCTAAACGACCTGCCACAGCCGACCTTCGAAGGCCAGGCGGTGACTGAACCGAACAACTTTGTCGAGCACTTCATCGACTCCAGTGGTGTGGTGTCGTGGCGTTTCTTCAGTTCGCAGTCGGACTACGAGTTTGTCGAGTGGGACTTCTCAGGCGAAGGCGAAGACTCCAATGCCCAGGAAGCCGCGACCTTGTTCGGCATTCTGGAGGGTATGGGTAAAGAGTCCTACATGGCCGTGTACGAACACCTCGGCGCCACTGCGTGCCGCATCCTGGTACCGGACTATTCGGAAATCTACCCGGTGGACGACCTGATCTGGGACAACACCAACAAGGCGCTGTTTTTCCGCGAGGACATTCTCAACCTGCACCGCCTCGACGAGGAAGCGTTGCAAGCCTTGGTCGAGCGCCTGATCGAAAGCGAACTGGACGACTACACCGACATCACCACCCTGATCGGCATCGAGTTCGATGACAACACCGCCTGGGGTCAACTGACCATCCTGGAGTTGAAACTGCTGATCTTCCTGGCCTTGCAGCAATATGAAGAGGCCAAGGAGTGCGTGGAGATGTTCCTGCAGTACAACGACAACACTGCAGAACGTGGCCTGTTCTACCAGGCGATGAATGCGGTGCTGGAGATGGAGTTGGACGACGACCTGGAACTGGCCGACTACGAAGCCAACTTCCGTCGCATGTTTGGTAATGAGCGGATGGATGCGGTGATTGGCTCGGTGCAGGGTGATGTGCGTTTCTATGGCTTGACGCCGACCAGCATGAAGCTGGAAGGGCTTGACCGGCATTTGCGCTTGATTGACAGCTACAAGAAGCTGCATGCGGCGCGGGCCAATATCACCACAAAATGACACAAGCCTCTGTGGGAGCTGGCTTGCCTGCGATAGCATCACCTCGGTACATCTGAAATACCGAGGTGTCTGCATCGCAGGCAAGCCAGCTCCCACAGGGAATCGATGTCTGCTGTTAGATGTGTGCCAGGGCTTGCGCCAAATCCGCCCGCAAATCCTCCACATCCTCAACCCCCACCGACAACCGCACCAACCCATCCCCAATCCCCAGCTGCGCCCGCGTTGCCGCCGGGATGCTCGCATGGGTCATGATCGCCGGGTGTTCGATCAGGCTTTCCACACCGCCAAGACTTTCGGCCAGGGCGAAGATCTTGACGTTTTCCAGGAAGCGCGTGGCGCCGGCCAGGTCGCTGTTCAGGTCAATCGAAATCATCCCGCCAAACCCACGCATCTGTTTGCGCGCCAGGTCATGCTGCGGATGGGACTTGAGGCCTGGGTAATAAACCCGTGCCACTTGCGGTTGTTGCTCCAGCCAGGTGGCCAGGTCGAGGGCGTTGCTGCAATGGCGTTCCATTCGCAACGCCAGGGTCTTCACGCCGCGCAGGGTGAGGAACGCGTCGAAGGGCCCGGCGATGGCACCCACCGAGTTTTGCAAAAAGCCCAGGCGTTCGGCCAGTTCAGGATTGTCGCCGACGATGGCAATGCCGCCGATGACATCGGAGTGGCCATTGAGGTATTTGGTGGTGGAATGCACCACTACATCAAAGCCCAGTTCTAGAGGACGCTGGATCCACGGGCTGGCGAAGGTGTTGTCGGTCACGCAAATGATGCCGCGATCACGGCAGATTCGGGCGATGGCGCTCAGGTCTGTGAGGCTCAGCAGCGGGTTGCTGGGGGTCTCGACCCAGACCATGCGCGTGTCGTCCTGCAGGCTCGCTTCAAAGGCCGACAAGTCACTCAGGTCGACAAAGCTGAAGCGGTGCCCGGCGCTGCGTTGGCGCACTTTGTCGAACAGCCGGAAGGTGCCGCCATACAAATCATTGCCGGAGACGATATGGGCGCCGGCATCCAGCAACTCCAACACCGTCGAAATCGCCGCCAGCCCAGAGGCGAAGGCAAACGCCTGGCTGCCGCCTTCCAGGTCCGCCACGCAGCGCTCCAGGGCAAACCGCGTGGGGTTGTGGGAGCGGCCGTAGTCGAAGCCTTTGTGTACGCCGGGGCTGTCTTGCAGGTAGGTGGAGTTGGCGTAGATCGGCGGCATCAGCGCGCCCGTGGTCGGGTCGGGGGACTGTCCTGCATGGATCACACGGGTGGCAAAGGCGCTTTTGTCGGATGGGCTCATGCAAGGGATCTCCGTAGGTGGTTGAGCAGGTCGACGCGGGTGATCAGGCCATGGAAGCCCGAGGCGTCGGCAATAATGGCGACCAGGCCGCGATCCAGCTCCGCCTGCAGTTGCGCGAGGCTGGCGCTGGGGGACAGGGTTTGCAGGGTATTGGTCATGGCGCTGGAGACAATCATGGAGAAATGCGTGGCGTCCTGATGCAGGCCCAGCAGGATGTCGGATTCATCGATCACGCCCACCAGCTTCTGACCGTCCACCAACACTGGCAACTGGGACACATCCGCCAGGCGCATGCGTTGGAACGCGGTGAGCAAGGTGTCGTCGGGGCTCACGCTGATCACACGACCGTCTTCGAAGCGCCGCGCGATCAGGTCGCGCAGGTCGCCGTAGTGCTTGTAGTGCAAAAGGCCAGCGTCGTTCATCCATTGGTCGTTGTAGACCTTCGACAAATAGCGGGTGCCGGTGTCGCAGACAAAGGTCACCACGCGCTTGGGTGTGGTCTGTTCGCGGCAGTAACGCAGGGCCGCAGCCAGCAGGGTGCCGGTGGAGGAACCGCCGAGAATGCCTTCGGCCTTGAGCAACTGCCGGGCGTGGTCGAAGCTTTCTTCGTCGCTGATGGAGTAGGCCTGGCGCACGCTGGACAGGTCGGCAATCGACGGAATGAAGTCTTCGCCAATGCCTTCCACCGCCCAGGACCCCGGCGTTTCCATCTTGCCACTGCGGCTGTATTCGGCCATCACCGAGCCCACCGGGTCGGCCAGTACCATCGCCAATTCGGGTTGTACGCGCTTGAAGAAGCGCGTCAGGCCGGTGAGAGTACCGGCTGAGCCGACGCCTACGACGATGGCGTCCAGATCATGCTGGGTCTGTGCCCAGATTTCCGGCGCGGTGCTGGTTTCATGGGCCAGGGGGTTGGCTGGGTTGTTGAATTGGTCGGCGAAGAACGAGCCCGGAATGTCCTTGGCCAGGCGCGCGGCCACGTCCTGATAATACTCGGGGTGGCCCTTGCCCACGTCGGAGCGGGTGATATGCACCTCGGCGCCCATGGCCTTGAGGTGCAGTACTTTTTCCGTGGACATCTTGTCGGGCACCACCAGCACCACCCGGTAGCCCTTGGCCCGACCGACCAGCGCCAGGCCCAGGCCGGTGTTGCCAGCGGTGGCTTCAATAATGGTGCCGCCGGGGCGCAAACGGCCGTCGCGTTCGGCGGCGTCGATCATGGCCAGGCCGATGCGGTCCTTGATGGAGCCACCGGGGTTCTGGGATTCAAGCTTGAGAAACAACGTACAGGGGCCGGTATCGAACCGGCTGACCCGAACCAGCGGCGTATTGCCGATCAGTTCCAGGACGGCGGGGCGGGAAGGGCTGGGCATGGTGTCACCTGGTGCGAGTTGGCGTCGGGGTGGACCGCAAAATGCAACAAAATGCAAAGTGTGCCTTCGACCATAGGCCCGGAACGCGGCACTCGCAACCGGGGAGTCCGCTGTTTATCTTTTTTTGGCGCATTGGCCTTCAGGGTTGCTTTTGCCGCTGGGTCAATGCCGGTGACGAGGCTTGCATCACCTGGTCCATGACCTGGGCCTGCCAGTCGAAATACGGGTTGAAGGTGAGCCGCGCATGCACTTTGCCCGGCTCGCGATAACCCCAGTCCGAATACCACACGGGCTCGCCTGCGCGGCAACGCGCAAAGTCCTCATCGGTCTGGCCGTTCAGGCACACGCGCTGGCTGCCGCCGGGCCCGTACAGGGAGTTGTCGGGTGCGAACAGCACGCCCATGTGGGAGAACCGACTGACCTGTTGGGCCGGGAGGTGGTCAGTGCGCACCAGTAAACGCGGGAGTTGCGGCGACGTGGCGGGCTCGCCGTACCAGATCATGCGTGAGGCCGGGTGGGTGAAGCGCTCAGCGAAGCTCTGCCGTACAAACTCCACATCCACCACTGAGTCATGGGCCGCGCTGACGATCAGCACGGGTCGATCAAACGGCCGCTCTTCCAACTTTTCGATGACAGATTTGCTGGTCTGGTAGAACTGGGCAAAGCCATTGGTAGGCACATTCTGGTAGCGCAGCGGTGTTTGTTGCTGTCGCGGACCGTCCGGGTCACGCAGCCATGGCTTGATGTGGGCCAGCCAGGGCAGCAGCCAGATATAGCGATTGCGCGCCTTGAACGCCGGGGAAAACATCAACAGCCCGGCAATGTCCGGATTGTCCATGGCGTACTCCAGCACCAGGTTGGCGCCGGTGGAGAAACCACCCAGGTAGACCTGGTCCGTCTCTCGACGCAGCAGCTCCACTTGTTGGGCCACGGTTCGGCGCCAATCCTCGATGTCGACGTCCAGCATGTCCGAGGGTTGTGTGCCATGCCCTGGCAGCAACAGCGTGCGTACTCGATAGCCCCGCGAGGCCAGATGCGCGCCAATATCGCTGAAAGAACCCGGCGAATCGCCCAAGCCGTGCACCAGCAAAACGCCGTGGCCATTGGGCGTTTGCGCGACCCATTCACGCGGCGCATTCCAGTCCAGCTCCAAGCTGTGGTCGGTGTCTTGAAAGCGTCGGTCGCGCTCAAGGTCCAACAGGGTTTGCTGACGGTAGTGTTCAAAACTGTCAGGCGCGGGTGATGGCAGTACTGCCGAGTGGGCAGAGCAACCCGCCAGGCTGAGCAGTATCAGAAAACGCAGTGATTTCATCCAGATCCCCTGACCGATGCAACGTGCAGCCGACCTTACGCGGCCGTCTGCGCTATCGCCAACCAAAAATATGACCATTAGTAACGGCTGTGTGAGGCGATCAGATCGCCTCTGTCAGCCGGTTCCTATAACTGCGTCAGCCGGGTGACAACCGCATCGCTGGCGCGCTGCATTGGCGCGCGCAACTCGCTGCTGATCAACCCCTGCAACGCCAGGGCCGCTTTAACCGGCGCCGGGTTGGGCTCCATGAACAGCGTGTTGATCAAGGGCAGCAACTGGAAAAACGTCTCCCGCGCCTCCGACAGCTGGTTGTCCCGCACCTGCTGCCACAGCGCCACAAACCGTTCGGTGTGTACATGGGCCGACGCCGCAATCGCCCCGGTCGCGCCCAGGCACAGGGCGTTGAAGATCTGGATATCCTCGCCGCACAACACCGTCACGTTGCCACTGGCCAGCAGCGCCAGGGTATTGCCCAGGTTGCCACCACAGTCCTTGATCGCGACGATCCGCTCATGGGCGACGATGTTGAGCAAGGTGGCCTGCTCGAAGGTCGACCCGGTGCGGTAGGGGATGTCATACAGAATGATCGGCACGCTGGACGCATCGGCCACGGTGCGGAAGAACGCTTCCAGACCGGCCTGGGACGGGCGGATGTAGCTGGGCGCCGGCACCAGCAAACCGGCGACCGGGCGTTGCAGGATTTCGCGCTGGAAGTGCAACAGCTCAATCTGGTTGTAGCCCGCCAGGCCCATCACCACACGGTTTGCCGGCACCCATTGCAACACGGCATCGAGCACCGCCAACTGTTCCTGGCGACTCAGCGACGCCGCTTCTCCAGTGGTGGTGCACACCATGATCCCGGCCACGTGCTTGTCCAGCAGATGGCTGACCAGGCGATGCAGACTGATGAAATCGATGGCGCCGTCCTGGAACGGCGTGACCACGGGAACCCAGATACCTTGAAACGATGACATGCACTTTCTCCTGATGATTGACCGCTGGAGTCACCGTCAGAAGGGCAGAGGGAATTGTGCAAGGGAGGAAGGCCGTCGCGCTCAATGTCCTGTCAGCTCATCTGACGGGACAGCGCGCCCCGGTCACATGAGCGACTGTTTCTTCGATTTGAGGGCGTGCGCAACGCAACCTTGCGCCTTGGCAACGGAGCCAATGACGGAAAGGTTAACGGAAGACGTTGCAGTCATGAGATGACACACCCTGAATAAGGCCTCCATCTTCACGGAAGATTACAGAGTGTGTCAACGGGGCTTACTCGAACGGGGCTTACTCGAATCTATCGATACGCGAGTCGGAGTAGAAAAACTCGTTCTTGTCGGTGCTCGATTCAAAGAAGTAGGCGTAGTCGGCCAGGAAGTACAGGTGGTTCACACGGTTGTACTTGTCACCGTCGCTGCGGCAGGACAAGGCCTTGGCGGTGCCCGACAGTTTCGCGTTGAGTTCACTGGCTTGCAGTTCACGTTCAACCTGGCAACGCGTGGTGAGTGACGAATTGCTGCTACCAATCAGGCTGTTGAGGCTGGCGCGTGTGGTGGTATAGGTCACCGTTTCGCCCAGGGGCAAGGCCTTCCAGTTACCGGTGAAACTCAGCTGGGTCAGGGTCGAGCTTTCTGCCATGCCTGAGCCGCCGTAGGTGGCTTTCGACACCAAGTGGAACAAGTTACGCCAGCTCACGGCCTGGCTTTCATAGCCGTCGCCACGCGTCGCCAGGGCCAGTTGCCCGCTCGGCGCATCCTGGCTGATGAACTGGGTGCTTTTGTTATCGCTGGTCTTGCCGCGGTAGTTGCTGGTGCCGACAAACTGTACGTACTTGAACGAATGGGCGGGCTTGTCCAGGTTCAACTGCGCGATGGCCGCCAGCACTGCGGGTTGCACCGACGTCAGGGCGATGGTGACCGGTGCTTTCATACGCGGCTTGAAAGCAGGCAATGTGGCGATCTTTTCCGGGCTGGTACAAACGTTGTTGAACAGCAACGCATAGTCGGCATTGCTGCCGGCGATGTTCTGTTGCGTGGGGAAGCTGTCGACACGGCCGTCGCTGACGCGGTTGTTGGCGTCGATGTCGTAGCCGGCCAATTCCATGTAGGTGCCGTTCTTGCACGACACCGCGAAGCGTTCGCGTTTTTGCGCGTAAGGGGCGTTGTACGGCAGGTCGTTGAGCACTGTCGGGTTATCGAAGGCCGCCCAAAAGCGCGTTTCGCCGTTGACGGTCTTGATGCTGTTGGCGTCGATCAACACCTGATCGCCACGCTCATTAGCCTGTACCAGGCGCCAGTCGGGCTTTGGCGTTTCGGCACAGGCGCGTACGAACGTCTGGTTGGTGGCCAGGGTTGCGTGCAACTCCGGCGACAGCTTTTGCGCGCTAGCATAGCGGCCTACGCTGCCTGGATACAGGCGCTTGACCGCGTCCATGTACAGCAGGTGCAACTGGGTGGAAGAACAAGCGGCCTCAAATTGCAGGGTGCGACGCACGGGGTTGTTTGGGAGCGTGGGCATCAGCACCTCGAAGCTCAACGTATCGCCTTCGCGCACGATACTGTTCTCAACCAGCGGTTGGCTCAGGGCCAGGGAAAACATTTGATCGATTTTGACTTTCTGGGTGGCGCAACCGGCCAGGGTGGCGATGCCACCGATCAGCAAAAGGGGAGTGATAAAACGCACGAGAGCCTCATTGAGTCCATTCAGGGATTTAAGGGTGACGGCAGGCGCGGCCGGATCTTTAGCCGGATGTTGCTGGTGGAGCGCCAAACCTGGCCGTAAGCCCCGGCACAGCAAGGGTGTAGCCGTCGCCGGATATGTGCGCGTCGCAATCGTCCTGCCGTGCTTTCAACCAGCCGGTAGTCTATTCGCACCTTCCGGGAGAACCTCGATGATCCGACGCGCGTGTTTGGCTGCCTTGCTGACCCTGTCTGTGTCGACCGCCTTTGGCGCCTCGACCTACGACCACCTGTATGCCTTTGGCGACAGCTACTCCGACAATGGCGCGGGCGACGTGCTCACCACAAGGCTTGCCGCGCAGAAGGTCAAGGACGCCCAGGCACTGCCCGGCCCGCTGTACTGGAAGGGACGCTGGAGCAATGGCCCAACCGCCGTTGAAGGCCTGGCCCAGGCATTAAAAACACCGCTGACCGACTACGCGGTGGGCGGCGCCAAAAGTGGCCACGGCAACTACTACACGTGGATGATGCCGACCCAGGACACCGGCGTACTCGGCCAGGTTGCCGAGCATTTGCAGGCCGCCAAGTCCCACAAGGCCGACCCCAAGGCGCTGTATTTCATTTTCATCTCGGCCAACGATTTTTTCGAATGGACCGACTTCTCCCATCCTGAAACCATCGAAGCCCTGAGCGAATCCAGCCTGGCCAACATCCGCAATGCCACCGAGCAACTGGTGGCAGCGGGGGCCAGGCACGTGATGGTGGTGGGCACCACGGACCTCAGCCACGTGCCCGCCGTGGTGCAGGGCAACCAGGTCGGCAACGCCAAGCACTACCAGCAGTTGCTCGCACAGAAGCTACCGGCCGTGTTGGCGCAGATCGGCGGGGCGAAGGTCACTTACTTCGACCATTTGGCGTTCAGCGACGCGCTACGCGCCAATCCGCCAGCCAATGGGTTCACGGAGATGGACACGCCCTGCCAGCCCACCTACCCGGACGTGAAACCGGCGTGCGCCAACCCCGATGGCCATTACTACTGGGACGAATGGCACCCCACCCGCAAGGTCCACGCCCTGGCGGCAAAGGCCATGCTCAAGGTGTTGCCTTAGCCAGCGGCCACCGCCGATTCAATGGCGGCGATGTCGATCTTCTTCATGGTCATCATCGCGTGAAAGGCGCGCTTGGCGACGGCCGGGTCGGGGTGGGTGACCGCGTCGGTCAGCACGCGCGGTGAGATCTGCCACGACACCCCCCATTTGTCCTTGCACCAGCCGCAGGCGCTTTCCTGGCCGCCGTTGCCGACGATGGCGTTCCAGTAACGATCCGTCTCGGCTTGGTCATCGGTGGCCACCTGAAATGAAAACGCCTCGGTATGGGGGAAGATCGGCCCGCCGTTAAGGCCGATGCAAGGGATGCCCAACACGGTGAAGTCCACGGTCAACACGTCGCCTTGTTTGCCGGACGGGTAATCACCGGGCGCCAGGTGCACGGCGTTCACCTTGCTGTCGGGGAAGGTCATGGCGTAGAAGGTGGCGGCCTCCAGGGCGGTGCCGTTGTACCAGAGGCAGAGGGTGTTCTTGCTTTTCATGGTCGGTCTCCACAGGAAAAGGGCCGTGTAGAGTCTAGACGGCCAGTTGCTGCTCGATGGCCCCCTTGTCGATAACCGACCACACGTGGACAAATTTACCGTCCACCACTTCGTAGAACACATTTTCGTCGAACGTCACCGTGCGCCCATTGATCGGCAGCCCGAAGAACTCGCCCCTGGGCGTCACAGTGAAATTCAGGCGGCTGGCAACCGTCGGCGGATCGGCCACCAGCAGCTGGATCCGGAACACCAGGTCCGGTATCTCGCGAAAATCCCGTTCCAGCATGGCGCGGTAGCCGGCGAGGCCGACTCGTTCGGCGTTGTAGGTTACGTCCGGGTGCACGAAATCACCCAAGCGCGCCCAATCCTGACGGTTCAGGCAGTCGATATAGCCTTGGTAAAAGGCGGCGAGTTCGTTTCTAGTCATGTCTCAAGCCCTGCGTGCCATCAACAACACCGTCGCCGCCGCCGACAACAACCCCGCGCAGCACCGATTGAAAATCCGCTTGCCCCGCGGCTCGGCAAACCAGCGCCGCATGTGCAGGCCCATATAGGCGTAGGCGCTGATGGCGATCCACTCCAGCACCAGGAACATCGCGCCGAGCAGCGCGAATTGCGGGGTGATGGGCTCGCCGGGCACCACGAATTGCGGCAGGAAGGCGGTGAAGATCAGGATTGCCTTCGGATTGCCCGCCGCCACTAAGAACTCCTGCCGCGCCAACGCCCACAATCCCACCTTGGCCGTCGCGGACTGCGCCTCTGCATCCGGATTGGCCCGCCACAACTGAAACGCCAGATAAAACAGATACGCCGCGCCCAGGATCTTGATCCCGTAGAACAACAACTCAGACGTTTGCAGCACCACCGCCAAACCCGCAGAGGCGAGGGCGATCATGCCGGCGAAGGCCAGCAAGCGGCCAATGCCGGCCAGGCATGATGTGCGATAGCCGTAGCGGGTAGAGTTGCTCACGGACAGCAGGTTGTTCGGGCCTGGCGCCATGTTCAGGGCAAAGCAGGCGGGGAGGAAAAGGGCGAGGGTGGCGAGGTCCATGGCGGCTCCGGGTTCGCGGGGGCGGGGAGGTGTGAGGATAAGGGGAGTGGAGGTCGTTGGACAGCCTCAGCCGTTCGTGTTTTGAGCTATCGCGGCGTTTGCGACATCAGCGGCCATCTGTTCAGCACCCCGCATCCCGTCAATCCGTAAGACCGGAGCCGTCTGCTGTGATAACCACGTCTCATGCCACGCCCGGTTGCGCCCTGAGAAATTCGGATCGTCGTATTGCGAAGCCCATTCCCGGAAGCCCACGTGTATCGCGTGCATATCACCACCGAGTGCAATCCGCTCGCCAAAACGCGCCTTCTCGCGGGCAGCCAGGCGTTCGAGTCGAACGGGCGTGGGGGTGACCACAAACACAATCAGGTCGGCATCAGCAATCAGCGCATCGCCCCACACCATGCAAGAACCACTCAGCACCCAGCCGTCGTGACCGCATGCTTGCTGCATCAATGACACGCGATCAGCGGGAGGTCGCTTGGTGGTGAAAGGAGGGTTTGTGGGCATCCAGTAAAAGTCATCGACGTCGACTTGTCGTAGACCCAGCCGCGTGGCGAGGTTGTGACCCAGCGTGGTGACGCCGGCGCACGATGCACCTGTGATGTAGATCCGCATTTTTCCTCCATGAACACACGCCGGGTCCCAGGTCAGGGAGATGTCCTGCCCAGGCAGTTCAGGGCAAAGGTGTCGGGGTAACGGTGTACCAACCCGAAGGGGTTTTGGCACACACCTGCGGCCTGAGCGGTGTTTCAACCGTGTTGTTGCCCTGAACGGAGAGTTGGCGAACGGCAATCACGCAACCGGCCTTGAACGTGCTGATTTTGACCATCTGAAGTTCCATTTCATAGTCTCTACCGGGCTCGGGGATGAGTGTGACAGGCGCGGGAAAGCAGGACATTTGCGAACCGCCCATGGCGAACCCTGCAATAAAGGGTTTACCCGCCGGAATGACATGCTCGTCAAACACTTTAGGCGACTGGTTGATGGCTTTGCTCGCCTTGCTGGCAGGCATGCCAATCACGCTGTTCTGACTGTCAGTGGCCCTGAAAGGGTAGAGACCCGCCGAGTCGACATGCGCTTTTTGCCACCCGGCTTCTTCAGGCGTTTTGGTCAGCAGGGACCCGTTGTAAAACGCTTCGCAGGTCTGGCCACTGAGGAAGCCCGCGTTGGTGGTGTCACCCGTGATCAGGCGGAGGCGGGCTGAGTTGGCGGGGTCGTATTGGCTGATCTGGGCTTCGTTGCGCACGTCGGTTTTGGTGGTGGCGCAGCCGATCAGGGTCAAGCTGACGGCCAGCGGAAAAAGTAAACGCATGGGTAACCTTCAAGTCCTGTGTTGGTTGGTGGTCGCAACCATACTATGAAGGTGACGTATTCGCCCACCTGGCATGTGCCGCCGAACGGACGCTCGCCTTAGCCTGCTCCAAGTTGAACCCACCGGCCGTTCACCCAGACGCTCGACCAACCTCACAAGATAACCGTCGGGATCCTGGACGATGAATTCGCGCTGGCCGATTTCTACATCGTCAGCCCGATTTCAGCGGTGACGCCTGTAAATCACAAGCTCATTGGATGTTGCGATTACCAACGTCCGGCCTGTGTACGAAAACCCAAACGCTCTCAACTCGGACTCAATGGCCAGTTTGTGGAATGTAGAGGGCTTGTCGTATAGGGCACCATACAGCCACGCCCCAGGTTCGACTAACAGCAAATGATGTTCGGGCCACTGCAGCGACACGGTCTCAACAGCCCAGTCATCAGGGGCGATCGAGGGCAGGCCACCGCCAAGAATGCCGGCCATTTGTAGGGTTTTACCCTCAAGCGCCCCGATGCCTTTACACTCCAGAAACCTATCGGTGAGCGGGCGCTCAGACGTGTGCCGGGCGATTTTCTGACCCGTTTCACAATCGAACAGGCCCAGTCCTGAACTCGAAGATACGAGTAATAGTTCCGAGTCTCGGTCGAAGCCAACGTCAAACAAGCTGGCGACAGTGAACTCCCCCGCGATTTCCCAGGGGGACGGGGGGAGGGAAGGTTGGCACTGCCTGATTGTGGCTCTTAGTGAATCGAGGTGAGAAGTTGTCACGTTGGAAAACTCTGGATTGAGTGAAGATATGTTTGATCAATACATGAAACGATGGGACCTGGCCATCGACGGTGACGCTATCGTCTCGCTGAACGGTAATCTGCTGCCCGTACGACAGCGCGGTCTGCCCGCCATGCTGAAAATCTCTCAGGTGGCCGAGGAGCAAGCGGGTAGCGTGCTCATGGCTTGGTGGGACGGCAAAGGGGCGGCGCCCGTGTTGGCGCATGATGGCGAAGCTTTGCTTATGGCGCGTGCGATGGGCTCGGGCTCGCTCATACAGATGGTCAGTGGTGGCAGGGACGACGAGGCCACGCGCATCCTCTGTGCGGTAGCCGCCGACCTTCATCTACCGCGCTCCTCGCCGAGCCCCGCCCTGGTTCCACTGACACAATGGTTCGAGGCGCTCTGGAGCACGGCGGCGACGCACGGCGGCATCCTTGGACACTGCGCAAAAAATGCGCGCGAACTCCTGGCCGATCCACGCGATGTCACGGTCCTGCATGGCGACATCCACCATGGCAATGTGCTGGATTTCGGCCCCTCCGGCTGGCTCGCTATCGACCCCAAAGGCCTGTACGGCGAGTGGGGCTTTGATTATGCGAACATCTTTTGCAATCCCGACGGTGAAAGCGCTCTGGCACCAGGTTGCTTCGCGCGTCGCATTGAAGTTGTCGCAAACGCTTCCGGTATTGAGCGCCGGCGACTCCTGCAATGGGTTCTCGCGTGGGCAGGATTGTCAGTCACCTGGATGCTTGAAGACGGTGAGGGGCCGGGCAGTACCCTTGAGGTTGCGAAACTCGCCGCATCGGCTCTCGGCATCAATGACTAGGCTTACGACTTGAGTCGTGAATGGGCGGGTTTCTCCAGCCACGCAGCATGCAACTGCGGGAAATGCTTCTGCAGCCAATCGATAAAAACCTGCACCTGGGGCGCCAAATGAGTTCGGCTTGGGTACAGCAGTGACACCGGGCGAGGGGCTGGCCGATAGGGCCTTAATATCTCCACCAAAGCGCCGCTGTCCAGATGTTCTGCAACGGTTATCCCAGGTGCCTGGATGATGCCGAAGCCGGACACACCGCATTGCACGTAGGCATTCGACTCGGTGACGGTGATACCGGCATTACTGATAAACGTCCGACTCTGTCCGTTGACTGAAAAGTGCCAAGGCAGTGTCCTGTTGCTCTGGCCGGATAAGAAGTTGACGCCTCGGTGGGCGGCCAGATCATCGAGCGTTTCAGGCAGGCCTTGCGTGTGCAAGTACTCAGGGGCGGCGCAGGTCACCATGGTTGCCAATGCGATAGGGCGGGCGATCAGGGTTGAGTCCGGCAAGTCCCCGATGCGCAACGCACAATCGATGCCTTCGCCGATCAGGTCGACGGTTCGGTCGGTGACGCCCAGCACGATGTTGATACCCGGGAACGCAGCGGCGAATCCTTTGAGACTGTTGATGAACTCCACTTGTGCGAACGCGGTGGGGATATCAATGCGCAGCCGGCCGGCGAGTGTTGCTCCGGTGCGGTCGAACATCGTGGTCGCAGCGGAGATATCCGCGAGAATTTCCTGCACGCGTTCATAGAACCGCTCGCCCTCGGCGGTCAGTGCGACCTTTCGCGTGGTGCGCTGGAACAAGCGCACGCCCAATGACGTTTCCAGTTCCTGGATATATCGAGTGACCTGGGGGCGCCCAATGTCCAGCGATTCGGCGGCTTTTGTGAAACTGCCGAGTTCGGCCAGGCGCGCGAATAGTCGCATCGATTGCAGCAATTCCATGATGTCTCCAATGCGCCCGAGTGAAACGAAGCGCCGCCAATGATTGTTGCTAAAGGATAGAACAATCATGTCTTTTTCAGTGCATTTATTGCGCTTCTCTAATCACGAAAGATGTGTCCAAGGCGAACCGGCCTCGGTTGGCTACCATTAAATGTAGCGGGAGATTCACCATGAAAGCCTGGCAGTTAAAAGATTTCGGACTGGACAACCTGCAACTTGGAGAAGCGACGACCCCGCAACCAAAAGCTGGAGAGCTTCTGGTCAAGGTCGGCGCGGTGTCGCTGAACTTTCGCGACAAGGCCATCGTTGATGGTATCTACGAGCCACACAAGGTGCCCAAACTGCTGATCCCGGTCAGCGACGCGGCCGGCACCGTGGTCGCAGTCGGTGCCGGCGTCACGCGCTTTAATGTAGGCGACCGGGTCAACTCGCACCTTTACTCGCGCTGGCTGGACGGCGAGCCGGGTCCAAACGAACCGGACTATTGTTTCGGCTCGCCATTGCCTGGCGGATTGGCGGAATACATGATCATCCACGAAGACAGCGCCGTGGCCGCACCTGCCAACATGACTGACGAGGAGGCGGCCACGCTGCCGATCGCGGCACTGACCGCCTGGTACTCGCTGGTCGACTTCGGGCACATTCAGCCGGGTCAAGCCGTGTTGGTCCAGGGCACTGGGGGCGTGTCTATATTTGCGGTGCAGATCGCCACGGCGCTGGGCGCGCAAGTAATCGCAACGTCGAGCAGTGACGAGAATCTTCAAGCGGTGAAACGTTTGGGCGCGGTCGCCGGCATCAATTACCGAACCTCGCCGAACTGGGCGGATGAGGTGCTTGGACTCACGGATGGCAAAGGCGTCGATCTGCTGCTCGATGTGGCCGGTGGCAGCGGCATCAACCAATCGGTCGCCGCGACCAAGGCCTCCGGGCGTATTGCACAGATCGGCTTTTTGACGGGGCAGACCGTAGAACTCAACCTGATGCCGCTTATCTTCCGTCAGACCACCCTTCGCGGTATTGCCGTGGCGCCACGCTCATCCTTCGACCGGATGAATGTGTTCCTTGAACGACACGGTATTCGTCCCGTGATCGATCAGGTGTACCCGTTCGAAAAAGCGCGTGAAGCCTATGAGCATCTGGCGAGAGGTGCGTTCGGGAAGGTGGTCATCAAAATCGGTTGATAGGGGAGAAGGGGCGGTACCCGAGAGCGCCGCCCCGCTGTCGCAAAGAGACCTATTGATCAGCGTTCCAAACCGCCAGTTCATAGCCATCCGGATCGCTGAAGTGGAACCTGCGTCCACCCGGGAACGAAAATGTCTCACGGGTGATGACAGCCCCCAGGGCTTTGAGTCGCTGCTGCGTGGCATCGAGATCATCGGCGTACAAAATAACTAACGGGCCACCCGCCCGAACCGGCTCCCCCGTGGTGAACCCGCCAGTCAGACGCCCATCGCTGAACTCGGTATAGGTGGGGCCGTAATCGACAAACGTCCAGCCGAACGCGCCGCCGTAGAAGGCTTTGCTGCGGGCAATATCGCTGACGTTGAATTCGATGTTGTCGATTTGCCGGTCTTTACCTTGAGTGCTCATGCTTGCCTTCCTGGCTGATCTTTTCGAGCGGCGAGTGTAGCGTGAACGGCTGCCTGCATGAAGACGGCAATCATGCCTATGATGCAGTCGACTACAGAATTGATCGGAGTGGACAGCGTGCTGAACATTGGAATCCTGGGCGTCGGAGAGCTGACGGAAAAGGTAGTGATCGGCCTGCGGCGCAGCGGCTTTGGCGGGCGGGTGCTGCTGTCCCCGCGCAACCACGAACGTGCGCAGCAACTCAGTGCGCAATGGGACTGCGAGTTGATGGCTGACAATCAACAGGTGGTCGATGGGGCGGATTTGTTGGTCCTGGGCGTGCGCCCGGAGGTGGTCGGTCAGCTTTCGGATGAAGTGCAACTTAGGGCTGAGCAAACGCTGGTATCGCTGGTGGCGGGATTGCCGCTGGCCGAGTTGCAACGCCGGTTCCCGCAGGCGCGTGTGGTGCGCGCGATGCTGTCCTATGCCGCGCAGATCAACCAGACAACCGTGGTCGTCACACCAGGCGGCGAACCCCATGCAACGCTGCTGGGCGCGCTCGGTTCCTTGGTTGTATTGGACCAGGAAGAGGCATTCGAACTGGCCACCGTCGCAGCTTGCATGAACGGCTGGTTCTATTTCTTCCTGAGTGATCTTCAGCAGTGGTTCACCGATAAAGGCCTGTCCAAGGATCAGGCCGCCCAACTGGTGATGGGCAACCTGCAAGACTGCTTGGCCAGCGCCCGCCACCAGCCAACGACCAGTCTCGAAGCGTTGGGTAGCGCCATTGCCACGCCCGGCACCTTTACGGCGGCTGGGCTGGAGGTGCTGAGACATAAAGGTGCGACGCAGGCATGGCGAGACGCCGCTGATGAGGTGCTTGAGCGGCTGCACACGCCTGCGCGTTTATAGCCGGTGATGCTCCAGCAAAAAGTCCACAAACACGCGGATCCGCGCCGGCATGCTCGCACCGCCGACAAACACCACGTGGATCGGCTCCCTGTCGCCGGGGTTCCAGGATTCCAGCAGGCGCACCAGGTCACCGCGTTGCAGGTCTTCTGCCACCGTGAACTCGCCGATGCGTGCGATACCGGCGCCTAATCGCGCCAGTTGAGCGAGCGCTTCGCCACTGCTGCATTCGATATTGCCGTTGATCTTCAACGAGAACTCCCGGCCGTCACGGGCGAAAGGCCAGTCGGATTGGGCGCGGCGGAAGTTGAAGCGCAGGCAGTTGTGTCGCAGCAAGTCGTTCGGTTCCAGCGGTGTACCGTGTTGCTGGAGGTACGCAGGCGACGCCACCAGCGCCTGGCCGGTGTCACCGATGCGGCGTGCTGTCAGCGGGCTGTCTGGCAGGTCGCCAAAGCGGATCGCCACGTCCGCTTGGCCGCCAAGGATGTCGACCACTTCGTCGCCCAAGGTCAGGTCCACCACAATGTTCGGGTAGCGGGCGCTGAATGCTGCCACCAAGGGCACGATGGCCATGCGACCGTGGCCCAGGGCCGCGCTGACCCGCAACCGGCCTTTGGGTGCGCCCTGGTCGGCGATGGCCTCTTCGACTTCGGCCATGTCGGCCAGGATGCGCCGGGCGCCGCGAAGGTACACCTCGCCTTCGGCCGTGAAGGCCAGGGCGCGGGTCGTCCGAATCAGCAGGCGGGTGCCCAGGCGCTGTTCCGTACGTGCGATGACCCGGCTGACGGCCGAGGGCGTCAAGCGTAACGCCCGTGCCGCCGCCGACAGGCTGCCTTCCTGCGCCACCATCGCGAATACCGCCATCTCGCCCGACCTGCCGTTGAAATCCATTTTTGCCTCGCGCGCAAAGGTGATTGCCAATTAAACGGTCTAGTGCCGTTAAAGCGTTGATCGTAGCATTTGCGGCATAAATGAGGAGTCTTCCATGCGTATCAATCCACCCCTTGTAGCCCTTGCCGTCGGTGCCTTTGGCATTGGCGTCACTGAGTTCGCGCCCATGGGCATGCTGCCCACCATCGCCAATGACCTTGGCGTGTCCATTCCCACCGCTGGGCTGTTGGTCAGTGCCTATGCCCTGGGGGTGCTGCTCGGCGCGCCCCTGATGATCCTGACCACCGGCAAGATTCCCCGGCGTTATCTGCTGGTGGGGCTCATGGCTATTTTCACCCTGGGTAACGTGATGTCGGCGCTTGCCACCGGCTATTACGACCTGTTGATCGCCCGCGTCATCACTTCGCTTAACCACGGCGCGTTTTTTGGCGTCGGCTCCATCGTCGCCGCCAGCGTGGTCGCGCCGGATAAGCGTGCCGGAGCCGTCGCCGCAATGTTTATGGGTCTGACCCTGGCGACCATTGGCGGTGTGCCGCTGGCGACCTGGTTTGGTGAACTGCTTGGCTGGCGTACGGCGTTCTGGGGCATTGGCGGGTTGGGCCTGGTGACCATGGTCGCGCTGTGGTTCGCGCTGCCTAACCTGCCACTGCCGAAAAGCGACGGCGTGCTGGCCGAAATCAAGGTGTTGGGGCGTGGTTCGGTACTGGCGGCGCTGGCCCTGACCGTGGTCGGTTCGGGTGCGATGTTCACCGTGTTTACCTATATCGCGCCGATCCTGAGCAATGAGACCCATGCGTCTACCCCCTTTATCACGGCCATGCTGGTGCTGTTTGGCGTCGGGCTGACCCTGGGCAATATGTGGGGCGGCAAGGCGGCAGACCGTTCGATTGACCGGACCCTGATCGTCTCGCTGAGCGCACTGATCCTGGTCCTGCTGGCCTTTGCATTCCTGATGCGCTGGCCGATTCCGGCGGCGGTGAGCATCCTCATCTGGGGTATCGCCAGCTTTGCCGTCGTGCCGCCGTTGCAGATGCGCGTGATGGAAGCGGCCAAGGATGCGCCAAACCTGGCCTCGGCCGTGAACATCGGCGCTTTCAACTTCGGTAACGCGATTGGCGCCGCAGTGGGTGGCGCGGTGATCAACGCAGGGCTGGGCTACCCGGCGATTTCCCTGGCCGGCGCCGCGATGGCGGGCTTGGGGTTGCTGATGGTCGTGAGCTTCGCCTGGAGTTCCAGGACTCGCATGGCTGCGGCGGTTTAGGAAATCGAGTATCGTTGGCCGCCTCAGCTGCCAGCCTGTTGCAGGCGCAGCGCATGATCGATGGTTCAGGGAAGACGGGCATGGTACTCAGGGTGATGGTGATCGGCGGCTACGGCAATTTCGGCAGCATCGTGTGCCGACATCTGGCCGTAGCACCGGGCATTGAGCTGGTGATCTCGGGCCGTGATCCACACAAGTTGCAGCGCAAACTCGACGCGTTGAACGCGCAGCCCGGCACGGTGTGCGAAGGCTGGTGCGGCGACGCGATGGGGGCGGGATTCGCGGGTGTTTTACAGTCCGAGCGCATCCAGTTAGTGATTCACACCGGCGGCCCGTTCCAGGGGCAGTCCTATGCGGTAGCCCTGAGTTGCATCGAGGCGGGTGTTAACTACTGCGACCTGTCCGACTGCCGCACCTTCGTCAATGGCGTGGGCGTGCTGGATGCGCAGGCCAAGCAGGCGGGCGTGGCGATCCTCAGTGGTTGCAGTTCGGTGCCGACGCTGTCATCGGCGCTCATCGACCAGTACCGGTCGCGCTTTACGCGCATCGATTCGATCGAGCATGGCATTTCCTCTTCGGCCAAGATGCCGGGCCTGTCGACGATCGAAGGCGTGCTGGCCTACGCGGGCAAACCGATCAAGCAACTCAGGAATGGCCAGGTACACGAAGTGCTGGGTTGGCAGGACCTGACGCTGCGCAAAATGCCTGGGCTGGGCACGCGGGTGCTGGCCAACGTGGACGTGCCGGACATGGATATTTTCGCCAGCCGCTACGGCGCCCACACCTTGCGCTTCAAGGCGGGCGCGGGGCTCAAGCTGGGTGGTGTCGCCAACGGGTTGCTGGCCCAGGCTAGGCGGTTGGGGATCGTGCGCGATCATGTCGCCTGGGCCGCGCGGCTGCATCGGTTGGGCACTTGGTTCGAGCGGTTTGGCGACGGTAAAAGCGCGATGTACATCGATGTGCAGGGCGTGGGGGCTGACGGCCAACCCTTGTCACTGGCCGTGCAATTGACGGCCTTGAATGACAAAGGCCCGGAAATCCCCAGCTGCGCTGCTGTTGCGCTGGCCGTCAAGATCGCCCAGGGCTACCGGCCCGAACCCGGCGCGCGGCCGTGCGTCGGTGAGATCACCGTCGACGAGTACGTGGCTGCCATCAACGACCCGGCGAACCTGAGTCTGTCTGTACGGTTCTCGGACTAGCGCACCACGCTACCGCGCACAACGCCACCCCGGCCACGTTGAGCGACACAGGGTTGAATGCCTCCCTGAGCATCGCCGGGCTGACAATCGCCACGTCTACCAGCAGGCCCGACAGCGCCGCCGCCGCCACTGCAACGGGCCAGACACTGCGCGGTGAAAGCACGATCCATAGCGCCAGGACGATCTCCCCAATTCCGGCCAGCGTGGCGAACAGCTGCACCTGTTCGATGCCATGCGCCTCAATCATTACCCGCTCGCCCTGGCTTAGCCACAGCAGCTTCGGCACCAGCCCATGGTAGGCAAACATGAACGCCAGCCCGACTCGGGCGATCCAGTTGATGCGCACCAAGGGAGTCATAGCGGTGCCTTCAAGAAACGCCGCTCATGGTCTGGATGCGGCAACAGGCACGTGTCGTACCGCCCGAAAATCCGATAGCGATTGCGTGCGATGCGGTCGTAAGCCCAATCCCGCAGCCCGCGCGGGATGATGCGCAACAACAGCAATGGACGCCGCGCGGTAGGCAGTTGCGCAATGATTTCGAACACGGCGTCCGAACGCACCCAGTAGTGGTGGTTGCGAATGACCGCCAGCGTGTCGAACTGATCCAGGGGCAACCCCGCCCAAGCCAGCAACGCCTGGCCCTCGGGGGATTGCACCGCCGCCAAGCGTATGCGTTGTTGGCAGTCATGACGGATCAGGAACCTCGCCCAACCATTGCACAACTTGCACACGCCATCGAACAGCACCACGGTTTCGCCAGGTTCGAGCAACGGCGCGGGGGAAGGGCGGGTTTGGGATACGGGCATCAGGGTGGGTCCAATCGGGCCGGTTTAGCCTGGATCATACCTGCGTTCAGCGGCTTCCACCCTCGCGCCGTTTACCTTGATAGCAACGGCGCGGAGCTTTTGTCCTCCGGCCCCACGTCATGCAAGGAAATCCTCGACGTCTCCGGCAACGCCAACCCACCCGCCAACGCCAGCAACGCCACGGCAATCAGGTAGAACGCCGGTGACAGATTGCTGCCCGTGGTGCTGATCAACCAGGTCGCCATCAACGGCGCGGTGCCACCGAAGATCGTGTAGGCCAGGTTGTAGGTGATCGCCGAGGCGGTGTAGCGCGTGCGGGTCGGAAAGGTTTCCGACAGCAAGGCGGCCGTGACCACGCCACACAGCACGGCCCCTACCGCCAGCAGCATCACGCCGACGATGGAGGCCGCGAACGAGCCGGAGCTGGCCATCAGGAACGACGGATACACCACGATCATCAACAACACACAGGCGGTCATCACCGTAGCGCGACGCCCGACTCTATCCGAGTACAACCCCGCCAGTGGGCAGATCGCCGCCGCGAAGATCAACGCAATCAGCGACACCAGCAACGCCATCGCCCGACTCAAGCCGCCGGCCACTTGCAGGTAGGTCGCGAAGTAAGTGGTGAACATATAAAACGACAGCGCCGTCAGTGACACAAAAGCGCCCAGGCAGCAGATCGCCGCACCATGGTTGCGCAGGGTTTCCTTGAGCGGGGAGTGGGCCACGGTGTGTTCCTCTTTCACCGCCTGGAAAGCGGGTGTCTCGTCCAGCTTCCAGCGCAGGTAAAGCCCCACCAATCCCAGCGGCGCGGCGATCAGGAATGGCAGGCGCCAGCCCCAACTGCCCATGGCCTCGGCGGACAACGACGCTTCCAGTGCATACGCCACCACTGCGGCGGCGGCGAAGGCGGAAAACGTCGACACCGGCACGAAGCTGCCGTACCACGCGCGTTTGTCACTGGGCGCGTGCTCCATCAGATAGGCACAGGCCCCGGCATATTCGCCCCCGGCAGAGAAACCCTGGGCGCAACGGATCAGCGACAACAGGATCGGCGCTGCGACACCGATGGCGGCGTAGGTGGGGAGCAGGCCGATCAGCGTGGTGGCGCCGGCCATCAACAGGATCGTCATGGCCAGCGTACGTTTGCGGCCGATGCGGTCACCGAGCATGCCGAAGAAAATCCCGCCCAGGGGGCGGAAGGCAAACGCCACGGCAAACACGGCGAAGGTCTTGAGCAACGCCGCGCTGGCGTCGCCGCTGGGGAAGAATTGCTGCGCGATGGTGGTGGCGAGGAAACCGTAGACGGCGAAGTCGAACCACTCGACAAAGTTACCGATGCCGGCGGCGATAATGACCTTTCGCAAAGTCTGAGGGCTGACCTGTTCGGTGGATGGGCTCGTCATGGGGGGAGGCCTCGGGATAGGTGCGGGGATGACTGATTATCGGGGCAGGCTGTTGGGCGACGGGGCTCAAAAGAGTCGTCCGCGTAGTCAGCAGCGACTTGCTGGAGGTGGTGAAGGCAGGATTTGGGCCAGGTGAGGTGGGGCGCTTGTGCGCAACTGTCGTTAAGACTTTAACAATGGTTTACATCGCCGAATCGATGATGCCGGTATGGTTTGTGGCTACTGGCAAAACATGATGAGTAACCCATGCAGTCGAGCGACAATCTGTTGAATCCGGAGCTGATCAATATCCGGCGGCTGTTCACAACGCCTTTGGCCAGCATCCAATACCCCAATGCAGACACGCTCAACGCTGAGCTCAAAGCGCTGGTCACACAGCGCATGGCGCAGGATCAGTCTGGCGCTCAGCGCGTGGGCCAATGTGAACGAGGCGGGCCACAGCAATGCGCTGCATGGGCATCCTGGCGCATTTTGGTCGGGCGTTTACTGGGTCGATGCGGGGGGGCGTGAAGAGGACGCCACCGTCGGCGGCGACCTGGAATTCGTCGATCCACGTGGCATGGTCGCCTCGACCTACAATCCCGCCTTGCGCATGCGGGTCGAGGATTGCCTGGCTGCCGGTTTCAGCAGCATCTGTGTCGCCAGCAGCGGGACATTGATCATGTTTCCGTCCTGGTTGATGCACTTGGTACGACGCTTAGAGGGCACGCGGCCACGGATCTCCATCGCGTTCAACTTCGGCACATGACGACCCTGAACGTTCACTGATGGAAGCGTCTGCCCAACGCATCCAACCGCACCGCAATCGGCGGTAGCTGCTCACTGCTGCGCGCCAGGGTTTCCACATCGTTGGCGGTGCTTTGCGCAATGCTCTGCACCGACTGCAACCGCCCGACAATCTCCAGGTTCGCGGTGGTCTGCTCGCGGGTGGTGGTCACGATCCGGCCGTTCAGGTCGTCGATGTGCGCAATGTCGTTGCCCACGGCGCGCAGCATGTCGACGGCGACCTGGCTGTCTTCCACGCAACGCTCCACGCCTTGGCGACTGTCGTGCATGGCTTCCACGGCCTGGCGGCTGCCGTGTTGCAGGCCTTCGATGATGGTCTTGATTTCCTGGGTGGACACCGCCGTGCGCTGCGCCAGGCTGCGCACTTCGTCGGCGACCACGGCGAAACCACGGCCTTGCTCGCCGGCGCGGGCGGCTTCGATGGCGGCGTTGAGGGCGAGCAGGTTGGTCTGGTTGGCGATGCTGTTGATCACTTCGAGTACGCTGCCGATCTGTTCGGCTTGCACGGCCAGGCCCTGCACGGTTTCATGGGTGCCGTTGAGGCGGGAGGCCAACTGGGTGATTTCCTGCTGGGAACGGTTGACGCTTTCCTGGCCGCGCAGGATCTGTTGGCTGGCCTTGCCGGCGTGGTCTACCGCTTGCTCGACGTGCACGGCGATGTGGCCCATGGCGTCTTCCATGCGCTGCATCGAACCGGTCATCTGAGTGATCTCGGCCAATTGGTGCCGCGCGCCTTTTTCCAGGGTGCCGCTGGCGCTGGCCAGTGCCTGGCCGAGTTGGCCGAGGCCGTGGGAGTCGCGGGCGACACCGTCAATCAGGTGTGTGATCTGTTGCAGGAAGTGGTCGAAACGCTTGGCCAGGGACACACGCACCTTGCCGTCACCTTGGGTGGTCTGCGCGCTGAATTGGGAGGTGACCGCGAGCATCTTCTCCAGCATTTCCTGGCTCTCGACCGCTTCGGCCTGGCTGTGTACGGCCAGGTAGAGCAGGGCGACGGTTTCCATCACCACGTAGAACGCATGGACGAACACCATGGTCCAGCCGCCGTGATGCTCCATCACAAACACCGGGAAGCCTTGGTGTTGCAGGGCATGGAACACCACGTGATGCACGGCGATGGTGGCGGCGGCGACCAGGATCGGCAGCCAGTCACGATAAAACGTCAGCACCGCCAACAGCGCGAAGATCCCGAAGTGTGATTCGATCACGCCCTGGGCCTGGTTGATGTGCAGCGCCGCCATCACCATGAGGCCTGCGCCGAGGGCGCAACGCATCACGCGGGTGCCACCTATGGCACGGTACAGCGCCGTGAGCACCACGCTGGTGCCACCGCCGACAATGACCGCTTGAATCAGGGTGTCATGCCAGAACGCCAGGCCCAGGGAGAACAGGAACATCAGCCAGATCAACGCCAGCATGATGCGGTCGGCTTTACGGTAATGCTCGAAAAAACGCGCGCGGGTGGGCATTCACACTTACTCCATGTGGTCTGGCCGAATCAAAGTGGGGGCAGGGTGGAGCGAATCAGGTGTTTTTGGTTTTTATTGGTTTCAGTGATGCCAAACGGTTATCGGCATGCGGGGGCGGGACTTGAGGAACGGCTACCCGGGCGGGTAGCCGTTAATCGGATGGCGATCAGAAGCTGTATTTGGCGGTCAGCATCATGTTGCGCGGGTTGCCGTAGGCGTCGCCGCCGTAGCTCACGGAGTTGGCGA
The DNA here is from genome assembly GCF_049897885.1 of Pseudomonas sp. DWRC2-2. NCBI lineage: Bacteria > Pseudomonadati > Pseudomonadota > Gammaproteobacteria > Pseudomonadales > Pseudomonadaceae > Pseudomonas > Pseudomonas sp. DWRC2-2. The sequence continues at coordinate 104,636 of NZ_JAFCXD010000005.1, forward strand.
TGGTGGAGTAGTAGCGACGGTCAAAGATGTTGTTGGCGTTGACCTGCAGGTCGAGGTGGTCATTGACCCTGTAGCCGGCCATCAGGTCGGTGACCGCGTAGGCGCCTTGCGTGAGGCGATAACTGCCGCCGTTCGCCAGGTCGAGGTCGTTGTACATGCGGCTCTGCCAGGAAACGTTGCCGCCTACACGAAGTTTTTCCAATGGGCCCTGGAAGTGGTAGTTGGTGGTCAGTTTGAACAGGTGTTCCGGGGTGTCGGTGTCGAACTGCTTGTTAACGTTCTGTGGGTTGGCTTCATCCTTGATGGTGTGGGTACGCGCGTAGGTGTAGCCCCCGCCGACCTGCCAGTTCTCGGTCAGGGCGCCTTGCAGTTCGAAGTCGATACCCTGGCTGCGGATCTCGCCCGAGGCCTCGGAGCAGGACGCCTGTGGGCAGTTTGGCACGGTGATGCCCACCGCGCGATTTTCCTGGTCCACGCGGAACAGCGCCAGGCTCGCATTCAGCGCGCCACCCAGGTATTCACCCTTGATACCGACCTCATAATTCTTGCCGACGATTGGCTTTAGGGGGGTGCCCGAGGTGTCTTTTTCGCTCTGTGGCGTGAAGATGTCGCTGTAGCTGACATACACCGAGTGATGATCGTCCAGGTCATAGATCAGGCCCGCGTAGCGCGTGAGGTTGCGGGTCACCTTGTAGTCGCCGGTGTCACTGCCGTGGGCATCGTAGTCATACCAGTCCAGGCGCCCGCCGAGGATCAGCTTCAACGGGTCGGCCAGGCTCAGGCGCGTGGTGACGTAGACCCCATCCTGGGTGGTGACGTCACGGTCATTGGTGGTGTGGACGAAGTCCGGTTTGCCCGCCGTGAGCGGCCAGTTCAGGTTGTACGGGCTGTAGTTGTGGGTGGTCATGTCATAGATGCGCCGACTGGCGCCCACCACCAGTTCATGGGTACGCCCGAACGCCTGGAAGGGCCCGCTGGCGAAAGCGTCGATGCCGGCCTGGTTTTCATCGTAGGCGGCCTGGTACACCGTGCGCGCCGGGGTGTTGTTGGTCCAGCGCGATTGGTAGGAGCCGGAAAACAACGCATTCTGTTCAGCGTAGTTGGCGTTGACCTGCAGTTTCCAGTCGTTGGCCAGTTGCTGACGCAGTTCGGCGAATACGGTGTTGATCTCCTGGTCCTTGTTTTCCCAATCGGTGCCGGGGTTGTAGGACCGTGGCAGGTTCAGGTGATGACCGTCCTGGCCGACCATCGACGAGCCCCAGAAGTAGTTGGTCTTGTCCTTCTGGTTGGAGAATCCGAGGGTCAGGGTGGTGTCTTCGCTCAGGTCGGCTTCGGTGACGGCGTAGAACAGGCCGTGATATTCCTCGGCGTTGTCGATAAAGCTGTTGGCATCGCGATAAGACGTGACGACGCGGCCACGCCAAGTGCCGCTGTCGTTGAGGGGGCTGGAGGCATCGAGTTCGCCACGGTAGTCATCCCAACTGCCGGCGGCGCCGGTGAGGGTGACCTTTTGCTCGTCCAGTGGGCGCTTGCGTACCAGGTTGATAGCCGCCGAAGGGTTACCCGCACCGGTCACCAACCCGGTGGCACCGCGCACGACTTCGACGCGATCGAACATCGCCAAGTTCGGCTGTGCGCCTACGGAGACGCCGTTGTAGCCGCTGGGGATGCCGTCGTACATCAGGTTGTCGATGTCGAAGCCACGCGACGTGTAGGACTGCCGGCCAGGACCGCTGGAGAAGTTGAGGAACAGACCGGGTGTGGCTTTGACCACATCATTGATACTGGTCATCGCCTGGTCATCCATGCGTTGGCGCGTAATAACGGTAACGGCCTGCGGGGTTTCACGCATGGTCAACGGCAGCTTGGTCGCGGTTTTCATCGCACCGGTGGTGTAGGACTGCGTGCCTTCGGTGGTTTCGCCCAGTTGCGCTTCGCCGGAGATTTGCGTGGCCCCCAATTCAAGGGTGGCGGCGGGTGCCTGGGTCTCGGCGGCAAAGGCCGCAGATGAGCTTGCAAGGCAGACGGCCAAGGCCATCAGACTGGGTGAAAAACCTTTGCCGCCGTGTTGTTGCACAGACATGGAACTGACTCTCCCCGAATGCCGTCCCTGGCGAATAATAAAGATGTTGATAATTATTCGCATCAGTGTGGCAGATTGAGCTTGTGGGAAAAAGCCTTTGAAGAGAATTAGTTAATGATTTTTCACATCTGTTTAGGGCCAATTCGTCACACCGTCGTCATAAAGGTTCGGCGTGCGCGGCGATTATTCACGCGGGGGAATCGCCACGCGACTCGTCGCCTTGACTTCCCTCAGCGCCAGACTCGACTGAATCGACGCAATCCCCAACTGCCGTCGCAACACGCTCTCGACAAACTCGCTGTAGCTGTCCAGGTCTTGCGCGAGGACCTGCAACAGGTAATCCGCATCCCCGGTGATCTTGTGGCAGGACAGCACCTGCGGCAGCTCCTTCACCACCGCCTCAAACGCATCCGGCGCGTGATCGGTGTGGATCGCGAAACGCACATGGACGAACGCCATGATGTCCAGTCCGAGCATCTTGCGGTCGAGGTTGGCCTGGTAATCCTTGATCACGCCTTCTTCCTCCAGGCGTTTGCGCCGACGCCAGCAGGGGGTGAGACTCAGTGACAGGCGTTCGCTCAACTGCGCGTTGGAAATACTGGCGTCTTCCTGCAACAAAGCGAGGATGGCGAGATCGGTGTCATCAAGAGCGACCTGTCTGGTTTTATTTTTCATAATTGTGCGCCACAGAGGTAAATATTCCCGATAAAGCTAACAGTGCCGTAAGTAAAAGCAAAGAAAGCCCGGCGTGGCCAGAACAAAATAGACCCTGTCTTTTACTGGCGGATGCCCACCCATGTTGACTGTTTTTAGCGAAGCCCACCGTTTGCACCACGGCACTGAACTGAAGGATGGCGTGCTCAAGCCTTCATTCGAACAACCCAGCCGCGCCGACACGGTGCGCGACCGCGTCAGGCAGGTGGGCCTGGGCGATATCGTCACACCACGCCGCTTCGATCGGGCCTGTTACGTCAATGCCCACAGCGAGCGCTACGTAGCGTTCCTCGAAACCGCCTGGGCCGAATGGACCGCCATTGGCCGCAGCCATGACGCGTTGCCCCTGGTGTGGCCGGTCCGTGACTTGGCGAACCATCAAGTCCCGGAGTTCATCGACGGCAAGCTCGGTTTCTACGCGATGGACGCCGGCTCGCCGATTACCCGCACCACCTGGGAGGCGGTCAAAACCAGCGCGGACATCGCCTTGACCGGCCTGGCGCTGATCGACGAGGGCCATCACAGCGCCTTCGCCCTGTGCCGCCCGCCGGGCCATCACGCAGCACGCGAATACATGGGCGGTTATTGCTACCTCAACAACGCCGCGATTGCCGCCGAGCAAGCCATTACCCAAGGCGCCAAGCGCGTGGCGGTACTGGATGTGGATTTCCACCATGGCAACGGCACGCAGAACATTTTCTACGACCGCCCAGACGTGCTGTTCATCTCCCTGCATGGCGACCCGGCAGTCTCTTACCCGTACTTTTCCGGTGCGGCCAGTGAACGCGGTGCGGGCGCAGGGGAGGGCTTCAACCTGAATTATCCGTTGCCGAAGAACACCACCTGGGCGCACTACCAAATCGCCTTGATCAATGCGTGCCAGCAACTGCGCGACTTCGCGCCCGAGGTGCTGGTGATCTCCCTCGGCGTCGACACCTTCAAGGACGACCCCATCAGCCATTTCCTCCTCGACAGCCAGGACTTCCTCGGCATGGGCCAAATCATTGCCAGCGTCGGCGTGCCCACTCTGTTCGTGATGGAAGGCGGCTACATGGTCGATGAAATCGGCATCAATGCCGTCAACGTGCTGCACGGTTTCGAAAGCAACAGCCAATAACAACAACCCGTCGACTTTTCTTCTGCCAAAACTCAAAAACATAACAAGAGGTTTTGTGATGAAAACAACCACGTCCGGGCTTTCTGAAAAGCCTGCGTTGCAACGCACCCTGAGCAACCGCCATATCCAGTTGATGGCCATGGGCGGTGCAATCGGCACCGGCCTGTTCATGGGCTCCGGCAAGATCATTGCGCTGTCCGGCACTTCAATCATCCTGATCTACATGATCATCGGGCTGTTCGTGTATTTCGTGATGCGCGCCATGGGCGAACTGCTGCTGTCCAACCTGAACTTCAAAAGCTTCGCCGACTTTGCCGGCGCCTATCTGGGGCCGCGTGCGGCGTTCTTTCTCGGCTGGTCATATTGGTTGAGCTGGAGCGTGGCGGTGGTGGGGGATGCGGTGGTGGTCGGCGGCTTCTTCCAGTACTGGTTTCCCCATGTGCCAGCCTGGATGCCGGCAGTGGGCATGCTGCTCACGCTGTTCGCGTTGAATGTGCTGACGGTCAAGTTGTTTGGCGAAGTGGAATTCTGGTTCGCGATCATCAAGCTCATTGGCGTGCTGACCTTGATCGGTGTGAGTGTGGTGCTGATTGCCAGTTCGTTTGTCTCGCCCACGGGAGTCACTGCGTCGCTGACCCATTTATTGGACAAACAGGCCGCGTTCCCCAATGGTTTGTTCGGTTTCTTCGCCGGGTTCCAGATGGCGATTTTTTCCTTTGCCGGCACCGAGCTGATCGGCACCGCCGCTGCTGAAACCCGTGCCCCGGAAAAGACCTTGCCCAAGGCGATCAATTCGATTCCGCTGCGTATCATCCTGTTTTACGTGCTGGCCTTGGCGTGCATCATCGCGGTGACCTCATGGCAGCAAGTCTCGCCGAGCAAAAGCCCGTTCGTTGAGTTGTTCCTGGTGGCGGGTTTTCCGGCGGCGGCGGGCATTGTCAATTTCGTGGTGCTGACCTCGGCGGCGTCGTCGGCCAACAGCGGGGTGTTTTCCGCCAGCCGTATGTTGTTCGGCCTGGCTGACCTGGGGGATGCACCGGGAGTTTTTCGGCGCTTGTCGAAGAGCAGCGTGCCGTTTATCAGTCTGGCGTTTACGACGCTGCTGATGCTGCTGGGGCTGGTGTTGCTGTTTGTGGTGCCGGAAGTGATGACCGCCTTCACCATCGTGTCGACGGTGTCGGCGATCCTGGTGATTTTCACCTGGTCGACAATCCTGGCGTCCTACATCGCCTACCGCAAGAAACGTCCGGATCTGCATGCCAAGTCCACCTACAAGATGCCCGGTGGCGTGCCGATGGCCTGGTTTTCCCTGGGTTTCCTCGCGTTTGTGCTGGGTCTGCTGGCGTTGCGGCCGGATACACGCTTGGCGCTGTGCGTGATGCCGGCCTGGTTTATCTGGCTGGGGATTGCCTACCGGTTCTCACGCTTTCAGGGCGCCAGTTTGGTAAACACATAATCGCGATCCTTCACCAACGCCTGGTGGCACGCAAAGCACGTCTGGTGCTGCGCTTCATCGGCTGGCTTGCCGTTGATGAAGCGACCGAACCCCCAGCCCCCGGTGGACGCGTATTTCTTCGAGTCCTTGACCATGAACTGCACCGTGGTCGCCGCGCCGGGGATGGACGCGGTCTTGAACTCGGGCGATTGTTCGTGTTTCCACGCCAATTTGGCCAAGACCGTGCCATCGGGGAACGGCAGCTTGCCCTCCCGGTAAGCCTTGAGCGCCGCGCTGTTGCCCAGCACCACACGTAGTTCGTTCAACGGATCGGCCTCCTGAGCAGGCGCCACCAATTCCCACTGGCGGTAGCCGTCGGGAATGGTCACGCCGTAGATGGGCGACGGAGCGCTGTCGGCGAAGGCGCCAGCCGAACTCGCCAGGGCCAATGCGGCCATGCATAGGCGCTTCATCACAAGTGATCCGCGTCAATGACCGCCTTGGCAAACGCTTCGGGCGCTTCCTGGGGCAGGTTGTGGCCCACGCCGCCGTTGATCAGGCGGAATTCATACTTGCCGGTAAAACGTTTGGCGTAATCTTCAGGTTTCGGATGCGGGGCGCCGTTGGCGTCGCCTTCCAGGGTGATGGTCGGCACGCCAATCGACGGCGCCTGGGCGAGTTTCTGCTCCAGAGGATCGTACTTCGTCTCACCCTGGACCAATCCCAGGCGCCAGCGGTAGTTGAACACGGTGATCGCCACGTGATCCGGGTTCTCCAGGCCCTTGGCGCTGCGGTCAAAGGTGGCGTCATCGAACTTCCATTGCGGGGAAGCCAGTTGCCAGATCAGCTTGGCGAAGTCATGGGTGTTTTTCTGGTAGCCCTCGGCTCCGCGCTCGGTGGCGAAGTAGAACTGATACCACCATTGCAGTTCGGCTTTAGGTGGCAAGGGGTTCTTGCCCGCCGCCTGGTTGCCGATCAGGTAACCGCTGACCGACACCAGCGCCTTGACCCGCTCCGGCCACAACGCCGAAACGATGTCCGCCGAACGTGCGCCCCAGTCGTAGCCGCCCAGTACGGCTTGCTTGATCTTCAGCGCGTCCATGAAGTCGATCACGTCACTGGCCAGTGCCGCCGGTTGGCCGTTGCGCAGGGTTTTATCCGAAAGGAAATGGGTGTCGCCATAACCCCGGGCGTAGGGGATCAGTACGCGATAACCCTTGGCTGCCAGCAGTGGGGCGACCTGGGCGTAGCTGTCGATGTCATAGGGCCAGCCGTGCAGCAGGATCACCGCCGGTCCCGTGGCCGGGCCGACTTCAGCGTAGGCCACGTTCAGCAGACCGGCCTTGACGTGCTTGAGTGCGCCGAAGGCAGTTTGGCTGCTGGCGACGGCCCGAGTGGGCGCTTCGGGCATTTCAGCGTGGGCCACGCTTATTGCGCCCAGCGGCAACAAGGCAAAGACCAGGGAAAGGGCGTGGCGTTTGAAGCGGCAATTCAACTGAGCCTGCATGGCGAGCCTCCTGTGGCTGGATGTGTGCCTGGAGCCCAGTTGAACGCTGCGCTGTATCTGGCCTGTTTCAGGAAGTGCGTTGAGTTAAAGACGGTGTATCGCAACGGGCCCTGTACACACTGCGATACAAACCCCGACCTAGAAATCCACCCTCAACCCGAGCGTGCCCCGTGTGCCGCTAAGGTCAAGGCTATCGAGGTTCTGGTTGTGGCTCACTTCTGCGTAGAGGTCAACGCCGGGTGCAATCGCGGTGGTTGCGCCAAGGCTGAGGTCTAACGTGGTGGATTTTTGTTCGGTAGCAAAATCCACGGTGTTGAAGGTCACTGTGCTTTTACCTTGCGGGGTATGCCAGACGTTTGCCCGAACGTAGGGGCTGACGGGCAGGTTGTGAACGAGGTAGTTGCCACTGGCGCGCACGCCCACACGGGCGGTGAGCTGTGAATCCGTGTCATAGGACACCTTGGAGAACAGGTCCCTCTGGCTATCGAGCCGGGTGCGGTTCCAGATCATTTGCAGTTGAGGTTCGATGTTCCAGGTCGGGGTGATCGCAAACGGTTTACCGACCTCTACCGACAGCGCCAGATCGTGGCCCTTGGTTTTCATCTTTATGCCTCGGTCCGACTGGTTGTTCCCACTGAGCCGGGTGCCCATCAACACCACGTCCGCATACGCATTGTTCTGCCAGATGTGGGTCGCGGACAGCCCCAGGCTGGCGCCGCGTAAGGTGGTATCGCCGGCTTTCCGGTCAGGCTGGCCATCGATGAGCCCTTTGACCTTGCCCCTGAGTCGGCTCTGCCCTGCCAAAACGCCCAGATGCTGGGTAGCTCCGGCCTCGGTGGTTCTTGAAAAAAGGGATGTGCCGACTTGATAGCCATTGATCGAGCTATCCAGCGAGGTGCTTAAATCCCCGGCAAAAGCCTGACGGCTACTGCCGCCGTAGACCCGTGCCCAACCCGTCGGGAACGCCCCCGTTTCTCGCTGCCGGCCTTGTTCACCCAAGCGCTCGTGAAACGTCCCGAGTGCATTGCGCACCAGGTGCTGGGCCGCCGGGTAGACCGTTGCAGCGAGTGAGACTTCCTGGCGAATGAAGGGCACTGGCCGGATCGTTGCGGTTGGCAACGGCGGACTGCCCGGTGCGGGCAGCGGGGTAACCGGCGCTTCCACGGGGGCTTCCGAGCGCAGGAACCAACTGTCCTGCGAGCCTGCACTGACCCCGCCGTGATACAGGTAATAGTTGTAAGGGCCGGCGGCCGCTGTCCCGTTCAATGAAAACGCAGTGCTGGTGCTGGTGGCCCCATTTTGTGCGTCGACCACTCTGATACCGTCCGCAGTCGTGGCGGCGCCGATGCCTCCCAGGTTAGTGATTTGGATGGCTGTCGTGCCGCTGATTACGCCCTGGTTGACGATCAGTCTGTCGCTGGCAGAACTGTCATTGCCTAGTGCTGTTTGCAGTGCGAGCACACCTGCGTTACCGGTGTAGTTGCCATTGATGGTCAGGGTGTCGTTGGCGCTTGAACTGCCTGTGGTCATGTTGATGACACCGTTGTTGTTGACGTCGACCCGTTGTCCGGCGGTGAATGGGGTGATCAGCCCCGTGCCCACTAGCAGTTCACTGGCGCCATCCACATTCAGCACACCCGTGCCTGTATCGCTGTCACCCAGGGTCAAGGTGCCGCCCAATGTCAGCTGCGAGCCGTTGTCCAGCTGCAGGGTTTCCCAATTTGTGAACAGGCCCGGGTTACCCGCCTGGGTGTTGTCCAGGGTCAGCGTGTCGTTACCCAGGCCGCCATCGATCAGTTGTGCTGCCGCCACTTGCGAATTGACCAGGTTTTTCAGCAATGCCGTATCGTCGCCCGCTCCCGTCAGCACGGACGAATGCAGGTTGCCGCCCGTCCAGATGAAGCTGTCGTTGCCAAAACTGAGCAGAATCTGCCCGTTGACTTCGCCACCCGACACGGTCACGTGATCATCACCGCCGCTGACACTGATATTGCCACCCACAAACGCTGTGCCCGAGATCAGGATGGTGTCGTTGCCAAACCCCGTCACCAGGTTGCCGATGATGCGCCCGCCCGACATATCAAAGACGTTGTTATCGAGTTTCATATCGACGCGGCCAATGCTGCCGCCGGTCATCTTGGCGCGGTCTCCGTCTTCGAATGCCCCGGTGATCGTACCGCCACTCATGAAGAAATCGTCCAAGCCGTCGCCTTGCTCCAGCAGCAAGAGGGTGCCGCCGCTCATGGAGAAGTTGTCGATGCCGGCGCCTTGGCGCACCGCCCCGGCCTGCCCCCCCGATATCTGCACAACGTCCGTGCCCGCGCCTTGTGTCACCGAGCCGGTAATACTTCCGAGGTTGAGCCTGAAGATATTGGCGCCGTCGCCTTGGTCGAGGTTGCCATCGATCCCCGCGCTGGGCCCGTTCACGTCCACAAGATCATTGCCGGCACCAAAGGTCACATTGCCCGAAATCCGCCCCGTCGCGGTGATGTCGAGCGTGTTACTGCCGCCCGTGTCGGTAAAGCCTGGCGCTGTTGCGCTAGTGCAGGTGGAGGTGTCGTTGCCGGCGGTAATGTTTACGGTGCAGGCTCCATAAGAGGCAAGCGGCCACGCCGTCAGGGCGAAAAGATAAATCCAGGCAAGTGTCTGTGCACGCATGATCCGTCCTCGTTCGAGGGGAGCGTTGCCCCGGCACCTGCAAAAGCCGGTGCGGGCCAGACCATGACAACGTGACGCGCGATACGGATCAGGGACAGCGGGTTACCTGTTTCTGAAAACACCGGCCAATGCAAAAGGTTGGCATGGCTTTCTCGACTGCACCTGAACCGGTGCAGCGCTTTTTCACCTTAGCCACGGATTCCCCGGGCCGCTACTGTGAGAACTAACAGGTATGGACGAGTAGGGTGCTACGACAGCACGATCTCATAGGGTTCGCGCATTCTCTCCAGAAGCACCTGGGCCAGCATCGGCGCCAGACCGATGGCCGGGTCGCCGGCCAATTGGCTGGCATAGGCGTGCGCCGCATGGAGCTTGCGCGCCACGGTCCAGGTGTCCAGCCGCACCTTGCGTGCGCGTTGCCAGGGTATGATCGCACCTTCCCGAGCGGGCCAGTGCCACGCCCAGATCGGCAGTTCATACAGCTGCGCACCGACCAGGGTGCAGGCGTTGGCGCTGGCACGGCCAACAGTGTCGTGATCGTCATTGCCGTCGTTACGCCACGTGCTGAACACCACATCGCCCGGTTGCAAGTAGCGCGCAATGAATTGACTCAGTTGCGGCTCGCGGCTGGCGAGCGCGTCGTCACAGAAGCCACCGCGGATCCACTTCAAACTGTGCAGGGGCATGCCCAGGCGGCGCATGGCCTCGACGCTTTCCTGGGGCCGCACAACGCTCAGGCGGCTGGCCGGCCAGACGTTGGACCCTGGGTGACTGGCGCTGCCATCCGTGATGGAGATGAGTTGCAGGGGATGCTCCAAGGTACTGAGCAGTTGCAGCAGGCCCCCGCAGGCCAGCACTTCGTCGCCGGGGTGGGGCGCGATGATGACCACGCGCGCGCCAGGTGGCACCAATGAGGACGGGGTGATCGGGGGGATTTGCGCCAGCTGCGGGGCGCTGTTCCAGATTTGCGCAGAGCCACTACGGCCGTCGCTTAAGGAAGCAAGCTTCATGGGGTGTCACATCCTTGTCGATTGATGCTGGGTCGTGGCCCGTTGACGGGACGACACTCTTTTATCCACCACAGGCTCCGCCGCAGTGGCTGCATGACGCCCCAACCCTGGAACGCCAGCAAGGCGTCATCAGCATAGACAAGGATTGGTCGGTTTTACATTCGGTAACGTCGTTTTTTTCAAGTGGCGTGCACCAAGCTCTTCAAGTAATCGCCGAAACCGCCCTGTGCGCGAGCATCCAGGCGCGCACTGGTGATCACTTGCGGGCTGTGGCTCCAGGCGATGGAGGCGCCGCACAGCTCCAGGTTACGCACCAGTTGCACATCCTCATGGCACGCCAGCGGCTCGAAACCACCCGCGCGCACATAAGCGCCTGCGCTCACGCCCAAGTTGGCACCGTGGATGTGTCGATGGCCGTCTCGCGCCTCGTAACCCTGGTTGTAGCGAATCTGCGCAGCCGGGTCGAAGCCTTCGCTCCAGGCGTCCACGGTGACGGTGCCGCATACCGCGTCGGCCCCCAGTGCCAACTGGGCCACCAGCCAATCAGGCGCCACGCGGCTGTCGGCATCGGTGCACGAAATCCAGCGGGCGCCCTGGTTGAGCAGATGCCGCGCACCCACGCCTCGAACATGCCCGACATTGCGTGCCTGGGCTTCAAGCCATTGCACGGGATAGGCCTGGGCAATGGTGGCACTTGCATCGCTGCAACTGTCGAGTACCACCAAGACAGTCACGGCTTCGCCGAGTAAACCTGGATGACTGGCCGCGATCAGTGCCGCTTTCAGGCAGTCGCCCAGCAGGGCCTCTTCGTTGTGTACCGGGATCAGAATGCCGATCATCTCAGGCCCTCAAGGGTGGCGACCGAAGTGCCGTCGCGGCTCCACAGGTCGAGCAGGAAGTCGTGTTCGTGGTGGCTGGTCACGCGAGGCATATTCAGCCGTTCCTGAAGCAGGGCATGCACCTGCTCGGCCGTTTGCGGGCAACCTTCGATAGGCGGGCGCCAATGGCAGGCCAGCACCTGGCCGTCGTCGGTCAACGAGGTGCGCACGCGTTCGATCAACCGGCACAAATCATCGGCGTCGAGGTAGTAACACAACTCGCTGAGCACGATCAGCTCGAACTGACCTGTGGGCCACTGTTCGGGCAAACGGCTTTGCTGCACCTGAGCCTGGGGAAAACCCAGCAAGCGGCTGCGGGCCAGGTCAACGGCGGCCGAAGCCGTGTCGCAACACAGCAGGCGGTCACAGCGGGGCGCCAGTTCGAAGCTCAGCTCGCCATTGGCGCAACCAGGCTCGAACACCGAGGCGTAGCGGGGGCGCGTGAGTATCGCCAGCGTCAACGCGCGTTTGCGGCGTTCGTACCAGCGTTGGCGAAAGGCCCAGGGGTCATCGTTGTTGGCGAACAATTGGTCGAAATACGGTGTGGCCACACTCATACGAATACCACTTCAAAAGGCTGGAGCAGACGTTCCACTACATAGGGTGCAAGCACGGGGGCAAGGCCGATCTGCGGGTCGCCCTCCAATTGGCTGGCGAAGGCATGGATGGCGTGGCGTTTGCGGGCGACCGCTTCACAGGTCAATGGGATCTTGCGGGCGCGATGCCAGGGCACTTGGTTGTCTTCGGGCGTTGCCCAGTGCCAGGTCCATACCGGCAGTTCGTACAGGCTTGCGCCTACAGCCGAGGCTGCCTTGGCGCTGGCACGACCGACGGCTTCGTGGTCGCAATGCCCATCTTCGCGCCAAGTGGTAAACACCACATCGGTGGGTTTGAGATAACGCTGGATAAACGCCGCGAGTTCATCTTCCCGCGCCGCCACCTGACTGTCGGTAAACCCGGCCCGCAGCCATTTCAGGCTGTGCAGCGGCAAGCCAAGACGATGCAGGGCCTGGGCCGACTCCTGCGGGCGCACCACACTCAAACGCTCAACCGGCCAATGCCGCGAACCCGGATGACTGGCGCTGCCATCGGTGACTGAAATCAGCTGGATGGCCCGGCCGAGTGCCGCGAGCCCCTGCATCAAACCACCACACCCCAACACTTCATCATCCGGATGGGGGGCGACGATCACCGCCCGATAGCCTTCGGGCACCAACTGCTCAACGCTGATCGGCGGCAGCTCGGCCATCTTCGGCGACGCCTGCCAGCGATGCAGCGGCGTGCCTTGGCCAACGATTGGATTGGGTTTCATAACTGCCACCTCCCTGTGGGTTCGCCGGCGACCAACTCGCCAAGGCCGGCCAAGTCGCGTTCGGCGTGACTCTGGCGCATATACACCGGCAAGTCCGCCATCAACTGGGCGAAATGCGGATCCTTGCAATAGGGCCCCGCACCGACGGCCCGACCCACGTGGCGCATCACCTGTTCGACGGTGTCCTCGATGCACGCCCGAGTCTGTTGCGCCAACTCCCGGGCATTGGTCTTGGGTTCTCGATCGACCTGTTCAGCGCTGGCGCGCAGTACACAGGCGGCGCTGTTGAGTGCGCTGTCGACCGCGCCGAGGTGGGCGAGGGCGTGAGGTTCGGGGCGTTTGCTGCACTGCTCACGCAAGACTTCCGCCAGGCGTTGCGCCGCGCCATACCAGCAGGCAGCAATGCCAATGCCGCCTTGCCAGAATCCGGGGCGAGCCAGGTAATCACCTGGTCCGCCCACGGCCAGCCCCCAGGCCTGGTCAAACACGATTTCCACACTGCCCGTGGCGGCCATGCCCACGGCGTTCCAGCCTTCGTCCGTGACGACGGCGCCCGGTTGATCCATAGGCACTGCCACCAGTTGCTGGCGGTCTTCTTCGTCCCAGGCCGTCAGCAAGCCATGGCTGACCACTGCCGCGCCGGAACACCAGGCTTTACGCCCTTGCACCTTCAGGCGCTGGCCCTCTTTGAAGACGCGTACCTTGGCGGTGGGTGGCTCGGCCGCCCACATGCCCCAAATGCTGCCCAAGGGCGGCAACGGACTGTTGAGTTCGGCGATGATCGCCAAGGCGTCGGTGTGGCCTTCGAACAACTTGCACAGGCGCAGGTCATGGCCTGCCACCTGTGCCAAGCGGCTGAACCGCGCCAATGTCTGACCGCTGCCCGGCAAGGGCAGTTGGTCCAGGCCTTCCTCCTGAAGCGCCTTCAGGGCCGCGCCCAGGGCTTGCGTGTCCGCATAGCCCCGGTAGCCTTGAAGGAATCCATGCAGTGCCATTTCACACCTCGTCTTCACGCTGCAATTCGAACAGCAGCAGCGAGCGGCCCGTCACCGCGTACTCATGATCGAAATCAAAGCGTTCCTGGCCACGGACTGCCGGGGAGTTGGTGTCGAGCATGCACGTCCAGAATTCGCCCTCAGGCACCGCCGGCAAACGGAAGTTGACCATATCGTGGTGGGCGTTGACCACCAGCAACAAGGTGGCATCCGCGCCGGGCCGGCGAATGCCCGTCTCCTGCGCGCGGCCATCCATCAGCATGCCCAGGCAGCGGCCATGGCTGTCCTGCCATTGCTCAGTGGTCATTTCATTGCCATCCGGCGCCAACCAGGTAACGTCCTTCACACCGATGTCTTCGTTGTAGTCGCCTACCAGGAAGCGCCCACGACGCAGGATCGGGTAGGCCAGGCGCAGCTTGATCAAGCGCTTGACGAACTTGAGCAGCGCCTTGCCATCTTCGTCCAGGTCCCAGTTGATCCAACCGATCTCGCTGTCCTGACAGTAGGCGTTGTTGTTGCCGTGCTGGGTGCGGGCGAATTCATCCCCGGCCACGATCATCGGCGTGCCTTGAGATAGCAACAGCGTGGCAAAAAAGTTACGCATCTGGCGCAGGCGCAGTGCGTTGATTTCCGGGTCGTCGGTTGGCCCTTCGACGCCGTGGTTCCAGGACAGGTTGTTGTTGCTGCCGTCCTGGTTGTTTTCGTCGTTGGCCTCGTTGTGCTTGTCGTTGTACGACACCAGGTCGTGCAGGGTGAACCCGTCGTGAGCGGTGATGAAGTTCACCGAGCTGTAAGGGCGACGTCCACGATGGTTGAACATTTCGCCGGAGGCCGTCATGCGTGCGGCGAAGTCGGCCAACTGGCTGTCGTCGCCTTTCCAGAACGCCCGAACGGTGTCGCGGAAACGGTCGTTCCATTCCACCCAGCCCGGCGGGAAATTACCCACTTGATAGCCGCCAGGGCCGCAGTCCCAGGGCTCGGCAATCATTTTTAACTGGCGCAACACCGGATCCTGGCGGCACGCCACGAGAAAGCTGTGGCGTTCGTCGAAACCATCGCGGTAGCGGCCAAGAATGGTTGCCAGGTCGAAGCGGAAACCGTCCACGTGCATCTCGGTTGCCCAGTAACGCAGGGAGTCGGTGACCATCTGCAGTACGCACGGATGGCTCAAGTCCAGGGTGTTGCCGGTCCCGGAATCGTTGATGTAGAAGCGCTTGTCATCCGGCATCAGCCGATAGTACGAAGCGTTGTCGATACCGCGCATCGACAGGGTCGGGCCGCGCTCGTTACCTTCAGCGGTGTGGTTGTAAACCACGTCCAGGATCACTTCGAGCTTCTGCTCATGCAGGTGCGCGACCATCTCCTTGAACTCGGCGATCTTGCCACTGGCGAGGTAGCGCGGGTCTGGCGCGAAAAACGCGATGCTGTTGTAGCCCCAATAGTTGGTCATGCCTTTTTCCAGCAAGTGCTGGTCATTGACAAAGGCATGCACGGGCAGCAATTCGACGGATGAAATGCCCAACTGGCGGATGTGCTTGAGCACGTCGTCTTCCATCAGCCCGGCGCAGGTGCCACGCACGGATTCAGCGACGGATGGATGGCGCATGCTGATGCCGCGCAGATGGGTCTCGTAGATGATGGTGCGATCCCAAGGCACGCGCACCGGCTGGTCATTGCCCCAGGTGTGTGCCGGGTCGATGACTTTGCATTTGGGCACAAAGGGTGCGCTGTCACGTTCGTCAAAGCTGAGGTCGTCGTCCGGGTGGCCGATGGTGTAGCCGAACAACGCCTCGGACCATTTAAGCTCGCCCACCAATTGCTTGGCGTAGGGGTCGATCAGCAATTTGTTGTGGTTGAAACGGTGGCCGTTGGCGGGGTCATACGCACCGTACACGCGATAGCCGTAAATCAGCCCTGGATGGGCGTCGGGCAGGTAGCCATGGAAGGTTTCGTCGGTGTATTCGGGCAGTTCGATGCGCTCCAGTTCGACTTCGCCGGAATCATCGAACAGGCACAGTTCGACCTTGGTCGCGTTGGCCGAGAACAAGGCAAAGTTGACA
The DNA here is from genome assembly GCF_049897885.1 of Pseudomonas sp. DWRC2-2. Taxonomy (NCBI): domain Bacteria; kingdom Pseudomonadati; phylum Pseudomonadota; class Gammaproteobacteria; order Pseudomonadales; family Pseudomonadaceae; genus Pseudomonas; species Pseudomonas sp. DWRC2-2. The sequence goes on from NZ_JAFCXD010000005.1 coordinate 120,405, forward strand.
CCCAGGCCGTCCCAGGTGGCGCCGAGGGGGAAGGGCAAACCTTCACGAATCCGCGACGGCTCGCTGCCCGGCGTCGAAGGGGTTTTATCGGGTTTGCTCATTGAGTTGCTCCTGCAAGGGTCTTTTTTCGGGCCGAATGCGGCCGTGCTGACGAAATTTCAGCTGAGAGTCTGGAAGGTAAAATCACCTCTTGCCGACAGCGCCGACAAGAGGCGAGGGGTCAAGGCTTGGGCTTTTTGGGCGCCGGTGGTTTTTTAGCGGCCGGTGGCGCCGGCTTGCTGGCCGCAGGTGCCGCGGGTTTGGCTTTCGCCGGCGGCTTGGGGGCGCTGGCCTTGGGCTTGGCGGCTGCCTTGGGCTTGCTCGGCGTCAGCGCTTCGGCTTCTGCCAGTTTGCGCGCCATCTCCCAGTGGCGTGCATCTTCACCATGGGGTTTGCCCTCCGACTCCCAGATCTGATGCGCCAGTTCGCGTATGCGTTTGTCTTCAGTACTCATCACAATGCTCCTCACAGAAAATTTTCAGCTTTCTTGATCATCAGGATTGATAAAGACATTGACCGGGAAATCCCCCAGGGCAGCGCTAACCAACAGCTCCTTGTCTGGTGTGACTGCGCCTGTATGAAAAAGTCCCTTCCAGTTTTGCGTTGTGGCGGCGAACGGTAATTTTACCCGTGTATCGCCCCAAACCTGCGCGTTGATCTGGGGATGCACACCGTTTTCAAGCAGGTAATGGGGCCAGCGTGGCACCACCACCAGCAAGCGTTTACCGTGATGTTCGCGGCTGAATGCGACCACCCGTTCGGCGTGTGCGCCGACCACTTCCAGCGGCGTGTAGGTGCCGCTGCGGAACAGGTCAGGCTGGGCCTTGCGCAAGGCCAGCACCTGGGCAATCAACGCCTGTTTGATACGCCCGTCGCGCCAGTTGAACAACAGTTCGCCGATGTCCGGTGGGGTCGCCAGCGCCTTTTGCCGTGCGCTGTAATCCACCGGGCGGCGGTTGTCCGGGTCGACCAGGCTGAAGTCCCAGAACTCATCGCCCTGGTACAAGTCCGGTACACCCGGTACGGTCATGCGAAGCAAGGATTGCGCCAGGCCATTCAGCGCGCCGGCCGGGGCAATCGCCTGAGCGGCATTGCCAATGGCGGTGCGTAGTGCGTGGCCTTCTTCACTGAGCAATAGCCGTGAAAGGAATGCTTCGACACCTTGTTCATAGGCTTCGTTGGGCGCGCTCCAGCTGCTCTGCAACTTGGCTTCGCGCAGGGCCTTTTGTTGCCACTGCCACAGGCGCTGCTGGTAGCCGTCAAAGTCGGTGCCCTGATCCAGCGGCCAACTGCCGAGCAAGACTTGATAGAGGATCAATTCATCACCCGGTGAGGGCGCAGTGTCGGTCCGTAACGGGGCGGCCAGGGTGCGCCAGTGTTCCACCTGCTCAACAAACCACGGCGCGCATTCACTCAACACCGCCAGGCGCGCGCGGGTGTCCTCGCCGCGCTTGTGGTCATGGGTGGCGGTGGCCAGCAGGTTGTCGGGGAAGGTCTGCAAGCGCTGCTGGTTGACGGCATGGAAGTCGGCCAATGGCGCGCTGAACTGTTCGGTGCTGAAGCCCACGTCATTGCGCGACAGCAATACCGCCGAGCGATAGAACGCAGTGTCTTCCACGGCCTTGGCGGCAGCGGGGGAGGTCAGTTGCTGGAAACGCACGCAAGCGTGCTTGAGGATCTTGCGTTCGCGGCCCACCGGGCGATTGCGCCAGGGCTGGCCGCCCAGCCATTTTTCCAGGTGATCGAGTACGGGCCAGTCGCCTTCGCCCAAGGTGGTGCGCGCGCCGTCCATGGCGTGTTGAAACACCTGGTCGTCGGCGTCGCTGCGGCCACGTGCGCTGATGTAGGTGCGGTACACCGGGAAGTGCACGATCAGTTCCTGCAAGGCGCGGCGGATGGCGCCTAGGGTCAGGTCGCGGGTCATCACATCGTCGCGGGCTACTTGCAGCAGGGCTTGGGCCACACTTTCAAAGTCGCCGCCGAGGGAACCGTTAAGGATTTGCTGACGTGCCAGCCGCGCCTCCTCGATGAACGCCGAAGGCCGTTCGCTGTGACTGGTCCACAATTGGGCCAATGGCTCAAAGCCGTCGGGGTGATGTTGCAGCAGCGACAGCTGGTTCATGAATTCGTAGCCGGTGGTGCCGTCCACTTGCCAGTCTTCGCGCAGGGTTTCGCCTTCGCCGAGGATTTTTTCCACGAAGATCGGCAGATGCCGCTGCGGTGACAACGAATCCACCCGGCGCCGCAGCTTGCGGCAATACCCGCGCGGGTCGGCCAGGCCGTCGATATGGTCGATACGCAGGCCATCCACCAAGCCTTCGCTGATCAGTTCGAAAATCTTGCCATGGGTGGCCTCGAACACCGCCGTGCGTTCTACGCGTAGGCCGCCCAGTTCATTGACATCGAAGAAGCGCCGCCAGTTGATATCGTCCGCTGCGGTGCGCCAGCTGGCGAGGCGATAAGCTTGTTGTTCAAGCAGTTGGTGCAGGCGGTCGAAGTCGAAGGTCGCCAGTTGTGCGTCGATGGCCTGGCGCACTTCGTCCTCAGTGGCCCGTTCGGCCAGGGCCTGTTTGAGCCAGGCGGCTTCATGGTAAGCGTCGTCCTGATAGGCCAGGGCGCTGAAGCGGTCGGACAATGGCTTGAGCAACTCATCGCTGCCCAGGATCGTCGCGTAGTCCCGTGGGCAGATCGGAAAGCGATGCTCGTAATGCTCGACATAGAACGCGCCATGGGTCGCATCGAACTTCAGGCTCACACTGCCGCTCTGCAACGCTTCGCCGTAATCGCTGCCGAGGAACGGCATCAGCAACTGGCCTTTGAGCAAGGGGTCGGGCGAATGCCACTGGATATCGAAGAACTCGCTGTAGGGGCTCATGCGCCCCCATTCCAGCAGGTCCAGCCACCAAGGGTTATCCGCACCGCCCACGGCCATATGGTTGGAGACGATATCCAGGATCAGGCCCATCCCGTGTTCACGCAAGGCGGCAACCAGGCGGCGCAAGGCAGCTTCGCCACCCAGTTCCGGGTTGACGCGGGTGGGGTCGACCACGTCGTAGCCGTGCATGGACCCGGCGCGGGCGCTGAGCAGCGGCGAAGCGTACAGGTGGCTGATGCCGAGGCGTGCAAAGTAGGGCACCAGGGGCACCGCGTCATCCAGGGTAAAACCTTTGTGGAATTGCAGGCGCTGGGTCGCGCGCAGGGGCAGTGCGTTCATCGGTCACGCTCATAGGCTTGGTTGCGCGCGACGGCCAACAGTTCGAGGCGGCGGGCGGCACCGGCGTTGTCGAGCAGGCTGGAGGCCTCACCCACAAAGCGGCGGCGCCAATTGGGGTGGGTGTCGGTGGTGCCGGGCAGGTTGGCCTGCTCCTCAACGCCGAGCGCATCTTCCAACGGCAACAGCACCAACGGCGCACGGGTATGGCCGAGGTAGCGCACGCTGGCGTCGATCATGTGGTCGGTTTCATTGCGGATTTCTTCAACGAAGTTCTGCGGGTCCTGGCTCAAGGCCTGGCGCAGTGCCTGGCGTTCGCGCAGGCGGTGTTCGCTCCATTGCTCCACGGTGGGCGCGTCGATCAGGCCGAGCTGGATGTTCCAGTCGATATCGCGGCTGTGCCACCAGCCGTTGAGCGTCGGCAAATCGTGGGTGCTGGTGGTGGCCAGGGCATTGTCCGGCCAGTCGAGGATCGGCTTGAATTGGCCCTCGTGGTTTTGCTCGAACAGCAACACGCGCATGCCGAGGATCGAGCGGGCGATGAGTTTTTCGCGCAGGCCGTCCGGCACCGTGCCCAGGTCTTCACCAAGCACGATGGCGTGGTGGCGATGGGATTCCAGGGCCAGCAGGCGCAACAGATCTTCCACCGGGTAATACAGGTAGGCGCCTTCACGCGGCGAAGCGTCCATGGGGATCACCCACAGGCGTTGCAGGCCCATCACATGGTCGATACGCAGGCCACCGGCATGGGCGAAGTTCGCGCGCAGCATTTCGATAAAGGCACGGAAGCCGTTGCGCTTGAGGCCTTCAGGCGAGAACGCGGAGATGCCCCAGCCCTGACCTGCGCGATTGAGAATGTCGGGTGGCGCGCCCACGGTCAGGTCCGCGAGCAGCTCGTCCTGACGGCTCCATGCCTGGCTGCCACCGCCGTCAGCGCCCACGGCCAGGTCGGCAATCAAGCCGACGCCCATGCCGCTGCCACGGGCCGCTTGTTGCGCGCGTTCCAGGCAACGGGCGATCAGCCATTGGCTAAAGGCGAAGTAGCCGATCTCATCCGGGTTTTCTGCGGCAAATGCTGCGAGTGTCGGGCTCTGCGGGTTGCGCCAGTCTTCTGGCCAGTGGCGCCAGTCGAGGTCTTCCCCCTTGGCGGCGCGCACGGCCTGCACGGCTTCGAAGCGGCAGTGATTTTCCAGCGCTTCACCACCGGCTTGGCGGAAACTCAGGAAGTCGGCGTGTTGTGGATGCTGGCCGTGGCGGAAGTCTTCGTACAACGCTCGCAACAGTCGCTGCTTGGCCTTGGCGGCTGTGGGCCAGTCGATCAGGCTGTGTTGTTCCAGGTCGTGCAGCTCGTCCGTCAGACCGAGGGCTTCGATGGCGTTGCGCACCTCGCGCTCCCCTAGAATGCAACCGGGCGAGGCGTACAAGCTGTTGAGGAACAAACGACTCGACGGCGAATACGGGCTGTAGCGCTCGGTGTCGGCGCTGAACATGGCGTGCATCGGGCTGATGGCCAGGGCGTCGGCACCGCGCTCGGCGGCCGAACGGGCCAAGTGTTCCAGGGCCAGGGTGTCGCCAAAGCCGCCATCACCCAGGCGGCGCAGGCTATACAGTTGCGCGCTGAGGCCCCAGGCGCGAGCGGGGCGGCTGTCGACGGCCTCGGCCACGCTGTAGCAGTGGGTGGGGGCGACGGCCAAAGTGAAGGTCTGCTCGGCGATATGCACCTGGTGGTAACCGAGGGCGATGACGCCGGGTAATACGGCGTCGCCATCCAGACGCAAGTCGAGGGTTTCGCCATCTTCCAGGCTGACCCGGCACAGGGTGTCCGGCTCAAAGTAACGGGCGAGGTCCAGGCCTTCGCCGCTGTCGATGGTCATCAAGGGTGGCAGGTGTTTGTCGTGTTGCGCCTGTTCCAGTTCGAGCAGGCTGGCGTCGATCTCGGCATCGCTGTCGGCCGGGTGGCCCAGGCCTTTGAGAACGGCGCGCAGGGCGTCGGGTTTCACACGTTGCGGGCGGCCGTTTGCGTCGATCCAATCGACGGCCAGGCCCGCTCGGCTGGCGAGGATTTCCAGGTTCGCTTCGCTCAAGGGTGCTCTCCAACAGGGGATAGGGTAACGCGTGCGCTGTTCGCCGGCAGCTGGGCGCTGAGGTTGGCAGGCGTTTCGAAAAGGACGGCGCCGGTCGCCGGGTAATCCAGCGGCGCGGCACTCAGGTTGAGATCGATCTGCAACAGGCTGCCGTTGCCCAGGTGCCAGCGGGCGCTCACGGCACCTTCCGCCAGCACCTGCGCGCCCAAGGCAAGGCTGCCGGGCAAGTGCGGCACGATATGCTGGTGGCGCAGGTTCAGTAGTTGGCGGTAGAGCCGGCCATGCGGGTTGTCGGTAAACGACGGGGCCGATTGTTCAAAGGTGGTCGCGTCGTTGGGATCGGGAATGCGTTCACGTCGTTCCGGGTCCTTGAACGCGGCGAAGTCAGCAAACTCATTGCGCCGTCCTTCACGTACCGCTTCGGCCAACTCGCCGTGATGGTCAGTGAAAAACAGGAACGGTTCGCTGGCGTTGACCTCGTCGCCCATGAACATCATCGGGATCATCGGCGAGAGCAGCAGCAGGGCCGTTGCCGCCTCTAAAGCCTGGGGCGAGCAGAGTTGATGCAGGCGCTCGCCCAGGGCGCGGTTGCCGATCTGGTCATGGTTCTGCAAAAACGCCACAAACGCGCTCGGCGGCAGGTGCCCGCTGGGTTCGCCGCGTTCATGGCCATGCCGGGTGGTCTGCCCCTGGTAGACAAAGCCTTCACCCAGGCAACGCGCCAGTTTGGCGGTAGGCTCCTCGGCAAAATCACTGTAATAGGCGTCGGTTTCGCCGGTCAGCAGTACGTGCAGGACGTTATGAAAGTCATCATTCCATTGCGCGTCAAAATCGTGCTGCAGGAGGCTGGATTGATTGAGCTCGTTTTCCAGCATCAGCCAGACGTGTCGACCGGTGTCGACTTGCTCGCGAACCCGGTGCGCCAGTTGTTTCAGAAAGTCCGGGTTATCGATGGCGTGTACCGCGTCCAGGCGCAGGCCGTCGAAACGGTATTCGAGCAGCCACATCAAGGCGTTATCCAGGAAGAAGTCCCGCACTTCACGCCGGTCAAAGTCGATACCGGCGCCCCATGGGGTGTGCACGTCTTCCTGGAAGAAGCCTTTGGCGTACTGGCCGAGGTAGTTGCCGTCGGGGCCGAAGTGGTTGTAGACCACGTCGAGGATCACCGCCAGGCCATGCTCGTGGGCGCTGTCGATCAGGTGCTTGAGTTGATCGGGCGTGCCGTAGGAGGCTTGGGGCGCGTAGGGCAGGACACCGTCATAGCCCCAATTGCGTTCGCCAGGGAATTGCGCCAGCGGCATCAATTCAATCGCGGTCACGCCCAGCTCGGCTAGGCGCGGCAGGTGCTTCTCGACACCGGCATAGCCACCCATCGCGCCGACGTGCAGTTCATAGATGACGGCTTCGTGCCAGGGACGGCCCTGCCACTGGCTGTGGCGCCATGGATAGGCGAGGGGGTCGACCACCAGGCTCCAGCCATGCACATCCGAGGCCTGGGCCCTGGAGGCAGGGTCGGGAACATCCATCTCCCCATCGATATTGAAGCGGTAGCGCGTGCCCGCCGGGCACGCTATTTCGGTTTCAAACCAGCCATCTGCCTGGGGCAGCATGGCGACGGACTTGCCATTTTCCAATTCAACGCTGACATAAAACGCGTCTGGCGCCCACAAGGCAAAACGCGTGTGTTGCGCGTCCAGCATGATTGCGCCGTGGGGCCAGGTTTCCAGAGTCCGTAACGGCATCTATAGAGACCTCCCGTTGATTATTTAGCGGATTTCCCCAAGGCCTTGGCCACAAGCTGCTCGTACAGTTCGGCGTAGGGTTCCACCGCCTGGCTCCAGTTGAACGGTTGCGTCATCGCCCGGCAGCGCATGGCATTGAGCAGGCCAGGGTAGGCAAACACCTTGAACGCGCGGCTCAAGGCTTCTTTGTAGCTGTCGACCGTGGATTCATTGAACAGAAAACCGGTCACGCCATTTTCGATGGTGTCAGCCAAGCCACCGGTATTGCGCGCGACGGGCAGCGAGCCGAAGCGCTGGGCGTACATCTGGCTCAGGCCGCACGGCTCGTAGCGCGACGGCATGAGCAAAAAGTCACTGCCAGCGAACATGCGCCGGGCATCAGTCTCATTGAAGCCGATGCGCACACCAATCTGGCCGGGGAAGCGCAGCGCCAGTTCACGCATGGCGTTTTCTTCTTCCGGCTCGCCGCGACCGATGATTGCGATCTGCCCACCTTGCTCGACGATAAAACTGGCGACGGCTTCGGTCAGGTCCAGGCCTTTCTGGAACACCAGGCGTGAGACCACGGCGAACAGCGGGCCGGTGGATTCACTCAGGCCAAACAGCTCGCGCACCTGGCTGGCGTTGATCGCTTTGCCTTCCCAGTCGCCGATGTTGAAGTTGTGGGTCAGGTGCGGGTCCGTAGAGGTTTCCCAGCTGTCTTCAATGCCGTTGGGAATGCCGCTGAGCAAGCCTTGCTGGGTCTTGCTGGCAAGAAAGCCATCCAGGCCGCAGCCGAATTCCGGGGTGGTGATTTCCCGGGCGTAGGTAGCGCTCACCGTGGTGATGTGGCTGGAATACGCCATGCCGGCCTTGAGGTACGACATCTTGCCGTAGAACTCCATGCCTTCCTGCTGCAGGGCGTGGGGTGGAATGCCCAGTTCCGGCGTGGAAGCCAAACTGATCACGCCCTGATAGGCCAGGTTATGAATGGTGAACAGCGTCGGTGTGCGTGACCCACGCCAGTGCATATACGCCGGCGCCAGGCCAGCGGGCCAGTCGTGGGCGTGCACCAGGTCTGGGCACCAGTGGATCTGCGCGAGGTTGGCGGCCATGTCGGCGGCAGCCAGGCCCAGGCGGGCGAAACGGATATGGTTGTCCGGCCAGTCGCGGCCGTTATTGGCGCCGTAGGGCGTGCCCTCGCGCTCGTACAGTTCGGGGCAGATCAACACATAAATGACCAGGCCGTCCTTGAGGTCCATGCGCCCGATCTTGCACGGCGGCAGCGCGGCGTGGCCACCCAGCTCGCCGATGATATGGATCGGGTTATCGCTTTCCATCACCTGCGGGTAACCGGGAATCAGCACCCGCACATCGTGCAGGTGGGCCATGGCGCGGGGCAGGGCCGCGGACACATCGCCCAGGCCGCCGGTTTTCACCAAGTCGGCAAATTCGGAGGTCACGAACAGGACTTTCTTGCGATTAGGATTCTGACTCACGATCGGCCGCACAGTGGTGGGCAGGTCGACCAACGAAGGTCCCCCTACCGGCTGACTGACACGCTCTCCCTGAATATCTACAGCGGCACTGATCATAGTTCTCTCCCACATGTTGGTCGGCTAATGGCCCGCTGCCATTAGCTCCGATGGCCACATCCTGCGGCCAGGCGCACAAGCACTGTACAAACTGGCAAGGCGTATGCCAGTTGCACGGTTAGCCAAAAAAGATTGGATGGACGGGCATTTCGCGTGAACCGCGGGTGCTCGCCTTACCTTAAAACTGGACCTACGGCAGAGTTGGAAAGTTTCGATTTTTTGCGGGGTTTTTGTTTTCGAACGGACCCATCGGTCATGAGTCTAGGACAGATCCTAGAGCTTGTAGGCTTTCTACGGAAATTTTGTAGGACAAAAAACTTGTAACCTTATGTCAGGTTGACGCGGGCTCGCCACAACAAGCCCGCTCGCCAAAAAAGTGCGAATGCCCTGAAAGAGTGCGTCAGCCCAGCACGCGAATGGGCGCTCCCTTGGCCCACGCTTGAATGTCTTCGATCATCTGGCCGTAGAACTGTTGGTAATTCTGATCGCTCACATACCCCACGTGCGGCGTCGCCAGCACGTTCGACAGGCGGCGGAACGGGTGATCCGCCGGGAGCGGCTCCTCGGCGTACACATCCAGCGCCGCCCCCGCCAGGCGACCGCTTTCCAATGCCTGCACCAGCGCCGATTCATCCACAATCGGGCCACGGGCCGTGTTGACCAAGTGCGCGCTGGGTTTCATCCACCCCAGTGCCTCGGCGTCCACCAGCCCACGGCTGCGGTCGCTAAGCACCAGATGAACGGTAAGAATATCCGCCTGTTCAAACAGCGCCTGCTTGCTGACCCAGGTCACGCCCGATTCCGCCGCGCGTTCCGGCGTGAGGTTTTCACTCCAGGCAATCACCCGCATGCCGAACACCTGGGCAAACTGCGCGACTTTCTGGCCAATGCTGCCCAGGCCGAGAATGCCCAGGGTCTTGCCATGCAGATCGCCGCCCAGGCCAACCTGCCAATGGCCGGCGCGCAAGGAATTGGCCTCGGCCAGCAGATTGCGGGTGGACGCCATGATCAGCGCCCAGGTCAATTCCGGCGCGGCGTGTTTATAGCTGTCGGTGCCGCAGACTGTGATGCCCAGCGCCTTGGCGGCGGGAATGTCGATGGCCGCATTGCGCATGCCACCGGTGACCAGCAATTTAAGCTTTGGCAAACCTTGCAGCAGAGCCTTGTCGAAGGTGGAGCGTTCGCGCATCACGCAAATCACCTCGAAGCCCCGCAAACGCTCGATCATGGTGGCGGTGTCCGCCGGGTAATCGTGAAGGAAATGCACCTGGCCCACGGCCTCAAGCACTGACCAATCCACCACGCCACTGGCCACATTCTGCCAATCATCAATCACTGCGATCTGTACCGACATTCACGAGTGCCTCGAAAAAGGTTGGATTAAAGGGCGTTTAAACCCTGCAACAGCGCTTTATGAAACTGGGCCGGTTCCTCCATCTGCGGTGCATGCCCCAGGCCCGGGAACTCCACCAGGGTGGCATGGGGAATCAGCTTGGCCACGTTCTTGCCCAGCACGGCGTAGTCGCCGAGCTTGGCCTTGACTGCCGGCGGCGCGACGTCCTTGCCGATGGCGGTGTTATCGGACGTGCCGATCAGCAGCAGCGTGGGCATTTGCAGATTCTTGAACTCGTAGTACACCGGCTGGGTGAAGATCATGTCGTAAATCAACGCCGAGTTCCATGCGACCAGGGTATGCCCTGGGCCGTTGCTCAGGCCGGCGTACATGTCTACCCAACGCTGATACTCGGGCTTCCAGCGTCCGACGTAGTAGGTGTTGAGTTGATAGTTTCGAATCCCGTCGGCGCTGACGTTCAGCTCACGTGCATACCATTGGTCGACGGTGAGCGAGGGCACGCCCAGTGCCTTCCAGTCTTCCAGGCCAATCGGGTTGACCATTGCCAACTGTTCGGTCTGCTCGGGGTACATCAGCGCGTAACGCGTGGCGAGCATGCCACCGGTGGAATGGCCGATGATGGTGGCCTTTTGAATGCCGAGTTTTTCCAGCAGTTGATGGGTGTTGGTCGCCAACTGCTGGAAACTGTATTGATAATGGTCAGGCTTGCTGGAGCTGCAAAAACCTATCTGGTCCGGCGCGATCACTCGGTAACCGGCATCGCTCAACGCCTTGATCGAACCTTCCCAGGTGGCACCGCAGAAGTTCTTGCCGTGCATCAACACCACGCTGCGGCCGTTGGCCTGTCCTTTGGCGGGCACGTCCATATACCCCATCTGCAGGGATTTGCCCTGGGATTGGAATTCGAAATGCTTGAGTGGGTAGGGGTATTCAAAGCCTTGCAGCTCGGGACCGTAGCTGGCGGCAAAGGCGGGTGCGGTGCTGACGGCGAGCAGGCCGGTGATGCAAAAAGCGCGGATCAGGGGCATTGGCAAGGCTCCGAGAAGGGTGTTCGGATGCTGTTGCGGGACGATTAACTGGGGATTAACACCCAGTGCAAGGTCACGGCAGCGAGTACCCCATAACGGACGCTTTTGGCTAAAGTCACCAACAGCAGGAATCGCCACAACGGCTCACGCATCACCCCGGCCACCAAGGTCAGCGGGTCACCGATGATCGGCATCCAACTGAGCAACAACGTCCAATGGCCCCAGCGCTGGTAATGGTTACGAGCCTTGTCCAACTGCTTGTCACTGACAGGAAACCAGCGCCGCCCCTTGAAATGCTCGACCCAGCGTCCGAGCCACCAATTGACCACCGAGCCCAGCACATTGCCCAGCGTGGCAACGCCCAGCAGCAACCAGAGGCTGTAATGCCCGCTGAGCAGCAGGCCCACCAGCACGGCTTCCGATTGCAGTGGCAGCAGTGTGGCGGCGCCAAAGGCCGCGAAAAATAGCCCCAGGTAGCCCGCGATCATTGCGCCGGGTATTCAGCCACCACTACATCTTTGCCTGCACGGGTCAGGCCGATGACTTGATAGGCCTCGCTGCGGCCTTCGACTTCCATGCCCGGTGAGCCCATGGGCATGCCCGGCGCGGCCAAGCCCAACAGGTCATCGCGTTTACGCAAGGCCAGCACTTGCTCGGCGGGCACGTGGCCTTCGACCAACTTGCCGTCGATCACGGCGGTGTGGCACGAACCCAGGCGCGGGGCCACGCCCAGGCGTTGTTTGACGGCGCTCATGTCGGCTTCGACATGGTCATTGACCTTGAAACCGTTGCTTTCCAGGTGGCTGATCCACTTTTTGCAGCAACCGCAGTTCGCGTCGCGGTGCACGTCGATGGGAATCAGGTCGGCGGCCTGGGCCAGGGTGGAAGTGAACAGGGCTGACAGCAGAGCCAGGCGCAATGTGGTTTTCATAGGAACTCGCGTGTAGGAGAGGGCCGTTGGGATGGCGGCGATCATGACGCCGTCATCGCGGGCAAGCCAGCTCCTACCGGTTGGGAATGTTTCCAAATTATACGAAGGGTGGGTTTTCCAGGCGATGCTTCAACTGGTCCAGGGCAATGGTCGACAACTCGATCATGCGCTCATGCAAAGTGGCCAGTTGCAGCTCGGTTTCGTAGGTCAGCACCCGCTTGAACAGCGTGCCGCCCTGATGGGGCAGCAGGAAGTAATGAATGGAGCCATCCACGGCCAGGGAGGTGAACACCGTCTTGAATTCGCCAGGGCGCCGGGCGATCTGTACGCGGTAACTCATGGGCACGCGCACCCCCAGCAGGTCGATGAACTCGGTAAACCGTGCACCGGCAGGCAGTGAACCGGTGGTGCCGGTGTCGGCACTGAGGGACGTGGGATGCCATTCGTGCCAGCGATCCGGTTGGGTCACATAGTCGTAGACGGCTTCGATAGGCGCTCGGATAAAGCGTTCCTGACTGATCCGCTCCAAACGGACCGACTGCTCGGCAGCTCGCATGGCACACCTCCTGTGTTGCGACTAGGAACTGTCAGAATAGTCCCACTCCCGCACATTGCACGGGAGTGTTTCAGCCGTTTATCACTGCACCTTGAATCGACCCATCAAAGCGATCACCCGGCCATTCGCCTCCAGCAGGCTTTGGGTATTGGTTTCGGTGGCATGGCCGCTCTGTACCAGCTCTTCGACCATTTGTCGGATCTGCACCATGCTGCGGTTGATCTCCTCGGTCACCGCGCTCTGCTGCTCGGCCGCGGTGGCAATCTGGGTGCTGAGGTTGTTGATATGGCTGACCGAACCGGCCATTTCATCCAGGCCGGTGTTTACCCGTGCCGTGGCATCCGCCGCCGACTGGCAACTGGCCTGGGTGTTTTCCATGGCGGCCACCGAGGAACTGACGCCAGCGGTCAAACGCGTGAGCATGTCGTTGATCTGCGAGGTGCTGGCCTGAGTGCGTGCCGCCAGCGCCCGCACTTCATCGGCCACCACCGCAAAGCCCCGGCCTTGCTCGCCGGCACGCGCGGCTTCAATCGCCGCGTTGAGGGCGAGCAGGTTGGTCTGGCCGGCAATCGCACCAATCACGCCGAGGGTTTCGGTGATGCGTGCAGCGTCCTGGCGCATGTTTTCCACGCTGTGGGTGGCGCTGGACACTTCGCCGATCAAGGCGCTGACGCTGGTGGACGCTTCACCCACCACCACGCGGGAACGGTCGGCATGTTCATTGGCGCGTTGAGTGAACGCGGCGGTTTCGGCGGCGTTTTGCGCAACGGTGTCGGCGGTGGAGCTCATTTCGGTGATGGCGGTGACTGTCTGGTCGGTCTCGGAGGCGTGTCGCACCAGGATCTGGTTGGTGTGCGCCGAGGTCCGTTGCAATTGCTCCAGGCTCGACGACATGGCGCCGGTGGCCTGGGTCACTTCACCAATCATGTTCTGCAGGTAGACGATAAAGCGGTTCACCGAATGACCAATCGCGCCTAGCTCGTCTTCGGCACGGATGGTGATGCGTCGCGTCAGGTCGGCATCGCCGGCAGACAGCGCGTCGATATTGGTTTTCAGCGACTTCATGCGCTGCACCAGTTGGCGGATCGCATACACCGCGAGCAGCACCAGCAACAACACCATGGGGATTTGCAGCAGGGCCAGGGTGCCGAGTACGTCATCGCGTTGGGCGGTGATCAGCGAGGTGGGCAGGGCAGTGGCGAGGAACCACGGCGTGCCACCGATGGGGCGCATGTAGAAGGTGCTGGCCACGCCCTGGTTGTCGAATTCGCCGCGTTGCAGCGCTTGGTCTCGATTACCCAGGGCCTTGCTGATTTGGGCAGCAAACGCCGAGGTTCCGGCGAGTTCGCTGATGTTTTTCAACACCACCGGACCGCTGATGCGCGAACTGTTGCTGATGATCTTGCCGTCGCCCTCGACGATCAGCATTTGCCCGCCGATGTCTTTTTCTTTGCTGGCCACCAGGTCATTGAAGAAACCCAGGGTCACGTCGATGGTGGCGACGCCGTAGGGCACGCCGTCGCGCTGGATCGCCATGGCGCAATTGGTGCGCGGCTCCTGGCTGGCGTCGTCCTTGTAAGCGGCGGCCCAAGCGCATTGCCCACGCTGGGAGGCCAGGCCGCCTTTGTACCAACTCTGGTCGTAATAGTTGGGCGCAGGGTCACTGTTCCAGAAGGTGTTGACGGCCAGTTTGCCCGAGGCATCGCGGTGCCAGAACGTACTGTGCTTGTTGCGCCCCGGTGTGCGCTGGTTGGGCAGCGGCCAGATCCCGCCGCCGAAGACTTTCAGCTCGCCATACTGGTCGACCAGGCCAGGCAGGACCTTGTCGATGGCATCGCTGTCAAGCAACGGGACCGTCTGGGTGATGCTGCGTTGCTGGGACTGAACCTTGTTCAGCTCGCCCTGAATCTGTTCAGCTACTTCGGCGATACGGTTGAGCACCACCTGTTCTTCGGTGTGACGCAGCGTGGGCGCGACCAACTGGCCGATACCCACGACGGTCAACACAAATAACACCAGGACGAACAGCACCAGAAACAGGGTATAGCGGGCTTGGATGGAGCGCAGTGGGGGCATGGGGTCGTCCTTACGAAGCATTTATGACCGACGCGGCTTTGTTAGAGCTTCGTCGGGATATCGGCTTGGCGAGGAAGAGCTTTAGGTACGATCGTGCAAGAAAAAAGCGCCCGTTGAGGGCGCTCCTTCGCTTAGATATCCAGCATGGCCATGACCGCTTCCGGGTAACGCAGGCCGGCGGTTGCCTCGACGGGGAAAATCGCTTCCAGCGCCGCCAATTCGGCCGGGTTGAGGTGGATCGCGAGGGCGGCCACATTCTCTTCCAAGTACTTGCGCTGCTTGGTGCCAGGAATCGGAATGATGAAGTTACCTTGCGCCAACACCCAGGCCAGTGCGAGTTGCCCGGCGCTCACGCCTTTGTCGGCGGCCAGTGCCTGCACCTGCTTCACCAGTTCCAGGTTTTTGCCGAAGTTCTCCCCCTGGAACCGCGGGCTGAAGCGGCGATAGTCATCTGCACTGAAGTCATCCGGGCTTTGCAGGGCGCCGGTCAGGAACCCTCGCCCCAGCGGGCTATAAGGCACAAAGGCAATGCCGAGGCGCTGGCAGGCGGCAAGGCAGCCGTTGTGTTCCTGATCACGGCTCCACAGCGAATATTCGCTTTGCAGGGCGCTGATCGGATGCACCTTGTGGGCCCGCTCCAGGGTCGCGGCGGATGCTTCGCTCAAGCCCAGGTAACGCACCTTGCCCTGTTGCACCAACTCGGCCATGGCGCCGACGGTTTCTTCGATGACAACCTGCGGGTCGATACGATGCTGGTAATACAGGTCCAGGGTGTCCACGCCGAGGCGTTGCAGCGTGCCGTCAATCGCCTTGCGGATATAGTCGGGGCGCCCGTTGACGCCACGTAGCGCCGGGTTGGCCGGGTCGCGCACGATGCCGAACTTGCTGGCCAGGAACACCTGGTCGCGTTTGCCGGCAATGGCTTTGCCGATCAGTGCTTCATTGGTGTGCGGGCCGTAGATGTCGGCGGTATCCAGAAAGTTGATACCAAGTTCCAGCGCGCGGTGCAGGGTCGCAGTGGCTTCCCGGGTGTCGCTGCCGGGCGTGTAGAAATCGCTCATGCCCATGCAGCCGAGGCCGATGGCGGAGACGAGTGGGCCGTTGTTACCGAGTGGACGAGTGTGCATGGGGAGAGCTCCTGGTTGGGAAGGCCTGCATTGTCACGCTCGACAAAATCGGGATAAACCGGCTAAAAGCACTAACACTATTCGGTATTTCTAAATAATCAGCTCAAGGAGCCGACGCTTGGACCGTTTCAACGCGATGCGCGTGTTCACCCGGATCGTCGAACTGCGGGGCTTTGCCAAGGCCGCCGACAGCCTGCAACTGCCCCGCGCTTCGGTGACGGTGCTGATCAAGCAACTGGAGGCGCACCTTGGGGTGCAACTGTTGCAACGCACCACGCGGCAGGTCAGCCCTACATTGGATGGCGCTGCGTATTACCAGCGCTGCGTGCAATTGCTGTCGGACCTTGAAGAAACTGAAGCGGTGTTTTCCGCGAGTCGGCAGAACCCACGCGGCACGTTGAGCATTGATATGCCGTCGGGCATCGGCCGTTTTCTGGTGATACCCGCACTGCCCACGTTCACCGCACTGTATCCGCAGATTGAATTGGAAATCGGCTTGAATGACCGGCCGGTTGACCTGATTCGTGAAGGCGTCGATTGTGTGCTGCGCGGTGGCCTGGCGCTGGATGATTCACTGGTGGCGCGGCCGCTGGCGATGATGGATCAAATCACCCTGGCCAGCCCCGCTTACCTTGAGCGTATGGGGGTAGCCGAAACGCTCGACGACTTGGCCCACCATCAGATGGTCGAATACGTCTCGGCCGCCAGCGGCAAACGGTTTGGCTTGGAGTTTCTACTCGCCTCCCAGTTGCGTACGCTCAACCTGCCAAAGGTGGTCGCGGTCAACAGCGCCGACGGCTACTTCTGCGCTTGCGAAGCGGGCTACGGGTTGATACAGGCGCCGTACTATCACGCCAGGCAGCGACTGGCCCAAGGCACGCTGGTGGAAGTGCTGCCCCGGTTTGGCGTGCCGTCCATGGCCTTGACGGCGCTGTATCCTCCGCACCGACAACTGTCCCAACGCGTACGCGTGTTTGTGGACTGGCTGGTCGAACTCTGCGCCGCTCCCGGCACAGGCTTGCGCCGCTAAGCCTGTGCCTTGCGATAGGCCCCAGGCTGTTGCCCCGTCACCTTGTGAAACGCCCGGGTAAACGCCGCCACCGACTGATAACCCACGGCCAGCGCGACATCCGCCACCGTCTGGTCCTGCTTGAACAACTGGCAGGCATGACGCATGCGCATCATCAGCAGCACTTGCCCCGGTGACTGCCCGCACAGTTCATTGAAGCGCTTGAAAAACGCCGAACGCGACAGCCCGGTGCAAGCGGCCATGCTTTCCAGGGTCCAGGCATCGGCCGGGTGCGCGATCAGCTGTTCCAGCAAACCGGCAAACGCCGGCTGCCGACCCAGTGCCGCCAGGCCGCCCAGTTCGCTGTTGTCCAGCACCTGTTGGCGCAGTACATACAGAAACAGCAGGTGGCAAAGCCGTTCAAGCAAGGCCGAAGAGGGCGCAGGCAGGCGCTGGCATTCTTGCAGGATCAGTTCGAACAGGTTGCGCGCGGCCGTCAGCGAGGGATCGCCCGCCCGCAGGATGATCCACGCGGGCAGGGTGTCGACGATCATCGCCGACAGACCGGACTGGAAGTGAAAGAACCCGCACACCAGGCCGACGCCATCGCTGGCGGCACTGTCCAGGGGCACCATGGGCACGCGCGGGCATTCCTGTGCGCTTGCCGCCGTGGGCTCGCCGGAGAGGCGATATTCCAGGTCGCGCAGCAGGAACACCGCATCGCCGTTATCGAGGCGATGAGGCGTGGCGTCGCCGTCGATATGCAGCCAGCACTGGCCTTGCACAATCAGGTGGAAACTCGCGCTCGCCAGGCCATGGGTGCTGGCATGCCAGTCGCCGCAATAACGACCCACATGGAACAGGCTGGTGTCGAGTTCGAGGCTGTCTAATAACCAATCGACAAGTGCACTGGACGAATTCATCTAATGGAAAGACTCAAGAGCAAGTAATCGCTACTTTAGACTATTGAGGCGATTTTTTATAACCAACAGACTGGATACACGAACTCATCAGGAGACGCCTCCATGTCCCGTGTACCCTTGCTCACCCCTGAAACTGCGCCGGAAGCGGCCAAGCCTTTGCTGGAAAACGCACTGAAAGGCTCGGGTTTCATTCCCAATCTACTGGCAGTGCTGGCCAATGCGCCCGCCGCGTTGGAAACCTACATCACCGTCTCCGCTTTGAACGCCAAATCTGCACTGGGCCTGGCCGACCGCGAAGTGGTGCAACTGATTGCCGCCACCACTCACGGTTGCGATTTCTGCGTGGCCGGCCACACCGCCGTCGCGCGTAACAAAGCCAAGTTGCCGGAAAGCGTCATCGAAGCCCTGCGTCAACGTGGCGAGCTGCCCGATACCCGTTATGAAACCCTGGCGGCCTTCACCCGTGAAGTGATCGCCACCCGGGGTGATGTGAGCGATGCGGGCTATGACGCATTCCGCGCCGCCGGTTACACCGAAGGCCAGGCCCTGGAAGTGATTCTGGGCGTCAGCCTGGCAACCTTGTGCAACTTCGCTAACGTGTTTGCTCGTACTCCACTGAACCCGGAGCTGGCGCAATACCGTTGGGAAAAGCCCGCAAGTTGAAGTTGGCCCACCTGCTGTAAAGGAGAAACAGGAATGCTTGACCCCATCTTGAGCCGTTGGCTCGACATCCAGGCGCAAGCCTTGGACGTGGGCAGTTGCGATCCACAGGAAGTGCTGCCACGGCTGGCAGAGGCCAACGTATTACGCATCGGCGTGCCGACTCATCTGGGCGGCCTGGGCGGTGATGTGGCGGGCGCCGTAGAGGCCATCGCCAACGTTGCCAGCCATTCCCTGGCGGCGGCATTCGTGTGCTGGGGCCAGCGCTCGTTTATCGAGTATCTGCTGCAGAGTCCCAATGCGCGGCTGCGTGAACAGCTGCTGCCCGATTTGCTCAGCGGCAAGCTGGCGGGGGCGACGGGGTTGTCCAACGCGATGAAGTTCTTGTCGGGCATCGAGTCGCTGCAGATCAGCGCCGAACCGTCCAACGACGGCTGGACCCTCAACGGCCGCCTGCACTGGGTGACCAACCTGCGCAAGAACGGTTTTGTCGCGGCAGCGGCCATTGAGCACGCGGGCGGTGGTGCGCCGTTTATCCTGGCGATTCCGGACTCGGTGGCAGGTTTGCAGCGTTCTCGCGACCTGGAATTGCTCGGTTTGCAGTCAAGCAATACGGCGGCCCTGGATCTGGAACGCGTGGAGCTGAGTCGCGACTGGCTGCTGCACGAAGACGCGCGCACATTCCTGCCGGCGGTGCGCCCGGCGTTCCTGGGCCTGCAGTGCGGGATGTCCATCGGGTTGGCGCGTCGTTCCCTGGCGGAAGTCGCCAACCACCTGGGCGCGACACGCACGGTGCTGCGCGAAGAGCTGGAAACCCTGCGCGTGACCCTGGACCATGAGGTCAACGACTTGAAAAGTGGCCTGTTGGCAGGGCGTTTTGCTGCCGAACCGGTGCCGTTGTTCAAGCTGCGCATCGCCCTGGCGGAGACCGCCGCCAGCGCCGTGCAGCTGGAGTTGCAGGCCAGCGGCGGCAAGGCTTATCTCACCGCCCACGGCAGTGGTTTCGCGCGACGTTGGCGTGAATCGGCGTTTGTGCCGATCGTGACCCCTAGCCTGGTGCAATTGCGCACTGAACTGCAACGTCAGGCCAATCTATGACAGCGGCCGTATTGAGTGCCCAGGGGATTTGCCTGGGCTATGCCAGCGGGCCGGTGTTGCAGCACTTCGACCTGCACTTGCAACCCGGTGAAGTGGTGTCGATCCTCGGTCCCAGCGGGGTGGGCAAGTCCAGCCTGTTGCGCGTCCTCGCCGGTTTGCAGGCACCGCAGGGCGGCAGTGTGCGCGTGCTGGGCGAGCCGTTGAACGGTCCTCATCCACGCGTGGCGGTAGCCTTCCAGGACCCGAGCCTGCTGCCCTGGCTGAACCTGGAAAAGAACGTTGCCTTCGGCCTGGATTTCGCCCGGCAACCCCATCTGAGCGCTGACGAGCGCCGCCAGCGCGTCGACCATGCCATCGCCGCCGTCGGCCTGGAGCATGCGCGGCAGCACTTCCCGGCGCAGTTGTCCGGCGGCATGGCCCAGCGCACGGCGTTGGCCCGCTGCCTGGCACGCCAGCCCCAGGTGCTGTTGCTGGATGAACCCTTCGGCGCCCTGGACGAAGTGACCCGCGCCGATATGCAGCACCTGTTGCTCAAGGTCAACCGCGAGCAAGGCTCGGCGGCAGTGCTGATCACCCATGACATTGACGAAGCGCTGCTGCTGTCCGACCGCATCCTGCTACTGGGTAACCGCCCGGCGCGGACGTTGGGCGAATGGCTGATTGACCTGCCGCAACCCCGCGAAGAACAGGTGGAAGCCATCGGCGCGCTGCGTATCGAGATCCTTAAAACCCTACGGCAGGCGAGCCGCCCTCAATCCAACCCCCTTGATTTGCTGGAGCCTGCCCATGTGCCTGGATGACCTGTCCCATTCGCGCCGCGACTTTCTCAAACTTTCCGCCGTACTCAGCGCCGCCGGTGCCTTGCCGCTGCTCAGCAGCTTGCAAGCCCGCGCCGCCAGCGAGCCGGATGCACCGGTACGCATCGGCTACCTGCCGATAACCGACGCCACGCCGCTGCTGGTGGCGCACAACAACGGCCTGTTCGAAGCCGAAGGCATCAAGGCCGAACGCCCGGTGTTGCTGCGCAGTTGGGCGCAGGTGATCGAGGCGTTTATCTCGGGCCAGGTCAATGTGATTCACCTGCTGTCGCCGATGACCGTGTGGGCACGTTATGGCAGCAAGATGCCGGCCAAGGTGGTGGCGTGGAACCATGTGGGCGGCTCCGGCCTGACCGTGGCACCGGGCATCACCGATGTGAAGCAACTGGGCGGCAAATCAGTGGCGATTCCGTTCTGGTACTCGATCCATAACGTGGTGGTGCAGCAACTGTTCCGTGACAACGGCCTCACGCCAGTGGCGCGGGCGGCGGGCAGTGCGATTGCGGCCAATGAGGTCAACCTGATCGTGTTGCCGCCTTCGGACATGCCACCGGCCCTGGCCAGCCAGCGCATCGACGGTTATATCGTCGCTGAGCCGTTCAATGCCCTGGCGGAAAACCTCAAGGTCGGCCGCGTGCAGCGCTTTACCGGCGACGTGTGGCGCAACCACGCGTGCTGCGTGGTGTTCATGCACGAACACGACCTGATCAATCGCCCAGAGTGGTCGCAGAAGGTGGTGAACGCCATCGTCAAGGCGCAGGTCTGGACCCGCGACAACCGCGAAGAAGCGGTGAAGCTGCTGTCCAAGGACGGCCCGAACCGCTACACCCCGCATGCCGAGCCGGTATTGAGCAAGGTGTTGGCGCCGGCTGCCGCCGACCGTGCCGCCTACCTGGTAGACGGTGCCATCCAACACGGGAATTGGGATGAGCACCGCATCGACTTCCAGCCGTACCCATTCCCCAGCTACACCGAGGAACTGGTGCGGCGCCTGAAAGACACCTTGATCGAGGGTGATAAGAAATTCCTCGCTGACCTCGACCCGGCGTTCGTCGCCAAGGACCTGGTGGACGACCGTTTCGTGCGCAACGCCATCGAGGCCGTGGGCGGCATGAAGACCTTTGGCTTGCCGGACGGCTATGCGCGGCATGAGGAGATCGGCGTTTGAACAACCGTGAAATCCCGGGCTGGTTGCTCGGGTTGAGTGGCTTGGCGGGGTTGCTGTTGCTCTGGTGGCTGGGGGTGAAGGTGTTTGGCGCGACGGATGGATTGTCTGCACGATTTTCCCTCGCCGCCACCTTCAGTAGCCTGTGGGAATTGCTGGGACGCGGTGAGCTGTATGTGCATATTGCGGTGAGCCTGAAGCGCATCTTTGTCGGGTTGTTCCTGGCCTTGTTGGTCGGCGTTCCGTTGGGGCTGCTGGTGGGCCGTTCGCGCACGCTGGAAGCGGCGACCACGCCGGCCTTTCAGTTCCTGCGCATGATCTCGCCGCTGTCGTGGATGCCCATCGTGGTGATGCTGATGGGGGTCGGGGACCAGCCGATCTATTTCCTGCTGGCGTTTGCCGCCGTGTGGCCGATCATGCTCAACACCGCGGCCGGCGTACGCCAGTTGGACCCGCGCTGGCTGCAGCTGAGCAGCAGCCTGAGCGCGACGCGCTGGGAGACCTTGCGCCGGGTGATCATTCCCGGTGTGGTCGGGCATGTGCTGACCGGCGTGCGTTTGGCCATCGGCATCTTGTGGATCGTGCTGGTGCCGTGCGAAATGCTCGGGGTCAGTGCCGGGCTGGGCTATTACATTCTCGACACCCGTGATCGTCTGGCTTATTCGGAGCTGATGGCGATGGTGTTGCTGATCGGGTTGCTGGGCTTTGCGCTGGATGCGTTGGCGCGTTGGCTGCACCAGCGTTGGGTGCACGCCGGCTGATTGGTCGAGCCAAAGTTTTTCATCGCCTGTAACATGAGCGCCTGTCGGACCTGTTCGCTCTTGCGCGCAGGGCAGGTTCGACGCTTTATTTTTCAGGTTCAGGAACCCGTCATGACACAAAAGCAGCGTTTGAAATATTCGATTCTGATTGCCCTGGCCGTACTGGCAACGATGTTTGGCCTGTCCTACTTGCAGAACACCGGGGTTATCAGTGAGAAGACATTCCAGACCATCGCCATTGCCGTCGCAGTGGTCGTGGTGGTGATCAACGGCATCATGCGCCGCAAGGTCAAGCTCTAAGGACGATCAGGCGCGACCTTCGAGCACCTTGGCAGCCTCTTCATGGAGGCTGTAGCTTTTATCCGCATTGAGGGTGATCACGCCCTCGCTGCACAGGCGCTTGAGCACCTCGCGCACGCTGAGAAACGACAACGGAATGCCCAGCTCCAGCAGATGGCTGTGCACGCCGCGTACCCCGAGGGTGCGCTGGTTGTCGGCGGCAGTGAGCAGGGCGTCGATGACCTTCAGCCGGATCAGGCTGGTGCGCAAGCCAAAACACTTGAGCAGGTGGCGGATACGCTGGTTGCCTTGCTGTTCGGGCGTTTTGCCGAACGCTTGTGCGCCGTTGCCGAAACTGGCCTCGGCAGCCGGTGAATGTCCATCCGTGGGCACTTGCGGGTTGTACATGCAAAAACTCCTTATCAGAGCCTGATCAGGAAAAAAATGAGCGCTCTTGGTTAATAAGACGAACGAGCGAGCAAAATCATGAAGTGCCGGATGTAGAAATTTTGTCGGTATCGGTTTTGTCACATCCGCTCTGCCTTAAATAAACGTGCCGTCGCGCTAAATTATTCCTGGTGGTTTGCGTTCTTACGGTGGGGTTATTACCCCTTGTGAGGCGGTTAAATCTGACGGTGGAGTTTGCGTGATTATTTCCAATGGGTTGTCCAGGGTAGGTGTGGCGGGCATGTTGCTGGGGTTGAGCCTGGCCGCCTCGGCGCGGGAACCGGTGACGCAAGCGTCGGCGGATATCCGGCGCACCAGTTACGGCGTACCGCACATCCGCGCCAACGATGAGCGTGGCCTGGGTTTCGGCATCGGCTACGCCTACGCCCAGGACAACCTGTGCCTGCTGGCCAATGAAGTGGTCACCGTGAATGGCGAGCGCGCCAAGTTCTTCGGCCCCGAGCAGGCGACCCTGGAAGAGCGCAACAACCTGGCCAGTGACGTGTTTTTTACGTGGCTGAACACGCCGGAATCGGTCGCCGCGTTCTGGAAGGCGCAAAGCCCGCAGATCCAGCAACGTATCCAAGGTTACGTGGCCGGCTACAACCGTTACCTGAAAGAGCAGGGCGCTCCGGCGCAGTGCCAGGCGGCGTGGGTGCGGCCATTGGTGGCTGAAGACTTGGTCAAGCTGACTCGTAGGTTATTGGTCGAAGGCGGTGTCGGCCAATTCGCTGAAGCCTTGGTGGGTGCGACGCCGCCCCAAGCCACGGCCAGCGTACCGACCGACTCGAAAGCTTTTGAACTGGCCGCCGCCAATCAGCAGCGCTTCGCCTTCGATCGCGGCAGTAACGCCGTGGCGGTCGGCCGTGATCGCTCGTTCAACGGACGCGGCATGCTGCTGGCCAACCCGCACTTCCCGTGGGTGGGCGGCATGCGTTTTTATGAGATGCACCTGACCATCCCCGGCCAGTTGGATGTGATGGGCGCGGCGCTGCCGGGCCTGCCGGTGATCAACATCGGTTTCAACCAGCACGTGGCGTGGACCCACACCGTGGATACGTCCAAGCACTTCACCCTGTACCGCCTGACCCTCGACCCGAAGGATTCCACGCGCTACCTGCTCGATGGCAAATCCGTCGCCCTGGATAAAACCACGGTGACGGTGCAAATCAAACAAGCCGATGGCAGCCTCAAGGGCCAGTCGCACACCGTCTATAGCTCGCAATTCGGCCCGGTTGTGCAATGGCCGGGCAAGCTCGACTGGGACAACCGCTACGCCTTCAGCCTGCGTGACGCCAACCTGGGCAACGACCGTGTGCTGCAACAGTGGTACGCGATGAACCGCGCGGGCAGCCTCGATCAACTGAAAACCTCGGTGCACACCCTGCAAGGTATCCCGTGGGTCAACACCCTGGCCGCCGATGACCAAGGCCAGAGCCTGTACATGAACCAGTCGGTGGTGCCCAACGTCAGCGCGGCCAAACTCGCGCAATGCAGCGACCCCCGTGCAGGCCTGCAGATGATCATGCTCGACGGCGCCCACAGCGCCTGTGCCTGGGACGTCGACCCGCGCGCAGCCCAGGCCGGCATCTTCCCGGCCGATCAATTGCCGCAACTGCAACGCACCGACTACGTGCAGCACTCCAACGACTCGGCCTGGCTGGCCAACCCCAAGGCGCCGCTCACCGGCTTCTCCCCAGTGATCAGCCAGGACCATATCGGCCTCGGCCCGCGCGCGCGTTTTGCCTTGCAACGCCTGCAATCCCTGGACAAACCGATCGGTGTCACCGACCTGCAAAACATGGTGATGGACAACGAGGTGTACCTGGCGGGCCAAGTCATGCCCGACCTGCTCGCATTCTGCGCCAAACACCTCGGCGCCGACGCCACTGCGCTGCAGCCCCTGTGCACCGACTTGAAAAACTGGGACCAGCGCGCCAACCTCGACAGCGGCATCGGCCTGATGCACTTCATCAACCTGGTGCAACACCTGCAGCAAATCCCCGACGCCTGGCGCGTCGCCTTCGACCCGGCCCAGCCCCTCACCACGCCACGCGGCCTGGCCATCGAACGCGCGGATGTCGCCAAAGCCCTGCGCGACGCCATGCTGGCGTCCACCGCCGACATCGCCAAACTCGGCCTCACCGCCAACAGCACCTGGGGCGACGTCCAAGTCTCCGGCCAAACCCCGATCCACGGCGGCCCGCAAGAGCTGGGAATCTACAACGCCATGCAAACCGTGCCCCGCGCCGACGGCAAGCGTGAAGTGGTCAGCGGCACCAGCTACCTGCAAATCGTCACCTTCGACGACCAGGGGCCCCATGCCCAAGGCGTACTCGCGTTCTCCGAGTCCAGCAACCCAGCGTCCAAACACGCCAAGGACCAGACCCAAGCCTTCTCCCAGAAAAAACTCAGCCCATTGCCCTTCACCGAAGCGCAAATCAAGGCCGACCCGCAGTACCAACAGCTCCACATCAAGGAGTAGGGCAGCCCCGCAACCCCTTGATGCCAATACGAAATATTTTTGAAATCAAGGGGTTGCACGCTTTGGCAAATACGTACATAATGGCGCCCATCGAACGCAATGAAGCATTAAAAACTTCAATGTATTCAATGAGTTAGAGTAGAGGCAGGGTTTCATAGCCCACTCAAGTTTTTATGCGGTGAGTGTCAGCAGTCAGGACATTGATCGTTTGAGGCCGAGTAGCAAAATGGTTATGCAGCGGATTGCAAATCCGCCTACGCCGGTTCGATTCCGACCTCGGCCTCCACTCTTAGAAACCTCGTAGATTAACGTCTACGGGGTTTTTTATTGCCTGGGATTTAAGAACCGTTCCGCAACTATTGGCATGCGTTCCGCAACCTCGATTCAAAGGGAGCTCAAAATCAACGGCTCTGGTGCCAAAGGCTCTATACATCAGTACAGATAATCAGCGATAGTCTGCATCCAGGATTGCAAATTCCACTGACCAGCTGCCAAGACCCTAAACGACTTGCGTAGTTTTTCTTTAGGTCGTTTATATCTACTAGGGATGAATGATGTATAGCGCTCCAGAAGAGCTAAGTAAGGTTGCTGAGCGTGTGAGATCTGAAGGGCCTCAAGAGTACTCCGTTCGTACTCTCCTAAGTTGGTATCGGTACGAGCGTCGCAGTCGCTATATTGTGGACGCTATCAGAAAGAATCTGGAAGAGTTAAAGTTAACTACCGATCCAGATATTGAGTACGCATACCTTGATGGGCCTCTTGTATTTCATTTGGTAGAAGAACCTGAAGTTATCGCTAGCCAGTTTTCAGACCTGCATGAAGAGTCTTTGGGTAAGGTTGTAACTGAGGAACCTGATGATCCTACTCAAAGAATTGGGAAGCTACCATCTGCTAACCTCAAACTAATATCTGTTGGGCCGAATGCCACGGTTTCTGAAGCAGTTACGCTGATGCTGCTCTATGACTACTCTCAGCTCCCGGTTATGCAAGGTGATCGATCACTTAAGGGTGTTGTCACCTGGAAGTCTATTGGCTCTATGCTCGCGCTTAACCGCCCGTGCGTAAACGTCAGGGATTGCCTCGATGAGGCGGTAGTGATTAATGCGGACAGCTCACTTTTTTCAGCAATTCCAACAATCGTAGAACGTGCTTTCGTTTTGATCGAGGCTAGCGACAAAACGATATCTGGCATAGTGACGACAACTGATTTAAGCCTTCAATTCCGTCAGCTCGCCGAGCCATTCTTACTGCTCGGCGAGATCGAGATGCACCTTCGTCGCTTAGCTGATGGGAAGTTTACAAGGGATGATCTGTCCTCACTAAAAGACCCAGGAGACGTGTCTCGAGATATAAACAGTTTGTCCGATCTTACTTTTGGAGAGCATGTTCGATTACTTGAGAATCCCAGCCGCTGGTCTACCTTGGGGCTAAATATAGATCGCGCAACATTCGTCGAGCACCTGAAGGAGATAAGAGACATTCGCAACGACGTTATGCACTTCGATCCAGATGGTACTGCCCCAACAGAGCTAGAGAAACTGCGGCAATTCGTGCGATTACTGGATGCACTCAGCCCACCACAGTGATTTGGGTCCGAGAAAGTGGCGAAATGTTATTTAGTTGGCTTGACGATCTCACCCACTCGTCGATAGACCTTCTCGGTCATCTCTTCGGTGGTGTGCCCAAGTAGGCGGCTGGCGTGTGTCAACTCGATCTCGCTGGTCGCTTTCGGGCGAATATCCTTGAACTGGAACTGACGAATCAGCACTGCCAGAGCTGAGTCACCGTTGGCACCTGCTTTGATGGCGGCTTTCTCACGAGCTTCGTCCCAGCGATTGCGTAGCATCTGCTGGCTCATCCTTAGGCCGGATGTGTTGGTGATCAGCCTCGATGTTTTTATGCCGCTGAAGGCTCGGCGTTCCTGCAGATCATTGATAAAGGCACTCAGTCCGGATTGAACACCTTCGTCCTCCAGGCGTAGGCGAAGTTTCTTCTCAGTCTTGCCCTGTTTGACCATTAGGAAATCGGCGTTTAGATCGGTGGTGGCTATTTTCAAGACGTCGGCGGGGCGCTGACCGGTTAAGTAGGCAAGGTCCATGGCATCCTTGAGTTCCTGCACGGCTGCGTCGTATACGGCATTCCACACGATATCGCCGGCGTAGTAGTCCCGTGGGATCTCCTCATTGCGGCGCACACCGAAGCAGGGGTTGGCGTTGTTGGTCAGGCCCCACTCGCGGGCGATCGTGAACATGTGCGACAGCAGCGCGATTTCCCGATTCGCCCTGACCTTTGCTGTCCTGGCGTCCCGGTACTGCGCGACCACCTGGGGTGTTATCGAATCAATGGGGGCTTTCTCAAACGCTTTCCTGAGTTGTTTGAGTTCCTTCATGGCCCCACAAGAGCCCAACTTGACCCAGCGCATGCTCAACGAATTATCGGAATCACCGATGCAGGTGATCAAGGATTGATCGCCCTTGCGACGTGCCAATCCTACGTTCGGGAGATCCTACATTGAGAGGGGCTATTTCAAGTTACGATCAAACTTAAGATCGTTTTTATACCGGCTAGTCAATTTTTGTGGTGTGAGGGTGTCGTGAAAGAGTGAAACTGCAGCGCAAAAAATCAGTGTGAATACTAGGTATAGAGCTGTTGTTACGTATTCGGTATTGGATTTTGCTCCGAACTCGGTGAATGCAGAAGCCGTTAAATAGCCAAACATTGCGCCTAGCCCAGCTCTTACTATTGCTAATAAATTCGTTCCGACTTCGGAGGTTATCTTGTGGATGTAATTAAATCTTCTCGCTCCCCATTCGGTCTTTCGGGTGAATGCAAAGCTATATATACAAATGACGGTGTAGGGTATCAGGAGAAATGAGGCATGATCCGATAGCTGTTTTACTGCAAGTAGGCCGTTGATAGTAGCTTCAAACCCTTCTTTGGATCTGGAGTTAATCCATACTGGAATGGAGCCTATGATGATCCCTAACAACAGCTCTGTAATAAGCTTAGTTGCGAACTGCGGTAGTTCAATTTTGAAATTATGTAGTAGATCTTTTTTCATTAGCCAGCCTGTTAGACCGATTTAAAAAGGAGCGGCTGTTTTGGATGCGTCAACATTCAAACAGCCACCTTCCCCGCAGATCGTCCCTGCAAGTCCAGCCAAGGCTCCTGCTTCGTGCACAAAGCGAAGCGAGCCTAGCACTGTTTATCCATACAGCAAAGGTCTTGCTTCTATGCCTACACCCATCGTCCCCTGGATGGGCGGCAAACGCCGCCTAGCCGACCGCCTTATCCCGCTCTTCCCGCCGCACGAATGCTACGTCGAAGTTTTTGCTGGCGGTGCCGCGCTCTACTTCATGCGTCCCCAGGCCGCCCCGGTTGAGGTCCTAAACGACATCAACGGCGACCTGGTGACGCTCTACCGCGTTGTGCAGAACCACTTGGAAGAATTCGTGCGCCAGTTCAAATGGGCACTCAGTTCTCGACAGGTGTTCGAATGGCAGAAAATGACCCGACCTGAAACCCTTGCTGATATCCAACGCGCCGCCCGATTTTCTACCTGCAGCATCACGCCTTCGCCGGCAAGGTGACGGGGCAGATCTTTGGCACCGCGACGACTGGCCCGGCTATTAACCTGCTGCGGATCGAGGAGAACCTCTCGGCCGCATGGCAGCGGCTGTCCGGCACCTATGTTGAGAATCTCCCCTGGATTGATTGCGCCGAACGTTATGACCGACAGCACACTTTCCATTACATGGACCCGCCTTACTGGCAAACCGCAGGCTATGGCGTGGACTTTCCTTTTGAAAACTACGAGCGAATGGCCGATTTCATGCGGCGCTGCAAGGGCAAGGTGATGGTTAGCATCAATGATCATCCCGATATCCGAAGCGTATTTGAAGGCTTTCACTTCGAGACGATAGATATTCGATACAGCACAGCTAACCAGCGCCAAGGCAAAGCCGAGATCAGCGGTGAGTTGATAATCATGAATTGGGAGCCGGCAGCGTTGGGTGGGCTGTTCTGATAGGTGCCGCCGTTTTGAACGGTGGCGCGTTGCCCTCACTGAACTAAAGTTGCCCCTGTAGCTCGTATTGCAGTCTTTTAACCTCACATTGGGTAGCGGATGGATAAGCAACTCGCGGGTCTTTCATTTCTGCTTACCCTGGTGTGGATCTCTGCAGTCGCCTTCGTGATGTGGTACCTGAGCTGACCTGTCTGGCTCAATCAGTTCCGGCCCCTGATTTCTAACATTCCCTATGGCCTTGCCTACGGGAAACCATTCAAACTCTTCCGTGCGTTGGCACAGTTCCTTTGCAATCTCCTCCGCTCGCGATGGGGTCATGCCGGGATCAAGCCACTCGTTGGCATGCTCTGGTGTTAGCACCAAAGGGCGCCGGTCGTGGATATCGACCATGCCCTGATCGCTTGCGGCGGTGATAATGACAAAACCATCGCCCTCGTGAGGCTCCAATCCTGAATTGACCTGGGCAAGCGCCCCGAAGAACATCGGACGCCGGCTCTTCAGGCGGATGAAGTAGGGCTGCTTCTTCTCCGGATCGTCCGGATCTTTTACCCATTCATACCAGCCTTCACTGGGCACAATGGCCCGGCCATTCGGCCAGAGCTGTTTGAAGAACTTCCCGGTGGTGACCGTCTCGACCCTCGCGTTAATCGGATCCGAACGTTTTCCCTTCGCCCAGAAAGGCGCCCATCCCCATTTCACCGCATCGATATGCAGCCCATCCTCTAATGTGTGTAAAACCTGCACCCGCGTTGACGGTGCGACGTTGTAGCGATCAATAGGCTGAGCGTCATACCCGCTGAACAGCTCTATCTGCGGGCTCAGCTCTTCAATGAAGATCGCCATCCCTTCGTATTGCACGAATCGCCCGCACATATGCACCTCTCCGCTTGTCGAAATCCCCTACAGAAAAATTGACCGCAAACGTCCTACAAAGTTAACTGTACATTCATACAGTAAATGTAAAAGGCCGCATCATGAGCTTCACTATTCTAGGTCCCATCGCTGAGGTCGGCGCGAAGTTGCCGCTGTGCTCGTTCCAGGTTCCAGCCGGTTTTCCATCGCCGGCAGCGGACCACATCGAGCAGCACATCTCATTGGATGAGGTCTTGAATATCCGTGCGCCCCACGTGTACCTGGTAGCGATCACCGGGGAGAGCATGCAGGGCGTCGGGATCTTCGATGGTGACCTGGCAGTGGTGGACCGTGCCATCGAGCCGATCCACGGGCATGTGGTGGTGGCACTGCTGAACAATGAGCCCGTCTGCAAGCGTTTGTGTAAGCGTGGCCGGGAGGTGGTCCTGCTTTCCGAAAACCCCAAGTTCCCGGCGCGCTACGTTCTTGAAGGCGACGAACTGTCGATCTGGGGCGTGATCACCAGCACAGTGCGCAGCCATGTCTAAGCAGCAGCCAACCTTTGCACTGATCGACTGCAACAGTTTCTATGCCAGCTGCGAGCGAGTATTTCGGCCCGACCTGGCGAAAGTGCCCATCGTGGTGCTGAGCAATAATGACGGTTGTGTTATCGCCCGTAGTTACGACGCCAAGCCCTTTATCAAGATGGGCGAGCCGTATTTCCAGATCCAGCACAAGCTCAAGCAGCACGGCATTGTCCCGTTCTCCTCCAACTATGCGCTGTACGGCGACATGAGCGAGCGCGTGATGAGCCTGATCGAGGCGATGGTACCGGCGGTTGAGGTGTACAGCATTGACGAGGCGTTCGCTGATCTGACTGGTGTCGGTGAGTTGGATGCCTTAGGCCGGCAGATTCGGGCCCAGGTGCTTCGCTGCACTGGTATCCCTGTCGGCGTTGGTATCGCTCACACAAAGACTCTGGCGAAGCTGGCAAACCACACCGCGAAGCGCCTGCAGTCCCAAACCGGTGGAGTGGTCAACATCACCGATCGGGTTAAGCGTGACTGGGTGCTGCGTAATACGGACGTGGCTGAAGTGTGGGGCGTTGGCCGCAAGATGAAACTCCATCTTGATGCCATGGGCATCAAGTCGGCTATGGACTTGGCTAAGGCCGATCCGTGGACGCTCCGTAAGAAGTTCAGCATTGTGATCGAGAAGACGGCCAGGGAGTTAGGCGGCACGCCCTGCCTGGAGCTGGATGAGCCGGATCCGCCAAAGCAGGAGATCTGCTGTAGCCGCATGTTCGGCAAGAGGCTGACGGAGTTGGCGCCTATCAAAGAGGCGGTGGCCACCTATATGATGCGAGCCTCAGAAAAGCTCCGAGCGCAGAACTCGCTGTGTAAGAAGGTGCGTGTGTGTATCCGCACCGGCATGTTCAACCCTGAGGAGGCGAAATATGCCAACGGTGTGGTGGTAGACATGCCGTACCCAACTGACGACGTTCGCCTGCTCACCCAGGCGGCGGTAGGGGCGACTGATCGTGTGTTTCGGCCTGGGTTCAAATATAGCAAGGCCGAGGTGATGCTGCTCGACCTATGCCAGCCTGGCGAGTACACCGATGATCTGTTTGCTATTTCACAGCCGGCGGAGGCGACTCGGGTGATGACAGTCCTGGACCAGATCAATGAGCGATGGGGTAGGGGAACCCTACGCTCTGCCAGCGTGCCGGTAGATCCTGATTGGAGGATGCGCCGAGATCTGATGAGCCAGAGCTATACAACCAAAATCGATCAGCTCTGGTCTGTAAGATGTATGTGAAAATCTACAATGCCTAGGATGCTGAATAGTGCGAGATTTTCAGAATTATAAATCGGAGTTTTTATCATGTCTTATGAGAGGGATGTATGCTGAGTATGGTTTATATGTTCCTGACAATCATAGTCCCTGTCGCATTGACTACATCTGGGGTGGTGTGGTGCTTGGGTCGTGGGGAGAGGATCAGGAGAAAGGTCCTTTCGATTTTTGAGTTGGATTCTGAGTTAGGTTTAATTAAGCAAGGATTATTGTGGCTGGCAATCGGAATCCCCTTGAGTTTGGGTCTCGCCTTCGGTATTTGGGTTTGGGCCGGGTACAGCTTGAGTTTAAGTGCTGATGGATACCGAAAATTTATAGAGATTAGCATTTTGCCATTGGCCATTATTTCGATTTCACTGCCGTTGGCTGGTCTGGTTTCACGCTTCCACTCTACGCATCAAGCGGCAAAGCAGATATCTATTACAACGTTTAAGAATAATCTGGACGCTTTTTCCGCGCATCGAAAAGGTATGCTGGAGTACTTTTCTAATTTCGAAAAAATGTCTTATTTTGGAAAGTATGATTTTGAGTTTAAAACTCACCCGGTTCTTCATAAACGTTTTTTTACCGGCTCTCCTGAGAAAGGATGGCCTGAAAGAAATGATAGATCATTTGATAATGTGGAAAAAAATTTGGAACAGGCCTCTGTTTATCTATTTAAGGTTTTAAGTGGGGCTTCGAATTATAAGCTAAATGATTACCTTCAGGCTTCACTTAAGATTTATCTCGCGGCCAATTCCCTGCATATTAAAGAGATAACTCGTGACATGGTTCAGCGTGGAGTTTATGTTAGGTGGGAGAACAGTGAGGGAGGTGTGTCTACGTTGGGTATTACAACCCTTGAGACTTTGGCAGCTTTAAGGTTTACGAGAGAGTACTATAATAATTTTTGTGATTTTTCTGGGCGGCCAAGAATGAAGCTTTCAAATGAGCTTGAGACCGTATTTGTGAAAACTGAATACTGGATAAAAAAGGGTGAGTTTATTGAGTCTATACACCGAGATGAGCTTTCCGTGCTAATCGAGCAAGGAGAGGCAGAGTACGGTGAGCAAAATGTTCAACGTGAGAAAAGTTGAGTTCGAAATATTTATGACGTGGAGATTTTATTTCCACGGTGAAAAATTTTTTCGCCGTGGATAATCTGCGACAACCTAAAATATCGATGTTAGCCGCGCATAACTTTGTTCCAGTCAATTTCGTACCCGGCGTCCTGAAGTTCAAGGCACAATGAGTTCTTCCATCCATCACCGTCCATAGATGTCCAGACTACGCCGGCGAAATCACTTGGTATTTCCAATGTTCCTTTCTTAAGTGCGCACACTTTATCTCTCCCTAGGTAGCCGAGAAAATATCCAAGTTCAAGCAGAACGTTTTGGCGGGCTCTGGGCTCTGCTTTTCCGCCGTTTACGCATCCCTCGTCGTCTGGCGTGAGTAGAACTACAGCGAAGCCGACGTCTCTATTGGCTTCAATTTTTTCAATTATAGTGCGGCCACGGTTCGCCTGTTCGTGCAAAATAATTGGATCAAAACCAATCTTTTCGAGAAAACGAGCGACGGTTTCTCTTGCCCCCTCATCATGCCCATGTACCAGAAAGATTCGTTTGGAAAACAGAAGGGGATTCGATTCAGGCACTTTGGTGCTGGAGGAATGCTGTATATCAATCAGGTCCTCTTTGAGACTGCGTTGCGCTTGTGAGAGTAAAGCAATAGCACTTTTGACTTTACGGTCCACCGGATCGACTAGGTTTGGGCGCGAACCCCTTGCCATTGAGATAGGGTACACGGTTAAAGATGTTGCACTCTGATAAGTCCGATAGGATGAGGTGTCTACACCAAAGCATCTGATCAGTGTGTCTTTTACTGCCACTTCAAGCGCCTTAAGCTCGGGAGTCATCCCTGCGCTCACAGTATTTACATCGAAGGCAGACAGCTCAGTTATGCGGTCGGCTAGCCGGGCATGTCCGCGTTCGATGTCCTGAATATTTAAGTTCAATTTGGGAGCAAACTGCTCCGATGGTGTTGTTTTTCGTACCATGAGAATGCATTCCTTTGGGGTGAGTTGCCGTTACCTCACAGCATGCCACGGAAGCGCGGGGTGCCTTTGAAAAAGATGTGAAGTGGGCTAAGTGTCGCTATCTGAGGCTTCAACAAAATTAGACTGACCATCATTGGACTTTGATGAGGCGATTCTGAGGTCACTTCGGGAGGCTGATGCTTAGCCGCCATGCGAACGCTTGAGTTTGGCCAAGCCCTGTTTGATATGTCCAGCCTTCAGTTTTCATGGGGCAAAAATGGGGCAAGCCGCATGCCGAACAATGCCAATCATGCATTTATGCATGCAGTCTAAATTCGTGCTGACGCTCAGTAATTATGTGGGACTGGGGCCAAAAAGCCGAAGTACTTCAACACAATTGGCGAGTGCTGAGGATCTGTCGCTATAGATCGTAACCTTCCATATTGTGCCCATCCGGTAATTTTTAGTATTTGCGGAAAGGAGTCGGACCCTTGGATGTGCTTGGATCCAGCCGGCGCTTTTCGGCCCGATCCATGTGATGCTGACGACTCCTAGTCGCACCATCCAGCGTCCGTTCGATCCGAAATGTCAATGAACCCCAGGACTCATAAGGCGGCGGGAAGCGAGCCTCAAGGTCGAACTTTTCAACGCAGACGAGACCCAGCCGAATGCTCTTTTCTGCAGAGTGCATGAGTGTGTTGAAAATATTGACGGCGAGCTGCCCCTCCCGCTCCCACCAGTCGTCGACGATATTGGAAAGCTCATTTAGTGAGTCGTAATAACGGACTAGGGCGATGGCCTTCTCGCTTGTCAGATCGCGCACCTGAGGCGCGCTGGGGTAAAGCAGCGGCAAATACGGTCGAAAATCCGCCTGCAGGTCACTAGTCTTTGCGCCATTGACCGCCGACTCACAAATAAAATTAGCCAGTGAGCGGTCCATAATGTAATGAACTCGCTCGATCGAGCGCTGTAACTCAGGTGCGAGTGCTGCGACGGCGTCAGCTTCCTTTTTGGCCTTATCCTGCGAATCAGTCCGACGTTTGTTAAGTTCGGTGACCCATGCGCCAAGGAGTGCACCGCCAGCGCCAAATAAGGAGCCCGCGAGCGGCGTGACATCCTGCCATAGCGCCATTCCCCCACAACAGAACAAGCTCAGCGAAACGGCCATATGCGGATTTTCTTTGATAAAGACCCCAAAGTGTTTTAGTCCAAAAATTTTAGACTTTTTGTCTAGATCCACCAATTCGCCTCTATCGTTCATTTAGATTTATTGAAATGCGCGCATCATCAGTACTTCGATCACCAGCAGGTAGGGTCGGGCTCGGTGCCGACAATTGACAGCTTTTACCCGACTGTAGGCGACTTAGAAGAGAAAATCCATTCCGCAACTGTAATAAGAACCTCCGATTTCAGCGGGTTCCAGCGAGGTAGAACCGTGGGCGGTGCGGAATCGATATGGCTATAAGTTTTTGAAAAATATTAGGATATTCGTGGATTGCAAATCCGCCTACGCCGGTTCGATTCCGACCTCGGCCTCCACTCTTGGAAACCCCGTAGATTAACGTCTACGGGGTTTTTTATTGCCTGTACATTTTGCGCCTTAAAGTTACGTACTCATCGCTAAATCATCTAGCAGACTGTGAAAGTTGACAGTATCTGACGGGATAGTAGTAGTTCACTGTTCATCTGGTTTGTGCCGAGCTTGTCTTGGCATAGGCACTAACAGGCATGCGCAAGGAACAGCGGGCCAGTGTTTTGGGTGAGGTGTTCTTTGCGTGTGTCGTCGAAGCACCTACTTTTCTGAAAGGATTTCAACATGTCGAACGGATTGCAATCGCCAGAAGGAACCGCGAAACCTGAAGTACGGCCACAAGCCGGTGAAAACGCCAATGAAGCGGCCGTACCGCCCTCTCAGTTGGCACGCCTGAAAGACTTTTCGACCGTACCCAACACGTATTTTCAAATGGTCGAAGGCTATGTAAAAACCACTGAGGACATTACGAAAGCGTCGTTGTTTCTGGTGGTGAACTATGGTGAAGGCAATTGGTATATCGTCACCGTGGACACCGCCGAATACCTCTCCTATACGAGTCAGAGCTATCTCTATGCGTATGGTAGCTGGTCGAATGCAGCGTATCTCACTGTAAAGCCACTGAGCTTTATCAAGTACCCTGGGTTGTATCTGTATAACGGGTATGTTTGTTGTAATGGTGTTAAGAAGTCGCCTGGAAAACTGATGAACGTACACCCGGATTGGATCAACTAAGCGGTATGCGTCAATAAGCAGCACTTACTGGCGATTGCTGAATGTGCTGCTTTATCCGGGTTGACCGATAGAATTCCGCGATTACCTACGGTGCAACTCGCCTATGATCGTGTGATGCGCTGGTCCTTTACCTCTGCGGCATACACGCCAATCCTTTCCTGCTGAGCCATTAGTAAGGCACATATGTTCATCAGTGCCACCGCCTCATCCGGCGTCCTGCCGCTGGCTGCCATAGCCGTCAGCTCCACCACCGACCACCCAATCACCGCCGCCGCATCTTCCAGGTCGTAGAACAATTCCTGCTGCGCCGTCCTGGGCCCGTCGAGGCCTTTTATCAACTCATCCATTCAGGCTCCTCGCCGCTTGAATTCACGCCCCATCACATCCATTCCAATTTCACTTTCAGCCAGGTCTGTCCATAGCCGCGCCCAGCGGCGGATTTTAGAAAGTAGATCTTGCGCAGTTCTGCGCCAATTTCACCCATTATGGGGGCAGGCGCCGACCAGTTGACCTTTGCCAAGCGTACGACTGTTGCCAGGCGGTGATCATGCGACATTTGCGCTTAAGGAATGAGGCTATCGTCGAAATCTTCACGTTCGATGGTTGTATAAGCTTGCTCGCGAATCCCGCCTTCGGAATAGGTACAAAGCCGCCGTGTGGCTTTTTTTCCCTGCGGACGCACGACCACTCCCTCGCTCATCTCGGGGTCGTTGGGTTCTCCGGGGGTAAAGTTGGTGCGCACCATACGGTCGAAAACGGCGTAGGTTACCCCATGATTGGTAAAGCGCAGATGGGCTTCGCCTCCACCGGAGTAGGCCGTGGAACTGAGCCAGAAGTGACCCTTCGGTGGGCTCGGTTTTTCGGGGTAGCTCAACTCGATTTTGCCGGGCGTACCAAATCGGTATTGCACATAGCCGGTTGTCGCTGAGAAATCGTGCGATGCGCAAACCGAGATCATTTTCGGCCCGGAGTCGCAGCCGAATAACAGTGTTTCTTGCGTCTTGCACAGATAGTTCTGCTCCGACGTTCCCGCAAGCGTATCGAGCGCAATGGCAGCCATCGTCAGGAAGCAAATGCCCTTTAGCATCGTGACGTTAATCCCCATGAGTTATCCCGTTTATTCAGTGGAGCCGTTATCAACAGTTATTCTGGTTAAAGGCTTGATGACGCAGTGTGTATTCCCAGCCAAGCGTGTGCAAATGTCTCACTTGCCCCCAGTCACATCAAGAAAGGTCCCGGTAATAAACGACGCCTCTTTACCTGCCAGCCACAGTATGGCCCGCGCCACTTCTTCGGGCTCGCCACCCCGGCCCATCGGTATGCTGTCCTTGACGCGGTCCACGCGCCCCGGTTCTCCGCCGCTGGCGTGCATTTCGGTGTAGATATGCCCTGGGCGAACGCAATTGACGCGGATGCCTTCGCGCGCGACTTCCTTGGAGAGACCGATGGTGAAGGTTTCCAGTGCTCCCTTCGACGCTGCATAGTCGACGTACTCGTTGGGGCTGCCCAATCGCGCGGCGCCCGAAGAGACGTTGATCACGCTGCCGCCGTCGCCATTGTGTCGAAACGACATGCGCTTCACGGCTTGCTGCGCGCAGAGCATCGGGCCGAGCGCATTGATCGCGAAGATGCGTTGCATGCGGGAAAAATCGAGGTCTTCAAAGCGCGATTGACGTGCAATGATCGCGGCGTTGTTGACCAGAACGTCGATGCGGCCAAACGTCTCGTCGAGGGTGTTGAACAGGTGCGCGACCTGTTCCGGGGCGGCACTGTCGGCGCGCAGGGCCAAGGCGCGTCGTCCCAGTGATTGCACGTCAGCGACCACGCCAAGTGCGGCGGCCTCGTTGTTGATGTAGCTGATGGCGACGTCATAGCCTTGCGCCGCCGCGAGCCGGGCCGTTGCCGCGCCCACGCCTCGGCTTCCACCGGTGATCAGAATAAGGGGGGTTGAAGTATCGTTAGCCATGTCTTGAACCTTTTTATGAAGGAGATGAATTCAGCCAATCAACATTGTGCCGGTGGCAATGACCGCGCACGCCAAGACCTTGCGCACGCTCAGCGATTCGCCCAGGAAGAAGTAACCGATCAACGCCGCAAAGACCACGCTGGTTTCGCGCAAGGCCGAAACCGCGCCCATGGGCGATTCAGACATGGCGTAAATGACGATGCCATAGGCCAGCAGGGAGACCAGCCCACCCAGTAAGGCTGTGATGAAACCCGGACGCGGCGCAAATAGGCTTCGCGTGCCGCGCAGACTGATGTAAACCAATGGCATCAGTATGCCCCAGAGGGCGCACATCCAGGCGGTATAGGCCAGCGGTGCGCCGGAGAGACGCGCGCCTATGCCGTCGGTCACGCTGTAGGCCGCAATGAACACCCCCGTGCCCAAGGCGTAAGGCAAGCTGGGCACCGCGAGCCTGCGCTGTCTGAAGGCCAGTGAAATAATGCCGCCCGACACCAGCGCAATGCCGAATAAGGCGCTGGTGCCCACGGTCTCGCCAGCAAACGTCAAGGCGAACAATGTGATCAGAATGGGCGAGGAACCACGGGCAATCGGGTAGGTTTGCCCAAGGTCACCGACTTTGTAGCTGCGCACCAAAAACAGGTTATAGCCAACGTGCAAGACGCCCGAGAGCGCGGCGTATGGCCAACTCGCCGCAGCCGGCGCCGGGAGATACAGCGCCACGCCGCTGCTGATAATGGCCACCGCCAGGCACATCACGGTCATCGACCAAAGCCGGTCGCTGCCGACACGTAACAGCGCGTTCCAGCTGGCGTGCAAGAGGGCGGCGAAGAGGACGAGTAATACGATAGGAAAGGGCATGCGCCATGTTAAGCATCCCGGCAGTTGGATAACAACGAAGTCCCTTCATCCTGGTATGAGCCATTGCTCATGGTACTAACGATACTGTTGTTGGGCCTGGGTCGCCTGCACCATCAACCAGTTACGAAAGCTGACGATATGGGGCTGTGTTTCGATCCCTTTGGGGCAGACAAAGTAATAAGCGACCGGTGAGGCGAACGGCACATCGAACAACCTGATCAGGCTGCCGTCGTTGATCTCGGCCTCAACGTGGCCGCTACGGGCCAAGGCAATGCCCTGGCCCAGCAAGGCGGCTTCTATGGTTATGTTGGTGTCAGCAAACCTGACACTTTCCTGGAACGGCGAAACGCCCACGCCGACGTGCTCGAACCAGGCCTCCCATTTGGGCACCAGGTCTGCGCCGTCGCGTGTCAGGAGTGGGTAACGCAACAATTCGGCGGGCTCGTGCGGGGTGCCAAAGCGCTTGAGCAGGTCAGGGCTGGCGACAGGGAAAATCTGCTCCCTGAGCATGAACTCCGAATGTAAGGCGGGGTAATGACCGTTGCCCAGGCGAATCGCGACATCTGAATCCGTGCTGGAAAACATGATCGCTTTGTCGCTGGTCTCCAGGGTGATCAGAATCTGCGGATGCTGTTGCGACAAGCCTGGCAACCTGGGCAGCAGCCATTTCAATGCAAAAGAGTAGGTGGTGCTGACCTTGAGGCGGACCCTGCCTTTTTGCTCCCGGAGGTCGGTCAATGTGGCGTCCAGGTTCATGAAAAACTCGCGAACGATGGGCGCCAGTGCCGCCCCGGCCGGAGTCAATTGCAACGACTTGCCGCGTTGGAAGAGCTGTAAACCCCACAGGTCTTCAAGGTGCTTGAGTTGATGGCTGACGGCGCTTTGGGTCACATGCAACTCTTGCGACGCGGAAGTGAAGGTCGTGTGTCGGGTCGCGACTTCGAACGCGCGAAGCGTGGCAGTAGGGGGTAGATCTCTCATTGGTGGGTCCCGGCGAGCCTTCCGGCAATCAGTTTCCATGAGTGGAGGCTCATGCTAGTCCAATGGCGTGCTCTCATCAAAGCCTGGAAGCCTGGCGTTGTGAATTGTTGTGAAGCACGGATTACTGGCCCATTGCCCATGCTAACGTCCGCTTCGGGCTGTCGTCAGCACGACGATTGCATTCGTTTCACCAAGGGAGCAGCGCCGATGTCTACTACCGTAACGCCCGCGGGCAGCGGGGCAAATACGCCTAAAGCATCACCTTCGGTGTTCGACGACAAGTTGAACATTGCCAAGTCCAGCAAGGTCATTGCCGACTACATGCGCCAGACCGGCAAGTCGGCCATCACCAAGCAGGAACTGACCCAACTGGCCAACAATGCCTCAGGCAAAGTGCCGGCTGAGGTCTCTGATGCGGCCAAGTACATGGAGCGTCACCCCGATGTATTCACCGCCATCGAAACCCACGACGTACCCGGCGCCGATAATCTCTCGGGCGTGTGGAACTTCGACTGGGCGGCCAACGGCGGGCTGAAAGGCACCGCCACCGATGCCATTGCCAAGATGCAGGATACGTTTGATTTTGCGATTGCCAAATCGGCGCAAATCACTGAAATCAGCACCGGCAAAAAAGCCGAACTGGATTCGACCAAGCAGCGCCCGCAAAACTGACGACGCCTTGTACCGCGGGGCTTACAAACCCTACCATCAGGTTACACGATAGCCGTGACGCACTTGAGTTGGCGCTGTCTTACCCTGCGAGAAGTCAATCTCGTCAAGTAAGAGAGTGTGGTCATGAAGTTAAGTTATCTAACCAAGGCAGCGGTGGTTATCGCGCTGTTGTCGACCCTGTCAGGCTGCTGGATGTTCATGCCACCGGGAGGTGGTGGTGGCGGTGGTCACGGTGGCGGGCATGGTCAGGGCGGTGGGCCAGGCGGCGGCCCGCGCTAACGGGCAGATGTGAGAGGCAAGCCATGCGCAATGGCTTGCCTCTTTTTTTGCCCGTGACAAATGCCAGGCAAAGAAAAGCCCGCGTGGGGAGCGCGGGCTAAAAAGGATGTTCATTAGGAGCTGTAGTCACCCTAGGCGCTCGTCTGTGAAAGCTTTGTGAAAATCGTGGCAAAAAAGTGTATGCCTCAATCGCACCTTGGCTGTACGGGGCAGGGCGGCGCATTACCCTCTACTGTCGCTGGCATACCTCTGCGTTTGGATGCCGCATCATGTTCATGTCTACCAGCCTGTTATCAGCCTTCGTGCTGTTCGCCTTCGTGTCCTCGATCACGCCAGGACCCAATAACACCATGTTGCTCGCTTCGGGCGTGAACTTCGGGTTCCGCCGGTCGATGCCCCATGCGCTGGGGATCAGCATCGGCTTCATGCTGCTGGTGATTTCAGTGGGACTGGGGCTGGGCGAGGTGTTCAAGGTGTTTCCGTGGGCCTATACGGTGCTGCGCTACGTGGGCGCAGCCTATTTGTTGTACCTGGCGTGGAAGATTGCGACGGCGGGCGGCATGTCCGACAGCCCTGATGAGCAGGGCAAGCCCATGACCTTCCTCGGCGCGGCGGCGTTCCAGTGGGTGAACCCCAAGGCCTGGATCATGGCGCTGGGGGCAATCACCACCTACACGCCGGCCGAAGGTTACGTCACCAATGTGCTGGTGATTGCGCTGGTGTTCGCGGTGGTCAACCTGCCCAGCGTCTGTGTGTGGGTCGGATGCGGCAGCGGCTTGCGCAATGTGTTGCGTGAGCCGCGCTGGTTGCGGCTGTTCAACGGGTCGATGGCGGCGTTGCTGGTGCTGTCGTTGTACCCGATGCTGTTCGCCGGCTGACTGTCAGACTGGCGAGATGGTCGCCAGCAGGCCGATGCCGATGGTCAACACCAAAAAGCCGAACAGGAAAAGTGCCATCTTGGTCATAAGGCCTCCAGAGGGAAGGGAGTAGGGATGGCGCTATTGTCCGCCCAGGCGGCGTTTCGATACAGACGCAGATAGCAAAGAAAAAACCGTATCAGATGCGACTGACCCTGTTTAGCCGGGGGCTTTGCTCGCTTGTGGTTATTTCAAGATCAGGGCCTGAGACAGCCGACGCATTTGCCCCTAAGATGGCGCCCATTGCATCAACAATAAGAGTGGGCCAACCCTCGATGGAAAGACGTCAATTCAGCGGCGGCATGAAAGGCAAGAACCTGCGCTACCTCAACGAAACCTCGCAGCCGGCGGCGGTCACCCGCGTCGGCTTCCTGTTGCTCGAACACTTTTCCCTGCCCGCATTCACCCAGACTCTCGACACGTTCGTTACCGCCAATCTGCTGCGTCCCGATCTGTTTTCCGCGCGTACGTTCGGCTGTGACGATGGCGAAGTCATCAGCGACCTTGGCCTGGTGATCCGCCCGGATGCACGGATCGACGTGGCGGCGCTGCAAGACCTGGAACTGCTGGTGATCTGCGGCGGTTTTCGCACGGAACTCAAGGCCAGCGAAGACTTCATCCACCTGCTGCGCACGGCCGCTGAACAGGGTATCAACCTCGCGGGGCTGTGGAATGGCGCCTGGTTCCTTGGCCGTGCCGGTCTGTTGCAAGGCTATCGTTGTGCCATCCACCCGGAACATCGCCCGGCACTGGCAGAAGTGTCCAAGGCTACCCACGTCACCAGCGAACCCTACGTGATCGACCGCGACCGCCTGACGGCCTCAAGTCCGTCCGGTGCCTTCCACATGGCGCTGGACTGGATCAAGGGCTTGCATGACAAGGCACTGGTCGAAGGGGTCGAAGACATCCTGGCCTTTGAAGAATCCCGCTATCGGCGCATCAAACCCACCGAAAACGTCAGCGTCAGCGCGCCCCTGCGTGAAGTGGTGAAGCTGATGGACGCCAACCTGGAAGAGCCCCTGGAGCTGGACCAACTCGCCGTCTACGCTGGCCGGTCCCGGCGCCAGTTGGAGCGCTTGTTCAAGGAACAGCTGGGCACCACGCCACAGCGCTACTACATGGAACTGCGCGTGACCGAAGCGCGGCGGCTGTTACAGCACACCGAGCTTTCACAGGTGGAGGTGCTGGTGGCGTGTGGGTTTGTGTCGCCGAGCCATTTCAGCAAATGCTATAGCTCGTACTTCGGCTATCGCCCCTCGAAGGAGAAGCGCTTGGTCAAGTAAAGCCCGCCGCATGTTGTAGTGAGCAGGCTTGCCCTGCGCTGGGCCGCGAAGCGGCCCCACTCCAGGCGCCGCAGTGCTTCAGTCGGAAATCGGCCGTTTGGGTTTAGGGCCGCTTCGCAGCCCAGCGCAGGGCAAGCCTGCTCACTACAGAGCGCTCAGAATCGGTCCAGGCGATAAGGCGTCAGTAACTGCGCTTGATCCTTCTCCAACGCCCCAACCCATTCCGCCGTCACCGCCGCCTGCGTCAACCCCAAATGCTGATGCCCAAACGCAAGCAGCACCTTCCCATCACACACCCGGTCAATCACGGGCAGTGAATCCGGCAACGACGGCCGAAACCCCATCCACGGCGTTGCGCCTTCTGCACTCAGGTCCTCGCGAAACAACCCGTTGCTCAACCGATGCAACTGCCAGGCACGCTCCATATTCGCCGGGCGATCGAGGCCGGCGAATTCCACCGTGCCGGCCAGGCGCAGGCCGTCGGTCATGGGGGTCATGATGAATTTGCGTTCCAGGGACGTGACGGCAAACGGCAGACGATGATGTTCATGGGGCAGCATCAGGTGGTAGCCGCGCTCGGTGTCCAGCGGGACTTTTTTGCCGGTCAGGGCCGCGGTCAGTTTGGCCGAATGGGCGCCGCAGGCAATCAGCACCTGGCACGCGGACAGCGGTCCCTGGTCAGTGGTGAGTGAAACGCCCTGTGCGTCGACGCGGCCATCCAGCACTTGGCGTTTAAGGAACTGCACGCCGCTGGCCTTGGCCGCACGTACTAGTTCGAAGACCACGTGGTAGGGATCCAGGAAGTGCCCAGTACCCGGAAAAAACAGCCCGCCCTGAATGTTGTCGCTCAACTGCGGTGCGGCCTGGCGTATGGCATCGCCGGACCAGAACGCCACCGGCACCTGCTGCTGTTGCATGCGCTGCTGCAAGGCATTGAGCGCTTCCCGTGATTCCGTACGCTCAAACAGCAGCAGCGAACCATCCTCACGCAACAACTCCGGCTGCCCGATGCTGTGCAGCAGGCGCTGCCACGCGCCCAGGCTGCCTTCATTGAGCGTACGGATACCCGCGACCGTGCGCTGGTAACTCGCCGGGCGCAGGTTCAGCAGCAAGCGCACGAACCAGGGCAGGGCGTGCGGCAGGTATTTCCAATCCAGGCGCAACGGGCCCATGGGGTCCAGCAGCATACCGGGCAAGCGCTTGAGGATCGACAGGTCGGCAATGGGGAACACCTGTTCGGTCGCCAAGTGCCCGGCGTTGCCATAGGACGCGCCCATGCCGGGTTCCTGCGGGTCGACTACTCGCACTTGCTGGCCCTGACGCGCCAGTTGCAGCGCGCAGGCGACGCCGATAATGCCGGCGCCGACCACGACGATATCCGCATCGGACATGGCCTACGCCTCCCTCTGGCCATCGAGCAGGCGCCGCAGCAGCAACGGGTTGCCGTGCTGGAGTGCAGCAGGCAACAGCGCATCGGGGAAGTCCTGATAACACACCGGTCGCAAAAACCGTTGGATCGCCGCCGTGCCCACCGAAGTGCTGCGCGAGTCTGACGTGGCGGGGAAGGGGCCGCCATGCACCATGGCATCACAGACCTCGA
Organism: Pseudomonas sp. DWRC2-2; assembly: GCF_049897885.1. Taxonomy (NCBI): domain Bacteria; kingdom Pseudomonadati; phylum Pseudomonadota; class Gammaproteobacteria; order Pseudomonadales; family Pseudomonadaceae; genus Pseudomonas; species Pseudomonas sp. DWRC2-2. The sequence continues at coordinate 165,341 of NZ_JAFCXD010000005.1, forward strand.
CACCCGTCGGCCAGCCGTTGACTAGCAGGCGACCGGCCTTGCGTTCTAGCACCGGCAGCAGGGCCTTGGCGCTTGGCAGATCGTCGTCATCCATCTGCAGGGTCGCGGTCAGTTGGCCTTCCAAGTGTTCGGAAACCTGATGCATCTCTTCGTTATTGGCGCATACGACGATCAATGAGGCTGCGCCGAAAACTTCGGCTTGCAGGTGTTCATTGGCTAAAAAATCCTTGGCCTGAGTCACGAACAGGTGGGCTTGGCCTCTGTTGGGGCCTTCTGCTGGCAACCCTTTTGCCGCCACCTTGGCGTGTTCTGTCAGTGCGGCCACGCCTGCATCGAAGGCGCTGAAAATGCCGGGGGTCAGCATGGTCTGCGCTGCACAGTTGGGCAACATTTCACTGGCCGTGCCGATAAAACGATCCAGCGCGGGCCCTTGTACGGCGATCACCAAACCTGGGTTGGTGCAAAACTGCCCGGCCCCTTGGGTCAACGATGCCACGAAGCCTTTCGCCAACGCTTCACCGCGTGTGGTGAGTGCGGCTGGGAACAGATACACCGGATTGATCGAACTCATCTCCGCATACACCGGAATCGGCTCGGGCCGGGCCTGCGCGGCTTGGGTCAACGCCACGCCACCGCTGCGTGAGCCGGTAAAGCCAACGGCCTTGATGCGCGGATCGGTGACCAACGCAATCCCCACCTCGCGTCCCGAACCGTACAACAGCGAAAACACGCCTTCGGGTAAGCCACAAGCCTTGACCGCTTGCGCCACCGCCCGGCCCACCAGTTCACTGGTGCCCGGATGCGCGCCATGGGCCTTCACCACCACTGGGCAACCGGCGGCCAGCGCGGAGGCGGTGTCGCCACCTGCCACGGAAAACGCCAGGGGGAAATTGCTCGCACCAAACACGGCCACCGGGCCCAGCGCGATATGGCGCTGGCGCAGGTCTGGACGAGGCAGTGGCTGGCGCTGCGGCTGTGCAGGGTCCACCCGCACATCCAGCCATTCCCCGGCGCGCACGGTGCGAGCGAAGGTGCGCAGTTGGCCGCAGGTACGCCCGCGTTCGCCTTGGATGCGCGCGTGGGGCAGGCCGGTTTCGACAACGGCGCGTTCGATCAGCTCATCACCCAGGGCCTCGATCTGCGTGGCGATGGCTTCAAGAAAGCTGGCACGCGCCTCCAGCGACGTTTCTCGGTAACTATCAAACGCCGCCCACGCCAAGGCACACGCCTGGGCCACCTGTTCGCCGTCGCCGCCTGGATAGGCCGGTTCCATGGGAGTATCGGTGGCGGGATTGATCGCCCGGATCGCTTCGCGATTTCCGGAAGTGAGTTGCTGACCGATCAGCATTTTGCCCGTCAGAGTCATGGGATTGTCCTGGTAGAAAAGGGGTTGGCCGCTGCGAGAACCGCAGCGGCGCAAGGGCGTCAGGCGACGTTCTGTTCCGCCGACCAGTTGGCGTACCACTGACGGAACAGCGCGTACTGGTTCTCGGCATAACGGCGCTGGGCGTCGCTGAGCACATCCGTTTCATTGAAGTGCAGGGCGTAGCCTGTATCACCGTTGAGCACCATCAAGTGCTTGTAATACAGCACCAGGTCGCAGCCTTCATCGAAGGACGACAGCACCGCCAGCGCGGCTTCCAGCTCAAGGGCCTGGCGACGGGCCTTGGCATCGCCCTTGGCGGCTTTTTTGCTCAAGGCCACCAGCTGCAACACTTCGCGAGGCAGGGCGTTGCCGATACCGGTGATGGCGCCGGTGGCGTTGCAGTTGACGAAGCCGTGCACCACCTGGGTGTCCACGCCGACCATCAAGGTCACATTATCGTCCTGGGAGGTGATGTGTTCGGCGGCGTAGCGCAGGTCGGCGCCGCCGCCGAACTCCTTGAAGCCGATCAGGTTCGGATGTTCGCGACGCAGTTCGAAGAACAGGTCGGCGCGGGTGGCGAAGCCGTAGTAGGGGCTGTTGTAGATCACCGCCGGCAGGTTTGGCGCAGCCTTGAGGATGGCCGAGAAGTGCGCCTTTTGCGCGGTGGCGGAGGCACCACGGGACAGCACGCGCGGAATCACCATCAGGCCATGGGCGCCGACTTTGGCGGCGTGGGCGGCATGGGCCACGGCTTCACGGCTGTTGACCGCACCGGTGCCGACGATGGTCGGTACACCGGCGGCCACCAGACGCGCCACGCCTTCCTGGCGTTCGGCCTCGGTGAGCAACGGCCAGTCGCCCATGGAGCCGCAGTACACCACGGCGCTCATGCCGATATCGATCAATTCCCGGCCCTTGGCGACCAGGGCGTCGAAGTCCGGTTTGCGCTCGCCGGTGCACGGGGTCATCAGGGCGGGGATGCAGCCGGTGAAGATGTTGTCGCTCATTGTTCTAACTCCTTGGAACGTTCAGTACAAACAGGGAAGGGCTTAGATGCCCCAGGCAAACGGGTCGCGCTCGTCAATCAGCAAGGTGCTTTCGGCGGTCATATAGGCGCTGCCGGTGATGAAGGGCCGCACGCGCTCGCCGTCCCATTCATAGCGGCCTTCGAATTTGCTGCCGGTGATGCTGGCTTGGGTCCAGGTTTCACCGGGCTTGAGTTTTTCATCGGCGGCCAGGCAGGCCAGCTTGGCGCTGGTGCCGGTGCCGCAGGGTGAGCGGTCGTAGGCTTTGCCGGGGCACATCACGAAGTTACGGCTGTCGGCAAGGTCGTCATCGGCGAACAGTTCGATGTGGTCGATCAGCGCGTCATCCTCACCGTGAATGCCTTGATCCTCCAGGGCCTTGAGCATCGCCCAGGTGTAATCGGTAAGCGCATCCACGTTGTCCATCTGCAAGCGTTGGCCATGGTCCGACACCAGGAAAAACCAGTTGCCGCCCCAGGCGATATCGCCGTAGACCACGCCATGCCCTGGCACCTCCACTGGCACCTGTTTGCGCAGGCGGTAGGCGGGCACATTGCACAGCGTCACGCTGCCGTCTGTGTGCAGCGTGGCCTCCACTGGACCGACAGGCGTGTCGATGGCGTGCACGCCGGGCTGGATGCGCCCCAAGTGGTGCAGCGAGGCGACCAGGCCAATGGTGCCGTGGCCGCACATGCCGAGGTAACCGGCGTTGTTGAAGAAGATCACGCCACAGACCGCGCCCGGCGTGACGGGCTCGCAATACAGCGCGCCGACCAGTACATCATTGCCGCGCGGCTCCAGCAGGCAGGCACGGCGCCAGTGATCATGCTCGGTGCGCAGGCTGTGCAATTGATCGGCAATCGTGACGCCGCTCAGCGCCGGGAAACCGCTCATGACCAGGCGCGTCGGTTCGCCGCCGGTGTGGGAGTCGATCACATGCAGTCGCTTCATAAAAGGCTCCTGAATCAGTAGGTCGCGGGTGTCAGCGGGGCGTGAGGTTCGTCGACCGCTTCGCTTTCATCGGCTTCATGTTCCAGTCGTACCAGGTGAGCCGGCACGCCAGTGGCGGCGCCCCAGTAGTAAATGCCGAGTGCGCAAACGGCGACGACAATGGTGTCGAGCGGGTGGCTGATCACGCCGATGCCGCCAAAACTGCCAAGCTTGGACAGCAGGATGGTCACCGCGTAAAAGCCAATCAGCCAGGCAGACGAGCGCACTTGTTGTTTGATATTGAGGTGCGCAGTCGGCACCCAGCGTGCGCACAGCAGGTACACCACAAACATCAGGATCTGCAGGCCGAGCAGCCAGGACACCGTGCCCCAGCCAGACCAGTACACGATCAGCGCGGCGATGATGAACGACAGCGGGCCCAGTACCGCCATGCCCTTGACTCGGAACGGCCGCGCCATCTGCGGGGCATTGCGACGTAGCGCGGCGACAGTAACCGGGGCCACGGCGTAGCTGAGGATCAGCGCCGCGGACACCACATTGATCAGCGCTTCCCAGGACGGAAACGGCAGGGTCCAGAACACCGACAAACCAAAGGTCAGCCACAGCGCCGGGCGTGGAATGCCGGACTTCTCATCGATACGCGTAAAAATCTTGAAGAACGTGCCGGTCTGCGCCCAGCCATACACCACGCGAGGGGTGGCGTTCATGTAGATATTGCCGCAGCCACTGGGTGAGATCACCGCGTCAGCCACCACCAGGTAGGCCAACCAACCCACGCCCAGCGCCAGGGCGATATCCCGATAAGGCAGCGCCAGTTCCTTGCTGATCCCGGCCCAGCCATTGGCGAGCATTTCCGTAGGCACGCCACCGAGGAAGGCGGTTTGCAGCAGCACGTAGATGGCGGTCGACAACAACACCGAAAGGATCAAGGCAATCGGAATCGTGCGCTGCGGGTTCTTCACTTCACTGGCCACCGAGATGATTGGCGTCAGGCCCAGGTAGGCAAAAATCACCCCGCCGGCCGACACCGCCATCTCGATGCCCGACAGCCCGAACGGCGCAAAACCCTGCACCTCAAAGTTCGCCGGTTTGAAGAAGGTGAACAGCACACCGATCACCAGCAACGGTACGATGAACTTGAAGACGCTGACCAGGTTATTGGCGATGGCGAAGGTCTTCACGCTGCGGTAATTGAGCACGAAGAACAGGCACAGCAGGGCGAATTGCACCAGCCAGCCGAGGGTAGTCGGGTCGCTGGAACCGACCTTGGTCAGTTCCGGAAACCACGCCGCTGCGTACTGCCGCGAGGCGACCACTTCAATGGCCACCAGGCTGGAAAACGCGATCAGGGTGATGAAGCCCATCAGGTAGCCCAACAGCGGGCCGTGGGAATAAACCGGGTAGCGCACCACGCCGCCGGCGCGGGGCAGTGCGGCGCCCAGTTCGCAGTACACAATGCCCAGCAGCAGCACCGCGAAACCGCCGATGAGCCAGGAAATAATGCCCGCTGGGCCTGCGATTGCAGATACGTGGCTGGCTGCAAACAACCAGCCCGAACCAAAGATGGCACCCAACCCGATAAAGGTCAGGTCCATCAGGGAAAGCTGTTTCTTGAACTTGCCTTGAGCTGACATAGCGTCGCCTTCTTGTGAGTTATTGGATAGGCATGCAGTGGCCATACAGTGAACGCATGAACGGCGGCGCGATTGATGTTTTTTGCCGGCATCGATGACGAAATCAGCACAGTTTTGCTTGCTCGACAGGGCTCCGGGCATCGGGCAATCTGCTATCCGTCAGGCCACCAGCGGGGATCAACCGTCATGCTGCAGAACGCGTTTGCGACCCTTTGCCAAGGGAGCAACCCCCAAGACATCGAACAGTTATTGGGCAGTGTCGCGCAGCTATTGCCGATGCTGGACGTGATCCCCAATGCCGCGATTTTCATCAAGGACATCCAGGCCCGCTATGTGCTCGCCAACCGCACCCTGGTGCAGCGCTGCGGCCTCAAGCAACTGCAACCGCTGCTGGGCAAGACCAGTGCCGAAGTCTTCCCCGCGCAGTTGGGGCCTGGCTACACCGAACAGGACCGGCGCGTGCTGGAGCAGGGTTTTGTGCTGGAAGATCAGCTGGAACTGCACTTGTACGGCACCCGCGAACCCGGTTGGTGCCTGACCCACAAGTGGCCGCTGTACAACCATTCGGGCGCGATCATTGGCCTGGCGGGTATCTCGGTCGACCTGCAAACCGCCAGCGAAAGCCACCCGGCGTACCAACGCCTGGCCGCCGTGGACGCGCACATCCGCGCACACTTCAACCGCCGCGTGACCCTGGGTGAATTGACCCGGATCGCCGGCATTTCGGTGGCGCAGCTGGAGCGCTACTGCAAGCGCGTGTTCCACCTCACGCCACGTCAAATGATCCAGAAGGTACGGCTGGAGCAGGCGCACCGGCTGTTGCACACCGACCTGCCGATCACCGAAGTGGCGCTGCAATGCGGGTATACCGACCACAGTGCGTTTACCCGCCAATTCAAGGCGTCGACGGGGTTTACGCCGAGGCAGTATCGGCAGTTGGCGTAGTCGCCCACATTGCAATGCAACGAATGGCCCCGGTTGTGGCTCCTATGCTTACGAGCAACCTTTGGACGACAACAGGGATCAGGCATATGACGGCGGCTGAAAACAACCATGTGAACTGGCTGGTGGAACAATCGATGCTGCACGCAGCACGCCAGCGCGCCAAGCTCTATTCGGGCCAGGGCCGGTTGTGGCAGCAGCCGTACGCGCAGACGCGGCCCCGTGATGCTTCGGCCCTGTCGTCCGTGTGGTTTACCGCGTACCCGGCCTCGATTGTGACCCGTGAGGGCGGCACGGTGTTGGAGGCACTGGGGGATGAGGCGCTGTGGCAGGCGTTGTCGAAGATCGGCATCCAGGGCATCCACAATGGCCCATTGAAGAAGTCCGGCGGCCTGAAGGGCACGCAGCACACACCGACCATCGACGGCAATTTCGACCGCATCAGCTTCGAGATCGACCCGGAGTTGGGCACCGAGGCGCAGTTACAGGCCTTGACGCGCATGGCGGCGGCGCACAATGCGGTGATCATCGACGATGTGATCCCGTCCCACACCGGCAAGGGCGCGGATTTCCGCCTGGCCGAGATGGCCTACGAGGACTATCCCGGCCTGTACCACATGGTCGAAATCCGCGAGGAGGACTGGGCGCTGCTGCCCGACGTCGCTGAGGGCCGTGACGCGCAAAACCTCAGCCCCGTCCAGGTCGATGCGTTGCGTGACAAACACTACATCGTCGGCCAGTTGCAACGGGTGATCTTCTTCGAGCCCGGCGTCAAGGAAACCGACTGGAGCGCGACAGACGTGGTGCTCGGTGTGGATGGCAAACCGCGTCGCTGGGTGTACCTGCATTACTTCAAAGAAGGCCAGCCATCGCTGAACTGGCTGGACCCGACCTTTGCCGCGCAGCAGATGATCATCGGTGACGCACTGCACGCCATCGACGTGATGGGCGCGAAGATCCTGCGCCTGGACGCCAACGGTTTTCTCGGTGTGGAGCGCAAGCTGGACGGCACGGCCTGGTCCGAGAGCCATCCGCTGTCGATCACCGGCAACCAGTTGCTCGGCGGCGCGATTCGCAAGGCCGGCGGATTCAGCTTCCAGGAGTTGAACCTCACCGTGGATGACATCGCCTCCATGTCCCATGGTGGCGCCGACCTCTCCTATGACTTCATCACCCGTCCGGCATACCAACATGCGTTGCTAATGGGCGATGCCGAGTTCCTGCGCCTGATGTTGCGTGAAATGCACCGCCAAGGCATCGACCCCGGTTCGTTGATCCATGCGTTGCAGAACCACGATGAGCTGACGCTGGAGCTGGTGCACTTCTGGACGTTGCACGCCCATGACACCTTCCTGTACCAGGGCCAGACCTTTCCCGGCAATATCCTGCGCGAGCACATTCGCGAGCAGATGTACGAGCGCCTGGCCGGTGAGCATGCGCCGTATAACCTCAAGTTCGTGACCAATGGCGTGTCGTGCACCACGGCCAGCATCATTACTGCGGCGCTGGGTATTCGTGATCTGGAGGCGATCACCGAAGCTGACATCCAACAGATCCGCCAGATCCATTTGCTGCTGGTGATGTACAACGCCATGCAGCCTGGGGTGTTTGCCTTGTCGGGTTGGGACCTGGTGGGCGCGCTGCCGCTGGCGGCCGAAGAGGTCGAGCACTTGATGCAGGATGGCGATACTCGCTGGATTCATCGCGGCGCGTATGACCTAGTGGATTTGAACCCGGACGCAGCGCTTTCGGCTGGCCACATGCCACGCTCGAAAAGCCTTTACGGCAGCCTGAACAGCCAGTTGCAGGACCCCGAGTCCTTCGCTTCGCAACTGCAGAAAATCCTCGCGGTGCGCCGCGCCTATGACATCGCCGCCAGCCGCCAGATTCTGGTGCCGGAGGTTGAAAACTCAGCGCTGCTGGTAATGGTGCATGAATTGCCGGCCGGCAAAGGCACGCAAATCACTGCACTGAATTTTGGTGCGACGCCGATCACTGAAACCCTGCATCTATCGGATATTGCTGCCGGGATGGTAGTGGACATCATCAATGAGCGTGTGGAAGGCGACCTGACGGCGGAGGGGGAATTCACCATTACCCTGGATGCGTACGAGGGGTTGGCGTTGCGGGTGGTGAGTAGTTCACCACAGTAACTTGACCCACCATAAAGATCGCAACTTGTTTCGGAGTTTCCTTACGTTGCCTGCATAAAGTCGCATGTTAGTGTCCTGCTCACTACTTGCCTCTTACGCGTATGGCGACTCAAAGGAACAGGAATGCGATCTCCGTCGGTATCCAGTGAAGAACATTCAACTGCACAACTTCCGCGTGCAGGGTTAGTGGTCAGTCTCGCCACTCGACAAGAAGAAATACGTGAGGTGCAACGCCTGCGTTATCGTGTCTTTACCGAAACTTTTAAATGGTCTGAACTTGCAAACCCTGAGGCGTTGAATACTGACGAGTTTGACGACTACTGCGACCACTTGCTGGTCCGCGACGCCAAGACTTCAGCCGTGGTGGGCACCTACCGCCTGATGGGCCCGGCCGCTGCACAACGCATGGGGCACTACTACTCGGAGAGGGAGTTTGATCTCAGTGGGCTAGCGTCATTACGCGCCAGGACCGTTGAAGCCGGGCATGCCTGTGTCCACCCCGAATACCGCAGCGGCAGTGTGATCATGCTGTTGTGGTCAGGTCTTGCGAAGTATATGGAGCGTGAGGGCTGTGACCATCTGATGGGTTGCGCGAGCGTGAGCCTGTCCGATGGTGGCCATGATGCGGCGGCGTTGTATCGAGGCTTTACCGCAGAAAATCGAGCGCCCGACGACTATCGCGTAACGCCCCATATCCCTTTTCCCCTGGAAGCGTTCGAGCCCGGACATGTGCCGCGCGTCCCGCCGTTGCTTAAAGGTTACTTGCGCAGTGGTGGCTGGGTCTGTGGTGCACCGGCGTGGGATAAGGAATTCAATGTGGCGGACTTCTTTATGTTATTGCCACTGTCGAAGTTGGACAGTCGTTATGCGCGACATTACTTAAAGCCTAAACAATAACAAGGGTTCGTTTACTATGTTTCTGAGTGAAGAAAGAGATACCGTTTTAGCCTGTATTCCTGAACTGGTGCCTGTTCTTGAAGCGGCCTCACTGATTGAACTAGAACGGGGCGAGTCCAAACAACTGGCCACGTTGTTTAAAACAGTCGGCGCGCCAGGACTTTCCATCGCCAAGGAACTTGGCGGTGGAGGGATCAGCGCAGTCAACCTGGCCCAGGTACACACCTGGGTTGGCGCCCATTGCCCTTCATTGGCCGTGATGATGACCATGCACCATCACACGGTGGCTGGCATGATGGCGGCGAGTCGCTTCTTTCCCGATATCCAGGGAATGCTCGGCGTGGTCGCTCGCGACAACCTGTTGGTCGCCTCGGGATTTGCCGAGGGGCGGGCGCACGCCAATATCCTGGAGTCCACGCTGTCCGTAGAAAAAACAGCCGATGGTTATCGAGTGAGCGGCAGCAAAAAGCCCTGCACGATGACCCATCACTTTGACGCGATCACCTTTGGCGTCAACTACGTCGACCCGCAAGGCCAGACCCATATCGGCATCGGCCTGGGGTTGGCGGGTGACCCGAATATCCAGCGGAAAAAGTTCTGGTCGGTGCCGCATTTGCAAGCAGCCGACAGCCATGAAGTGATCTTCAACCAACTGTTGGTGCCAGAGGCGTTGATGTATTTCAGCAAGGCCGTGGATAACCAGCTGGACGATGTGCAGCAGGGCACGGGTGAACACTTGTTTGCGATCTGGTTCCAGCTGCTTGCGTCGGCGTCCTACGTGGGCATGGCGTCTGCGTTGGCGTCGAGGGCATTGGCGTGCAACAAAGGCTCGCAGGATGATCGCGCAATGCTGCTGATTGATCTGCAGGGCGCCACGATGGCGATACGCGGCCTGGCGGTTGCCATCGACCAGAACCGGTTCCTGCGCGCGGATCTGGCGCGCGCGCAAGCCACGCGGTTTGCGGTGCAAGAGGCGATCAACCGCATCAGTACCCGCGCCTTCGAAATCCTCGGCGGCATGGCGTTCATGTCCTCCGAGGAAGTCGCTTACCTGTTGGTGGCGACGCGGGTACTGGCGTTTCACCCCACTTCACGGCTCGCCAGTGTGCCGTTCCTGTGTGAGCAGCTCAGTTAATAGAGTTGCGGCACGATGAGTTCCGGTGGCGTCGGGCTACGGGAGTAGTCCTCCTGCCGTACGCGCTGCGGCAGTTCGATCACCGGCAGCTCGACTTCTTCATATGGCATCTGCCCGAGCAAGTGGTGGATGCAGTTGAGCCGGGCTTTTTTCTTGTCATCCGCCTGCACCACCCACCACGGCGCTTCGGCGATGTGGGTGCGTTCGAGCATGATTTCCTTGGCCTTGGTGTAGGCCTCCCAGCGCCGACGCGACTCCAGGTCCATGGGGCTGAGCTTCCATTGCTTGAGCGGGTCGTGAATACGGCTAAGAAAGCGCAGGTGCTGTTCCTGGTCGGAAATGGAAAACCAATACTTGATCAACTGAATGCCGGAACGGGCGAGCATGCGCTCGAACTCCGGCACGGTGCGAAAGAACTCTTCGTACTGGTCCGCGTTGCAGAACCCCATGACCTGCTCGACGCCAGCGCGGTTGTACCAGCTGCGGTCGAACAGCACGATTTCGCCGGCGGCCGGCAGGTGTGAAACGTAGCGCTGGAAATACCACTGAGTCTGTTCTCGGTCATTCGGCGCGGGCAGGGCGGCCACTCGGCAGACCCTCGGGTTCAGGCGCTGGGTGATGCGTTTGATCACACCGCCTTTGCCGGCAGCATCGCGCCCTTCGAACAGGATCACCACTTTGTGACCGGTCTTGACCACCCAACTCTGCAATTTCACCAGTTCGCCCTGCAGGCGGAACAGTTCGCTGAAATAAATCCTGCGCGCGGCTTTTTCGGCGCTTTCACCGACGTGCTCGTCAAACAGCGCGTTGAGGTCGTGCCCATCTTCGGATAATTCCAGTTCCAGCTCTTCATCACTGTGATCCAGCAATTCACGATGGATGCGCTGCATCAAGGCATCTTCTATTGAGGACATGGGCGGAACTCGCGTGGTGGGAGATGGCAAAGTCTTAGTCGCATTTTGTTACTAACCAATGACATCAAATACCGTGATTGCGGCGGGAGAGGGGGACAACCAGGCGTTTTGCCACTCCACGTTCATAAAACCGTAACAAGAATGTTGCAGAGTTCCCGGGCCCGAAATCACAAGGATTTTCCTTAATGAAACGTCTGATGAAGTCTGCTGCACTCGCCGTTGCGGTTTCTCTCAGTGCCACCTCGGTGTTTGCTGCCGAGAGCATCCGCCTCACCGGTTCCGGTGCGAGTTTCCCAGCCCCGATCTACCTCACCTGGTTCAAGGATTTCAGCAAGAAAACCGAGGGTGTCACCGTTGATTACCAATCCAAAGGTAGCGGTGCGGGTGTACAGGACTTCCTGAACAAAACCGTCGACTTCGCCGCCAGCGACTCGGCCATGAAAGACGAAGACATCGCCAAGGTGGCCGAAGGCGCGCAACTGTTGCCGATGACCGCGGGTGAAATCGTGTTGGCGTTCAACCTGCCGGGCAATCCTAAAGAACTCAAATTGCCACGCGATGTGTACTCCAACATCTTCCTGGGCAAGATCACCAAGTGGAACGATCCCAAGATCGCCGCCGCCAACCCAGGCCTGAAACTGCCTGACATGCCGATCACTGTTGTCGTACGTGCAGACTCCAGCGGCACCACCGCGGTGTTCACCAAGCACTTGGCTGCGATCAACCCTGAGTTCCAGAAAGACCTGGGCGAAGGCAACACCGTCAACTGGCCAGCCAGCGACAAATTCATCAAATCGCCGAAAAACGATGGTGTGACCGCCACTGTGCGTCAGACCCCAGGCGCGATTGGCTACATCGAATACGGCTTCGCCAAACTGGCCAAGGTTGACTTTGCCCAGCTGCAGAACAAGGCCGGCAAATACGTTGTACCTAACGCCGAAAGCGGCGCCGAAGCCCTGGCTGCGGTGAAAATGCCGGAAAGCCTGGTGGCCTGGCTGCCGGATCCGGATGGTGCCAAGTCCTACCCGATCACGTCCTACACCTGGATGATCTTCCGCAAGGACAACGGCAACCCAGCCAAAGCCAAGGCCATGCGTGAAATGGTTGAGTACAGCCTGACCGAAGGTCAGAAAATCGCCGACTCGATGGGCTACATCCCACTGCCTCCATCGGTTGTCGATCAAGTTCGCAAAGCTTCCGCCAACATCCAGTAAGGCCGCCAGGCCGCTCTCGGTATGGGTTGTCAGCCATGCCGGGAGCGTTTCCCCCTTGTTCCGGAAATAGCCAATGAACACACCTTTTGTCGTACCGGTTAACCCGGATTCTGCGTGCCAGCCACCTTCTACGAAGGATTTCCTGGTTGACCGCACCTTCCGTGCACTTGCACGCATAGGCGTAGTGCTGGTGCTGGCGCTGGTTTTCGCGCTGGTCTTCGAAGTAGGGCGCAAGGCACTTCCCGGCATGGAAAAGCACGGTTTTGATGTGCTGTTCGGCAGTGTCTGGGACGTTAACCAAGGCAAGTACGGCATTCTGCCAGCTATTTGGGGCACGCTTTATAGCGCCCTTATCGCGTTGCTGATCGCAGGCTTTTTCGGCGTCAGCATGGCGATTTTTCTCACCCAGGATTTCCTGCCAGCAAAACTCGCGGCGGTGTTTCGCACCATCGTTGAATTGCTCGCCGCCATCCCCAGCGTGGTCTACGGCCTCTGGGGCATTTATGTGGTGATCCCGGCCATCCGCCCGCTGACCGCGTGGCTGAACACTGAACTGGGCTGGATTCCGTTTTTCGGCACGTCCCTGAGCGGGCCGGGCCTGCTGCCGGCGGCGCTGGTGCTGGCAATCATGATTTTGCCAACCATTGCCGCCGTGTCCCAGGACGCCCTCACCGGTGTGCCGATGAAAACCAAGCAAGCCGCCTACGGTATGGGCACCACTCACTGGGAAGCGATTCTCAAGGTGATGGTGCCCTCTGCCGCGACCGGCATCTTCGGTTCGCTGGTACTCGGCCTGGGTCGCGCCTTGGGTGAAACCATGGCCCTGGCCATGTTGGTGGGTAACGCGAACAACATCTCGCTTTCGTTGTTTGCCCCGGCCAACACCCTGGCCGCCTTGTTGGCGCTGAACTTCCCCGAAGCCGGCCCGAACGAGATCGAAGTGTTGATGTACGCCGCACTGGTGCTGATGTTTATCACGCTGCTGGTGAACATCATCGGTTCGATGATCATGGTCTACGCCCAGCGGGGTACCAAGTAATGACTGATCTCTCTACGCCCATCACCGCCATGCCGAGCCTGCAACGCCGGTTCGAAGGCCGTGCCTTGCGCAGCCTGGTGCTGACCACCCTGGTGTGGTTCGGCGCGTTGTTGGCCAGCGTGCCGCTGATTTCCGTGCTCTACATGCTGATCACCCGCGGTGGCGCACGCCTGAGCATGGAAGTGTTCACTGAACTGCCCCCCACCGGTTTCGAGACCGGCGGTGGCTTCGGTAACGCCATGGCCGGTACGTTCGTGATGGTCGGTATCGCGGCCGCCATCGCCGTGCCGGTCGGCATTCTGGCTGCGGTTTTCCTCGCTGAACTGGGTCCGGACAGCAAGTTGGCCAACGCTTCGCGCTTCGCCGCCAAGATGCTCACCGGTTTGCCATCGATCCTGGCGGGTGTGTTTGCCTACGCCCTGGTGGTGATGACGACCGGGACTTACTCGGCTCCAGCAGGTGGCGTGGCATTGGCGGTACTGATGCTGCCGATCGTGGTGCTGACGGCTGAAGAGTCGATGAAGATGGTGCCCAAGATCATGAAGGACGCGGCCTACGGCATGGGCTGCACCCGTTCGCAGGTGATCTGGAAAATCGTCTTGCCCACCGGCATGCCCGCGATCCTGACCGGCGTGATGCTCGCAGTCGCACGTGCTGCCGGCGAAACCGCACCGCTGTTGTTCACCGCGCTGTTCAGTAACTACTGGATCTACCACGACGGCAGCCTGGCGGTCATGAATCCGACGGCGTCCCTGGCCGTGTTGATTTACAACTTCTCCGGCATGCCTTTCGACAACCAGCTTGAGCTCGCCTGGGCAGCCTCGTTGGTGCTGGTAATGATCGTGCTGGTCGTGAATATCGTGAGCCGTATTTTCGGCAAGCCCAAGTACTAAGAACGGGAGCACCTGAATTTTGAACGTCTCAACTGCGCAAAAAGCCGCTCCGTTTGTCACCCAGGCGCCTGTGGTCATGGACTGCAAGCTGGACAAGATTTTCTACGGCAACTTCATGGCGGTGCGCGATAGCCATGTGCCAATCGAGAAAAACAAGATTACCGGCTTCATCGGCCCGTCCGGCTGCGGCAAATCGACTGTGCTGCGTAGCCTCAACCGCATGAACGACCTGGTGAAAGGTTTCCGCTTCGAAGGCCATGTGCATTTCCTCGGCCAGGACGTGTATGGCAAGGGCGTTGATCCCGTCGTCGTACGCCGTTACATCGGCATGGTGTTCCAGCAGCCGAACCCGTTTTCGATGAGCATCTTTGACAACGTGGCCTTTGGCCTGCGCCTGAACCGCTACAAAGGCGACTTGGGTGATCGCGTCAAGCACGCGCTGCAAGGCGCCGCGTTGTGGGATGAGGTCAAGGACAAGCTCAAGGTCAGCGGCCTGTCGCTCTCCGGCGGCCAGCAGCAACGTCTGTGTATTGCTCGCGCAATTGCCACCGAGCCGGAAGTGCTGTTGTTGGACGAACCTTGCTCGGCGCTCGACCCCATCGCCACCCGTCGTGTCGAAGAGCTGATGGTCGAGTTGAAAAAGGATTACACCATCGCGCTGGTCACCCACAACATGCAGCAGGCGATCCGTGTGGCCGATACCACCGCGTTTTTCTCGGTAGACATCTCCCAGGGCACCCGCACCGGTTATCTGGTGGAAATGGGCGCCACCGCGCAGATCTTCGAAAACCCGCGTGAGCAAATGACCGGGGACTACATCAGCGGCAAATTCAGCTGACCCATGCATCGTTTTTCAGGATTGCCAATGACTGCAACACGTCGTCTTGATCTGGTCGCGATTGAACGCGCCCTGCGCAAGGTACAGGGCCGTTTTGCCCAGCTTAGCCAGGACTTTACCGAGCCACGCGACCCGCTGACAGACGAAGTGCTGCAGAATGTGCTTGAAGGTTATGCCCTGATTGACGACTATGTTGCGCGCGGTGTCGACCTGTTTGACCTCCAGCAACTGAGCCTGATGCTGGAGATCAATGCCACGGTGCTCTGTGGCAAAGACCCGGTGCGCCGGCAGGAATACGCGCAACACCTGGCGGCGACCGAAGTGCACTTTTTCAACAATGTCGAAGGTGGCATCAAGGATTTGTATAACTGGTATTGCAAGCACCATAACGAATCCGTATGGAAGCGAGCAGCCGGTGTCTACGTGCGGGTCCTGAGCAAGCCGCAGTTGTTCATTGAAGGCAATCACCGCAGTGGGTCGCTGATCGTCAGCTATCTGCTGATGCGCGAGGGGTTGCCACCGTTTGTGCTGACGCTGGACAACGCCGAGGGCTATTTCAACCCGTCCTCGGTGATACGCAACTCCGCCAAACATGGCGTAATGGCGTTGTACGAATTGCCCAAGATCAAGAAAAAATACGCAGCGTTCCTGGAAGATAACGCTCCAGATCCAACCGAGTTTTTCCTGAGCGACACACCAGCGCCCGCCCACCAGGGGGGCCAATGATGGGAAGGTACCCAGTGCTCGACACGATCAAGCGTGTGTTCATCAAGCGTCAGCGAATCCGTATTTCGTTCGACATCGACGACACACTGGCCTGTCAGCTGCACCACAGTGCAACCGAGCACAGCCGCTTGCCGGCGTGTGTGCACCGTTGGTTGGGTGAACCGCTGCGTAGCGGTACCCGCTCCCTGACCCGTGAACTGCGTCGCCAGGGTTGCAGCGTTTGGGTCTATACCTCATCCGGCCGCACGCCGTCCTACATCCGCCGTTGGTTGTTGCTGTATGGCATCCATGTCGACGGCGTGGTCAACAGTGTGCGACATAGCCAGGCCCTGACCGACCGTGGGCTGACGAGCACCCCGTCAAAATTCCCACCGGCTTTCGATATCGACTTGCATGTCGATGATTCCGAAGGCGTGCAGCTTGAAGGTTTCGACCACGGGTTTCGCGTGGTAGTGGTTGACCCGGAAGACGAGCAATGGGCACAACGTGTGCTGGAGGCTGTGGCACAGGTTCAGGTACAACTGGCACGGCAACAACCGCAGCGGCACAAGCTGCCCGTTCGGACTTATCCAGGGTTGACGTTGAACGGATGAAACAAAAGGGGCGACTGATCAATCAGTCGCCCCTTTTGTTTATTGGGGGGTCAACGCCCCAAGAAACTCGGTGTGCCGCAACACCTTCGAAAACATCGACAGCGTGAAGTTTTCAGCCGCTTTTTGCTGTTCGTCGGTGAACGTCGCCGTGCAGTCGGCAAGCGTCACCACGTTATAACCCTTCTCATAACCTGATCGAACGGTGCCTTCGACGCAGCAGTTGGTCAGGAATCCCGCCACCACCAGGTTCTGGATGCCGTTGTTGCGCAGTACCAGGTCCAGGCCGGTGGTGGCAAAGCCATCCAGCCCGCGCTTGCCTTCCACGAGGATATCGCCGGTTTCACGGCTGATTGCCTCGGTAATCTCGGCGCCCCAACTGCCGGAAAGAAAAGCAGCGCCATCGGCAACGCCCTTCAAGATTCCATAATCACGCGTCGTCAGTTCCGGGTAGCCCTCAGTGAACTGGATCGGCAGATGAATGATCTTCACGCCCAGCGCGCGTGCCTGTTGCACGGTCGTTGCAGTATTGGCCAGCATGTCGGACTGGTGCATGACGTCTTTGACGGCGTCATGAAACACGCCCCCTGCGGTGGTGAAATCGTTCTGGAACTCGATCAGGACAAGAGCGGTGGCGTTTGGATTCATGATGAGGCTCCGAGAGGTGTCACGGGATTGATCCTTCAGAGTATATTCACTGAATAAACCCCCACAAGGACAGTGCAATGACCCGCTATTTCAAACATCCAGAGAGCGACCAGGTCGAAGAAGTCGATGCGTTCCAGGTATTGGCAGTCTTGTTTCTCGGCCCGCTCTACCTGCTCTTCGCAGGCCTTTGGCGCCACCTGCTGATCTGGGCTATGGCATTAGGGCTGGGTTTTCTCGCAGGCCCGCCCTGGGCGGCGATTCCGATTGCCGGGCTGCCCATCATCTACTGCTTCCTGATCCGTAAAATCGTCGCCGCTGAGTATGTGAAGAAGGGCTGGGTCGAAGTGCCCGACCCGGCGCTGGCGCTCAAGAAACCAGCGCCAGCGGCAGAAACTGTCGCTGAGTAGTTACCGGGAGAGAGGTCTCATCGGCCGAACTTTTGGATGACTTGAACAGGTCGGGAATGGCAGAGGTCAAGGCGGTGGCGCCTGAGACAAGCACAAAGGGCGCAACCAAAGTGATCATGAGCGCGGCTTGAAAGGGGTTGTTGTTTTCAGCGGCGGCGACTGGATTGCCGAGCAATGCCAAGGTGGCGATTACCACTCTCTTCCATGAGTCCATTCTGCGGTGTGTCCATTGCGTTGGGAGGACGCCACGATAACAGAGTAGGGGGCTCATCGCGTTGGATGAGTTTGCCGGCTTTCCTCCAGATGCTTGCCTAGCTCACTGATCTAGCAAGCTTTTTTGCTGGCTCCCTGAGGCAAGAAAGCCGCCCTTCGACCTTGCATCAAAGCCACCGGATCTATATATTCCCAACCCTGCAACACGCGCTGCCGCCCGAATGGCGAAACTGGTAGACGCATGGGACTTAAAATCCCCCGCTCGTAAGGGCGTCCCGGTTCGATTCCGGGTTCGGGCACCATCATTTGGTTTCACGACATCCCAGGAAGTCGCTGAAACCCACAGAGAACCTGCCTTGTGCAGGTTTTTTTGTTTTCACGGGGCGTCTTTTCTCAGGCACTCCCAATCATCTCGTCTGCCAAGTCGGCGAGGGCGCGAAGACGGTCCATCTGTCGCATATCGTGGTGATAGCCCATCCAGATGTCCCGGCCCGGTGGCGCCTCGCCGGTGTCTACTCGTTTTAGCGCGGGCAATTGATCACCCAGTGCGCGGGGCAGCACGGCTACGCCTAGGCCGAGCCCACACATCTGCGCCTGAACCGTACGGCTGCTGCTGGTGAATACGGTGTTGGCGCGTGGGTACAACGCCTGTAACCAGAGTACGTCGGGATAATGCGCCTGTGCAGTGTTCATGGTGATCAGTCCGAGGCCTTCACCATCCGTTTGCAGCGGGAATGACGCCTGGGCACTCATGTACAGCCCGTAGCTCAGCGTAACGAGCCGTCGTTGGACGATGTCGGGCTCGGTGAACGGGACGATCCTGAACGCGATATCCGCTTCTCTGCGCGTCAGATCGAACAAGCGATGCCCCGCAATCACTTCGGGCACGATCAAGGGATGACGCCGGGAGAGTTCACCCAGGACGGGGCCTAGCACATAACTGGCGAACCAGTCCGCCGATGAGATCCGCAACTGGCCTTCAAGCTGGGCGCTTTCGCCCGCGATGCGTCGCTCGATTGCCAGCGCGTTACGTTCCATTTCCTCTGCCAGTTCGAAAATGCGTTCACCGCTGTCGGTCAATACCAACCCTGACGCCGTGCGGCGGAAAAACACCTCGCCACCGGCCTGCTCCAACACGTGCAGGCGTCGCCCCACGGTGGGATGGCTGACGCCCAACAGCTTGGCGGCGGCACCCAGCGAACCGCCGCGTGCGACGGACAGGAAGACGCGCAAGTCATTCCATTCCATGGTTTACCCCGTACAAAAGTGAACAGTGAAGATGCAGTAATGGCAGTCCCGCGGCAACCCCTGGGCTCGCACAATGGCGGGCAAGCCGTTTCAGGCTTGACTCCTGCACCCACAGAAGGACACCCGCATGAACCTTGAAACCCTGGCCGCTCGACTGGAGGCCCTGGAAAGCCGTGCGGCCATCGAATCACTCATCTCTGCCTACGCCAACGCGTTTGATCGCTTGGACCCTGACTTGTTACGCACGATCTGGCATGCCGATGCCGTGCTGGACCTGCCAGGCTTTGGCGAAGGCGCCGGCCCGGAAGGTATTGTCGCTATGGCACACAACAGCTGGCGAAAGATGCCCCATATGCACCATTGGATGGCCAACCCGCTGATTCGTATCGAGGGTGATGTCGCCACGGCAACCGTCGCAGCTGACTGCTTGTTTCATGACATCGAAAAAGGTCCGGTGCAGGTCAGTGGCCTTTATCACGATTGCTTCGAACGACGCGACGGCCAATGGCTGTTTACCAAGCGACGCTTTGAGCTGCACTTCCTGACGCCACTGGAAAACTGGAAGCCCATCGCGGGTTCGGAAACGTTCGGCGGTATTTGAACCCGCAGCCGTTTGGGATGCGCGCCGTTGATTGGGCGGATGACGCAGAGCCCGGCCTCGATTGATTGTGTAGGGAGTATGTCCATGTTGCGCACTGCTATTTCCCAGCCTGACCCACGCCGCTGGGCGATGTTTGCGGTTTTGCTGGTCGGCGCGTTCCTGCCGCCGCTGGATTTTTTTATCGTCAATGTCGCACTGCCGTCGATCCGCGACGCGTTGGGCGGCTCGGCCTCCGCCGAGCAGCTAGTCATTTCCTCGTATGCCGCGCTGTATGCAGTGACACTGATCACCGGAGGACGGCTTGGGGACCTCTACGGAAGAGGCCGCGTGTTTCTTTGCGGCCTGGTGGGTTTTGCGGCGGCATCAGTGCTGTGCGGTTTTGCCGGGTCGCCCTGGGTGTTGGTCGCCGGACGCGCCTTGCAGGGCGTTACGGCCGCCGTGATGGCCCCGCAGGCGCTGGCGTCGGTGCAGGCGATTTTTCCCGAGTCGGAAAAGCCGCTCGCGCTCAGTTTATACGGTGCTGTCTTCGGCCTGGCCTCCGTGATCGGCCAGGCCTTGGGAGGCATCTTGATTTCCCTCGATCCCATGGGTTTGGGCTGGCGGGCGATTTTCCTGGTCAACTTGCCGGTGGCGGCACTGGTCGTGCTGTTTGGCATTCCCCTGCTGAAGGACGTGAAATTACGTCATACCACGCAATTGGACCTCGGCGGCATGGCGTTGTCGGTTGCCTGCCTTGGCGCGCTCATCGTACCGTTGACCGTGGGCAGGGAAGCAGGCTGGCCGTGGTGGTCGTGGTTGTCGCTGCTTGCCGTACCGGTATTGGCGCGGTTGTTCTGGCGCTATGAAACTCACCTGAGCCGTTCCGGCGGCGTGCCGCTGATTGCGCCCGCCGCGTTGACCGCCCCCAGGTTGGGCCGCGCACTGCTGGTTGCATTGCTGTTTTACTCAATTGGCGTGTTCTTTCTGTTGTTTTCGGTATACCTGCAGCAGGCGTTGCACACCTCTGCGCTGAGCGCCGGCTTGGTGTTCCTGCCATTTGGCGCAGGGTTCCTGGTCGGCCCCCTGTTGACCCCGTTGGGGCGGCGCATACTCGGCGGCTATGTCAATCCGCTCGGCATGGCGCTGGAGTCCATCGGGTTGCTTGCGCTGGTCTGGCTCATCGCTGCGACACCCGTCGGTGCGCCACTGGCGCCGGTGGGGCTGGGAGCGACTCTGTTTGTGATTGGCCTGGGGCAAGGGCTGGCCCTGCCGACGTTGATGCGCATGGTCACCGGCAGCGTTGCGCCGGCCTATTCGGGCATGATTGCCGGCATCGCCAGTTCGACCCTGCAAGTCAGCACGGCCCTCAGCGTCGCCGTAATTGGCGGGGTGTTCTATACCGTTCTCGGTTCGCGCACCGATCCAGCCGCGATCACTCACGCCTTCATCGTTGCGAACCTGTGCATTGCCGTTTGCCTGGCCGCAGGTGCCGGCTTGGGCGTTACGCTCGCTTGGCGACCCGCTGGCTATACACCTGGGCTGGAAACTTGAGCCTAACCCGGCCGCGCGTAGTACTGCAGGTGACCAGCGGGTTTTTTCACTGCACAAAAATGTACGAGCAATGTTCATTTATGCCAGTGCCGCGTTTTCCTGCTCCCTCGCACAATGGGTCTCCAATCGTGAGGAGTCAGATATGTCAGGTAAATTCAGTGGTCAGGTTGCCGTCGTCACCGGCGGCTCCACGGGGATCGGCTTTGCGATGGCGCACGCCTTGATTGCCGAGGGGGCCAAGCGCGTCTACATCACAGCCCGGTCAGCCGGTGCCCTGGAGGCAGCGGTTGCCCGGTTGGGCGACAAGGCCGTCGCGGTGCTCTCCGATGTTACCCGCCAAGCGGATCTCGACAAGCTCAAGGCAATGATTGAAGCACAGCACGATCAGGTCGATGCAGTGTTCGCGAACGCAGGGATCTGCGAAAAAAACCCCGTGGGCGAAACCAGCGAGTCCACCTACTACAACGTGTTTGACATCAATGTGAAGGGCGTCTTCTTCAGTGTCCAAACCTTACTGCCGCTGATGAAAGACGGTGCGTCCATCGTTCTGACCGCCTCGATCTGTTCAAGCAACGGCATGGAAGGGCTGAGCCTGTACAACGCCTCCAAGGCAGCCGTGCGCTCCTTTGCCCGTACTTGGGCGAATGAACTCAAGGGCCGCAAAATTCGTGCAAATGTCGTCAGCCCAGGTTTTACCCGCACCCCGATTCAGGACAATGGGTTGAAGATGAGCGCGCACGAAATCGCCGCGCTGCGCCAACACGTCGAGCAGATCACGCCGCTGGGCTATATGGCTGAGCCTGAAGAGATTGCCACTTCGGCATTGTTCCTGGCCTCGGCCGATGCCAAGTACGTCAACGGAGTGGAACTGATGGTGGACGGAGGCCTGTCGCAAATCTAGAGACCCGATAAACCCTGAGCAGCCTCACAAGAGGCTGCTTAGTACGTCTCAGGTCGCGGTGCCCCCGCAGAAACATTGACCAGCCTGTTACAACAAGTCGTTAGCTGTGACTTCAAGAATCAGTCGAGGCGTGTACGAATTTGCGCTCAAAAAATCAGGATGCTTCAGACGCGAGCTTTGCTTCCATATGACCTCTGCCGAATTGTTAAATCTTAGGCTCCCAGATAGGTAGATGAGGGTACTGCTCATGAGTGAAGATCTGCTCAAATCATTCTCTAAAGAGGTCATGCAAAACGGGCCGGAGTCGACCCTGCCTTGTAACTTGAGCGACCAGTGGCTGGAGGTGTTATCCGCGCAGATGGAGGATTTTTTCGAAAATGATTCAGATGAGTGCCTGTCACTCCCCTTGATGGCCGTACTTCACATCCTGTTCGCGAAAAATGAAGGGGCGGCGATTTCGGAAACGCACGACAGGCTTTTTGATCATCTTTGCAACTATCGGATAGAGCTGGGGTTGGAAGAGATCAGGCGCAAAACCCATGTGAGTGTAGAGCCCGCCAATTTGGAAAGCATATTAACCAATCGCAGCGTGGCCTTTAAGCAATCGGCAAACTGATTACACTGAAGTACAAATGAAGTGCCTGCCCCTGTATTTATTCATCCGGTACAACCTCCTAGAGTTCTTCCCATTCGCCGCTCTGTCATCCCGGCAGGGCGCGAATTGGAGAATTACTGATGCCCTTGTTCAAAACCATCGAATGGCGCAATAACCT
This sequence comes from Pseudomonas sp. DWRC2-2, assembly GCF_049897885.1. Taxonomy (NCBI): domain Bacteria; kingdom Pseudomonadati; phylum Pseudomonadota; class Gammaproteobacteria; order Pseudomonadales; family Pseudomonadaceae; genus Pseudomonas; species Pseudomonas sp. DWRC2-2. The sequence goes on from NZ_JAFCXD010000005.1 coordinate 187,979, forward strand.
GTTGGAGTCCCTATCGTGACTCGCACCGTGAGCATCGAGTTCGTGTCGGATGTGATGTGCCCTTGGTGTGCACTCGGCGCTTTAGCGCTGCAACAGGCCATCGCGAACCTGGCGGGCGAAGTTGCCGTGGAGCTGACCTTCAAACCCTTCGAGCTGAACCCGGACATGCCGCCTGAGGGCGAAAACGCTCTCGAACACATGATGCGTAAATATGGCCGAACCTTGGCCGAAGTCGCCGCGCGTAATGTCAAGGTGATCGACCGCGGTAACGCCTTGGGCTTCACGTTCGACTTGGCGAAGCGTACGCACTTCTACAACTCCTTTGACGCCCACCGTCTGTTGTATTGGTCGGTGGCGCAGGGTCGCCAAGTTGCACTGAAGCACCTTCTGTTCAAGGCGCATTTCAGTGATGGGGAAAATATCAGTAGCCACGACACCTTAGTGCGTCTTGCTGGTGAGGCGGGGCTCTCCACGGCACGCGCTCAAGGGGTGCTGGACAGTGGGGAGTTCGCCGTTGAAGTCCGTGAGCTTGAAGATTTTTACCGCAGTCGCGGGATCAACGCTGTCCCGGCTATGGTACTGAATGGGCGTCACCTGGTGGCTGGCTCACAGTCCGTCGAGGAATACGAACAAGCCATCAGGCAAATTGCGGTTGCGCCGTGATTACACGAACGGCTGACCGCTGAACCCGCGTGGCAAACGCTGCAAACCAGGCAAGTCGGTAAGACGCTGCGTCCACGCGGTGCGCCAGTCAACGTGGGTCTGAGTCTTGGCTTTTCGATTGGCGCGGCGGGCGGCGTTGCGCTGGGTGCGGCGCGCCTCTTTATAGGCATCGGTATTGCGACAGGTACGGCATTTGACCCGGTTCAGCTCGGTGCTGGAGGGGAGGTTGGTGCCGTGGTGGCCACAGGCCAAGTGACCTGCAACCTTGAAGTGAATGACCATGTCAGCGTCTCCTTCTTGGGGGTACGCACATCGGTAGACTCACAATGCGCGCGGGGAGGGCGGGGCTGTAAAACCTCGACACCTAGGGTTACGACCCCAACGCTGAGACAGCGTTCGGTTTTCGCCCAGGGCCTGTTCAAGCCTGGCACCTGAAGCTAACCTGCCAAGCCACCCATCAAGAATAAGGAAGCAATGATGAGCGTCGAGACCCTGCCATACGAGGGCAGTTGCCGTTGTGAGCGTGTGCGCTTCACCGTGAGTGCTGCCCCGGTGATCACCATGGCTTGCCACTGCACCGGCTGCCAGAAGATGTCTTCCAGTGCGTTCTCACTGAGCGCATTGATTCCCGCCAGCGGTTTCACGGTCATCCAGGGTTGCCCTGTGATCGGCGGTATGCAGGGCGTGGATCGCCACTATTTCTGCCCCCATTGCATGAGCTGGTTGTTCACCCGGCCCCACGGCATCGATGAGTTCGTCAACGTGCGCGCCGCCTTGCTGGATAACGCCAGCGGTTACGTGCCTTACATGGAGACCTGGACGCGCGAGAAGCTGCCTTGGGCCTCCACTCCGGCGGTGGAAAGCTTTGCGCAGCTGCCCGAGCCTCAGGAATTTCCGCGCTTGATGCAGGCCTACGCCGAGTTCAGTCGATCAGCGCCAGCAAGTCCGTAGTGCCCACATCCAAGCCTGCCTGGGTCAGCAAGGTCGTGGCCTGGCCCCGGTGGTGGGTTTGGTGATTGAAGAAATGTACGAGCAGGCTGAAGAAGTCCTTATCGGCCGTGACGCCGCGCATATTGCTGTAATGCAGGCGATGGTCCAGGTCGGTCTCCTGCACGGTGTGGCTCCAATCGACAATCAATTGATCCAGCCAGGTGCGATGGGCTGCCAGCTGGCGTATATCCGCGAAGGCCAGATGCTTGAGATCAGCAGGCGTAGCAACAGCCTGCATCGGAACCAGTGCTGAAAAACCTGCTGGATGCTGCGCAAAACGCTTGAGCCAGACGGTATCGCCCAGCACCAGGTGGTTCAGGGTGCCGAGGATCGAGCCGAAAAACGCCTGTCGGTCCATCGCCAGCTCCGTGTCCGTCAATGTCAGGGCCGCGTCATAGAGCTTGCGGTTCATCCACTGGTTGTAATTCGCCATCAGTGCGATGTGCTCAGTCCGGTTCACTTGGGTTTTCTCTCGAAGTCGCGATAGCGTCATGATAGGCCGGGACCGCCCGGCGGTCATGGTGTTCCGGCAAGGTCGGGCTATGGTTGATAGACGCCAACACTGCGCCCTCGGAGGGTGACACCATGAACACCAGCGATTTACTCGAACAACTCCTGCGCGCCGGGCAAGGCGGCAGTGCGTCATCCGGCGGACTGGGTGGACTGCTGGGTGGGTTACTGAAGGGCGCCGGCACAGGCAATGCATCAGCCGGTGGCGGTCTGGGTGGTTTATTGGGAGGGCTGGGTGGCATGTTGGGTGGCGCCACGGGCACTCGTCCCGCTCAAGGGCGTTCCGGCGGGATGAACTACGCTGCGTTGGCCTCACTCGGTATGGCGGCATTCCAGGCCTACCAAGCCTGGCAACGCCAGCAGGCCACTGCGCCGCAGCAAGCCTTCCAGACAGTAGACCAGCTCGACGGCCCCGCAGCCGAAGCCCACAGCCATGCGGTATTACGTGCCTTGATTGCCGCCGCGAAAGCCGATGGGCGCATTGATGAGCAAGAACAGGCGCTGATTTCCAGTGAGCTGGGCCGCCATACCGACGACCCGCAACTGCAACAGTGGCTCGACGCCGAAGTCGCCAAGCCCTTGGATGCCGCGGATTTCGCCGAGTTCGCCAGCGACCCGGCTGTGGCGGCCGAGGTGTACCTGGCCAGTGTGATGTTGGTGGACGATCAGCAGGACGCCGAGCGTAACTATCTGGATGACCTGGCAGGGCAGCTGCAAATCGACCCGCAATTGCAACTGCACCTGGAACAACAAGCCAAGGCCTAGAATCGCAGTGTGGCACCGGTGGTGAGCCATTGCGCGCGCTCACCGATCAGGCTGCGCCCGACCACCAGGTCCACGTCGACAAACTCGCCGACATGAAACCTGGGCCCGGCCTGCCATGCCTGATCGCCGCCATCCTGGCCGTAACGTTCGGCGATCACGGTCAACGAATGGGCCACGTGGTACTCAAGGCCAGTGCCCCAGGTCAGGCGGTGTTTTTGGTCGCCATCGTTGTAGGCGTGGGACCAACCGGCATTCAGGTTCAACCGCAAGGGCTCCAGCGGTTGCCACGTCAACGGGATGTTGAAGTCGGCGCCATCGAAGCCGTGCTGACGGTCGAGTGCAAAATGCGCACCGGCCGACACGGCCATTTCCAGCCCCAGGTCTTCCCGCGACAGCACTTGTGCCTTGACCTGTGGGTTCACCTGGGTTTCGCCCTTGTCTGCGCTGGTGGCACGGGACAGGGCTGCGCCCCATTGCACCGAAGGCAACGCAGCAAAGGTGCAGGCGGGCGACAGCGTTTCAGTGTGGGTACTACCCTCGTGGCGGTTGGCAGTGTGCCAGGCGTCCACATTGCATTCGCCCGGCGCATTGATCGCGCCGTCATCGACCACGTACGAACCTCCGGCCGCATTGGCCTTGGACAGCAAGGCAATCGCCAACAGGATGCCCAGGGTCAGCCCGATAAAGATCAGGTTACGTTGCAACGCGCGACGCTTGGCCGGTGGCAGCAACAACAGAGTATGACGCGCACCTCGGTAGTGACGCGCACGGTATTTGGCGAACCCGTCCTGGCGTGGTGGGGTGTGTTTTTTGTGCATGATGCACCTCGCATGAATTCAGCTTTCTACGGTCAGCACCGAAATGCCGCTGGCTTTGGCCTGGCAGACCAGCTCAGAGGTGTCGTCCCCGCCGGGCAGGGCGATGACTACATCTGGGCGGCTGTCGGTCAGCATGAAATGGTTGCGCTGGCGTTCCGCCTGCTTGCCGTGGCGTTGCCAGTTGGGCGGGTAGCGCACCACGTCGATGCCCAGTTCCCGCGCCCATTCCTCGACGTCGCTGCCGAGGAATTGGTTGCCGCCGTGGATCAATACCTGCACCGGGCGCAGGCGATGGTAAGCGTCCAGCACTTGGCGGGACATTTTGGTGTCGGCGTAATGACGACCTGCACAGATCAAGACGCGCATAGGGTGATTCCTTGTGTTGCACGGTGGCGGCCGGGCGACCGCCACCGTTTAAACGGCGGGGGAGATCAGTACCACTGCTTGAAGCGGCGGATGTAGATCGTCTTCATCAGTTGGGCCACGCAGCAGTAGCTGAGCAGGGTTCCCACCAGCCATGGGAAGTACGCCAGCGGCAGCGGTTGCAGGCCGACCAGGGTGCCCAGTGGCGAGAACGGCACGTAGATCCCCAGCACGATCACCACACAGGTCATCATCAACACCGGCCACGCGGCGATGCTCTGGAAGAACGGGATCTTGCGGGTCCGCAGCATGTGCACGACCAGGGTTTGCGAGAGCAGCCCCTCGATGAACCAGCCGGACTGGAACAGGGTCTGCACTTCCACACTGTTGGCCGCGAACACGTACCACATCAGCGCAAAGGTGGTGATGTCGAAGATCGACGAGGTCGGCCCGATCCAGATCATGAACCGGCCGATGTTCTTCGCATCCCACTTACGCGGCTTGGCCAGGTACTCCTTGTCCATCTTGTCCCACGGCAAAGCCAGCTGGGAGATGTCGTACATCAGGTTCTGCAGCAACAGGTGAATCGACAGCATCGGCAGGAATGGGATGAATGCACTGGCCACCAGCACCGAGAACACGTTGCCGAAGTTGGAGCTGGCGGTCATGTTCAGGTACTTCATGATATTGCCGAAGGTTTCGCGGCCCTTGAGCACGCCTTCTTCCAGCACCATCAGGCTCTTTTCCAGCAGGATGATGTCGGCCGATTCCTTGGCGATATCGGTGGCCGTGTCGACCGAGATACCCACGTCGGCGTCGCGCAGTGCCGGTGCATCGTTGATCCCATCACCCAGGAAACCCACAGTGTGGCCGTTGGCTTGCAGCGCCTTGAGCACGCGTGACTTCTGCAGTGGTGTCAGCTTGGCGAACACGGTGCGTTCTTCCACACGGCGCAGCAGCGTGGCATCGTCCATGGCTTCGATTTCAGCCCCCAGCAGCGGCTGGCCTGGATCGAGACCGACCTGGCGGCAGATCTTGCTGGTGACCACGGCGTTGTCGCCGGTCAGTACCTTGATCGCCACGCCGGTCTGTTGCAGTGCCGCAATCGCAGGGCCGGCAGTTTCCTTCGGTGGATCAAGGAAGGTCAGGAAGCCCTGGATCACCAGGTTGCGCTCATCGGCAGTGGTGTACTGCTGACGTGCCATGGATTTAGGAATGTGGCGGGTGGCGACCACCAGCACACGGAACCCGTCTTCGTTGTAGTCGTTGGCAATCGCGAGCAGTTCTTCACGGCGACGATCATCCAGCGGCACGGCGGCGCCGGCCTCCATGACGTGAGTGGAAATGCTCAGCATCTCTTCCACAGCGCCTTTGCACACCAGCAGTTGGTCGTCGGCGGCATCCTTGACCACGATCGACAGGCGACGACGCACGAAGTCGAACGGCAATTCATCGATCTTGCTGTAGGCGAACGGCACCTTGAACTTCGGGTTCTGCTCCGAAAACTCCACCACCGCCTGGTCCATCAGGTTCTTCATGCCGCTCTGGTGATGGCTGTTGAGCCAGGCCAGGGACAGCACCGCATCATCACGCTGGCCAAAGGCGTTGACGTGATGTTCGAGGATGATTTTGTCCTGGGTCAGGGTGCCGGTCTTGTCGGTGCACAGCACGTCCATCGAACCGAAGTTCTGGATCGCGTTGAGGCGCTTGACCACCACTTTGCGCTTGGCCATGGCGGTGGCGCCCTTGGCCAGGTTGGCGCTGACGATCATCGGCAGCATTTCCGGAGTGAGGCCGACGGCCACCGCCAGGGCAAACAGGAACGCATCGCCCCAGTCGCCCTTGGAGAAGCCGTTGAGCAGGAACACAATCGGCACCATCACCAGCATGAAACGGATCAGCAACCAGCTGACGCTGTTTACCCCACGGTCGAACGCGGTTTGCACCCGCGAACCGACAATTGCCTTGGCCAGGGAGCCAAAGTAGGTGCGCGGCCCGGTGGCGACTACCACCGCTTTTGCACGGCCACTGACCACGTTGGTGCCCATGAAGCAGATGTTCGGCAGGTCCAGCAGGTTGCCCTGGTCGGCCACCACCGGTCCGGCGGATTTCTGCGTGACATTACCCAGGGTGTCGTACTTTTCCACCGGCAAGGCTTCGCCGGTCAGTACGGCCTGGCTGATGAACAGGTCGCGGGATTCGATCAGGCGGATGTCCGCCGGGATCATGTCGCCGGCCGACAGCTGCACGATATCGCCGGCCACCAGTTCGCGCATCGGCACTTCGCGCAGGGTCGGTTGCGAACCCACTTGCTCACGGCGCAACACGGTGGCCGTGGTGCGAACCATGGCTTTCAGGGCTTCGGCAGATTTGGCCGAACGGTGTTCCTGCCAGAAGCGCAGCAGGCTGCTGAGCATCACCATGGTCATGATGATGATCACTTTGGTCGGGTCAGCGTCTTCGCCTTCCTGCATCGGCAGCCAGCAGTCGGTGAAGAAGCTGATGCCGCCCAGGGTCAACAACACATAAATGAACGGGTTATTCAGTGCGTGCAGGAACTGGACGATGGCGTGAGGCGGCTTGTCGTGGGCGACTTCGTTGTAGCCTTCGCGTTGCAGGCGAGCGGAAGCGTCCAGTTCGGTCAGGCCGTCCTGGGTGGCACGTACGTTCGCCAGGGTGGCCGACAGGCCGTTGTGGGCTTCGCGGGCGGCACGCATCGACAGTTTGGTGTCGGCGTCGGTGCCATTCTTTTTGTGCAGAGGCGTGTTTTTTACGGCGCTCATTGTCTGTACTCCTGTCGCCAATTTTCGACAAAACATACCCGGTACTTACCTGAAGACAGGCGAGCGAAAGCATGCCGAGTCGCTAACTTCGCGATCGGTTTAAATAAGGTATTCACATAACTTCTATATCGCCCGCTTACAGCACGTTAGTTAACTAGCGCGCAGCGGGCTACTACTGGACGTGTTCATAAAGAACTCCAGAATATGGATCAGGAAGTTGCTGTTTCCAGCCGGGTCAGGCGGCGCGAGCGCTCACATAAAGACCGAGCATCAAGCTGGCCTGTGCCAGGCTGGAAACCTTGGGTCTCTGCGGGTCTTGAGGGTCGGCGTGATCCCAGTGCTGCACCAGTTGGCCGCTTTCCGGGCAGATACGCCAATGCGCCAGCGGGTAGGCTGGGCGCACTTGAGGGGAGGGTGCAGCAAACGCTGAGCGGGTAGGGGAAAAGCCTACGGGCTCACGGCACAGTTTGGCGCGCAGGGCGGCCGCTAGTGTGCGTACATCAGGCAAAACAAGGGCTTGGAAGGTCATAACACACCTCGGGACCGGACAGGCGACCGGCGAGGCAGTTACGGTGGAGCATCGAGCTCTAGCGCAGCTTACCGGACCGGGGAGGCGAGTCCTGTCATATTCTGGGTTTGGCGCCCGATGCCCGCGTAAGCGGTGCTCGGACAGCGACTAGATACTGTGTCCATTGGCTTCTTTTGTGAGGTTTAAAAAAGGCCCCAGTTGCAGGCACGGGCAATCTACTCAGACGGTTACAAAATGTCAACGCATGATTAATTAAAGTGTCCGGTGTTCAGAGTTCATTCAGATAATCGGCATTCGAAAGTGAGTGGGTATATAACTTTAGATACCCTGTGCGGCCAGAACGGCCAGATAGATCAATACCACGCCGCAGGTGCCATAACTGATACGTTGCCACAACGGTGATGCGTTCTGGCGCAGCAAATTGACCAGCGCAGCGAGCAGAAAGCACGACAGCACTGACGCCAGCATGAAGCCGGCAAAGAACATCAGCGTCTGCCCGTGGCTGGGCGTGGTGCCGACGATGCCCGACAACGCGCTGCCCAGCGCGCCCCAGTAGACGATATTCTTCGGGTTGGCCAGGGAGATCGCTGCCCCGGTGGCCAATGCGTTTTGCCGAGTGCTGGCGGGTGCATCGTCTGACTCAGGTAGCTTCCAGGCGTCGATCAGGCTGCGAATGCCGAGCCAGGCCAGGTACACCGCACAGACCACCGTCAGCGGCACGCGCACGGCATCATGTTGGATCAGCAAAGCGATCCCGGTCAGGCCGATCACTGCCCACACCGCATCGCCCACCAGTGAGCCAAACTGCACCAGCAGGGCCGGTGTGAAGCCGTGCAGCAAGCCACGGCGCAAAGTCTCTGCCAACACCGCGCCGGGTGAGAGGCAGAACACAAAACCGAATACCAGTGCGTAAAAGAAGATGGTCAGCATGCCCGCGTCCTTTCAGGAAAGTGCGTGAGCATACGCTGGCAGACGGGCTCAAATCGACCGTTGATTGACGCGCTGCGAGAGTTCGTCGGCGCTTTCCTTGCGCTCCGAATAGCGGTCCACCAGGTCCGGGCGTTCGCGCAGCAGCAAGGTGAACTTCACCAGTTCCTCCATTACATCGACCACGCGGTCGTACAGGGCGGAAGGTTTCATGCGGTCCTGATCGTCGAACTCCAGGAAGGCCTTGGGCACCGAGGATTGATTGGGGATGGTGAACATGCGCATCCAGCGCCCCAGCACGCGCAACTGATTAACCGTATTGAAGGACTGGGAGCCGCCGGACACCTGCATCACCGCCAGGGTTTTACCTTGGGTCGGGCGCACCGCGCCAAGGGCCAGCGGCACCCAGTCGAGCTGTGCCTTGAACACCGCTGACATTGAACCGTGGCGCTCGGGCGAGCACCACACCTGGCCTTCGGACCACTGCATCAGTTCCAGCAGCTCTTGTACCTTGGGGTGATCGCTGGGGGCGTCATCCGGCAGTGGTAAACCGCTGGGGTTGAAGATGCGCGTTTGCGCGCCGAAGTGCTGCAACAGGCGCGCGGCTTCTTCCACCAGCAAGCGGCTGAACGAGCGCTCCCGGGTCGATCCGTAGAGCAGCAGGATGCGCGGTGGTTGAGCCGCGCCGTGCGCGTTTGACGGGAACAGCGACAGGTCCAGGTTGGGCAGGGTGGTCATGGAGCCTCCGATTACAGCTCGGCAATTCGAGCGAGTTCTGCCTTGAGTTCAGTTGGGCTGAGCTCGGCAAACGGCAGGATAAAAAACGCCCTGCAGCGAGTGGCAATGGTCTTCAGCGTGGCGTCGAATGCCGCCTGCACGCTCGCGTCGTCGCCCTGTACATCCGATGGGTCTTCCAACCCCCAGTGCGCTTTTACCGCTGGCCCGAAATACACCGGGCACGCTTCGCCGGCCGCCTTGTCGCACACGGTAATCACCACGTCCGGCGGGCTGCCTTCGAATGCATCGTTGCCTTTGCTGTACAAGCCTTCGGTGCTGATACCGGCGGCCTGCAAGGTGTTCAGGCTGCGCGGCAGGACCTGGCCCTTGGGAAAGCTGCCGGAGCTGATCGCCTCGAAACCTTCCGGCGCCAGGTGATTGAACATCGCTTCGGACAAGATGCTGCGGCAGCTGTTGGCGGTACACATGAACAGGACTTTCATCGTTAGATACTCAGTCGCAAGGCAAGGGCGGCGAGGGTGATCAACAGCACCGGCAAGGTCAGCACAATGCCGACCTTGAAGTAGTAGCCCCAGGTGATGGTGATGCCTTTGCGCGCCAGGATGTGCAGCCACAGCAAGGTAGCGAGGCTGCCGATAGGGGTGATTTTCGGGCCCAGGTCGCTGCCGATCACGTTGGCGTAGATCATCGCGTCCTTGACCACGCCCACGGCATGGCTGGACTCGATGGACAGCGCCCCGATCAACACCGTCGGCAGGTTGTTCATCGCCGATGACAGCAGTGCTGTCAGCACGCCGGTCCCCATGGCCGCGCCCCACACGCCGTAAGTGGCGAAGGTGTCGAGCCAGGTGGCCAGGTAGGTGGTGAGGCCGGCATTACGCAAGCCGTAGACCACCAGGTACATGCCGAGCGAAAAGATCACAATTTGCCACGGCGCTTCTTTCAGCACTTTACGCGTGGAGATCTTGTGGCCCTTGGCGGCGATCACCAGCAGGAGCACGGCGCACACGGCGGAAATCGCGCTGATCGGAATGCCCAGTGGTTCCAGGGCAAAGCAGCCTACCAGCAGGATGCCGAGCACCCACCAGCCGGCGCGGAAAGTCGCGCGGTCGTGGATGGCACTGGCAGGGTCTGCGAGGTCGGCGGGGTCGTAGGTCTGCGGGATATCACGGCGGAAGAACCACAGCAGCACCGCCAGTGTGGCCGCGACGCTGACGAAGTTCACCGGCACCATCACGGCGGCGTATTCGTTGAAGCCGATCTTGAAGTAATCCGCCGAGACGATGTTCACCAGGTTCGAGACCACCAGCGGCAGGCTCGCCGTGTCGGCGATAAAGCCTGCGCCCATGACGAACGCCAGGGTGGCCGCCGGGGAAAAGCGCAGCGCCAGCAGCATCGACATTACGATGGGCGTGAGGATCAGTGCCGCGCCGTCGTTGGCGAACAGCGCCGAGACCAAGGCGCCGAGCAGCACCATATAGGCAAACAAGCGTCGGCCACGTCCACGACCCCAGCGTGCGACGTGGAGTGCGGTCCAGGCGAAGAAGCCGGCTTCGTCAAGCAACAGGCTGATGATGATCAGCGCGACAAAGGTCCCCGTGGCATTCCAGATGATGTGCCACACCACGGGAATGTCAGCCAGGCTGATCACGCCGCAGGCCAGGGCCAGGATCGCGCCCATCGTGGCGCTCCAGCCAACGCCCAGACCCTTGGGTTGCCAGATGACCAGGACGATGGTGAAGATAAAAATGGCAATTGCGACAAGCATGAATAAAGGCTCCGATGGCTCAGCAGCAAGTGCTGGCCCGTTGTGGTCTGTCGCCCATTGCATCAAGACGCTGTGCGTCGCTGTGCAACCATGGCTGGTTGGCTTGCAAGGTGGTGTGCAGCACCTGCGTCACCCACTCGGGCAACGCGGGGTTGATGCGGTAGTAGATCCACTGACCCTGACGACGGTCCTGCAGCAACCCGCAGTTGCGCAGTTGCGCCAGGTGCCGGGAGATTTTCGGCTGGCTGTCGTCCAAGGCATGGATCAGTTCGCACACGCAAAGTTCGCCTTCACGCAGGATCAGTAATGTCAGGCGGGCACGGGTGGCATCGGCCAGGCATTTGAAGAGAGTGGGCGGGGAGAGGGAGTCCGACATGGCCAAGGCCTTTGTATATATGGTTATCCGAATATACGTATTTCCATATATATCAGTCAAACCCTGTTTCAATTGATATGGATCAAATGCCTTGAAATCCGCCACAAGTGTTTGAAATTAAAATGAAACACGAATGTCCTAAAGTGCCTGCCCATTGCTGATGAAGGAAGACCCCGCGTGACCCGTGCCACTCGTAACCTGCGCAAGACCCTCGATTCCGTCGCGGAAAACAACGAAACCGCTGCGTTCGACCTGATGCGCGCCGTCGAAAAACTCGGTGATGAAGTGCTGCGCCAGCGTCTGCTCAATACCATTCACAGGCTCAACCAGGATGCCTATGAGTTGCGCGAAGCGCGTGATTCGGTGGAGCAGGTGTCGGTCAGGCTCGCCTGAGCAAGATCGTTCAAGACAAGCCCGTTGTTGCGCTGGCATGCTTGTCGACTGTCTGTCGATGAGCCGTTTCCATGCCTACTGCCTTACCTCATTACGCCTTCGCTCGCGGCGCCATTGCCGTTATTCCCTTGTCCCTGGCCTGCGCGCCTTGGGGCCTGCTGGCCGGTTCCATGGCCATCGACGCGCAATTCAGCCCGTTGGAAGCCCAGGGCTTATCCGCCATCGTGTTTGCCGGTGCCGCGCAACTGGTTGCCATCGGCATGGTCAAGAGTGGCGCCAGCCTGATTTCCATCGTGCTGACCACCTTGCTGCTGACCTCCCAGCATCTGCTGTATGGCATGCACCTGCGGCCGATCCTTTCTCCCCTCAAGACCCGCTGGCGTATCAGCCTGGGCTTTTTGTTGACCGACGAATTCTTCGCACTGGTCAGCCACTATGACCGCGAGACCTTTAACCGTTGGTATGCGTTGGGCGTCGGGCTGACGTTCTACATCGCCTGGAACCTGTTCACCCTGGCGGGCATTGTGCTCGGCAAAAGCATTCCCGGCCTTGATCAACTGGGCCTGGAGTTTTCCATTGCCGCCACCTTCATCGCGTTGATCACGCCGGTGGTGCGGGATATTCCCACGGTGGTCTGCGTGGCGGTTTCACTGCTGTTTTCGGTGTGGTTGAGCTTCCTGCACTGGGAATCGGCGGTGGTGGTGTCCGGCCTGCTGGGCATGAGCGCGGGTTACGCCTGCAAGCGATTGGGAGTAGGGCAGCCATGATCTTCCTGATGATTGTGATAATGGGCCTCGCGGTCTTTCTCAACCGTTACCTGTTTATCGAGCCGCGCCTGCCGGTGCGTCTCAACCGGGGCGCGCGGGAGTTTCTCGGGTTTGCCGTGCCCGGCATGCTCACGGCGATTTGCGGGCCGATCATTTTCCTGGCGGACCATCATCTGAACCTCAGTCCGGCCAACCCCTACCTGTTGGCGGGTATCAGCGCAGTGGGGCTGATGTTCTGGACGCGCAATGTGCTGCTCACCGTGTTGCTGAGCATGGTGGTGTTCTATCTGTTTCGCTGGTTGCTCTGAGCCCAGGCGAAAAAAAGCCCGCGGGAGAGCGGGCCGAAGGGAGACTTCTAAAAATGAGCGTCGCCACTATAGGCGGCGCCTGCTCTCTTTACAGTGAAACAAAGTTCATCCAGCCGTCAGTAGTGCCTGTGGCAATGGTACAGTCGCGTTTTTTTCCAACGGAGCAATGGCATGCACAAGGTGGTAATTGGCGCACTGGTATTGGCGGCCCTGGCCGGTTGCGCGGGTTCGAAGATGAAAGAAGCGCGCGCAGGCACGCCCTACAAAACCCTGGCTTCGGACAAGGCCACCCTGGTTGTTGCCGAATGCGTGCAGTTCGGCTGGCAGGACGAAAGCGTGTTTGGCGTTGATGCCGGCGGCTTCAAGGAGCCGATAGCGGCGGGCGGCTACACCGTCTACACCACCGCTGGCGATTACTTTGTCGATGTGCAAAACGCGGGTGCCGGCTCCTCTATCAAGTACTACGCCGCAGAAGACAACATGCCCGCCAAGCGTCGTTTGGCTGCACTCGCGACCTGCCTGTAATCCATTGCCTTAGAAGATTTAGGAAATGCCTGGCACGACAGCCGCCGGGCATTAGCTTATGATTCACCCGCTCGCCCGACATGATGGCTCTTTACCAGTACACGGACGTCGAGGCCTAAACGTCGGGCGAGCATCCCTCCTTTTCTTCAACGCGGCATGTAACCCAGGTGCCAGCGACGGGGAATCTTCAGTGACAGCAACCCCAACAACCCCGCCACTACCCCGCTGACCATCAGCGCCTTCAAGCCCATCTGCTGCTCCAGCAGCGCGCCAATCACCGCGCCCACGAACATGCCGGTCCATGGGATCAACTGCACGCGCCAGCCCGTGCGCCGTTCTCCGAGCATCCAGCGCCCCAGCCCACGGCCAAAGCGTGACAGTGCGCCAGTGACGTAAGTCAGCCCTACGGGGAGTCCGTTGACCTCTTCCACTGCCGCATTCAGCATGCCCATCGCAATGATCGCCGCCAGCAGCGCGAGCAGTGTGTCAGTGAAAGGCAGCCATGCCGCGCCGCACAACAAGGCCGCAATACACAGCAGCAAAGGCAGGGCATGACGACGGCTGAGTCGACTGACCAGCACACCCAGTGCGTTACCGACCACAAATGTTGCTACTAGCAACAACAGCCGCCCGGTCAGCCCAAGCTCTCCCGCGCTGATCGCCACTGCCAGGCGCGTGGTGTTGCCGCTCATGAATGAAACGAAGTCGCCGCTCGCCATGAAGCCGATGGCATCGGTCATCCCCGCCAGTACTGAAAGGCTGGCCACCAGCATCAGCCCGACCCGGCCACGCCAGCGCTGTCGATGGGCGAGTGCAGCATTGGCGTAAGGCTTGCGGGGCGAAGGCAGCATAGGACCGGGTTCCTCGGTGAGATTATCCGGCCACTACCGTATGACGCTTTATGCACACGTGCAATGACCTCAGACAGGCTCCAGCGACCAACCTGTGGGGTGCCAATCCAGGAAATGGGTAGGCCTGATCGATCGGATGAACGCCGCGTCATGGGACACCACCACCATCGCCCCATTGAAACCTTGCAGCGCCTGCTCGAAAGCCATCACCGACTCCAGGTCCAGATGGTTGGTCGGTTCGTCCAGTAACAGCAGTTGCGCCGGCACTTCGCGCCACAAGGCAATCGCCATCGCGGCTTTCAAGCGTTCGCCGCCACTGAGTTGCCCGGTGGGTTGGGTGACGCGCAAGGCATCCAGTTGCAGCAACGCCAGGCGCGTGCGCAGTTGGGCTTCGGCCAGGGATGTATCGAGCAGGTTGAGCTGTTCAACGATGGAGCGTTGATCGTCCAGCAGCGTAAGGTGTTGATCGATGTAGGCGCAGGGCAGAAACACGCTGCATTCACCCGCGACGACCTGCCATTGACCGGCCAGTACCTTCAACAACGAGGACTTGCCGCAGCCGTTGGGCCCACGCACGGCGACGCGCACCGGACCTGTAAGATGCACATTCAGGCAGGTCGACGGCAGCCACGGTAACTGTGCGTTCACCAACGACAGCACTTGTCGCCCGTTGGGCACCGCTGAGGCGGGCAATGCCAACAAGGTCGGCGTTTCATCTTCGACCCGTTCATAAGCCTGGCGCACCTGGGCATCCAGTTCGTGTTTATGCTGCCCATGCGCGCTACGCACGGTGCTGACGATCTCGGTGGCGGCACCTTTCCAGCGCGCCTTGGTGAAGCGGTCGACGTTGGCGGTTTCTGCCTGCTTGCGTGAGCGCGCGGCGTGGCGTTGCAGGCTGTCGTGGTCTTTTTGCAGGCGCCGCCGTTCGCGGCTGCGCTCCAGGCGTGCATGGTCGAGCGCGGCGATGGCGGCCTGTTGTTCGGCATCGCGCTGCAGGCGATAGGCATCGTAGTTGCCGCCATAGACGTTTACGCCGAGGGGCGACAGTTCAATGATGCGCGCCATGGCGTTGAGCAATTGCCGATCATGGCTGACCACCACCAGGCCACCCCGCCAAGCGCTGAGCACACGCAGCAGCCAGGCGCGGCCTTCGCTGTCGAGGTGGTTGGTGGGCTCATCGAGTACCAGCAACGGCGGCGCGGCCAGCAGCGCACCGATGATCGCGACCCTGGCCAACTGGCCGCCGCTGAGTTGGTCGGCAGGGGTATCAAAGGACAGCTGCGCCAGCCCCGCGCCATCCAGGGCACTGCGCAAGCGTTCGGCCAGGTCCCAACGGTCATCGATCAGTTCCAGGTCTTCGATCCGTGCGGCGCCTCGCACCATGCGTTCAAGGGCGGCCAATATCACGGCGGTGCCGGTGAGATCGGCGACCGTCTCCCCTGGCGCAGCCGTGATGCTCTGTGCCACGTAGATCACACGGCCAGGGCCATTCAGCGATCCGGAGGAGGGTGGCAGCAGCCCCGCGATCAACCGGGCGAGAATGCTTTTGCCGCGACCATTGCGCCCCACAATGCCGGTGGGTGTGTGATCGATGGACAGGGTCAGGTCATCCAGCAAGGTCTCGCCATTGGCGAACTGGAAACTCAAGTGTTGCAGGGAAACAAGGACGGGCGGCCGGTTGACGTCAGTCATCAGCACCTCCAAAAAAATGTCGGACAGGCCAACAAGCGCGCCAGGCGGCTCGTTGCAGATACATTTTGGAAGGCTTAGTGGTTCACGTCGGCGGTCGTCCTGCGGATCAGAAGGGAGGCAAAGCCTAACCCGTCTTGGCTTTTTTCGGCAAGTGCGCCGCCAGTTGCTCAAGAAACATCGCCAAGGCCACTTCTTCGGCCTTGAGCCCTTTGCGGATGCGCGGCTTGGGCAGCTTGGAGAGTTCGCCGAGGCTGAAATGCTCCAGCACGGCAGGGTGGATGTAGCACTTGCGGCACACCGCAGGGGTGTTGCCAAGCTGTTTGGCGACATCCTTGACCATCGACACAACATGCCTTTTGGCATCGGACTCAGGCTGCCACTCCAACTCCCGCAACACGGCCAGCGCCATGGCAGTGCCGGCCCAGGTGCGGTAGTCCTTGGCGGTGAAATCGGCGCCGGTGAGGCTGTGCAGGTAGTCATTCACGTCGTGAGAGCTGACGGTGTGCCGCTCGCCGTCTTCATCCAGGTACTGGAACAGGTTCTGGCCCGGCAATTCCAGGCAGCGTTTGACCACGGTTGCCAGTCGCCGGTCTTTAACGCTGATTTGGTGCTCGACGCCGCTCTTGCCGCGGAACTGAAACTTGATTTCGCTGCCTTTGACATCCACATGGCGGGTGCGCAGGGTGGTCAATCCATAGGACTTGTTGTCGCGGGCGTACTGGGTATTACCGACGCGGATCAGCGTAGCGTCGAGCAGCGTCACCACGGTGGCCAGCACCTTTTCGCGGGTAAATCCGGGTTCGGCGATTTGCGCTTCCAGCTGCTTGCGCAGCTTGGGCAGAGCATTGCCGAATTCTTGCAGCCGCGAGTACTTGTCGGTGTCCCGCACTTCGCGCCAGCGCGGGTGATAACGGTATTGCTTGCGCCCACGGGCGTCGCGGCCGGTGGCCTGCAGGTGGCCGCGCGGGTCGGCGCAGATCCACACATCGGTGTAGGCCGGCGGGACGGCTAGGGCATTGAGGCGCTTGATCTCGTCGGCATCCGTGATGCGCTCACCCTTGGGGTCGAAATACTGGAACTTGCCCCGCAGCGTCTTGCGGCGGATGCCGGGCTGGGTGTCGTCAACGTAATGCAGGTCGCGGGGTAGCGCAGAGTCGGGCATGAGGCGGGTTCCTTGGCAACAAATCAGGCCGGTATGTCTGATGGACCGCAGCGGTGTGCGGTCGTGCCAAAAGGTTGCTTACGCCAACACCGCGACGGCCTTGATTTGCGCCCAGAGACGCTGGCCGGGGTGCAGTTGCAGTTGGTCGCGGGAGAACCGCGTGATGCGCGCCAGCAACGGCGTCCCACCCGCGTCCAGTCGCACCAGCACGTGGGCGTTATTGTCCGCCGAAATCTCCTGGGTAACCGTCACCGGCAAGCGGTTGAGGATGCTGCTGTGCTCCTCCGCTTGCAGGCTGAGGCTCACATCCCGCGCCTGCACCTTGATACGCAACGCTTTGCCCACGGCCAGCGGTGCATGGGCCACACGCATATGCAAGGCGCTGGTGGGCAGTCGCAGGGTGAGCAACTGATAGTGATCGTCGTAGGCGCTGACCGCGCCGTTGATCACCACCCCGGCATCGTCTCCCAGCGCCAGGGGCAGGTCGAGCCGCGCCAGGGTTTCGCCGATGGGGCCGCTGGCCAGGGCCTTGCCGTCGCTGAGCAAGACGATGTGGTCGGCCAGGCGCGCTACTTCATCCTGGGCATGGCTGACGTACAGCACCGGGATATCCAGTTCATCGTGCAGGCGTTCGAGGTACGGCAGGATCTCGCCTTTGCGCTGGCTATCGAGAGCGGCCAGGGGTTCGTCCATCAATAACAAGCTGGGGCTGGTGAGCAAGGCGCGGGCGATGCCGATGCGCTGGCGCTCGCCGCCGGAAAGGTGCTGGGGATGGCGATCGAGCAGGTGGCCGATGCCCAGCAACTCGGTGGCATGGGCCATATCCACACGGCGCTGCTGACGAGCAATACGCTTGAGGCCGAACTCCAGGTTGGCCCGCACCGACAGATGAGGGAACAGGCTGGCTTCCTGAAACACGTAGCCCAGGCCGCGTTTATGCGGCGGTACGAACAACCTGTTGCGACTGTCTTGCCAGACTTCATCATTGATCTGGATAAAACCGTCTTCGGCGCGCTCCAGCCCGGCGATGCAACGCAGGCACGTGGTCTTGCCGGAGCCGGAATGCCCATACAGCGCCGTCACACCGCGACCGGGCAAGTGCAAGTCCACATCCAGGGCAAAGCCCGAGTACTCAAGTTTCAGGCGTACATCAATCATCGGCATCAACTCCAGCCCATCTTGGTTTTACGGCTGGAATACAGCGCCAGCAACACCAGGAACGCGAACACCACCATCGAGCCGGCCAGCCAGTGGGCCTGAGCATATTCCATGGCTTCCACATGGTCGTAGATCTGCACGGACACCACGCGGGTCTTGTCCGGGATATTGCCGCCGATCATCAGCACCACGCCGAATTCACCGACGGTGTGCGCAAACCCCAGGATAGAGGCGGTGATAAACCCTGGTCGCGCCAGGGGCAAAATGACCGTGAAGAACGTGTCCCAAGGATTGGCCCGCAAGGTCGCGGCCACTTCCAGCGGGCGTGTGCCGATGGCGGAGAAGGCGTTTTGCAACGGTTGCACCACGAACGGCATGGAATAGATCACCGAGCCAATGACCAGCCCCGCGAAGCTGAAGGTGAGAGTGCCCAGGCCCAGCCATTGGGTGAACTGGCCGAAGTAGCCATTGGGGCCCATGGTCAACAGCAGGTAGAAACCGATCACCGTCGGTGGCAACACCAACGGCAGAGCGACGATGGCGCCAATGGGGCCGCGCCACCAGGAGCGGGTGCGCGACAACCACAGGGCAATCGGAGTGCCGATGACCAGCAGGATCACGGTAGTCAGTGACGCCAGTTCAATGGTCAACCAGATAGCGGAAAAATCGGCACTCGATAACGGCATTTACTTGGCCAGCTCGTAACCATAGGACTTTATGACAGCAGCGGCTTTAGGCCCCTTGAGGTAGTCAACCAGTGCCTTGGCAGCAGCACTGTCCTTGCCCTTGTTGAGGATCACTGCGTCTTGTTTGATCGGGTCGTGCATGGCTGCTGGAACGATCCACGCTGAACCGCTGGTGACTTTGCCGTCTTTATAGATCTGCGACAAGGCCACAAAGCCCAGCTCGGCGTTGCCGGTGGACACGAACTGGTAGGCCTGGGTGATGTTCTGGCCTTCGACGATCTTGTCTTTGACCTTCTCGGTCAGCCCTTCCTTGGCCAGCACTTGGGTAGCCGCGAGGCCGTAAGGTGCGGCTTTCGGGTTGGCGATCGACAAATGCTTGAACTCGTTTTTCTTCAGCACTTCACCTTTGGCGTCGACGTAACCTTCTTTGGCCGACCATAGCGCCAGGGTGCCGACGGCGTAGGTGAAGCGCGAGCCTTTGACGGTGTCGCCTTCGGTTTCGAGCTTTTGCGGGGTGGTGTCGTCGGCGCTCAGGAACACTTCGAACGGCGCGCCATTCTTGATCTGGGTGTAGAACTGGCCGGTGGCACCGTAGGCTGCGATCAGTTTGTGGCCGGTGTCTTTTTCGAAATCGGCGGCAATCGCCTGGATCGGTGCGGTGAAGTTGGCGGCGACGGCCACCTGGACTTCATCGGCGTGGGCCGAACCGAAGGCGAGGGCAGCGACCAGGATGGCCAGGCGTGAGGCGTGAATCGTCATGAAGCAGCTCCTTTGAGAGTGTACGGCTTGTTATAGGTAGAAGGCTTAACCGCTATGTATGGGAATATATAGCGGTTGGCCATTGCCGGTACAGTGCAAAGTTGCCACAGGTTCTATGGGTTGAGTTTGGCCAGCGCCTGCTGCGCCAGTTCACGCGTCAACTCATAGGTGGTGGTGTCTTTGCCCAGGCGCAGTGCCTGGCCAGACCACAGGTTACTGAAACCTGCTTCATCCTTGGCTTTGAGCGGTATCAACGCGCCGCCGGAGGTGGGGAAGGCCGGAGCTGCTGGGTTGATTGCGCCCAACTCACGCATCACACGGTTGACGATGCCCCGTGCCGGGCGACCGGTGAACAGGTTGGTCAGTGCGGTTTCGCTGGCCTGGGCATGGCGCAGTGCGTGGTGGTGCGAAGGGGTGACATTGGCTTCAGGTGTAAACAGGTAAGCCGTACCGATTTGCACCGCCGAGGCGCCCAGGGCAAAGGCCGCGACAATTCCGCGTGCGTCACCGATTCCCCCGGCGGCAATCACCGGCACGCTCACGGCGTCAACCACTTGCGGCAGCAGGGCGAACAGGCCTATCTGGGTATTGAGGTCATCGCTGAGAAACAAGCCACGATGGCCGCCCGCTTCACTGCCCATGGCGATAATTGCGTCGCAGCCGTGCTGCTCCAGCCAGATTGCTTCTTCCACGGTGGTGGCCGAGGACAGCACTTTCGCACCCGTGGCTTTTACCCGATCCAACAGGGCTTTTTCTGGCAGGCCGAAGTGAAAACTGACGACTTCGGGACAGAATTCCTCGATGACTTGGCAAGCCGCTTCGTTAAACGGTTCGCGGTTGGACACAGGCGTCGGCGCCTCAAAATCGGCACCCAATTCGCGGTAGTAGGGTTCCAGCAAGTCCTTCCAGCGCCGATCACGCGCAGCGTCGGGGGCTGGCGGTTGGTGGCAGAAGAAGTTGACGTTGATCGGGCGCGGGCTGGCCTCACGGATGGCGGCCAGGGCTTCGCGCAATTGCGCGAGGCTCAGTGCAGCCGCCGGCAATGAGCCCAGCGCCCCGGCTTTACTGGCCTCGATGACCATGGCCGTGGTCGTACCCACGGCCATGGGCGCCTGGATGATGGGCAGTTCGATCCCCAGCAGGTCGATAATGCGGGTGTCTGGCCAGGTGCTCATGGGATGTCTCTCCAGCGTTAGTGAGGCTTTACGCTGTTTTAACAGGGCCCATGTGCCCCGGCCACTCTGTTTTATTCACTGGACGAACGGCACGTTTCGTGGTGTGCCATCAGTTGATGGCGTCGCCCAGTACCGCGTGTATCCGTTCGGCGATGTGGGCTGCGTGGGTTTCCAGGGCGAAGTGCCCGGTGTCGAGCAGTTCCACCACCGCGTTCGGGTTGTCGGTCTGGTAGGCGTGAGCCCCTGGTGGGATGAAGAACGGATCGTTCTGGCCCCAGATCACCAGTGTCGGCACCTGTTTGGCCCTGAAGAAGGCCTGGAACGCCGGGTACAGCGTCAGGTTGTTACGGTAGTCGAGGAACAGGTCCAACTGGATCTCGTCATTGCCGGGCCGCTGCATGAGCAGTACGTCGAGCATGTAGGACTCCGGCGCAACCCGCTCGGGTTGATGGACACCGTGCAGGTATTGGTAGCGCGTGCCTTCCAGGCTGATGACCGCGTTGCGGATCACCTCGCGGTTGGCCTGGCTTGGTTCGGCCCAATAGGCGCGAATGGGTGCCCAGGCGTCCCCCAGGCCTTCCAGGTAGGCGTTACCGTTTTGCGAGACGAGCGCGCTGACCCGTTCAGGGTGTGCCACTGCCAGGCGCAGACCTACGGGTGCGCCGTAGTCGAAGACGTACAACGCGTACCGCGTCAATTCCAGCGCGTCGACAAAATGCCCGACGGTGATCGCCAGGTTATCGAAGCTGTAGTGGTAGTCGCGTTCGGCCGGTACCTCGGTGAAGCCAAAACCTGGCAAGTCCGGCGCGATCACTCGAAAGCGCGTGGCGAGCAACGGGATCAGGTCACGGTACATATGCGACGAACTGGGGAAGCCATGCAGCAGCAACATGACCGGCGCCGAGGGGTCGCCGGCTTCGCGGTAGAACATGCTTACGCCGTCGGCATCGACATGGCGGTAGTGAACGACGGAGGTTGGAGTGGTCATGATGAAAGCGCCTTTGTAACTTGATTGGGTTGATATACGGGTTACCGTTTTCAAAATCTGCGCTCAAACAAGTAACCTGTCAAACTATTTATAGAGGTTTCAATTTTGTCGTGTGTAACTATCCGTGTGCTTAGATAGCGGTTACTATGTCGACGCCTATAAGAGGAATGACCATGACTATCCCAGCCCCCCTTGAGCCTTATGTCCTCGCCGATGACCCGGTGTTGGACATGCTCAACACGCGCGCCAATGTGGACGCGCAACCCCACGACTTCTGGCAGTCCGATGCCGATGTCGAGCGTTGGCTGGTGCGCCTGGAGTGGGTGAAGGAAGGGCAGGTGCCTGCATTTGAACCGGGCGCATTGCTCCGGGTGGGCCGGGAACTGCGCGAGGTAATCCGTGTATTGCTGGAGTCGCGCAAGGAGGGAACGCGGGGCGATCCCGCCGCGCTGAATGGCTTTTTGCGCAAGGCCGTCAGCCATTCGCAGTTGGCTTGGCCGGCGTCGGGTGAGTTACGCGTTGAGCGTCAGCGCAAGCAGCAGACCCCGGAGCAATTTCTCTCGGTGATTGCAGAAGCCGCAGCGCGTTTGCTGGTAGACGGGGATTTCAACCTGATCCGCACCTGCGAACATCCCGAATGCGTGTTGTGGTTCTACGACCGCACCAAGGCGCATAAGCGCCGTTGGTGCAGCATGGCGCTGTGTGGCAACCGGCACAAAGTCGCTGAGTTTCGCAAGCGCAAGCTGGGTTAAGCCTTGCTCTCACGCTCCAGCAACTGCTGCTTACGTTCTACACCCCAGCGGTAGCCCGACAGGTCGCCATTGCTGCGCACCACCCGGTGGCAAGGAATGGCGACCGCGAGGCTGTTCGCGCCACAGGCTTGAGCCACTGCGCGGAACGACTTCGGCGCACCGATTCGCGCGGCTATTTGCGCGTAGCTGGCCGTGCTTCCCGCTGGAATATCGCGCAAGGCTTGCCACACCCGCTCCTGAAATGCGGTGCCGCGCAAGTCCAGTGGCAGGTCCAGGCCGAGCGCAGGCGCTTCGACAAAGCCCACGACCTGCGCGACCAACTGCTCGAAGCGCTGGTCGGCGCCTACCAGTTCCGCCCTGGGAAATTGATCCTGAAGATCGCGTACCAGCTTGTCAGGGTCATCCCCCAGCAGAATCGCGCACACGCCACGCGCACTTTGTGCCACTAGAATCGCCCCCAGCGAGCACTGCCCGACGGCAAACAGGATCGCCGAGTTAGTCCCTCCGGCTTTGTAGTCGCTGGGTTTCATGCCAAGCAGCTGGTCAGCCGACTCATAAAAGCGGCTGTTGGAGTTGAAGCCTGCGTCATACAAGGCATCGGTCACCGAGTGCGAGCCTTTGAGCCCATCGCGTACCTTGCGCGAACGGTGCGCAGTGGCATACCCCTTGGGGGTCAGGCCGGTGACGGCTTTGAATACACGGTGAAAATGAAACGGACTCAGGTTGGCTTGCGAAGCCAGCGCGTGCAGGCTGGGTGCAGTGTCAGCCTGTTCGATATGCCGGCACGCGTCCGCGACCAGTTGCGCGTGGTGCGCAACCAACTGGGTCTGGTCTGCGCTTACGCGTTTGCTGGCGCGATACCCGGCGGCTTCGGCCTGTGCAGGGGTGTCGAAGAACTCGATGTTTTCCGGGCGTGGCAAGCGTGAAACGCTGCTGGCGCGGCAGTACACACCGGTGGTTTTTACACCGTAGACGAACAACGTATCAGCCTTGGGGTCGCGGGCGAGGATGGCCGCCCAGCGGGGGTCTTGTTCGTTGGTCATGCTCGGTACTCCTGACGGATTCCATTCAGACTAATCGCGCCATGCACACCTGGCACTCTGAAGCTTGCGGTCAAATCAGCCGGCGGTGCGAAACGTGAGGTTGATGCGTTGCGGGCCCATGACCGGATGTACGCCTTCCTTGATCGGCATCACCCCGTGGAAGCGCAAGCGGTCCACGCCGCCCCACACCACCACGTCGCCGTGGAACAGCGAGACTTTGCGGGTTTTGTCACTGCGCTCATGTCCGCCAAACAGGAAAATCGCCGGCAAGCCGAGTGACACGGATACAACCGGTTCGCTATAGCGACGTTCGTTTTTGTCCTGGTGCAGCGACATCTTGGCACCGGGTACATAGCGGTTGATCAAGCAGGCGTCGGGGGCAAAGTCGGGAAAGCCGGCCTCTGCCGCCGCCTGCACCGCCAATTGACGCAAAACGTCTGGCATCTGCGGCCATGGCTTTTGGCTGCGCGGGTCGAGCGGCGAGTAGCGGTAGCCGGAGGTGTCGGTGGTCCAGCCCAGGTCGCCGCAACTGCTCAATGCCGCCGACATGGTAAAGCCGCCGGGTGTGACCATTTGCCGGAACGGTGATTGAGCCAGAACACGCCGTAGTTCTGGCAGAACGTGCTCAATCCAAGGTAGGGCATAGCCCCGTAATACGTAGGACTGCTCGCCAATTTGCTCACGCCCTGGGGGTTGCTGCAGGGCGTCGTCGGCAAACAGGTCAGCGGTGGGGCCGGGCATCGGCTTACAGCGCCTTGCTCACATTGATGTCGGTGATTTCATCACTGGCATCGTGAATTTTCGCCAGGGCCTGTTTGGCTTCTTCCACGCTGTTGGTCTGCAGTTGGGCGAACTCAAAACGGCGTTCGCCGTTGAGCTTGTACTTGATCACGTATTTTGTAGTGGTGTTCACGGCTATTTCCTGTGAAGTGTGCGGATCAGCTCAGCTTGGAGCTGGTGCGACGCACGATGCGGATCTTGTGGGACAACGCGGGTTTGCGGGTCACGCTGATTGCACGACGCGTGACCACATCCAGGGTGATGTTCCAGAATCCGGTGCTCGGTGCGGTGATTTTGGCGGGGAACTTGTCGAAAGCGCCGCCGTGATAGGTATGACGGCCGCCATTTTTGAAGCTGCGAAAATTCGCGTCGCTCATCAGACGAATATTACAAGTCTGCGAGCATTCGATGACGACAATGTCGCCCTCGTTGAGGTGCTCACGCTGGTGGATGAATTTCATGGGTGGGGGCTCCAGAAGGGCTTTTTCTGAAAAATCAGAACGATACGTAGGTTAAGATGGAGTTTATCAGCCCCAGCGCGTTTATTATCGGCCCGTCTTCAACGACATCGACAATTTAAAACAGTTATTTACCGAGTTATCAGGGATAAATCCTACGTGGGCGGGAGAAAATTACCATCCCCGCTGTCGTAGGGTCTTTATCGGAGGTTTTTGTATGAAGTGGAGTGTGTTGGTTCTGGCCCTGGCGATTGGTGGGTGTGCTTCGGTTGCAGATATCAAGCAGACCCCTCCGACCTTGGCCGTCATTTCCGGGAAGAAGCCCCAGGAATACGCCGCGTGTGTGGTGAAAAAACTCTCGGCGACCCGTCGGCCGTCGCAGATCGAACCGCATAAGGATGGCGGTGTGCAGGTGATTGTGCCGCAGAAGTTTTCCGCCGACCCTTCAGCGATCTTCGAGATCGATGAGCGCTCCAGCGGTAGCAGCATCAAGCTCTACGAGAGCATGTCCAATGTGCCGATCCGTCCGGGTGATGTGAAGAAGGCGGGCGAGGACTGCATTTCCGGCTGATCTGGCCTGTTCAACCCAGCGACTTCCTATCCGATAAAAAAGCCTGGCCGCGTAAGCGCAAAGCCGGGCTTTTTTGCGTTACGTTTTTGGAGTTGTCGCGACGGGGTCATTCCCCTACCATTTGTAGGCTTATTCCGTAAGCGTCTAAGCATATAACTATAAAATGGAGCCGTGATGATGTCCCTGGAACGAGTACTGATGGGCAGTGCGCTGATGTTGTTATTGGGCAATGCCCACGCGCTGGAGGGGAGGAACATTT
The DNA here is from genome assembly GCF_049897885.1 of Pseudomonas sp. DWRC2-2. Classification (NCBI taxonomy): domain Bacteria; kingdom Pseudomonadati; phylum Pseudomonadota; class Gammaproteobacteria; order Pseudomonadales; family Pseudomonadaceae; genus Pseudomonas; species Pseudomonas sp. DWRC2-2. The sequence goes on from NZ_JAFCXD010000005.1 coordinate 213,536, forward strand.
TTGCCGAGGGCGGTTCGCAGCCGGGTGCCATGCCGTGTGTAGCTTGCCATGGTGCCGATGGATCGGGGATGGCCGCAGCGGGTTTTCCTAGACTGGCAGGTTTGCCCGCGACATATGTGCGTAAACAACTGGAAGACTTTAAAAGTGGCAGCCGTACGAATCCGGTGATGCAACCGTTGGCGAATGCGCTCACGGATGCCGAAATAGAGGCGGTCAGCCAGGTGCTGGCGGCAATGCCGGCTCCTGTTCCCCAGGCGGTCTATCGCAGCGAAATGCCGATCAATGCCGCCCAAAAACTCGCACAACAGGGCGCCTGGGAGCGGCAGATTCCGGCGTGCGCCAGTTGCCATGGCCCAGCAGGGACGGGCGTCGGCGACGCGTTCCCACCCCTGGCCGGTCAACCCGCCGCTTACCTGGCCGCGCAGTTGACGGCTTGGCAAAGCGGTACCCGCCACAATGACCCGAATGACTTGATGGGGCACATCGCCAAGTCTCTCACGGCAGAAGAAGTGCAGGGCGTGGCCCAGTATTTCGCCTCGCTGAAACTGGAGGCCAAGCCATGAGCCCGTTGATATTGGCCTTGGGCCTACTGGGTCTACCCTCGGCCCACGCCGCCACGATCGCCATGGAAGACCAGTCGCAGTTGCAACCTGCCAGCCACGCTGCTGCCAGCCAATTCCAGCCTCCTCAAGAAAGCGAACTGCCTGACAATGCCTACGGCAAGCTGGTCAAGGAGGGTTACGCGCTGTTCGTGGATACCAGACGTCTGGCGCCGAACTATGTCGGTAACGGACTCAACTGCAGCAACTGCCACCTGGACCAGGGCCGCCTCGCCAACTCGGCGCCCTTGTGGGCTGCCTACCCGATGTACCCGGCCTATCGGAAGAAAAACGACAAGGTCAACACGTTTGCCGAGCGATTGCAGGGCTGCTTCCAGTTCAGCATGAATGGCGGCACGCCTCCGGCCGCAGATAGTCCCGAGATCACCGCGCTCTCGGTTTACGCTTATTGGTTGGCGAGCAAGGCGCCACTGGGTGTTGAATTGCCGGGGCGCGGCTATCCGGACGTTGCGCAACCGGCCAAGGGTTACGACTTGAGGCAGGGCGCCCAGGTTTATGACGGGCAATGCGCTGTCTGCCATGGCGCCGAAGGGCAGGGCCAGAAGGTCGGTGACCACTATGTGATGCCGCCGTTGTGGGGTAAAGACTCCTATAATTGGGGCGCGGGCATGCACCGCATCAATACGGCCGCGTCCTTCATCAAACACAACATGCCGTTGGGCAAGGGCGGTAGTCTGAGCGACCAGCAAGCCTGGGACGTGGCCGCCTATGTCAACAGCCATGAACGGCCGCAGGATCCGCGCCTAGTTGACGGTTCCGTGGAGAAAACCCGGCTCAAGTTCCACGCCAATGACGGCGTCAATCTCTACGGGCAAACTGTAGAAGGCGTGTTGATCGGGCAGGGCATCCGTTAAACTGTTACCCGATCAATGCAAAGATGCCGCGCAAACCCTCGGTTTGTGCGGCATTTGTCTTTTTGGGAAGTTATTCATGAAGCGTGAACACGTCAGGGCTCGCCAGGCCGAAGGCCAGATATCAGCGACGCACATCATCCAGAACCCGGCCGACTTGGGCGAGTGGATCGTATTTTTCAAGAAAAGCGGCGGCCGCAGTTTTTTCCTGGTGGACGATCAGGACGAAGTCGAGTCGTTCCAGCGGCTGGATGACCTGGTGGAGACCATCCGGGGGCTGGGTATCAAGTTTGCCGATATTCAGCTGTAAGCCTGAGGCTTACTTGCACACTACAACCACACTGCGGCTTTTGAAGTTGCCCACGTCCTTGCCCAGGGTCTTGTCACTTTCCTGGAGCGAGGGTGTGCCCTCGGTGCCGACGATACGGTAGCCGGTGCCGGCACATGAGGCGTCGGCCTTTTCATAGCAACTGGCCCAGGAATTGGCCTCGCCGGAACAGTCGATGGTCAGGCCTTGCTCTCCATTTTTCAGGTAGACGTCAGACGTGGTGGTGCACCCGGCGAGCGCCAGGACTGCAGTCAGTGCCAGAAACTTGTTCATAGGGGTTCATCGTCGAGGGTGTGGGAGGGGACGCTGACACGGTCGTGGGGCGTTGGCGCAGGATTATAGCGAAATGCCACCTGGTGCGCAGTCACATAAATACACTTCGCAACTGCGCGCTCCTGCCCTTAGCGGTTTTTCTGTGTCACGGAACTCCCATCACGAGTACACCACTCCCGGTTACAGGCCCTGCGGCAGGCAGTGAGCCTGGTCTCTGAACCAGGGAGAACGTCACATCATCCCCTCCGACACTGTTGGTGATTTGGGTCAGGAACCTGCCGTTCACAGCCACCGCGGATCCCGCCCGGACCATCGCTGTGCCGACATTCGGGTTGGTCATCAGCAGCAGGCGGTTGTCGAACGACGTCGCGATGCCTTTATAGGTGATGGTGATCGGTGTGGTGATCCCCGCATTCGGGCAGGAGTAGGTGAGCCTGCGATTGCTCTGGATAGGCGTTGTCAGTGGATCTGTACCGATTTGTCGTTGGTGGACGTTACCAAAGTTGACCTCGATGGGGTTGTTATTGTTGATCGTGCAGGTTGAGGGAGAGATGGAAAAATTGTTGGCGGCCCTGTATACGAGCGAAAGACCTGCCCTACCTGAGTCATAATTGTTTGTCTGGCTCAAGCGCAACGTGCCAAGGATGTCATTTATGACAACGTTGATCGGGTTCGCCGGATCGTTGCGATTCAGGATGTAAGGCGTCACGTTGACGGCAACACCGATGGCGTTATTGGGCATGGTTGCAATTCGAATGTTAGTCGGTACTGGGGTGTTGTAGTACCCCCCGTTTATTCTTAAACCAGTACCCTGGTTGACAAATTTAGGACCGGGTGTCCAGGCTGGACCGGCGAGAACCGATGTCGCCCAGTAGTCCTCGTAATGGGATGGCCAGCCCGGATAAGGCGTGAATCGGCACTCAAGCCTTACGCCTTCCAGAAGGATACGGCTTGTGTCCGAGCCGAGCTGGACGGTCACGGGAACCTCTAGGGGCAGCGTGCCCCCCGTGTCCACTTGTTGCCACGGGCCGCCATTGACCCGGCACTGGGCAGCGTTCACGTTTGTTGTAATACCCACCAAGGCAAGCAGCACCATGGCGCCATAAAGTCGTTTCATGTTGATCTCTCGTTGCCTCTCTACTGGAATTACCCAGGAGAGATTTGAGGTTTGTCTGGGACTGTTACGGATAGTCCAGCGTGAAAGTCGAGGTCACCGTATACCGGCCGTGCCCAATGGTTTGATCCCTGATCGCATCCGGCTCGCCCTGCACATAGGCTTTGAGCTCAATGACGTTGCTGCCGGTGCTTAACACCTGTTTTTCGCTGACGGTATTCACGGGGAAAGGCTTGTTGTCCGGTGTCTCTATGCCAAGGCCAATCCCCGTTGCGCCGCTGCCACCGTCCAGCGCGAACAACCCCGGCAGCTTCACGTTTTCCGTGCCACCGAGCAGGATGGTGACCGTGTCCCCAATCGTGGTGTCGCAGTTCTCCAGGTGCACCTTGAAAGCCTTCGCTCGAGTGCGGGTATTGATGTAGAGGTGCTTGCTGGTCACGTCCCAGAGTTCCAGAGTGATTGCGTCGTCGCCTGGGCGGATCGTGCAGGCCTCTTCCACCAGGTTGCCCTTGAAGCGAAGGTTGTCCGCAGCATCCGCATTGGGCGTCAGTCCGAAGCTCAGCAGTAACGCCAGCCAGGCGCATGCCCATCTTTTATGATCCATTTCATGTCGCATCGACGCGGCTCCTACTCGTATTCAGCCAACAGCGTGGCCACTGCTGAAAACGGTGCGGGGGGCAGTGTTGCGCCCGGTTGTTTGATGGGCACCACTTCCAATCTCGGCGGAGATGAGAGGACGATGTCCATTGGCGTATTGAGTGGAAACGGCACGTTGTTCTGGAAGAGCCGAATCCCCAGCGCCGATACGTTGGTTTGCACCGCCGCGCCATCAAATGCCGTCGGCGTGCCGTTGACACTCAACTTCAGCGCCCAGGGCAGGGTGGCTGCGCCACAGTTGATGGTGTAAGGCACCGCTTTGCGGTACTTCACGCCGTCTACGCGCTTTACGCCCACATCACCAAAGTCGACTTCAATCGTGTTGCCTGCATCAATGGTGCAAGGCGGTGGTTCATTCAGCGTTCCACTGAACGTCAGGTTTGCCACTGCGCCACCGCAGAGGCCCAGGGAGCACAAGGCGAGCAACGCTCGCTGCTGCCAACCAGTCATTGATTATTCCTCTTCATTGATAATCGACCACCAGGGTGGCGGCCGCATCAAAGGCCCCTCCGGTCAAGGTGCTGCCCGCGCGTTTGACCGGCACCGCCTGTACCACCGGAAAGTTCGGGTGGGTAAAGTTCACGGGGGTATTGAGTGGCCAATCAGCGCCATTCACGAACAGCTTTACCCCCAGGTCCGGTTTGCGGGTCATCAGCACACGATTGTCAAACGCAGCGGCCGTGCCCTTGAGTTCCAGCTTCATCGCGTTGCTGACAGGTGAATTGCAGGTGACGGTGTAAGGCACCCCCCGACGATAATTGACGCCGTCAACCCGTGAGGTTTGAAGGTCATTACCAAATGGCACGTCGAGTGTGGCGCCGCTGTTAATCACGCAGGGCGGTGGTGCGATAATCACTGCGCGGATGGTCAGGCTGGTCTCGGCCTGCACACCCTGGCTGACGGCCCAAAGCAGGCCACCATTGATAAGAACGGCCCATAGGCCGGTTGGCTTAGCCATTGTCACGCCCTTACTCATAGTTGAGCTTGAAATCCACCACGGCCCGGAACGCGCCGCTGGTCAGCGGTGCGGCGGTGCGTGTGGGCTGAACGGTCCACGTCTGGGTGTTACTGCCCAGTGGCAAAAACAGCGGTTCGCCCCTTGATCCCAGCTGTACATCGCGTCCCAGAGCGTCGGCCAGGCGCAGGCCCATTCCTGTTATGCCCTGCACTTTGACGAGCCTTGGGTCATCGGCATCGGCAGGGGCAACAAACATGACCGACAGCACCGGTTGAAAGGCGCTCCACGTCAGGTTGCCCGTGCGTTCGCTGCGGATGGTGCCAGCGGTGCGCTGGCAATCGGCAAACCGCAATTGGAATGCCACGGGCCTTGCTTGATCGCCGGGGCGTTGCAGCTGGCTGGCTGATACGGCGCCAAGGTCGATGGTTTGATGCAGTGAATTCATCTCCAGCGCGCAGGGGATTTCATGCATGCTCCCGGAAATGTTCAGCATCCCGTTCATGCCCTCGACGTCCTCGGCCTGTGCGACCCATGGCGCGACCAATAACAGCCCGCCCAAGCCCTTCACAATGTGCCACTTCATGGTGTTCTCCAGCGGCTGGTGCTACTGATTGGATGGGGAGGCTTGTGCATTCACCGTGCAGGTGTTGCCACTGCAGGTGAAGGCCATTAATGGACGTCCGCCGTAATCATTTACGTAAGCCAGATGCGGGGTGGTGCCGAGCGCCTTGGCGGTGACGCCCAGGGTCAACTGGCCTTTTGGTGGGACCATCAGTGGCTCGAAGCCCGACACGGTCTTGCCGTCCTTGGTGCTGCGCGCATCCACCAGCGTCACGTAATAAGGCGTCGGGTTATTCACTTGGTAACGCTCGCCATCGCGGGTGAGGGTGAGTTTTTCCTGCCAGGGGGTGGACAAGTCCTGCTGGCTGGGCGCAATGGCTTGCGGCCGGTAGAACAGTTTGATCCGAGTCTGCAGGGCAATTTGCAGGGTATTGGCTTTGTCACTGCGTGGCGGAATTTCTCGCAAATTGAAGTAGTAGACCGTCTCTCGGTCCTGGGGCAACGATTTGGCCGCCGGTAACGCCTGAACCTTTACCTGGCTTTGTTTGCCGGGTTCCACGCGCTGAACCGGCGGCAGCACGATCAAGGGGCTGGAGATTTTTTCGCCGGCTTCGTCTTCGATCCAGCCCTGAGCCAGATACGGTAACTGGGTGTTGTTATTGGTGATGCTTACGCTGGTGGCATCTTTGCCACCATCAAAAATCACTCGGGTACGATCCAGGCCAATCGCGGCGTTGGTGCTCTGGCTCAAGCCAAGAACCAGTAGTGCGCAGGTCTGGTTAAGGCGCGTATTCAGCTTCATGAGGATGTTTTCTCCGTATTGGTACGCTTCCCGGTCAGTGTTTCTTGCTCGGGCAGGGATTGATCATTGGCTACCATTCGGCAGCCCAGTTGCAGGGCATCAGTCAAGGCATCAGCGGGTAGCACGACAGGGAGCGTGAGCGTGCATCGCTCTGCACCTCCCCAGCTGACGGTCATCTGAGCGCCAGGCTGGATGCCGCTCAGGTAGACGTTGCCGCCGTCATTCACAATGCCGGTGTCTTGCTGTTTGAGGTTCTTCACCGTCGCACCGAACGGCGGTGCACTGCCGTCCGGCAGACGCAGCACCGCCATGGCTTTTTCGCCGGCAATCACAGGCAAGGATCGATAGCCGATGGCGCCTTCGGTCAGTGTGAGTTGCGTGACGGATTGGGTGGCTTCGACATTGCTGGGCAAACTTTCCAGGTCGACGCTGGCGGCCATCCGCTGGTAGCTGCCAATGTCGGAAATGACTGCTTTGCCAAAGGCGTTACTGCGTGTCGGTGCGCCGTAACCGCGCACCGGCACATCGGCCACGCCGCCGGTGTCGACCATCAGCCGAGTGCCACCCATGCTGTTGGCCCGATGCAGGGCTGCCCCTTGGGGCGTAAGCGTAGCGCCGCCACGAGCAGACACACTCAGGGTGCTGTAGCCGTCCCTTTGCTGACTGGCCGCAAGGTCGATGTCCGCCTGGTCACCGATATGATTCAGGTAACCACTGACAGATTTGTCACTGGCACTGAGTTGGTAGCCGTTACGTTCATCCAGGCGATCGCTGTAGCGCGTTGAAAAACCGTTATCGCCACGGGTCCTATCAGCGTCCATCGACAGAGTGCCCGTACGCCCTAACGGAAGGCTGACGGTCAGCGTAACGCCGTTATCTTTATAGTTGTAGTCCAGTGTGCGGTGTACATTCAGGGACAGGCTCATGTTTTTGACCGTCCCAAGATTAAAGTAACGCGATACCGCCAAGTTCCAACGTTGCGTGGCCGCGCGTTCCCAATAAGTCTGTTTGTTGTAACTCAAGTAAACGGTGGTGCCCAAATCGCGGAATTGCTTATTGATCGTCGCGGTATACAAGGCTTTACTGCCACCAATAGGCTTCCAACTTTCTGTGTATTCGTCGTACCTGTAGCGCCCGGCGAGTTCACCGTTCCTGCCGTAATGACGCGCATCGAGGTATTCGCTCATGCTCAAGTAGTTCTGTTCAGAAAACCGATAGCCAGCAAAGGTTATTTGGCTGTCGTACTGCTCGAAGTGCTTCGAATATTGCAGGCGGTAGGATTTGCCCGACAGTGTGTCATTCCAGACATTGGCCTGAGCCTGAGTGGCATCCAACGAAAGGGCGCCCAAGGATAACAAGTCACGCCCCACACCGACCGATAGCGCACGGTAGTTGTTATCGGTAATCGCGCCGCCAAACAGTGACCAACCATTGCTGACGCCCCATGAGAACTCCCCGGTAGTGAAGAAGTCGCCATCCGCGCCATATTGAAGATTGGACGGTCGTCCCGCCGCGACCTTGTAACGCATGTGACCAGGGCGAGTCAGGTAAGGTACGCCTGCGGTATTGACCTCGGAGGTATGGACCGAGCCATCCTGTTCTTCTACCCGCACGTCGAGCTTGCCGCTCACCGCATCATTCAGGTCCTGGATACGAAAAGGTCCCGCGGCCACCAGGGTTTCATACAGCACGCGGCCCTGCTGGCTGATGATGACTCTTGCATTGGTCTTGGCGACGCCGACCACCTCGGGTGCATAACCGCGCAGATTCGGCGGCAGCTGACTTTGATCGGAGTTGAGCGCAGCGCCGGTAAAACGGAAGCTGTCGAACAGGTCCGAATACAGGTAGTTTTCTCCCAGTACCAGACGTGCCTTCAGCGATGGAATGGCGCGATAGGCATAGTAACGGCTCCATTCCAGACGCGAACGCCTGGCCGACGCCTCGCGGTCCTGGTCGACCCGGCCCTGCCAATCCGCCCTCAGGCGCCAAGCGCCGGCGTTGGCTCCCAACGTGCCGTTACCACTGACGTCGTTGCGGGTGCGGTCATTCCTCTGGTGGCTGGTTTGTGCCGTCATGTTGTAGTCGAGCAGCAGCCCTGGGATCCCTTCATCCCAACGTGAAGGCGGATCCCAGTTGATCGCGCTGTACTCAAGGTAAGCGTGCGGCAGGTTGATGTTCAGCGTGCTGGTGGCCAGGTCACCCCTTACCTCCATGCCGGGCAGCGCCCGGATATCCAGGCATTCCCCGCCTTTCCACCAAGTCAACTCAGTGGCGCCGGATTCCTTCAGGCCCAATTGCTCCACGATGGCGGGAGACAAGCAGGCTTCACTGCTTTTGGGATCGTTATCGGGAGGGTAAAATGCGACGGATTGTTCAGGCAGTGGCTGGTTGTTTAGTTGCACCACCATTGAATAAGTGCCGGGCAGAATAAAGCCACTGCGGGCAAACTGGGACAAGTCAATATTAGTGCGATCACTCAGATCCAGAACGTCAGTATTGAACTCGATATCCCCTGCACCCAATGCAGTGCCCGCCACGGATATCAACCCTCCAAACAGGGTAGGGCAGAGCGAATGTTTGATCTTCGACGCATTCAACATGAAAGCAACCCATCAATGTTCAGAAGTATTCCAACTTGAACCGCACTGCCGCGCGGTGATCCCCAGGCATCAGTTGCAATCCGTTACCGACCAGGCGGACCGTGTAGTGAAGGGTCATGTCGCCTTCATTCAGGGGCACCAGCGGCATCGGCTCACCTGGAACACTCTCCTGGCCAAGCGAATCCCAGATATGAAATGCGACCCCCTGGGAAAGCCCAGCGGCGGCGAATGAGCGGCCTTGCCGGTCGCTGGCCCCGTCAAATGTCACGCGCAGATGCTCCCAGTCGGGCAGCGTTAACCCAGGGCGCAGAGGGTCCGGGCGAGTCAATGAGCAATTGACCAGGCGCAGTTGGAAGGGATGCGGCTCGCCGATCGTGTTACGCAAAAGCCGGCCAATAGGTTCGGGTGGCATTTCGATGGACTGGTCGGCACTCGCCAGTTCCAGCCCGCACGCCGAGTCAATGACTTCTCCACCCAGCGTGACCACTCCATCGCCCTGACCGGATGTCTTCGCGACAATCCCGGGGCTGATGACCGCCAACGAAGAGGTAATTGCGAGGCTTATTAATGTTTTCACCGTTATCTCCCATCAGTTCCCCCGCCACGTTGGTGGCGGGGGGAAATGCTTACTGATAAGCCAGGGTGAAATTGGTGGTCGCACTGAAATCGCCAGGCACGACGTCGCCCGTCGCTGCACCTTGAACGTAGGCCCCGAACTCCAGCGTGTTATCACCGGCAACGATGGCCTGCGGGGTAGTGGGCACACCCAACTCAACGAGTTTGCCGCCGTGGGTCATCATGATGCCGATGTTGCCCGCGCCACCCACGGTGCCGATCGCGCCCGGAACGACGGACGATGGTGCAGCTGTGAAGGTGGTGGTTACGGTGTTGTCGGTCAGGCCGGTGAGATCGCAACCTTCAAGCTCGATCAATACGCGGCGGGCTTCGGACTTTCCTCCCGTTTGCAATTGATGTTTTGCGATTGCACCCAGGTGAACGGACTGATCGACAGAGTCTGGCTTGATAGAACAAGCACCTGAGTGGACCGATCCTAAGAAGGTGATAGTGCCATCCGCGGCTTGCGCGACGGACATCGACCCCATCAGCAGCCCAATAGACAACAGTGCAGTTTTGATTTCAGTTTTCATCAGCTAAGACCCATCTATATTAATGAACGTCATAAAGAAACCCCGCAGGCAGGTGTGCACCTACCGTTCATTACTGACATGTAGAGCACGCAGGGAACTTGGTTCGACGCCGACCAAGTTGCAGTGAGGAGGAATTTGATTTTTCCAACTATTTGCATTGCAATTTTCAGCGGCGTTCGAACTCAGGTCATTGTTGGGTTTGCGTGGACAAAAGTAAGTCGCCTGATTCGCCTAGTTGCGTAGCCGGCTATGTCAGGATGCGTAAGAGGGATATGGCATTTTGCCAAAAAACAATAATTAGCTGTAAGAGATGGACTACTCTTATTGAGGGGAGGGGTGTTTTGAACGTTATGATTTCTGTAAGAATAGAATTACAGAGATTAATGATGCAAACATCGATAGATGTCGCTATGTAACGGCCACGGCGCGGTTTCAGCGGGCCGCTTGCATGAAATGAGCGCCCACAAAAAAGCCCCGGTGAACGGGGCTTGATGACAGGGCAGCAGAACTTACTTGGTTTTCGGTCGTTTGCTCGACGCGTGGCCTGCTTCGTCCACAAACACTTCGGCCACGGCGATCGCCTGGCTCTCGGTGGGGAAGACCCCGGCGACGCTGTCACCGTGGAAGTTGATCAGGTGCCAACCGTCCGCTCGCTTCGTGATCAAGTAGCCGTTTACGCCTTTTGGTTCTGACATCTATCAATCTCATGGTGTGATTCAAGGTCGTAATGATAGCGCCAAATGCGGCAGGTGCGCGCAGGTTATTCTAGGTCAGTGTCCTGGGTGCAAAAGCGTGCTAAAAAGGGTGCAGCCCTTTGAAACCCTGAGGTGCAGGCAGTTTTTGCCGTGCCGGTGTGGAGGCTCTTCGCGAGACCAGCGGAACTTACGCCGACATTTTTTCTCTATGATGACATCGCAACGCCAGCAGGACCCATTGTAAGGTGACTGCGGCCTGATTAGACTGCGCCGAATTCCGTACGCACAGCCCTTTGTAAGGACCCATATGATCAAGAAATGCTTGTTCCCAGCAGCCGGTTACGGCACTCGCTTCTTGCCAGCGACCAAGGCCATGCCCAAAGAGATGCTGCCGGTGGTGAACAAGCCACTGATTCAGTACGGCGTCGAAGAGGCACTGGATGCCGGTCTGAACGAAATCTCCATCGTGACCGGCCGTGGTAAGCGCGCGCTGGAAGACCACTTTGACATCAGCTATGAGCTGGAAAACCAGATCAAGGGCACCGACAAGGAAAAATACCTGGTCGGCATCCGCAAGCTGCTGGACGAGTGTTCGTTCTCCTACACCCGTCAGACCCAGATGAAAGGCCTCGGCCACGCGATCCTGACCGGTCGCCCGCTGATCGGTGACGAACCGTTCGCCGTGGTGCTGGCGGATGACCTGTGCGTCAACCTGGAAGGCAAGGGTGTTCTGGAGCAGATGGTTGATCTGTACAAGAAATACCGTTGCACCATCGTGGCAGTCCAGGAAGTGGACCCACAGGAAACCAACAAATACGGCGTAATCGCGGGCGACGAAATCGGCGATGGCTTGATCCGCGTACGTGACATGGTTGAAAAGCCAGCGCCGGAAGATGCCCCGTCGAACCTGGCGATCATCGGCCGTTACATCCTGACCCCGGACATCTTCAAGTTGATCGAAGAAACCGAGCCGGGCAAGGGCGGCGAAATCCAGATCACCGACGCTCTGCTCAAGCAAGCTAAAGACGGCTGCGTCATTGCCTACAAGTTCAAGGGCCAGCGTTTCGACTGCGGTGGCGCTGAAGGCTACATCGAGGCGACCAACTTCTGCTACGAGCACTTCTACAAGACTGGCAAGGCTTACTGATTCACGCTGTAAGCGGCCTGTTCCAAAAAAGCCACCTTCGGGTGGCTTTTTCGTTTTTCAGCCCCATGTAAGTCGGTATGCTGGTTGCCTGCCGAGGAGAGTGAAATGGCTTACGATTTTGACCTGTATGTGATTGGCGCCGGTTCCGGCGGTGTTCGTGCGGCGCGTTTTGCCGCAGGCTTTGGTGCCAAAGTGGCCGTGGCGGAAAGCCGCTACCTGGGTGGTACCTGCGTCAACGTCGGTTGCGTGCCGAAGAAACTGTTGGTGTATGGCGCACACTTTGCCGAGGATTTTGAGCAGGCCAGCGGGTTTGGTTGGTCTCTGGGCGAGGCGAATTTTGATTGGGCCACCCTGATCGCCAATAAAGACCGCGAGATCAATCGCCTCAATGGCATCTACCGCAACCTGCTGGTCAACAGCGGTGTGACCCTGCATGAAGGGCACGCGCGCCTGGTGGATGCGCATCAGGTCGAGATCAATGGCGAGCGCTTTACCGCCAAGCACATCCTCATCGCAACAGGTGGCTGGCCGCAGATTCCGGAGATTCCAGGGCGTGAACACGCCATCGGCTCCAATGAGGCGTTCTTCCTCAAGGAATTGCCAAAGCGTGTACTGGTGGTCGGTGGTGGCTACATTGCCGTCGAGTTCGCAGGGATTTTCCATGGCTTGGGCGCACAGACATCCCTGCTGTATCGCGGTGACCTGTTCCTGCGTGGCTTCGACGGTTCGGTGCGTACACACCTGAAAGAAGAGCTGACCAAGCGTGGCCTGGACCTGCAATTCAATGCCGATATCGAGCGTATCGACAAGCAAGCCGATGGCAGCCTCAAAGCCACGCTGAAAGATGGTCGCGTGCTGGAAGCCGACTGTGTGTTCTACGCCACGGGTCGCCGTCCGATGCTGGACAATCTTGGGTTGGAAAACACCGGCGTGAAGCTCGACAAGCGCGGCTTCGTCGAAGTGGATGATCTGTATCAGACCGCCGAACCGTCGATCCTGGCCATCGGCGACGTGATTGGTCGTGTGCAACTGACACCGGTGGCCCTGGCCGAAGGCATGGCCGTGGCGCGTCGGCTGTTTAAGCCTGAGCAATATCGTCCGGTGGATTACGCCATGATCCCGACGGCGGTGTTCAGCCTGCCCAACATCGGCACGGTTGGCCTGACTGAAGAAGAGGCGAAAGAGAAGGGCCATAAAGTGCAGATCTTCGAAAGCCGTTTCCGGCCAATGAAGCTGACCCTGACCGAGTGCCAGGAAAAAACCCTGATGAAGCTTGTGGTCGACGCCGACACCGACCAGGTGCTGGGTTGCCACATGGTCGGGCCGGATGCTGGCGAGATCGTCCAGGGCCTGGCGATCGCGCTCAAGGCGGGCGCTACCAAGCAGCATTTCGATGACACCATCGGCGTGCACCCTACGGCGGCGGAAGAGTTCGTCACCATGCGCACGCCTGTGGCGGGCTGATCAGCGCTCGGGCGTTGCCTCTGGCGCGGTCGCAACGGCAGCCGCCAGGCGCAATGCCTCGATACTGGCCTGGGCTTTGATCAATTCCAATTCCAGGGTTTTGTTGGAGTGCTGGTGTTCGGTCAACGCTTCCTGGCGTGACTGACTTTCCAGCACGGCAACGCGCAGGCGCTCCTGAAGCAGGGTGCGCTCGCTGTCAATCAGGCTCACCTGTTCGCTCAGCTTGAGCTGCTGGGCCTGGTCTTTGCGGGATTGTTCCTGCAGCGCCGTCAACTCTTTCGATGTCATCCGATGCTCGATCAGCAGCCGCTCGTTGTCGCGATGCAGTTGGGTGATTTCATCCTGACGCACCATGGCGCTCTGCTGGGCCTGGCGCAATTCTGCCTGTACCTGTTGCAACTGGCCTTCATGGCGACGCTGTTCCTGCTCGCGCTGCTCCTTGATCGCATTACGGTAATGCTCCAAGGCGTCCCTTGCGTGCAGGTGCTTTTCTTCCAGCGAACGGATCTGCTCGTCCTTGTCGTTGATCCGTAGCTCGTAATCACTGCACGCCTGGCTCAACCCGGCGTTACGGGTTTGTTCGGTCTGCAGGCTGGTGCTGGTGGTTTGCAGGGCCGCGCTTTCTTCTGCCAGGGCGGCGGCCTGGATATCAAATTGTTGCTTGAGTTGACCATGGGTTTCATCAAGGGACTCCAGCTGGGCGAGCAGGGCGGCTTTCTGTTGCTCGAACTGCGCCAAAGCCAGGTCGATAGGCTCCTGGGCTTTGTCCTTCAGGCGTTGCGCCAGGCGCGCCACCAGCTCGCCAAGCTCGTCGTCGATGGGGGCCTCGGTGATGGTGACTCGGGTTTCGCTCTCATCCAGCTCCTTGAGATAGCGATGAATCGTGGTTTTCGAGCCGGTGTTGCCCATTTCGATGCGTACAGCGTCAATGCTGGGGTTTTCGCCGCGAGCGAGGATCGCCAGGCGTGCCGTTTGAACTACTGCTTTATTAATGCCGCCGCGAGCCATGGGGTCTCCGTCGATTTAGTACTGTGGTACGTAGTATGTATATACGTACTATATCATGAATAAAATATCGTTTGAATTCATGATTTAACAGATGGGATATTGGCGTATTATCCCGTGTCATGCGGGTTGGACCCGCGAAAGCCACCGCCAGCAGTACGAATAGGCCTCTCATGAGCGATCTGGATCGTTACCTCAACGCCGCCACCCGCGATAACACGCGACGCAGTTACCGTGCGGCCATCGAGCATTTCGAAGTGAGCTGGGGAGGGTTCCTGCCCGCGACCAGCGACAGCGTGGCGCGTTATCTGGTGGCGCATGCCGGCGTCTTGGCGGTCAACACGCTGAAGCTACGGCTGTCGGCACTGGCGCAGTGGCATACGAGCCAGGGCTTTCCCGACCCGACCAAGGCGCCGGTGGTGCGCAAAGTGCTCAAGGGCATTCGCGCCGTGCATCCGGTGCGGGAGAAGCAAGCCGAGCCGCTGCAGCTCAAACACCTTGAACAGGTGGTGGCCTCCCTTGAAAGCGAGGCGAAAGAGGCGGCCCACGACTTGCCTCGGCTACTGCGCGCCAAGCGCGACACTGCACTGATCTTGCTGGGCTTCTGGCGCGGCTTTCGCAGCGATGAGCTGTGTCGGCTCGAGATCGAGCATGTGCAAGCGACGCCCGGTGCCGGGATCAGCCTGTATCTGCCGCGCAGCAAAAGCGACCGTGACAACCTCGGCAAGACCTATCACACCCCGGCGCTGCTGCGCCTGTGCCCGGTGCAGGCCTATAGCGAATGGCTCAGCGCCTCGGCATTGGTGCGTGGCCCGGTGTTTCGCGGTATTGATCGCTGGGGCAACCTGGGGGAGGAGGGGTTGCACCCCAACAGCGTGATCCCGTTGCTGCGCCAGGCGCTGGAGCGCGCCGGCATCCCCGCCGAGCACTACACCAGTCACTCGCTGCGCCGTGGCTTTGCCACGTGGGCCCATCGCAGCGGCTGGGATTTGAAGTCATTGATGAGTTACGTCGGCTGGAGCGACATGAAATCCGCCATGCGCTATGTTGAAGCGACGCCCTTTCTTGGCATGACCCTGGCGACGCAACCGCTGCTTTGAGATTTCTTCTATTAATACAGTCACCTGATAGGGAAAACCAATCGTCAGCATCAGGTTTGCCAATGAGCCATCAGCCGAGAGAGTGGGTAGGATTCATCTCATCAACTTACTAAGCCCTTCTACAAACCTGACGGAGAGTCAACGATGCCTATCATCAACAGCCAAGTAAAACCGTTCAAAGCTACCGCCTACAAAAACGGCAACTTCGTCGATGTGTCCGACGCCGACCTGAAAGGCAAGTGGTCCGTTGTGTTCTTCTACCCAGCCGACTTCACCTTCGTTTGCCCAACCGAGCTGGAAGATCTGGCTGACAACTACGCCGAATTCCAGAAGCTGGGCGTCGAGATCTACAGCGTTTCCACCGACACCCACTTCGCCCACGCTGCCTGGCACAACACTTCGCCAGCCATCGGCAAGATCCAGTACACCATGATCGGCGATCCAACCCTGACCATCTCCCGCAACTTCGACGTACTGATCGAAGAAGCTGGCCTGGCAGACCGCGGTACTTTCGTGATCAACCCAGAAGGTCAGATCAAGATCGTTGAACTGAACGACGGCGGTGTTGGCCGTGACGCTTCCGAGCTGCTGCGCAAAATCAAGGCCGCTCAATACGTCGCTGCCCACCCAGGCGAAGTGTGCCCAGCCAAGTGGAAAGAAGGCGAAGCGACCTTGGCTCCGTCCCTGGACCTGGTCGGCAAGATCTAAGTCTGTGAAGTCTCAAGGGCGGTATTCCGCACTGAAGTAAGCTGCATCCGCCCCCAAAACGCCCGGGCGAGATTCGCTCGGGCGTTTTTTTGTCTGCAATAAACCGAAATTTATAGGAAATCGCCCGTATGTTGGACGCCAATCTTAAAGCTCAGTTGAAGTCATACCTGGAACGGGTCACCCAGCCGATCGAGATCGTCGCCTCCCTCGACGACGGTGCGAAATCCCAGGAAATGCTTGCCCTTTTGCAGGATGTGGTCAGCCTCACGACGCTGATTACCCTGAAAACCGATGGTGATGATGCGCGCAAGCCGTCGTTCTCCATCAACCGCCCAGGTGCCGAGATCAGCCTGCGTTTCGCTGGCATCCCGATGGGCCATGAATTCACTTCGTTGGTGCTGGCCCTGCTGCAAGTCGGTGGCCACCCGTCGAAGGCCAGTGTCGAAGTCATTGAACAGATCCGCGCCCTCAAAGGCGAGTTCAGCTTCGAGACTTACTTCTCGCTGTCCTGCCAGAACTGCCCGGACGTGGTCCAGGCATTGAACCTGATGGCCGTGCTCAACCCGAACATCCGACACGTCGCCATCGACGGCGCGCTGTTCCAGGCTGAAGTCGACGAGCGCCAGATCATGGCGGTACCGAGTGTTTACTTGAACGGTGTGAACTTCGGTCAGGGCCGCATGGGCCTGGAAGAGATTCTTGCCAAGCTCGACACCAGTGGCATTGAAAAAGCCGCCGAGAAAATCAGCGCCAAAGACGCCTTTGATGTACTTGTCGTCGGCGGCGGCCCAGCCGGTTCTGCGGCCGCGATCTACGCTGCACGTAAAGGCATCCGTACCGGCGTTGCTGCCGAGCGTTTTGGCGGCCAAGTGCTGGACACCATGTCCATCGAGAACTTCATCTCGGTACAAGAGACCGAAGGGCCGAAACTGGCCAGCGCACTGGAAGCCCACGTGCGTCAATACGACGTGGACATCATGAACCTGCAGCGCGCCAGCAGCCTGGTGCCTGCGAAAAACGCCGGCGACCTGCACGAAATTCGTTTTGAAAGCGGTGCGACCCTGAAGTCCAAGACCGTGATCCTGGCCACCGGCGCCCGCTGGCGCGAAATGGGTGTGCCGGGCGAGCAGGAATACAAGGCTAAAGGCGTGTGCTTCTGCCCACACTGCGACGGTCCGCTGTTCAAGGGCAAGCGTGTGGCGGTGATCGGCGGTGGTAACTCCGGCGTTGAGGCGGCCATCGACCTGGCCGGTATCGTCAGCCACGTGACCTTGCTTGAGTTCGACAGCAAATTGCGCGCCGACGCCGTGCTGCAACGCAAGCTCTACAGCCTGCCGAACGTTGACGTGATCACCAGTGCGTTGACTAGCGAAGTGAAAGGCGATGGCCAGAAAGTCACCGGCCTGGCGTATAAGGATCGCGACAGCGGCGAGTTCAAGACCATCGATCTGGAAGGGATCTTTGTACAGATCGGTTTGCTGCCCAACACAGATTGGCTCAAAGGCACCGTGGAACTGACGCCGCGCGGCGAGATTATCGTCGATGCGCGGGGTGAGACTTCACTGCCGGGCGTATTCGCCGCCGGCGACGTGACGACGGTGCCGTACAAGCAGATCGTGATTGCAGTGGGCGAGGGCGCCAAGGCTTCGCTGAGTGCTTTCGATCACTTGATCCGGACTTCCGCCCCGGCGTAAATCCGCAGACGGAAATGAAAAACCCCATGAGTGATCATGGGGTTTTTTCGTTACAGCGGTGCAGGCTGGATAATCTCGACCCAGTAAGCGTCCGGGTCCTTGATGAAGGCCAGGCTCTTCATGCGGCCATCGCTCAGACGCTTCTGGAAGTCGCAGCCCAGGGCTTCGAAACGTTCGCAGGCAGCGACGATATCCGGCACCGAGATGCAGATATGGCCAAAACCGCGTGGGTCGGTATTACCGTTGTGGTAGGCAAAGTCGGCATCGTTTTCGGTGCCGTGGTTGTGGGTCAGCTCCAGGATGCCTGGGATCGACTTCATCCACTGGGTGCGCTCGGCGGCGTCGGCCGGGATCTGGGATTTGTCCACCAGGGCCAGGAAGTACAGGCTGAATTCGGCTTCCGGGAAGTCGCGCTTTTCAACCAGGGAAAAACCCAGGACGCGGGTGTAGAAGTCCAGCGACTTGGTGATGTCCTTGACCCGCAGCATCGTGTGGTTGAACACGAAGTTCGTGGTGGCGGTGTCCGGTTGGGCGGTAACGCCCGGGAAATTGTTCAGTTCGTGCAGGCTCATGGGCCCTCCAGAAAAAATGGGGCAAACGCAGCTCTGAAATGTGAGCGGTTCCTTGGCTTGCGGCTGGCATCCGTGCAGCCGGTCCATGATACGCAAGGCTCGCCCCAGGCGCCAAATGAAAAAGCCCATGCAGGCCTTGCGACACAGGGGCGCCGGGGCTCAAACTTTGACGCTTGAACCTTGGGTATTTTTTGCAATGATCGCATTTCGTAAACCGCTGTTGAGCGCTGTGTGTTTGTTGGTCGGCAGTTCCTGCGTACTGGCGGCGGACCCCGAAATTCACTGGCCCAGTGGCTGGCAGGTTGAAGAGGTGGTAGCGGATGATGAAGCACCTGTTAAACCCCAGGCGGTGTCGCGCCAGCGTGCAATCAAGAATGATGAAAATGGCACGACCTTGATGGTAATGGAGTTGACCGGTACACCGATTGAAGCGGGGCATAAGGTTAATCTTCAAGGTGTATTGCTGGAGATGCGCAAGTCCATCCAGAAAGATTTTGCCCAGGGCGGTTATCAAAGTGTGTGCAGCAAGATGCACCCTACAACATTGAGCCGTCTTGAAGCGTTGGAAACTACTTGTGTGATAACCGAAAATGGACGTCACGTGCTTTCGCAAACATTGGTGGGCGCGGTTGATGCCGATAAGGCCTATGTTTTTTCATACGCAGGGCAGGCCGAGGCGTACGAAGCAAGCAAGGATGAGGTCAGTTCGGTGCGCGATAGCCTGAAACTTTAAGTGTGTAATGCCTGTCGATTCTGAACATAATGAAACGTTATTTAAGTTCGCTTTCGAACCGCAGAATTAAAAAAGCCCCGCATAAGCGGGGCTCTTTGTTAGTGCCGTGCAATCAGCCGCGAAGCCAGGAATCTACAGTGGCTGCACCGTACTGTTCTTTCCAGGCCTTGAGGCCGCGGTGGTTGCCACCTTTGGTTTCGATCAGCTCACCAGTGTGCGGGTTCTGGTAAACCTTGACTACGCGTGCGCGGCGCTGTTTTGGTGCGCTGACGGCAGCAGCACTGGACTTGCCCGGGTTTGGATCAAGGATGGAAATGATGTCGCGCAGGCCTTTGCCGTAGGTCTTCATCAGGCCCTGGAGCTTTTCTTCGAATTCGATTTCTTTCTTCAGGCCGGCGTCGTTCTTCAGGGATTCCAGCTGGGCAAGCTGCTCTTGAAGGGCTTTTTCGGCTGCGCGAAATTCGGCGAGTCTGGACAAAATAGGTACTCCAATAGTGTGTTTGGCTGATATCAACTGCAGACAAAGCTATAAGCCAAGCGCTTTAAGGCGACTCAAGAAAGAAGCCGTCCCGCGAGTTCTGCACAGGCTGGAAAAATTGTAGTAGTTAATTTGCTACGAGTAAATCATGTCTTTTGTCTAAATAACATTATTTCAGAGCAGGTAGTGCATGGCTATTCAATGGCTGGCCAGTGATTTAATAAATTCATCGCACGGCAAAGGCTTTCCAAACAGGTAACCCTGCAGGAAATCCACGCCTTGAGCCGCCAGGTAATCGGACTGTTCAGGCGTTTCCACACCTTCTGCAACAATGCCCAAATCGAGTTTGCCGGACAGTTCAATGATGCTGTCGAGAATATGCCGCGAGAGTGCATCTGCACCGATCATGGCGACAAAACTCTGGTCGATCTTCAAGTAGTCGACATTGAAGTTACGTAAATAGCCCAGGCTGGAGTGGCCGGTGCCGAAGTCATCAATAGCGATCATTACCCCCAGTTGATGCAGGGCGTCGAACAGCTGGCGGGTAATGTCAGTGGGCACGATCAGCTCGCGCTCGGTCAACTCCAGCACCAACGTCACCTGGCCCACGGGAAAGGCGGCCAGAAACTCACGGCAGTCATCCACCAAGGCCAAATCCTGGCAATGGCGTGCGGTGATATTCACGCCGATATGAAACCCCGGACTGAAACGCGACGCATGGGGCGCCAGTTGCGCGGCGGTCTGGCGCAGCAGGGCGCGGGTCATCGGTACGATCAGGCCCGAATGCTCGGCCAGGGGGATAAACAGGTCAGGGCGTACCAGGCCTTCTTTAGGGTGTTGCCAGCGCATCAGCACTTCACATCCCGCCCACTCGCGAGTATCGCCTCGGACCACCGGTTGGAAATACGGAATGAATTCATTGGCGCCCAATGCCCGCTGCAATTCGTGAGTCGGCGCCGATGAGCGCTTTTGCAGCCAGTGCGCCAAAAGGCCTGCCAGCACGCCAAAAAACACGATCAGGCTGAACATTGCCGGGTATCGGGCCTGCATGTAGCGCCACACTTCACCGGCCGGCATGCCTGCGTCGACGCTGTAGTGATAGCGTGCGGACGCCAAGTGATGGTGGGCCACTGCGAACGCTGGCACCGCAGTGTCATGCACGTTGCCATCAGCCCCGAGCCAATTGGGGCCCACTTGCAGCACCAGGTGGGCGTATCTGCTGATCAGGCGCAGGGCGTTGGTCAGGTGGTAGCCATCAATCGACGCAAAAGCCGCCTTGTCGCCCTCAACCAACCGGTAGACCAGCAGCGCGGTATCGGGTGTCACCGGGTTGCCGTTCATCAGCCATAAGCGGCCATCTACGTAATCATCCGGGTTGACCGGCGATTCGTGGTTGTTGCCAAACAACGAGCTGCAATAGATGTTTTTTTGCCAGGACAGGGTGGTCGCACGCACAAACGGGCGACGTGTGACTTGTTCGCGCAGGGCCAGCTGTGCGCCGTTATCACAGGGTTGCCCCGCCAGTGGCAGCAAGGCCTTGGCGGCAAGTGCGGTGTTGTCGAGCATCAGGTCGAATTGGCGCACCGCCTCCTGGGCGGTCTGGGCCGTGCTTTGTTGCAGGGTACGTTCGGCTTGCCAGTGCAGGATCACGACCCCCAGCGCAATCGGCAGCAGAGCACTCAGCGAGGTGATCAAGTAGCGAGTGGCGCGTTTTCGCGGGCCGTTGACGGTCAGGGGCATGGGGTGAACGGCCTGTTACAGGGATCAGATTGAGTCGATGATAGATGGCTCGACTGAAATAAGCTCGCGAGCCTAGCCATTTGGCCAGTATGCGCCGCTATAGCTCCAGGCCTTGGGCAATGCGAATAAAGGCGAGTGCAGCAGGGGAAGACTGGCGTCGGTCGAGCACGGCGAGGCCAACTTGGCGCAGCACACGGGGAGATAATGCGCGCTGTACATACCGAGGATCGCGTCCAGCCGGCAATGAGGCCTGTGCCACCACGCTGACCGCATCACCCCGACTGACGGTCTCCAGGGTGCTCAGCAATTGCGAACAGCGATAACGTACCTTCGGGGTCAGCCGCGCCTGGTTGAACAGGCGCATCACCAATTCAGTAGAGCCGGCCTCGGTCAGCGCGAAAGGATCGCTGCACAAATCCTTGAGGCTCACGTGTTCACGGGCAGCCAGCTTATGCTCGGCCGGCAGCAGTGCGACCATCTGGTCCTCGAACAGTGGGAAAGTGTCGAAGCGTTCCTGGTCCAGCACCACAAAGCCAATATCAATCCTACGTTCGTCGAGCCATTGGATGACTTGCCTGTCGGGTCCTTCGTCTACGTGGACTTCAATGCCCGGATACTCCAGGCGGAACCGGTTGAGGATCTTCGGCAGCAAGTAGGTCGAAGAGGTGGGGCCGAATGAGCCGATTCGCAGCGTCCCGCGTTTCATGCCGCGCGCATCCGCCGCTTCCTGTTGCAGCGTGTTGGCCAGCCCCAGCATCGCCCGTGCACGCCCCAGCAACTGTGTGCCGATGTCGCTGAGTTCGACCTGGGCCTGATGGCGCCTGAACAGCGCCACCCCCAGTTCCTGTTCCAGGCCTTTGATCGCGTGGGAAACCGCTGATTGGCTGATGCCGAGGCGGTGCGCGGCGCTGGTAAAGCCTTGCAGCTCGGCAACGAGTGAGAAGATTTCGAGTTGAGTCAGGGTCATGAGCAATCACTCATTTTACGATGACACCGTATTACCAGAAGAATGCAGGCATTCTCAAGCCATCAGAGCCCTGTCCCGTGCATTCAAGTTCAGATCGCATCACTTATATGAAGCTGGCCGCCGTCACCATGATCTGGGGCGGCACCTTTGTGGCCGGTCGCTACCTGAGCGGGACGCTCGACCCTTTGCTGGCGGCCAGCCTGCGGTTTGCGCTGGCCAGCCTGGCGTTGCTGGTCTTCCTGGGCTTGGCACGCATCCGGTTGGTCCGGCCAAACCCTCGGCAGCTACTGCAACTGGCGATGCTGGGTTTCTTCGGCATCTTTTTCTACAACCTGTGTTTCTTCTACGGGTTGCAGTTCATCAACGCGTCGCGCGCTTCATTGATCGTGGCGCTGAACCCGGCGGTGATCGGCCTGGCGTCCTGGTGGTTGTTCAAGGAGCGCCTCGGTGTCGGCAAAATCGCAGGGATCGTGCTGTGTCTGGCGGGGGCCGCCGTGGTCATCGTCAGTCGCAACCCCCAGGTATTTAACGACGCAACCAGCACTTGGCGTGGGGATGTGCTGATCTTCGGGTGTGTCGCGGGGTGGGGCATCTACTCATTGTTTTCCCGTGGTTTGAATCAGAGCCTGGGGCCGCTGCAGACGGTCACGTGGTCGATACTGCTGGGCACGCTCATGCTGACCGTCACCACACTGGTCATGGGGCGCTTTACGCTGGAGGCGATGGGCCGCGTGCATCTCGCGCAAGGGCTGAGCCTGATATATCTCGGCGTGCTGGGTTCGGCGCTGGCCTATATCGGCTATTACGACGGCATCCGGCGTATCGGCGCGACGCGCTCCGGCGTCTTCATCGCGCTGAATCCGCTGACAGCCGTGATCTGTGGCGCCTTGCTGCTGGATGAACAGTTGACCCTTTCCATGCTAAGCGGCGGTGCGCTGATCCTGCTGGGCATCTACCTGTGCAACAAACCCCTTGCACGCGCCAGGGCAATGGGGATTTGATAAGAGTACGGACAAACGTGGTTACGCTGTGTAGAATCGATTTACGCATACAAGAATATGGACTTGCGCTCACGCAAGCCTAAGCCGTCAGAGACTGATGACCCCATGAAGCTACTCGGCTCCCCCCTCATCTTTGGTGACTTCCTCGCCCGCAGCGTGCGAGGCCTTTCCTGTGCGCCACCCTGCAACCTCATCCTTGCTCGCCACTAATACTGTGTCTATTACAAGAATGATGAGGTGCCACCATGGCAGATCTATACGAAAACCCAATGGGCCTGATGGGCTTTGAATTCATCGAATTCGCGTCGCCGACGCCGGGCACCCTGGAGCCGATCTTCGAGATCATGGGCTTTACCAAAGTCGCGACCCACCGCTCCAAGAACGTGCACCTGTACCGCCAGGGCGAGATCAACCTGATCCTCAACAACGAGCCCAACAGCATCGCCTCCTACTTTGCGGCCGAACATGGCCCATCGGTGTGCGGCATGGCGTTCCGCGTCAAGGACTCGCAAAAAGCCTACAACCGCGCCCTGGAACTCGGTGCCCAACCGATCCATATCGAAACTGGCCCCATGGAATTGAACCTGCCGGCGATCAAGGGCATCGGCGGTGCACCGCTGTACCTGATCGACCGTTTTGGCGAAGGCAGCTCGATCTATGACATCGACTTCGTGTACCTCGAAGGGGTGGAGCGCAACCCGGTCGGTGCAAACCTCAAGGTCATCGACCACCTGACCCACAACGTCTATCGTGGTCGCATGGCCTACTGGGCCAACTTCTACGAAAAACTGTTCAACTTCCGTGAAGCGCGCTATTTCGACATCAAGGGCGAATACACCGGCCTGACCTCCAAGGCCATGAGTGCGCCGGACGGCATGATCCGCATCCCGCTGAACGAAGAGTCGTCCAAGGGCGCGGGGCAGATCGAAGAATTTTTGATGCAGTTCAACGGCGAAGGCATCCAGCACGTGGCGTTCCTCACCGACGACCTGGTCAAGACCTGGGACGCGTTGAAGAAGATCGGCATGCGCTTCATGACCGCACCGCCGGACACCTATTACGAAATGCTCGAAGGCCGCCTGCCGAACCACGGCGAGCCGGTGGATCAATTGCAGGCACGCGGTATCCTCTTGGACGGCTCTTCGGTGGAAGGCGACAAGCGCCTGCTGCTGCAGATCTTCTCGGAAACCCTGATGGGCCCGGTGTTCTTCGAATTCATCCAGCGCAAGGGCGATGATGGGTTTGGCGAGGGCAACTTCAAGGCGCTGTTCGAGTCCATCGAACGCGACCAGGTGCGTCGTGGTGTATTGACCGCCGACTAAGCGTAGAAAAGCCCGGCCGAGGGCGACCCCGGCCGGGCTTTTTATTGCCTGCGCATCAGGCCTTGCGTTGGCGCACCAAGTGTTTGAAGCCTTCAAACACCAGCACCATCACCGCCAGCCAGATCGGGATGTAGGTGAACCATTCGCCACCCTTGATCCCTTCACCCAAGATCAGCGCCACGCCTAACAGCAGGACCGGCTCAACGTAGCTGAGCAACCCGAACAGGCTGAACGCCAGCAAGCGGCTGGCGATGATGTAGCTCACCAGCGCCGAGGCACTGATCAGCCCCAGCATCGGGATCAGTGCGTACAGTTTCGGGTGGGCATCCATGACCGCAAAGCCTTGCTCGCCACTCTGCACAAACCACCAGGCCACCGGCAACATCAGCGCCATATCCAGCCAAAGCCCGCCCAGATGGTCGGTCTTGAGGTATTTGCGCACGATGAAGTAAACCGGATAACCAATGATCACCACCAGCGTTGCCCAAGAGAATCCACCAGCCTGGTATAACTCGTTGAGTACACCGAGGGCGGCAAAAAACACGGCGATCCGTTGCAGGTAGGACAGCTGTTCACCCCACACCAGGCGCCCGGTCAGCACCATGGTCAGCGGCAACAGGAAGTAACCCACCGACACATCCAGGCTGCGCCCATTCAGCGGCGCCCACATGAACAGCCACAATTGCACGCCCAACAACGCGGAAGACAACAACACACCCGCAATCAAGCGCGGTTTGCCCGCCAACAGCTGCAGCAGCTCCCACACCCGCCGCCATTCGCCGCTGACGATCATGAAGACCGTCATGCACGGCACGGTCAGCAACATGCGCCAGCCGAAAATCTCCAGGCCGCTCAAGGGCGTGAGCAATGATGTGAAGTAATACATCACGGCAAACAGCACCGAGGCCAAGACCGATAAAACAACACCTTTAGACACACTGTCCTCGCGAAAACCGTTGATACAAAAGATGAGGTGATTATGGAGCTTTTGGCGGGAGAGGGTTGCGCTCTTTTGGGGCGTTTTCAGGAATTTTTCCGATGAGCGAGTTTAAATTCACCCTTGTGGCAAGCCCGCTTAAACGCGTGGCACGCGACCGGAAACAAAATGCCCGACATCATTGAACCCCGGCGTGGACGAATGCCCTGGCGTCACCAGCGAATCGATAAACGCCTCATCTTCTGCGCTGATCTTCACCTCCAGCGCGCCGATATAAGCGTCCCACTGCGCCTCGGTACGCGGCCCGACAATCGCCGAACTGACCGCCGAGTTGTTCAATACCCAGGCAATCGCAAACTCAACAATCCCTACGCCACGTCCTTGGGTGTACTGCTGGATCTGCTGGGCGATGCGCAGCGACTCCACACGCCATTCGGTTTCCAGGATGCGTTTGTCCTGGCGCGCCGCGCGGCTGCCGGCCTCGGGGGTAACGTCCGGAGCGTATTTACCGCTGAGCACGCCGCGGGCCAGTGGGCTGTAAGGCACCACGCCGAGGCCGTAGGCGGCTGCCGCGGTAATCTGCTCCACTTCGGCCTGGCGGTTGACGATGTTGTAAAGCGGTTGGCTGATCACCGGCTTGTCGACGCCCAGGCGCTCCGCCACACGAATCACCTCGGCAATACGCCAGCCACGATAATTGGACAGGCCCCAATAACGGATCTTGCCCTGGCGGATCAGGTCGCCAATCGCCGACACCGTCACTTCCAGCGGCGTGTTGTGGTCCTCGCGGTGCAGGTAGTAGATATCCAGGTAGTCGGTATCAAGGCGTGTCAGGCTGGCTTCCAGCGCGTTGAAAATACGCTTGCGGCTCAAGCCGCTGCGGTTGGGCAAACCGTCCACCGGGCCGATGCCGACCTTGGACGCCACCACCCAATCCTGGCGATTGCGCACAATGGCTTCGCCGACGATTTCCTCGGAGCGACCGCCGGTGTAGACGTCCGCCGTGTCGATAAAATTGATGCCCTGGTCCCAGGCTTTGTCGATGATGCGCAGCGAGTCCTCGGTGTTGGTCTGTTCGCCAAACATCATGGTGCCCAGGGTCAAGGCGCTGACCTTCAACCCGGACTGGCCCAATGTGCGGTAAATCATGGATAACTCCTCAAGGCGCGAAATGTACCCTTGCAATACCAGACTCAGCCGCTCTGGGACAAGCCCCGCGCGCGTTTCTTCATGAACTCAGCAACGCCTGGCAACGTGCCTGTAGAAATCGATGCAGCACCTTCACCCGTTCCGACACCTGCAGGCGGTGAGGGCACATCAGATTGAACGGGGCAGGCTCGCCTTGCCAATCCTCAAACAACGGCACCAGTCGACCGGCGGCGATATCGCCGATCACGTCGAGCCTGGCCTTGTAGGCGATACCATGCCCGCCAAGCGCCCAACGGCGGACGATTTCTCCGTCGTTGCTGAGGAAATCACCGGACACTTCCACCTCCTGTAGCTGATCACCCTGGCGAAACCGCCACGTCTTGCTCACCTGGCCCTGGCGCATGTACCGCAGCGTACTGTGTCCGGACAATTCCATAGGCTCGCGCGGTGTGCCGTGGCGTGCAAGGTAAGCGGGGCTGGCGCAGGCGACGCGGTGGTGATCTGGGGCAATCGGCAATGCAACCAGGCTGGAGTCCTGGGGCACGCCAAAGCGCAGGGCGATGTCCACGGTTTCGCGGAACAGGTCGGCATTGCTGTCGTTCAGCATCAATTGCAGGCGGATATTCGGGTGCTCCGCCTTGAATTCATCCAGCCAGCCCAGCACCACATTGCGCCCGAAATCCGATGGCGCGGCCAGTTGCAGCAACCCGCTCAAGCCCTGGCTTTGCTGTTTGAGCGCTTGTTCGCCTTCAGATAACGCCGCCAGTGCCACGCGCACGCTGTCGAGGTAACGCCGGCCTTCCTCGGTCAGGCGCATGCTGCGCGTGGAGCGTGCCAGCAAGCGAATACCCAGGCGGATTTCCAGGCGCTTGAGGGCAATGCTCGCTGCCGCCGGCGTCAAGCCCAGGCCACGGGCGGCGGCGGACAGGCTGCCGGTATCGGCGGTGCGCACGAAGACTTCAAGATCGAGGATCGAACTCATTTGTAAAAATCCTTTAAAGATCTTGTCGTTTTACCGGGATTTTTCGCGGATTGCCAAGCTGGGAAGATAAACGCTCACTTTCTCAACCAGGAATCTCTCCCATGACTTCTTCCCTCAACGGCAAAACCGTCATCGTGATCGGCGGCAGCAGCGGCATCGGTGCCGCCGTGGCCAAGGCTGCTGCCGCGCGGGGTGCGCAGGTGGTGTTGGCCGGGCGGCGGCTAGTGAGTGGCGTCGAAAACGGCCTGCGCAGCGAACCGGTTGACGTCACTGATGCAGCTTCCCTGCAACGCCTTTACGAAACGGTGGGGCGCTTTGATCACTTGGTCTACACCTCAGGGCCAAGCGTGCGCGCCAAGACCTTGATCGAAACCGATCTGAGTGAAGCCCAGGAGAACTTCAACGTAAAACTGTGGGGCTCACTGCGGGCCATCCAGTTGGCACTGCCATTTTTGAGCGAGCACGGCAGCATCAGCCTGACCTCCGGGCAATTGGGGCGTAAATCCGTGGCGGGGCAATTCATCAAGACCGGTATCAACGCTGCGACCGAAGCGCTGGTCAAGCAATTGGCCAAGGAACTGGCGCCACGCCGGGTCAATGCGATCAGTCCGGGGGTGATTGATACGCCGGCCTATGCCGGGCTTGCAGACGATCAGCGCTTGGCGATGTTTGCCAAGGCCGGCGGTGCGCTGCCGGTGGGGCGAGTGGGGCAGGCGGAGGAGGTTGCGGCGGGGTATGTACTGGCCATGGAAAATGGCTTTATGACCGGCGCCGTCATCGACATCGACGGCGGCGGTCTGCTCTGATGGCTGGAGCGTTTTAAGCCTTCAGGGTGCGCGTCATTCGCAGCGCCAACACACTACCGGCCACGATCACCGCCGCCAGCAGGTACAACGCCACGTCCGTGGACCCGGTGGCATCCTTCACAAAACCGACGATGTACGGGCTGAGGAAGCCGGCCATCTGGCCCATGGAGTTAATCAACGCCAGGCCACCTGCTGCCGCGCCGGCACTGAGCATGGCGGTCGGCACCGGCCAGAACATCGGCAGGCCGGTCAGGGCGCCCATGGTGGCGATGGTCAGGCCGAGGATTGCAATGGCCGGTGTGGTCGCGAAGTTCACCGCGATCACCAGGCCGACAGCGCCCATCAGCATCGGCACCACCAAGTGCCAGCGACGCTCCTTGCGCAAGTCGGCGGAGCGGCCCACCAGCAACATGAAGACTGCTGCCAGCAGGTAAGGGATCGCACTCAGCCAGCCGATCACCAGGTTGTCGCTGAACCCCAGGTTCTTGATGATCGACGGCAGCCAGAAGTTGATGGCGTACACGCCGCTCTGGATGCAGAAGTAGATCAGGCCGAACGCCCAGATGGCAGGGTTCTTGAACACCTCAGCGAGGGAATCGGTGGTGGTCTTCGGCTTGTTCGCCAGATCGGTCGCCTGATCGGCTTCCAATACTGCGCGTTCGTGGGGCTTGAGCCACTTGGCGTTGGCAAAGCTGTCGCTGAGCAGGAAGTAGGCGAGCGCGCCCAGCACGACGGTCGGGATGCCTTGCAGCAGGAACATCCACTGCCAGCCCGCGAGGCCACCTTGGCCGGCGGCGAAGTGGTTGAGGATCCAGCCGGAGAACGGGCTGCCGAGCAACCCGGAAACCGGGATCGCCGACATGAACAGCGCCATGATCCGCCCACGGCGGAAGGTCGGGAACCACTGCGAGAGGTACAGCACCACGCCGGGGAAGAAGCCCGCTTCGGCGGCACCGGTGAACAGGCGCAAGGTGTAGAAGTGTGTCGGCGTGGTGACGAACAGAAGGCAGGTGGACAGCGTGCCCCAGACGATCATCATCAACGCAATCCAGCGCCGTGGACCGAACTTGGTCAGCGCCAGGTTGCTCGGTACGCCACACAGCACGTAGCCGATGAAGAAGATCCCGGCACCGAGGCCGTACACGGTTTCGCTGAATTTCAACGCATCGAGCATCTGCAACTTGGCAAAGCCAACGTTTACCCGGTCGAGGTAATTGAACAGATAGCAGATGAAAATGAAGGGGATCAGGCGCAGGGTAATGCGCTTGTAGATGGCGTTTTTATCGTCATCGGTGGCCAGTGGGGTCGTGGCGCTCTGTGACATGGCAGTCTCTCTTTATTATGATTTTTCGCGATGCGAGGGTAACGTTGATCGCCCACTGAGTCTCGGCCACCTGGCAGGCTGCTGTCTTTGTGCTTGCGCACACCGAACCCGGCTTTGCGCTGTGCCTATGAACAACCCATCGCTTTCAAGGAATTTAGCCCCATGTTCGAGCTGGATCATGACCTGGCGCAGGATATCGTCGATCGGACCATGGCGATCCTGCCCTACAACGTCAACGTCATGGACAGCCAGGGCCTGATTCTCGGCAGCGGCGAGCCCGAGCGCATCAACACCCGCCATGAAGGCGCACAACTGGTGCTGGCCAATGGTCGCGTAGTGGAAATCGACGGCCAGACCGCCAAGCACCTCAAGGGGGTGCAACCGGGCATCAACCTGCCGTTGCTGCACGACGGGCGCCTGATCGGCGTGCTTGGCATCACCGGCGAACCCGAAGGCCTGCGTACGTACGCCGAACTGGTACGCATGACCGCCGAGATGCTGGTCAGCCATCGCCACCAGCAGGCTGAGCAACAATGGCGGCGTCAGCGTTGTGATGATCTGCTGGCCTTGCTGCTGGCGGAAACCGGCGATTCGCCGCGCCTGGTGGACGAAGCGCAGCAACTGGGGCTCAAGCCGCAACTGGCACGCACGCCGTACCTGTTTGAACTGGGCGCAGGGCAATCGGCGGAAGCCCTGAGTGCCTGGCTGACCTCGCGTTATCCGGACAGCTGGTGTGTCAGCTCGTCGCAATACTCACTGCTGTGGTGTCGGCCAGCGGCAGTACCGGTCGACAACCCGCGCTTGCTGGAAAAACTCGAAGGCCTCGGTTGGAACATCCAGCGCGTCGCCGTGGGCGGGCAAGCGGATGGTCTGGCGGGGTTGCGCCGTTGCTATCGACGTGTGGGGGATTTGCTCGCCTATGGCCGTGATGTGCTGCCGCAGTCGCGCCTGTTGACCCTCAATCGCTATCGCTTGCCCGTGATGCTGTGGCGCCATCGCAATGACGACGCGCTCGACGAACTGCTCAACCCCCTGCGCAAAGTGCTGGCCAAGGACAGCAATGGTCAACTGCAAGCCACACTGCGCAGTTGGTGCGAACACGACGGGCAAAGCCAGGCCTGTGCCGATGCCCTGGGTATTCACCGCAACAGCCTGCGTTACCGCATGGAACGTATTGCCGAACTCAGTGGCGTCGACCCCCTGACCCTGGACGGCATGCTCGCGCTCTACCTGGGCGTACAGCTGCTGCCCCAGGCTTTGTCGGAATGAACAACAAAGCGCCGCGGTACTTGTGCATCGGACCGGCGTCATCGGCCGTGGCAACTGGCAGCATGGGCGTTATAAAAATCGGAGAAAGCCCATGAAAATCATCATCGCCCCCGACTCGTTCAAGGACAGCCTGAGTGCCGAACGCGTCGCCCAGTCCATCGCGGCCGGCTTGGCCCAGGTCTGGCAGGATGCACAGTTGATCCAGTGCCCGATGGCGGATGGTGGTGAAGGTACGGTGGATTCGGTACTGGCAGCGTGTAATGGCGAGTTGCGTCACCGCACCGTACGCGGACCGCTGGGTATCGCAGTTGAAGCGCATTGGGGCTGGTTGGCCGACAGCCACACCGCAATCATCGAAATGGCTGAAGCCAGCGGCTTGCAACTGGTCCCAACGGGCCAGCGCGACGCCTGCAAAACCACCACCTATGGCACCGGCGAACTGATCCGCGCCGCCCTGGATGCCGGCGCCCAGCGCATCATCCTGGCGATTGGCGGCAGCGCCACCAACGACGGTGGCGCGGGGGCGATGCAGGCGCTCGGCGTGCAGCTGTTCGATGCCGAACACCAGGCACTCCCACCCGGTGGCCTGGCCTTGGCTCGCCTGGCGCAGATCAGCCTCGAAAACCTCGACCCCCGCCTGGCCCAGGTACGCTTTGAAATCGCCGCCGACGTCAACAACCCGCTGTGCGGCCCCCACGGCGCCTCAGCGATTTTTGGCCCGCAAAAAGGCGCGAGCCCCGAGCAAGTCCAACAGCTGGACGCTGCACTCGGCCACTTCGCCGACCACTGCGCCAAGGTCCTGCCCAACGATGTACGCGACGAACCTGGCAGTGGCGCTGCGGGTGGTCTGGGCTTCGCCGCCAAGGCCTTCCTGGGCGCGCAGTTCCGCGCGGGTGTCGAGGTGGTGGCTGAGCTGGTCGGCCTGGACGAAGCGGTACGTGGCGCCGACCTGGTGATCACCGGCGAAGGCCGCTTCGACGCCCAGACCCTGCGCGGAAAAACCCCGTTCGGCGTGGCACGCATTGCCCAACAACACAACGTACCGGTGATCGTGATTGCCGGCACCTTGGGTGATGGCTACGAACAGATGTACGCCCACGGCGTAGACGCCGCCTTTGCCTTGCCTTGCGGCCCGATGAGCCTGGAACAGGCGTGCAGCGAGGCACCGCGTTTATTGCAGGAGCGGGCGGCGGATATTGCGCGGGTGTGGCGCGTGGCAACACGGCGCTGACGTAAAACCCCAGGCATGGGACAATCCGCGCCTTTTCGACACGGAGAGTCCCTATGCTGCGCCCCGCACTCCTGGCTCTGTTTCTGACAGGCGCCACCGCCCCAGCCTTCGCTCAACCCCCTACCGAAACGGTCCCGCTGCTGCGGGAGATCAAGCAGTGGGTCATCGGTTGCGACAACTTGCGCAATTGCCACGCCCTCAGTGCGCCGAGTGGCGTCGATGAAGAGGATTACAGCTCGCTGACCTTGCACCTCTGGCACCAGGCCGGTCCTCAAGGCTATCTGCGTTTGCGTTTTGACCATCGAGGCGAGGAGGTGGACCTGTCTGATTTACTGCTGGATGGCAAGCCGCTGGGCCTGGAACTGACGCAGGACTTGCACGTCGAGCTGGATGACCAGGGCGGCGACCCCGAGGTGCAGTCCTTCGGGGTGATCGAGGAGGCGGCCGCGCGGCGCTGGTTGCAACGCTTGCGCAATGGCCAGCGTTTGCAGTTACCGGGCGATGAGGCGGCACATGTGTCGCTCAGCGGACTGAGTGCTTCGTTGCTGTTGATGGATGCCGTGCAGGGCCGTGTGGACAACGTGACGGCTCTGGCACGGCCCGGAAAGGGCGCCGCCAGTGAGGTTGCGGCACGCGTGCCGGCGCCGGTGCTGCGCAAGTTTGCAGTGGCGCCGCCGCTGACTGCCCAGGAGCAGGCTGGCCTGGTGGCTGCTGCCTTGCAGGCCGTGAAGCCTGAGGAAGGCGAGCCCGAGGCAAAAGTTGGCGCGCTGACAGCGCAACAGGCCATGACGGTGACGCGTTATGACTGTGCGGCCTATAACTGCGAGTTCGACGTCAGCAGCCGTGAGCGCCAGGCGCCTTACAAGGAAACGCCAATGGACCTGCAACCGCTGCCCCTGGAAGACGCCGCGCTGCAAGGCTCGGTCGGGTATGACGAAGCATCTGGGACCCTGAGTTATTTCTACAAGCAGCGTGGGATCGGTGATTGCGGCGGTGGTGCTTCCTGGGTGTTCGATGGCAAGCGTTTCCAGCTCAGCGAGTTCCACAGAATGCCGCGTTGCACCGGCGTCGGTTACGGTGATTGGCCAGCGTTGTGGACGACCATGCCAGCACCCTAGCCATCGGGCCCACAGCGCCTCTACACTGGCCGGCCACTTGTCTTTCAAAGGATGAAACACAATGCACACACCTGAACCCCACATCGTGATCCAGCGCTTCACCGAGGCCCACCTTGAAGGCGTCGCTGCGCTCTATAACGAACCGGCCGTTTGCCGTCAGGTGCTGCAAATGCCTTTCCAGTCGGTCGAGGCGTGGCGTAATAAACTGGTCCAGGACAACGAGCGGCGCCTGCAGCTGGTGGCCTTGCACGGTGGTGAAGTGATCGGCCAGCTTGGCCTGGAACAATACCTGCGGGTCCGCCAGGCCCATGTCGGTTCATTCGGCATGGGCGTGGCGACGGCGTGGCAGGGCAAAGGGGTTGGTTCGCGCCTGCTGACGGCCGCGCTGGACGTGGCGGACAATTGGATGAACCTGCGTCGGGTGGAACTCACAGTGTACGCCGACAACGAAGCGGCACAGAGGCTGTACCGCAAGTTCGGCTTTGAGGTCGAAGGCGTATTGCGTGATTACGCCCTGCGTGACGGCCAGTTTGTCGACACCGTCAGCATGGCGCGCCTGCACCAGTCGGCTTAGCCCAGGGCAAACGCCACCGCAGCCTGCGCATGCAGCTCGGTGGTGTCCAGCAGCGGCAGGTCGCTGTGCTCGGGCTTGATCAACAGGCTGATTTCCGTGCAACCGAGGATGATCGCCTGGGCGCCGCGTGCGGCCAGGGACTCGATCACCGCTTGGTAGACCTTGCGTGACGCATCGCTGATCACGCCGACACACAACTCCTCATAGATGATTCGGTGCACGGCCTGTCGCTCGTCCGCCTCGGGCACCAGCACGGTCAGGCCCTGGGCCGCCAGGCGCGACTTGAGGAAATCCTGCTCCATGGTAAACGCGGTGCCGAGCAGGCCCACGGTCAACGTGCCGGCTTCCACGGCCGCTGCACCTGCAGCATCGGCGATGTGCAGGAACGGAATCGACACCGCCGCTTCAATGCGTGGCGCTACCAAATGCATGGTGTTGGTACACAGCACCACACACTCGGCGCCACCGGCTTGCAGACGGCGCGCGGCGTCTTCGAGGATCAGCGCGGTGTCATCCCAACGGCCGGCGTGCTGGGCCTGTTCCACCGGACCGAAGTCCACGCTGTACATCAACAGTTGCGCCGAGCGCAGCGGGCCGAGCTGGTCGCGCACGCGCTGGTTGATGATGCGGTAATACTCGGCGCTGGACTCCCAGCTCATGCCGCCGATAAGGCCGATGGTGCGCATGCGATGCTCCTGACAACGAAAGTCGCTTCACCTTACCCATCGGCCGGGGATTAGTCATACGCAGTTGGCCGCGAAATGACCGGTGCAGTTTCACATGTCCAGGTTGATCCACCCCGGCTTCGCTTCCTCCGGCGCCACCGCGTTAATCCGTTTGCCGGTCGCCTGCTCCACGCGCTGGGCCACGTCCGGGTCGTCGGCAAAGGGCATCAGGCTGGCCTCGTCCAGGCTTTTGTCCGACTGGCCGCGCAGGCAATACTCCACCGCGCCGTACAGGCACACCACCATCAGCAGGCCCCACATCTCAGGCGATCCGCGCTTCAAGCTGCGCCATTTTCACGTCCGCGACTCGCACCGTGCGCCAAGTGTTGTAGGCCATCAGCGCCATCCCCGTAAGAAAGAACACGCCCCCGGCAAACCGCACCACAAACCCCGGATGGCTGGCCTGCAAGGCTTCGACAAAGGAATAGGTGAGGGTGCCGTCATCGTTGATCGCCCGCCACATCAGGCCTTGGGTGATGCCGTTGACCCACATCGACGCGATGTACAGCACGGTGCCGATAGTCGCGAGCCAGAAGTGCAGGTTGATCAGCGGCACACTGTGCATCTGCTCGCGCCCGAACACTTTGGGGATCATGTGGTACAGCGAGCCAAAGGTGATCATCGCCACCCATCCCAGGGCCCCGGCGTGTACGTGACCGATGGTCCAGTCGGTGTAATGGGACAGGGCGTTGACGGTCTTGATCGCCATCATCGGCCCCTCGAACGTCGACATGCCGTAGAACGCCAGGGACAGCACCAGAAACCGCAGGATCGGGTCGGTGCGCAATTTATGCCAGGCGCCGGACAAGGTCATCATGCCGTTGATCATCCCGCCCCAGCTCGGCGCCAGCAGAATCAACGACATGGCCATGCCCAATGACTGCGCCCAATCCGGCAGGGCGGTGTAGTGCAGGTGATGCGGGCCGGCCCAGATGTACAGGGTGATCAAAGCCCAGAAGTGCACGATGGAAAGACGATAGGAGTACACCGGGCGTCCGACTTGTTTCGGCACGAAGTAATACATCATCCCCAAAAAACCGGTGGTCAGGAAAAACCCTACGGCGTTGTGCCCGTACCACCACTGCACCATCGCTTCGGTGGCCCCGGAATACACCGGGTACGACTTGAACCAATCCACCGGGATCGCCAGGTGGTTGACCACGTGCAACATGGCGATCACCAGGATAAAGGCGCCGAAAAACCAGTTGCCCACGTAAATATGTTGGGTTTTGCGTCGCACCACGGTGGTGAAGAACACAATGGCATAGGCCACCCAAACCACAGCCATCCACACCGCGCCGGAGAACTCGATCTCGGCGTATTCCTTGGTGGTGGTGTAGCCCAGCGGCAAGCTGATCAGCATGATCACGATCACCGATTGCCAGCCCCAGAAGGTGAACGCCGCAAGGCCATCAGAAAACAGCCGCACCTGGCAGGTGCGCTGCACCGCGTAATAGCTGGCGGCAAACTGCGCGCTGCCGGCAAAACCAAAGATCACCAAGCTGGTGTGCAAGGGCCGCAAACGGCCAAAGGTGGTCCAGGGCAGATCCAGGTTCATTTCCGGCCACACCAGTTGCGAGGCGATCCACACGCCCATGGCCATGCCCACCACACCCCAGACGATAGTGGCGATAACAAATTGGCGGACGACTTTATAGTTATAGGCCTGCCCGATTGTTGCTGTGCTCATGCTCAGTCCTCCCACGGTTCCAAGTGGCGGCACTGTAGGAAACGTAGATAAAACAAAACAGACTCAGAGGTACTTCATTGGAGCGGATCAGTTGCCAAAATGCCCTACAGGCTATGAGGTGTTGTTTTACACACGCCAATAGGTTTTGCTGAGTGCGGACCCGATAATAATATTTCATAGTTGTGCGGCCCTCAATAAACACTATTGCTCTGGATGAATGCCATGACTTCGATAAGCAACGTTCAAGCCGCTCGCTCTAACGATGATAACTATCTGGGTGCCGATCGCATTATTGACACGCTGACGATCACAGCTGTTATTGACAACCAAGACTGGGCGGGTACCGACGACTCAATTTATGTGTCCATGGGGCACCAAGGCCATACGCAGTTTTTTTGCGATGCGCCGAGGGTCGGGCAAGTCATTACGGTAGGTATTGATATCGAGAGAATGTTCGGTCGTCCTTATATCTCTCTCGCAGAAATTGATAACATCGCATTTGTACAGCATCCACAGCAGGTCACCACTGCCGGAGCAGTCCTGAGTATATGGACATTCCGCGCGCCCAGGTCTCACCCACTGGCCTCCGATGACTGGAAGCTTGATTCCGTGCTTATCACCGCCAATGACATTTACACTAATACATCATTCAAACACGTTGATCAGTGGTTGCGGAACGCCTCTGAGCATCAACAGCAAGTATGGTCCGGACATGTCAATTTTTCTAATTGGAGGAACTCCGATTACAAGCCTGTCGATATTAATTCTCAGACTTTTCCGATTAGGTGGATGCCTTTTATTGGAGACTTGATGCATTGGCGCTGCTATGACCCTTCAAAAATCGAAGGGGTCGGTCAATTAGTCGGTGTCGTGGATGGCAGACTCATCGGTCACCAATTAAAAACACGCACTAGTGAGGCGCTGGCACCCAATAGTCTGGGGAATAGTTATACCTGGGTATATACACCTGAAAGCGCCATTATCTATAAACGTTGGGAACATAGTGATCGAACCGGCTATGTAAGGCATAGCCAATTGGGGAGTGGACGGCCTGTTGTCTGTGCTGGGGAGTTCAGGGTGACTGAAAACAACATGGATCACGTGATTGCTATGGTCAACGACGCTTCAGGGCACTACAAACCGGATGGTGGAGCCTGCCTGCAGTATGTCGCGGAGAAGTTCGAAGCCCTTGGCGTCAGTACGGCTTATACCCAATGGGAATGGCGAGGTGCTGACAGTTAAGTAAGAAGCGCCGGTCACTGCACTTCGTTGCCTTATAGGCATTAGTCGCACGACCGGCCACCACATCTGCCATGATCAGGCTTCGCAACCTGGCTCACCCAAGGAAATCCGCAATGGACGATGTTCAGCAACTGGGCGAGATGCTTCGTCATTACGCCGACAGCGAAGCGCATAAAAAACAGCAATTCGATGTGCAGTCTGCCCGTTGGACGCAAAAGCTCGATGAGTTGTTTGGTCAGATCGAGCAGTGGCTTGCGCCGGTAAAGACGGTCGGCTTGCTGGAGGTGCATCGTGAAGCCTACGTCGCCAGTGGGCCCAGCGTGCCGGTGGAGGCATCGACCTTCAAGACCGAGAAACTGACCGTGAATATCACCGGCAAATCGGTGGAATTCGTGCCGGACGTGATGGGTGTGGGCGGGTTGATCTCCGTGTCGGTCATGGGCTTGACCGCTGCGCGGCACGGCAGCGTTTCGCTGGTGCTGCCGGCGGACAAAAACGATTGGCTGTGGAAGAAGACCAATGGCCTGAAAGACGCGGACACCTTTGGTTTCGACGCGAATTTCCTGGCCTCGCAGTTGCAGAGCCTGATTCCACGCGAGCGTGCTTGAATCTCTGGTGGCTGGCCCAGGGTTATTTTCCCAGAATTGGCTATACCTACAGCTCATTGTTTCAGCGCAGACCGCCAGGGAGATCACCGATGAAACCAAGGCAATTGATCAGCACGCTGTGCATCACGTTGCTCGGGCTGGCGGGGTGTGCCAGCAAGATTACGCCACCGGATGAATACTCCGGTTTCCTCTCCGACTACAGCCAACTGAAAGAAGCCAAGTCGCCTTCGGGCGCTGAAGTAATGCGCTGGGTCGATCCTCAACTGGATCTCGACCGCTACACCGCTGTGTATATCGAGCCCACGCAGTTTTACCCCAAGCCTCAGGCCACCGCAAAAATCCCGGAGAGCACCCTGCGCGGTATCAACGATTACTTTAATCAGGCGCTCAAGCGTGAGCTGGTCAAGTCGCTGCCCCAGGCCGAAGGCCCCGGTCCTGGCGTAATCGTGGTGCGAGCAGCCATCACGGCGGTCAGCAGCAAGACGGAGGGGCTCAAACCGTATGAGTTTGTACCGGTCGCACTGGTCGCTGCCGCCGTCAGTGCGGGTACTGGCATTCGGGACCAGGAAACCGCCCTGGGCACGGAAGCGCAGTTTCTCGACGGTGCCAGCGGCAAGGTCCTCGCCCAAGTGGTGCGCAAAGGCACCGGCAAGCCGCTGGCGAATGATTCGCAGGTGATGAAAGCCGAGGATGTGAAAAGCGTAATCGATGGCTGGGCATCGGACCTGCACCAGTCCTACGTCACGTTGAAGAGGCACTGAGCCCAGTGCTGGCCGGCGTAACCGCCGGCCAGGCAGCGTTACTTGAGCGGGGTCAGAGGCGGCAACTTCCATTGGCCGTTACCCACTTCCGGCTTGGGCAGGTAGATCCGCAGCACGGCATAGAAGGGCGCAGGCGGCGCAGGCAACCAGTTGCTCTGTTCGGCCTTGGGTGGCTCGTGGTGTTGCAACGCCAGGGTCAGCCCACCATCGGTGTCGCGCTTGAGATCAGGCAGCATCCGCGAATTGATCAGGTAGCGCTTTTTGTGGTTGGGCACCAATTGACCGGTTTTGGCGTTGTACATCGTCAATGACCAGAAAGCGTCGGCCGGCGGCAGCTGGTCTTTGGCAAAGTGGACGGTGTAGCTGTGACGCGCACCATTGGCCGGTTTGCCTTCGCTGTCGACCGCGTAGGTCATGTAAGCGACTTCGTCTGGCGAGTTGCCGAACAGACGCAGGTTGGCCCCGGCGTACCGATACAGGTAATTGTTTTTCAGGCGGTCACGGCTGCCATGCAGTTCGCCGCTGTTGACTTGATGGGTATCGATCTTGTCCTTCTTGAATGCCGCAAACTCGGCCTTGCCGTCTGCAATGCCTTCTTCCAGGGCTTTGCGTTGTTCCGCGCTCAGTTGGCTGACCTTGAACGGCGCACCGGGCGCGATGCCTATCTTGGCAAAGCGAGCCAGCATGTCTTTCTCGCTGTCCTGAGGCTTGGCGAAAGCCAGCATAAAGTTCAGGTAGCGAAACAGTTGCGGGCTGTCTGTCATGGTGGCCGTGGGCTTGGGCCATTCGATTTTAGCCACCTTGGCTGGCGCGGTTTGTTTCACGTAGCCGCTCAGCGGCTGCACCTTATAGCCATTCTGTATCTGTTTGACTTTGCCCAGGTCTTTCTCATCAAACAGTTGCGTGCGGTAGAGGGCGTACACCAAGTTGCTTTCACTGTAGATCACCCGGTCGACGGCCACCGGCTGCTGGCCCTTCCAGTCAGGCCCCGCGACCATGTAGTGGCCGCCATTGTTTCCGGTACTGCGAGTACCCAGGTAGGCGATGTTCTGGCTGTAGAGATCGATCAACTGCACTGAGTAATAACGATCGTCTTCGATCCGGGGCAACGTCAGTATCAGTGGCTCCCTGCGTAGATCCATCCAGACGAAGGAGTAGGGCGTGTCCGGGTTGGGCTTGAGTTGCGAAATGTCTTTAGGCCCCAGCACCTGCGCGGAATGACTGATGCGGTTAATGGGCGTTTTGAAACCTGCGCCACCTTGATCAACGGCCTGGGTGTAGAGCGTCTTGTACATCTCAACGACCGGGTAGCCGTAGAGATAGGCTTCCTTGGCGATTGCCCGGGCTTCGACGGGGTTGGCGGTGAAGTCGGCCCAGACGCCGGTGCTCATGAGTATCGAGAGGCTCGCCAACAGCAGGCGCGTCGGTTTTCCAATCATGTTGTTGCGTCCTTCCTGAGTGCGTTTTGAAGAATAAGGCTGAATGGCGCGGGCAGGCGTTGAGTTTCCGGTTTTATGGGCCGAAGGTCACGTTAATCTCGGTACGTCTGACGCAAAAATGCCGCCCATTCAGGCGGCATTCAACAGCAGAACGGTATTAATGCACTGGCAGCATCGATTTGACTTTGTCACGCAACTGATCAATGGAGAACGGCTTGGCGATCACCTGCATGCCCACCGGCACGTCGATATTCTCGGCATACCCGCTGGCGAACAGGATGGGCAGGGCGGGGCGCAACTTGCGCACTTTGGTCGCCAATTGCTTGCCGTCCATGTCCGGCAGGCCGACGTCGGTCATCATCAGGTCGATCACCTGCGCTCCGTTTTGCACCACTGCCAGCGCTTCTTCAGCATCGGCAGCCTCCAAGACA
Source organism: Pseudomonas sp. DWRC2-2 (assembly GCF_049897885.1). Taxonomy (NCBI): domain Bacteria; kingdom Pseudomonadati; phylum Pseudomonadota; class Gammaproteobacteria; order Pseudomonadales; family Pseudomonadaceae; genus Pseudomonas; species Pseudomonas sp. DWRC2-2. The sequence goes on from NZ_JAFCXD010000005.1 coordinate 254,360, forward strand.
CTGAATTCCAACTCCTCCAGGACATCGACGATCAGCATGCGCACGATGGCATCGTCTTCGACGACAAGGATGGTGGAGGTGACTGCGGACATAATATGGAATTCCCAAAAAAGGCGAGGTTTACACGCGGCCGTTCTGACAGGCCTCTTCCTTGAGTAAGCGCGCACTCATGACAAGTTCCCGCTGGCCGTAAAAACAATGCGATAGAAAAGACCAGAGAGAATAGCCTGTTCTTTTGTAGGAATCAGTACAAAACCGTTCCAGAAAAATGGTCTTGGCTGCCACTTTGGGGCAAACTCCCGGTTTTTCCACACCTGGCCAAGGCATGCCCATGACCCCTGCATCGTCCGTCGATGAAAAGAGCTTTCGTAACCTCCTGAGCCGAAACGTCGCGCTGCCACTGGGTGTGGGCGTGCTCAGTGCGGTGTTTTTCGTCTGCCTGATCACCTATCTGTTGACGGTGATCCAGTGGGTCGAACACACCGACCGGGTGATCAATAACCTCAATGAGTCGTCCAAGCTGACGGTAGACCTTGAGACCGGCATGCGCGGTTTCCTGATCACCGGTGACGAGCATTTCCTCGACCCTTATGAGGTGGCGAAGCCGCGCATCATTGCCGATTTGCGTAATTTGCAAGAGCTGGTGGCCGACAACCCACAACAGGTGGATCGCCTCAAACGTCTGGAAGCCCTGCAAGTCGAGTGGAACAAATACGCCCAGTCGATGATTGATATGCAGCGTGAGAGCGGTGACTACCGCAGCGCAGTCAAGGCGGGTCGTGGCAAGCGCCTGACGGACGAGATCCGCAAGGAATACGACGACGCGGTGGCGATGGAACAGCAGTTCCGCATCACTCGCAATGAAGAAGTCACCCGCACTACCGTGGTCAGCGTCACCCTGTACCTGGCATTTGTGCTCGGTCTGAGTGGTTTTCTGGCATACATTGGGCGTAAGAATTTAATTTCATTATCAGAGAGTTACAGCGCAAACCTCGCGTCGCAACAGAAGATTGCACGGCGCCTGGAGCAACAAGCGTGGTTGCGTAACGGCCAGACAGAACTGGCAGAACAAGTGCTCGGCCAGCTCACGCTGAACATGCTGGGCCGCAACATCCTGCAATTCTTTGCCCAGTACATGGGCTCAGCCGTCGCCGCGCTGTACGTGCGTGAAGAGCACGGCGGGCTCAAACGTGTCGCCACTTATGGTTTCTCCCGCGAGCAGGAGCAGAAGGAACAGTCGATCTACAGCGACGAGGGTATTGTTGGACAGGCTGCGAATCTAGACCGCCTGATACGTCTGGACGATGTGCCGGTGGATTACTTCAAGGTCAGCTCGGGCCTTGGCGAGGGTGCTACCCGTAGCGTACTGGTGATGCCCACCAATAATGACGAGCGCGTCAACGGGGTGATTGAGCTGGGCTTCCTCCGCCCACTGGAAGAACGTGACGTCGAACTGCTTGAGCTGATCGCCGGGAATATCGGCACATCCATCGAAGCCGCCCGTTATCGCCAGCGCCTGCAGGAAGTGCTGGCCGAGACTCAGCAGCTCAACGAAGAGCTGCAAGTGCAGCAAGAAGAACTCAAGACCGCCAACGAAGAACTCGAAGAACAGTCGCGCATCCTCAAGGAATCCCAGGCCCACCTGGAAACCCAACAGGCCGAGCTGGAGCAGACCAACGAGCAGTTGGCCGAACAGACCGAAACCCTGGCCCAGCAACGCGACGCCATGGACCGCAAGAACGCTGAACTCAGCCAGGCGCAGCTCGAACTGGAAGACCGTGCCGACGAGTTGCAACGTTCCAGCAAGTACAAGTCCGAATTCCTCGCCAACATGTCCCACGAGCTGCGCACACCGCTGAACAGCTCGCTGATCTTGGCCAAATTGCTGGCGGAGAACCCCCAGGAAAACCTCAGCGCCGAACAGGTCAAGTTTGCCGAGTCGATCTATTCTGCCGGCAATGACCTGCTCAACCTGATCAACGACATCCTGGATATCTCCAAGGTCGAGGCCGGCAAGCTGGAAATGCGCCCGGAAAATTCCAGCGTGGCACGCCTGGTCGATGGCCTGCGCGGCATGTTCGAACCACTGGCGGCCGATCGCAAGCTGGGCTTCCAGGTGGAAGTGCAGGAAGGCGCGCCGGGCATGCTGTTTACCGATCGCCAGCGCCTGGAGCAGATCCTCAAGAACCTGCTGTCCAACGCCGTCAAGTTCACCGAACAGGGCGAAGTCAGCCTGTCGGTGTCCCGTGCACCGGGGGAGGGCATTGCCTTTACCGTGCGCGATTCCGGCATCGGTATTGCGCCGGACCAGCAGGAAAGCATCTTCGAAGCCTTCCGCCAGGCGGATGGCACCACCAACCGGCGCTACGGCGGCACCGGCTTGGGCCTGTCGATCTCCCGTGACCTCGCGACCCTGCTGGGCGGTTACATCAGTGTGACCAGCGAGCCGGGCAAGGGCAGTGTCTTCACCTTGGTGCTGCCGGAGCAGTATGTAGAGCGTGAGGAAAACTCAGCGCCCATCGAACAACCGCGTCAAGTCGTGGTGGCGCCTGCGCCGACGCCGGTAAAGGTGTCGCCATTGCCGGTGGCCGACGCCAACCAGATTCCGCGCTTTGCCGACGATCGCGACAAGGCACCCTTTACCACGCGCTGCATACTGGTGGTGGAGGACGAGCCGAACTTCGCCCGTATCCTCTTCGACCTGGCCCATGAGCTGGGCTACAACTGCCTGGTGGCCCACGGCGCGGATGAAGGCTACGGTCTGGCCGAGGAATACGTACCCGACGCGATCCTGCTGGACATGCGCCTGCCGGACCATTCCGGGCTGACCGTGCTGCAACGCCTGAAAGAACACGCCAGCACCCGGCATATCCCCGTGCATGTGATTTCTGTGGAAGACCGCGTCGAAGCCGCCATGCACATGGGCGCCATTGGTTACGCGGTCAAACCCACCACCCGCGAAGAACTCAAGGACGTGTTTGCGCGCCTGGAAGCCAAGCTGACCCAGAAGGTCAAGCGCGTGCTGCTGGTGGAAGACGATGACCTGCAGCGCGACAGCATTGCCCGCCTGATCGGCGACGATGACATCGAGATCACCGACGTCGGCTACGCCCAGGCCGCCCTGGACCTGTTGCGCACGAATATCTACGACTGCATGATCATCGACCTCAAGCTGCCGGACATGCTCGGCAACGAGCTGCTCAAACGCATGGCGACTGAAGATATCTGCTCGTTCCCGCCGGTGATCGTCTACACCGGGCGCAACCTGACCCGCGATGAAGAGGCCGAGCTGCGCAAGTATTCACGCTCGATCATCATTAAGGGCGCCCGCTCGCCAGAGCGCCTGCTGGATGAAGTCACACTCTTTCTGCACAAAGTCGAATCCCAGCTGTCCCATGACCGCCAGAAGATGCTCAAGACCGCGCGCAGCCGCGACAAGGTTTTCGAGGGGCGTAAAATCCTGCTGGTGGACGACGATGTACGCAACATCTTCGCCCTGACCAGCGCCCTGGAGCACAAAGGCGCCGTGGTGGTGATCGGGCGTAACGGCCGTGAAGCCATCGATAAGCTCAATAAAGTCGAGGATATCGACCTGGTGTTGATGGACGTGATGATGCCGGAGATGGACGGTTACGAGGCCACTGCTTTGATCCGCCAGGACCCGCGCTGGAAAAAGCTGCCGATCATTGCGGTGACGGCCAAGGCTATGAAGGACGATCAGGAGCGCTGCCTTGCGGCGGGCTCCAACGATTACCTGGCCAAGCCGATCGATCTGGACCGTCTGTTCTCGCTGATTCGCGTCTGGCTGCCGAAGATGGAACGCATTTAAGTGGAGCGAAGTTTCTTGGAAAAAAGCAGCGACATTGAGCTGCGCCTGTTGATCGAGGCGATTTACCTCAAGTACAGCTACGACTTCCGCGATTACTCCGGGGCGTCGGTGAAGCGGCGTGTGGCCCACGCCCTGCGCCAATTCGACTGCGCGACCATCTCCGCCTTGCAGGAGCGTGTGCTGCATGACCCGGCGGCGTTCATGCAGTTATTGCAGTTCCTGACGATTCCAGTGAGCGAGATGTTCCGCGACCCGTCGCACTTCCTGGCGATCCGCCAGGAAGTGGTGCCGCTGCTCAAGACCTATCCATCGATCAAGATCTGGATCGCCGGCTGCAGCACGGGGGAGGAGGTGTACTCCATGGCGATCATGCTGCGCGAGGAGGGTTTACTCGAGCGTACGATCATCTACGCCACCGACATCAACCCGGCGTCGCTGGACAAGGCCAAGCAGGGCATCTTCTCCCTGGAGAACGTACGCGCCTACACCGCCAATTATCAGCAGGCCGGTGGGCAACGTTCATTTGCCGACTACTACACCGCGGCTTACGATTACGCGATCTTCGATAAAACGTTGCGAGAGAATGTCACCTTTGCCGATCACAGTTTGGCGACCGACAGTGTATTCTCAGAAACCCAATTAATTTCGTGTCGTAACGTACTGATTTATTTCAATAAAAAATTGCAAGATCGCGCGTTTGGATTGTTCCATGAGTCGCTGTGTCATCGCGGCTTCCTGGTGCTGGGCAGCAAAGAGACCCTGGATTTCTCCGCGTACGGCAAGCAGTTCGAACCCTTGGTCAAACAGGAACGGATCTACCGCAAACTATGAATCAAGCGGCTGCCAGCCCGGCATCGGTCCGGGGCATAGAAGCGATCGTCATCGGCGCCTCCGCCGGTGGCGTGGAGGCGTTGCTGACGATATTCGCCGAGCTGCCCGCCGATTTTGGCTTGCCAATCATTACCGTCCTGCACCTGCCGGACGAGCGTCGCAGCCAATTAGCCGAAGTGTTCGACCGCCGCGTGGCCATGCCTGTAGTGGATGCCCGTGACAAGGAAGTGATCAAGCCGGGCACATTGTATTTTGCCGGCCCTGGCTATCACCTGTCGGTGGAACACGACCGCAGCCTGTCCCTGAGCCAGGAAGACCGCGTGCACCATTCGCGGCCGGCCATTGATTTCCTCTTCGAATCCGCCGCCGATGCCTACGGCACGGGCCTGCTGGCCATTCTGTTGACCGGCGCCAACCATGACGGCGCGCGCGGCCTGGCTCACGTCAAGCAACACGGTGGAACCACTGTGGTGCAAGAGCCCACAGAAGCACGCGTTGCCGTCATGCCCCGCGCAGCCTTGGCGCTGCACACACCCGACCACATTCTGAAGCTGAGCCACATTGGCTCATTGCTGGCTTCCCTGGAATATTCCCCATGTTAAGTACTGTCCAGGCCAAACTGCTGATCGTCGACGATCTGCCGGAAAACCTGCTGGCCCTTGAAGCGCTGATCAAGCGCGAGGACCGCCAGGTGTTCAAGGCATTGAGCGCCGACGAAGCCTTGTCCCTGTTGCTGGAGCATGAGTTCGCCATGGCGATTCTCGATGTACAGATGCCCGGCATGAATGGTTTCGAGCTGGCCGAATTGATGCGCGGTACCGAAAAGACCAAGAACATCCCGATTGTGTTCGTCAGCGCCGCCGGCCGCGAGCTCAATTACGCCTTCAAGGGCTATGAAAGCGGCGCGGTAGACTTTTTGCACAAGCCGTTGGATATCCATGCGGTGAAAAGCAAGGTCAACGTGTTCGTCGACCTTTTCCGCCAAAGCAAGGCCATGAAACAACAGGTCGAAGCCCTGGAGCGCAGCCGGCGCGAGCAGGAACTGCTGCTGACGCGGCTGCAGGCCACCCAGGCCGAGTTGGAGCAGGCGGTGCGCATGCGGGACGACTTCATGTCGATTGTCGCCCACGAAGTGCGTACGCCCCTCAACGGCCTGATTCTCGAAACCCAACTGCGCAAGATGCACCTGGCCCGTGACAACGCTGCCGCGTTCACCCTGGACAAGATGCACGCCATGGTCGACCGCGATGAGCGCCAGATCCAGAGCCTGATCCGCCTGATCGAAGACATGCTCGATGTCTCGCGCATCCGCACCGGCAAACTGTCGATACGTCCGGCGCGCTTCGACCTGACGCAGTTGGTGAGCAACCTGGTGGAAAACTTTGCGCCTCAAGTGGCTGCGGCGGATTCGTCCATGACACTGGCCGCCGACGGCCCGGTGGAAGGCAACTGGGACGAGTTCCGTATCGAGCAAGTGGTGACCAACCTGCTGACCAATGCACTGCGTTACGGGGCCAAGAGCCCGGTGGAGGTGCGCGTGTACAGCGAGCATGGCGAGGCGCGGGTGGAAGTGCGCGACCATGGGATCGGCATCAGCGAAGAGAACCAGAAGCGCATTTTCCAACAGTTCGAGCGAGTGTCCGCCAGCCAAGTGGCTGCTGGGCTGGGCCTTGGGCTGTTTATTTCCGAACAGATCGTTGCGGCCCATGGCGGCACCATCGAGGTCGAGAGCCAGATAGGCGAGGGCGCCTTGTTCCGGGTATGCCTGCCGTTGCAGGCCTCGGCATGAATTCAATCGTCACCTCGACGCAACCTCTGCGTGACCCCATGGTCGTAATTGCAGCAATTGACCGGACTAAGGCTTCCCATGAGTGAAGATGCACAAGATGTCGTTCTGATCGTCGAGGACGACGAATCCATTATGTTTGTGCTGGGTGAATACCTGGCCGGCCTGGGCTATCGGGTGTTGAAGGCGATTGATGGGGAGCAGGCCTTCGAAATCCTCGCGACCAAGCCGCACTTGGACCTGATGGTCACCGATTACCGCCTGCCCGGCGGGATTTCCGGGGTGCAGATCGCCGAGCCGGCGATCAAATTGCGCCCTGAGCTGAAAGTGATCTTCATCAGCGGTTATCCGCAGGAAATCCTCGACTGCAACAGCCCGATCACGCGCAATGCACCGATCCTGGCCAAGCCGTTTGATCTGGATACGCTGCAAGAGCATATCCAGCGGTTGTTGGCTTGAAAGAGGCGGCGTCCTCCCGTTGCGACGCCGCTGTTTTCAAAGGGTTGATGGCTTTAGTTTGTTGACATTCGCATTGAGCACGCTGGCCGGGGTAAAGGCGAACTGCCAACCTGTATTTCCATTAAATCCGTCGATGAAGTTCTGCAAGCCTTTGTGTTTGCCATGGCCAAGGTTGTAAACCGTCATTGCGCCACTGAGCTGGGGCGGGTTGCCATTCCTCACCATTGCCGCATCCAGGTCCAGGTTGTTCGTATTGAACAGCATCAACTCATTGCTACTGGTTTTCTGAATGTAGACGGTATGACCGAACTGACCATTGGGTGTGGAGTGCTTGAAATTGAGAAACCCAGACTCGGTAATCTCGGCCGGGTTGAATTGATCTTTCAAGTTGCCTGGTTTGACCTCCATGAGCTCAAGGTAGCGGGTTGAATAATTGATGCCGTCACTACCGTTCGTTGTGTCGGTAACGGCATCGAATACTTTGGGAGAGAGCGTCTTTTCAGCCTGCCCGACACGCAGGGACGCTTGATAACAGTTCAGCGCATGATTGTCCGGGTCTGCATGCAGTTTCTCCCAGTTCATCTTCAATTGTTGGTGGCTGAGAGGATGCGGCGCGGCGGAAGGAATAATTTGCGCCTCGTACAGTTTTTTGAACTCCGGACCGAACACGCTGTTTTTCTGCTGCCACTCATCGTCATGGTCAAATACCTTGAACTTCAGTGTGTTTGAATCGTTGGCGTGGGTTTTATACTGCACATTCATTTTTTTATCATGAAACAGCTTTTTAAGGCCTCCTTCCATGTCCGCCGCGCTCGAAAACGTTGCGACACCGTGGTTGGGGTCATAAAAGTAAAAGCTTTTGACATCACCCTCGATTTTGACGCCGGCGGCCATTGCGTGGCCCGGAGAGTCAATCATCACCGACTTTGAAACCGCGGAATCGGCCAATCCCTTTACCATCTCTTGATAGGTCTCCAAGCGAGGGACTTTGCCGGCGTGGAAGGCCGTTTCGCCACCTACCTGTACCTGAAGCTTGCGCAGCGATTCCATGAACCGTCGGGAAGTGGGGTCTGTGGGAAAAGCCGCTGCGGTGTACATGTTCTTGATCAGCAGGTGATCCTTGCCCTCGGCCATAGCGCTCGCGAATGTGCGCGCCAGTGCCGCGCATTGTCCTTCGGACAGTTGGGATGTCTGGCTGAAGTAAACCACTTGCGGCATGGGCGTCACGCTGCCGAAGCGCGGTTCTATATTGTCGATGAAACGGGCCACACCACGATGACCGAACGCGTAGGCGAGATCGTCGTATCTGCGCATCAAGACACCTGCCTGAAGGGCGGTCAGGTTTTGGTTACCGCCCAACTTGATCAGGTCCGCAATTTTTGAGGACTTTGATAGCCCAGGTACACTTGCCAGGGTTCCAGAGCTGTAGCCATTTTCAAATGCTTCCCTCTCGTTACCTTCCCGATGCTTACGAACAGCCTTTTTCCAAGTGTTCACAACATTGTCATCGAGCTTGCCGACACTCCTCGTTGTCTCCCAGCCTCCGAGCCGGTTCGTTTCCAGTCGTGCACTGGGCACGAAGTCATCCAGCGACTTGCCAAACGCCTGCCCGCTGGCGGTATCGAAAGCGTGCCATTTACCGCCGCTGAGCACGGCGGGCCCTTCAATAACGGCACCTTGCAGCTTGAATGTCCCGATGGCACTGGCGTCGAAGCGTTTGCTGGCCTTGAGCAAGTCATAGCTGTCGATACTGCCGCGTAGCCAGCGGTAGGAGTAGACGGAGCCGCTGGCTCCAGCCTTGACTGATCGAACCGCCAGATTACCCAAACCGTCCAGAGGATTGAGCGTACTGATCGCAGCGCGCCCGACAATTTTTGTTCCTCGGGCGATTTTGCTTGCGACAGAGGCGCCCAGCTGGAGGGCCTTGGCGCCTTTGGCTGCGGCCCCCAGCCCAAGCATGAAACCGAAGGCGTCCATGGTCAGATCGATAATGCCTTCACCGTAGTTACCCTCGCTGAAGTTTTTGATCGCGGACCTCAGCGGAATCAAATTCAGCATGAACTCAGTGGCGGTCTTGTAAAAGGGCACTTCAGTATCGAATGTGGTCAGCCCCAGGGCGGCTTCCTTGAGACCGTCAATATTCACCTCTTTCATCATTGCAGCAGCAATGTAGGAGGTGCGGTCACTGCTGAAGCTATTGGGTATGCCCGATGCACCTTTGGTTTCATCTGCTATGCCGCTGTCATAGGTGCCTGAGGGCACAACCCCCTGGTACGTCACAGATCCTTCTTGCTGCGAGACATCAAAGTCTCCCAAGTCATCGCGGTGGAGGATCTTGTTCTGCTTGATATCTATTTCGTAGATATTGACCTTACCCTCGCGTTCGGTCCTCACCAGCAGGCTATGGCCCTCAGACACGGTCGTCCTGCTTTTCACGACGTTGCGGCTGAAGGCCTCATGCTCGGTGATGACTTGTTTGGCCAATGTGATCTTGCCAAACTCGAAGTTGCGCCGGTGTTCCAGGCTTTGTGTCGATACAAGCTGTTTGACTTGGGTCGCCACGCTCTTGTTGATGCCGTCGGCGTAAAGGGGGAAGGCGACCCTGAAGTCGTTTTTCAAATGCGGAAGATCGATCAGAACGGGCAGTATTGTGTCGAGATCGACATCGGTTGACGTCGAGATCCACTGGTTTGCGCTGTCGGCCGTGTCCCGCGTAATCCCATCATAAAAACCCGGCGTCCCCTGCGCGCCGTCGCGCATATACAGATCAAGCAACGAGTAGGGGCCGGGGAAATCCAAGTGCTGACGTTTCAACTCGATGCATTTTTTCTCAAAGAGCCCGGGCGCCATATCAGGAAAGGCCTTGGCCAGTTCCTGCAGCCCGTTTTGCCTAACATCGGGCATTACCCTCGAATGGGCGGCAGACGCCGCACTCAATTCGCTGATGTGTTGATCAAATGCCTTGCGCACCGCCAGCATGGCCTCATCCGACACAGGAAACTCCATCCCGGTGACGACCGCCCAATCCTTAAGTGCCTGTTGCTGGGCCTGGTACTCGACCTGGCGCTGCTCAAGGCTGATCGGCGCGATGTCGGCGGCGAGCATTACTTGCGCATACGTCATAGCCGCCGTAGCCCCCGGCGCGCTCGCCTCGATGCGTGAAACTGCGGTAGCAAAACTGACCCAGCTATGGGTACCGAACTTCACCGCATCGGGGATCCCCTTGACCAGCAACTCCGGGGCCTGAGAGGACAACAGCAGGTGTGCCAAAAGCTGAGCTTTTTCGTAGGAAGAGGACCTGCCGGTGTCAAGCAAGTGATCCGTCAGTGTCAGCACAATCTCTGACGCTGTGTACGCACCATTTCTGGCATCTATAAGCAAAAAACCCGCGATATTGCGTTTATCGCCTTGCTGGGCGTGCTGTGGATCGGCGCTCATGGCCGCCAGCAACCAATCATTCGCACTGCCGCTGACGGATCTGTTATTAAATCGGGCTTGAATCGCTTGACCCAGCGCACGGCCTTTTGGCGAGTTGATCAGGCGATCGAGCAACTGACGCGGATTGCTGAGCGCCTCAGGCGTGATGACTGCCTTATCCAGCAGGTATTCAAGCACGTTGGCGAATGGCGAAATGTCGATATCGCCAAAGGCCCCCTGACGCAGGTCTGCCATGAGTTCCAGCCGTGTGAGGTTGTCTGCGGGCAGCGGCCAGTCGAGCGCACCCGCGTAGTTGTCATGCTCGGGACGTACGGGGGATGGCGTTATCAACGCCTGTACAACATTTTCCAACTGGGCGTGATCGGTTGGAATATCCCAGTCATTACTGATAAATATCTGTTTGAGACTGGGTGTGGTGCCCGCATATTCAGAATCACTGTCGGGATGGACCGATGCATGGTAGTCCGTCAGATAGGTCGAGATCTCAGCCGTGCCCGACTCCAGTCCCGCGAGCAATGTCTTCAATGTTTCAGCGACATTGCGTCGGGTGTGCACGTTACCCAGCAAGGCTTTTTGCTGTGCCAAGGTGTCTTCGTCGCGCTGGGCGCGCAGCTCTGCGAACGCTGGATCGTTGATCACAGGAAAGCCTTTCCCGGCCGCAAAGTCCGCGACACGCTCCTGGGGTGTTGGGAGAGGCGAAACATTGCGTTCTCTGTAGAAATGACCGATCAGTACGATCGGTGCAATGTTGCTGGTCTTGGCCTGAGGCGGCTTGAATGTCGCAAAATACGAACCGGCAGCAATAACGCGTGCGGCCATCATGAGGTGGCGGCTCGCGGCCGCCCACTGCGCATCGTCCTGTCCTACAGTGTGTATGACTTGCCGCGGGTCCAGCAGGCGTTTGAGCCGGAACATGACTTGTCCCGCGCCTGGATTGATTTCCACCGAGTCCGGGTCAATGCCGCGATCATTCATCCATTGCGTGATATCGGGCGCCTGGAACGCACGTCTCAACTGCGCCCACCATTGACCGAACGTCGAGTGGGCTGGAATGGGCGACACCTGACCGTCCAGAGCATGATCATCCAAGGACTTGGCCAGCGTTATTCCGTAGTGTTTTGACAGATCCAGATCGCCTTGGCTGCGGGTGTTTCCTTGAGGCGGGGGAGACTCTATGGGTTGGTTACTGGCAGCAAGGGGCGCTTGCGTGAGGGAGCGCTGCTGAAATTGGGTCAATGGCAGGTGGCGGGGCGCTGTATGGATTGGGCCGGCAACGGTCATAGGTTCGCTCGTCGGGATGTATGAATACCAGAGTGTTTGTATTCATAACCACAACAACGATTCCAATCCTAATGTGTGTAGCTGTTGCCAGACATATCACGTTTTATTGCTGGATCATTTCCCGAACTTTCGCGGTCAACAAATCGAACGTGAACGGCTTGGTGATCAGTTGCATGCCGGGATCCAGAAACCCACCCCGCACCGCCGCATGTTCGGCATAACCGGTGATGAACAATACCTTGAGCTCTGGCCGGATCTGCCGGCCGATTTCCGCCAGTTGGCGGCCATTCATGCCCGGCAGGCCAACATCGCTGATCATCAGGTCGATGCGATGGTCCGACTCGATGATCGGCACGGCTGTATCAGCATCACCCGCTTCGATAAACCCATAGCCCAACTCCTTAAGCACTGAGCCGACCAATACACGCACCGCAGGGTCGTCCTCGACGATCAGTACCGTTTCTCCGGCATTGGCGAAGGGCAGCAGCGCTGCATCGGCCGCCACATCGGCCACGATTTCGCCAATGAACCGAGGCAGAAACAGGCTGACTGTCGTGCCTTTGCCGACTTCACTGTGAATGGTGACATGACCATGTGACTGGCGGGCGAACCCGTAGATCATCGACAACCCCAGGCCCGTGCCCTGGCCGATCGGCTTGGTGGTGAAGAATGGATCGAACACGCGCCCCATCACACTTTCCGGAATGCCGCAGCCGGTGTCACTGACGCTCAGTTCAACGTAGTCACCGGGTTTCAAGGTGCCGTAGGCGGCGGTGAAGACGCTGTCGAGGTGGCGATTGGTGGTTTCCACGGTGAGGCTGCCGCCGTTGGGCATGGCGTCCCGTGCGTTGATCACCAGGTTGAGCAGGGCGCTTTCCAATTGGTTGGGGTCGGCTTCGGCGGTCCACAGCTGACCGGTGAGGCGCATGTCCAGGGCGATGCTCTCGTTGATGCTGCGTTGCAGCAATTCGCCCATCGAGGTCACCAGTTGGTTGATCTCAACGGGTTTTGAATCGAGGGATTGCCGGCGGGAGAACGCCAGCAAGCGGTGAGTAAGGCCCGCAGCGCGGTTGGCTGAGGTCACACCGAGATCGATCAGGCTGTCGAGGTCGTCCAATTTGCCACGGGACACACGCCTTCGCAGCAGCTCCAGGCTGCCGATGATGCCGGTGAGCATGTTGTTGAAGTCATGGGCGATGCCGCCGGTCAACTGGCCGACCGCTTCCATCTTCTGGGATTGGCGCAAGGCGTCTTCGTTGTGGCGCAGTTGGGCAGTGCGTTCCTCAACCTGTTGTTCCAGGGTTTCCAGGGTGCGTTGCAGGCGCAGTTCGCTTTCACTCAGATCGATCAGCCGGTCGCGGGCTTCGTATTGCCGACGACGCCCGCGCAGGGCGGTGCTGACCAGGCTGATCAGCGTCACCGGATGGAACGGACGCTCCAGGAACGTCACGTTGCCCAGCAAGCCGCTGAACTGGGATGAACCGTTCTGTTCGCTGCCGCCGTGGTGGGTCATCAGAACGATAGGCAAGTCTGACCAGGCGGGTTGTTGGTGCAAATGCTCCAGCAACGGGTCCAGGTCAGCGCCGCGCAGCGCTTCGGCGGCGATGATCAGCAAGCCGCTGCCGTGTTCCAACGCCTCACACAGCATGCCCAGGTCACTGGCAATGATGCCGCTGTACCCGGCTTCATTGAGCATCATCAGTGCAAGCGAGCTGTCACGTCCCAACGGCGCGAGGATGATCGCGCGCTCGGAGACAGGCGTAACGGCCGCCACTAGCCCATGTCCTTGAGCAGGGGCGAGCCAGCGCCCATGTAGGTGGGAATGCCGCGCAGGACCCCCTGGAAGTTGTTCAAAGGCTCGCCGACCGTCATGCCCCGGCTGCCGATGCGGTATTCACGGATTGTCGACTCATGGGAGCCGGTACGCTTTTTGATTATCGAGATGGCGCGGCGCACTTCACCGATCGCTTCAAAGTAACGCAGCAGGATCACGGTATCGGCCAGGTAGGTGATGTCTACCGGCGCCTGCATGTCTCCGACCAAACCATGCTGGGCGACGGTCATGAAGGTGGCGGCGCCTCTGCGGTTGAGGTACAGCAACAGCTCGTGCATGTGCAGGATCAGCGCATTCTCTTCCGGCATGGCGGCCTGGTAGCCGTTGATGCTGTCGATGACCACGGTCTTGATGCCCCGGTCGTCCACGCACCGCCGTACGCGGTGGGAAAACTCGCCGGGCGACAGTTCAGCGGCGTCCACTTGCTCGATCAGCAGGTTGCCGGTGGCTTGCAAGGCCGCCAGGTCGATGCCCATGTTCTTCATGCGTTCGAACAGCAAACCCAGCTCTTCATCGAAAATAAACAGCGCGGCCTTTTCGCCACGGGCCACGGCGGCAGCGGCGAAAATCATTGAGATCAGCGATTTGCCCGTACCGGCCGGGCCGAGGATCAGGCTGCTGGAGCCGGTCTCGATGCCACCGCCCAACAACGAATCCAGCTCGCGGATGCCGCTGGTGAGCGTCTCGCGGTTGTAGCCACCACGATGCTCGGCCGCGACCAGGCGCGGGAACACATGCACGCCACCTTGCATGATGGTGAAGTCATGGAAGCCGCCACGGTACTTCTGGCCGCGGTACTTGACCACCCGTACCCGGCGACGTTCGGCGCCGTAGTTGGGGGTCAGTTCTTCCAGGCGGATCACCCCGTGGGCCACGCTGTGCACGGTTTTGTCCAGGGATTCGGTGGTCAGGTCATCCAGCAACAGCACGGTGGCGTCATAACGCACAAAGTAATGTTTGATCGCCAGGATCTGCCGGCGATAACGCAAAGAGCTCTGCGCCAGCAGGCGGATTTCGGAGAGGCTGTCGACGACCACCCGGGTCGGTTTGACCCGCTCAACCACTTCGAAGATCTGTCGCGTGGCTTCGCCCAATTCCAGGTCAGAGGAATACAGCAGGCTTTGCTGATGTTCAGCGTTGAGCAGGCTTTCCGGAGGGGTCAGTTCGAAGATATGGATATTCTCGTCCAGGTCCCAGCCGTGTGACTTGGCACCTTGACGCAGTTCACGTTCGGTCTCGGACAAGGTGATGTACAACGAAGTCTCACCGTTTTTCGCACCCGCCTGCAGAAAATGCAGGGCGACGGTGGTTTTACCGGTGCCTGGTTCACCTTCCAGCAGGAACAGGTGGCTGCGCGATAGCCCCCCGGAAAGAATGTCATCCAGACCTTCGATGCCGGTGGCGGCCTTTTCACTGAACAGCTCATTGGATGTAGACAAGGAGTGCCCTCAGGTCACGTTCAAATAGAGGGGCGCGCCGCTTGTGGCGCGCCATATTTACTTGACCGTAGTGGCCTTTAGCGGTTCAACGTTTCGTAAAATTTGTACAACGGTGGCTTGGGTTTACAAGTTTTTAGCCTGAACCTACAGACCTTGTTGCAACGCCGGATCATCCGGATTCTGTTGCTCAAGCTGCGCGAGCAGAACCTGGACGTTCTGCAACTGACCGCTTTCCTTCCAGTAATTGATCAGCAGCACGCGGGCCTTGCGATTGGCGGGGTGGCGCTGAATGATTTCCTCCAGTTGGCGCTGGGCGGCTTCCAGCTCTTGCTGGGCATGCAGCGTGGTGGCGAGGTCGTAGCGGTAATCCTGATTGTCCGGTTCCAGCTCCGCCGCCTTCGACAGGCCGAGCAGCGCGTACGGCCGCTCGCCGTGGTGCAACAGCCACAGGCCCAAGGCATGTTGCAGGTAGGCTGACTCAGGGTGCGCGGCCAATTGGCGCGCCAGCAACTGGCGGGACTCTTCCGTCTTGCCCTGTTTATCCAGCAATTCAATCTGCGCCACCACCGCTTGCAGGTTGTCCGGTTGCAGGCGCATGGCTTGTTCCAGGGCATTTTGCGCCTCCGGCAACAGGGCGCTGTGGATGTACAGGCGCGCCAGTTGAATCCAGCCTTCGGCCGTTTCGGGCTGGGCCTTGAGTTTCTTCACGAACTCATCGAGGACCTGCTGCAGGGGCCCGAAGTACAGGCCCAAGGTATCGGGCGACAGGCCAAGCAGGGCATTGGCGGCGGCAAACCGCACGTCCTGCTCGGGATCGTCCAGTACCGGCCCGAGCAACAGCGTGCGTTGGCCGGTGGGCACCAGGCCGACAATGCTGTGGATGGCGGCTTCGCGCACCAGGGGCGACTCGCTGGCCAGGTCTTTGTCTGCCAGCTTCAGCGCTTGGGGGCTGGGATAGTTGGGCAATTCAGCATGCAACGCAGCGCGACGTTCGGGCGAAAGGTCCGGCCGGGCCAGTTGCTGGTACAGCACACGCGCGGCACCCGGCTCGCCGTTGCGCGCCTGTTTCAGGGCCTTGGCGTAACCATGGGCAATGGCGGGCGCTACAGCTACCGGGGTGGAGCGAGAGAAACACCAAGTGATCAGCACAATCAACAACAGGGCGCACAGGCCGACGAAGGAGTAACGGCGTGACTTTGACATGCAGGCGTCCGAAAGCGTGGGCAGCAAAGTCGTCAGCTTCGGTCAGACCACGGCAGGTGTCAAACCCGCATCAGGTCAGCACGTATTCCACCGGCTCCAGGAGCGGCGGCAGGTCGGTTTCGCCGAGGGCTGCCAACACTTCGCGCTCCAGGGTGCGCAGGAGGGCATTGCAGGGCAGGTCGTTTTCGTCAAAGCCGAACGGGTCTTCCAAGTCATCACCGATTTCATCGAGGCCGAAAAACGTGTAGCTGACGATGGCGGTAAATACCGGCGTCAGCCAGCCCAACGGCTCGGCCATGGCAAACGGCAGCAGGATGCAGAACAGGTAAATGGTGCGATGCAGCAACAAGGTATAGGGGAAGGGCAGCGGCGTGCTCTTGATCCGCTCGCAGGACGCCTGCACCTGGCTGAGGCTGACCAGGCGCGCCTCCAGTTGGGTGTAGCGCCATTCGCTGATCACGCCTTGTTCGGCCAATACGGAAAACCGCGCGCCGACCTGTTGCAGCACGTTATCGGGCAAGTTGGGGTGGCTGGCCTGGACCTGACTCCACGGCTTGATGGCCAGGGCTTCATCTTCATGACGCAGCCGGGCGACCAGACCATGGGCAAACCCACACAGGCTGCGCAGCAAGCCCGCCCGCTCGGCGGGATCGCGCAGCACCTGGGTTTCGCGAATCAACGAGCGCACGTCGATGATCATCTGCCCCAGTTGCTTGCGGCCCTCCCACCAGCGGTCATAGCAGGCGTTGTTGCGAAAGCTCATGAAGATCGACAACGACAGCCCGAGCAAGGTGAACGGCGTGGCATTGACCTTGGAAAAGTACGCCGGGTGCAGGGTTTCCACCAGCACGATCACCGAGGCCAAGAGGGTGACCAGCAGACTGCGCAGGGCGATGCGCTTGGCAATCGAGCCCTTGAGGGAAAACAGGATGCCCAGGAGGTTGGGTTTGGGTCGGACTATCATTCAGGGGCGGGCTTCTTGGGTGGCGCAGCCCATCAGAGTAGAAGCCTGCAGTGTGCCCGTCCAATCGCTGGGGCTGACCGGCTGATCGGCGCGGTCGATGACTGGCCAAAACAGTCAGGCAGGTTGAGGGCTTTGACCATTGCCGCAGTGGCGCTCTGGGGCGACTATTTCGACGATTCGGACTGTTAAAGAGAATAACAATGCAGATTGAAAACAAGATCTTCCTGGTCAGCGGCGGCGCCTCGGGCCTGGGTGCAGCCACCGCTGAAATGCTCGTAGCGGCAGGCGCCAAGGTGATGCTGGTAGACCTCAACGCCGAGGCCGTGGCCGCCAAGGCCCAGCAGCTGGGCGAGAATGCCCGCAGCGCCGTGGCGGACATCAGCCAGGAAGCGGCCGCCGAAGCCGCCGTGCAAGCCACCGTCGCAGCGTTTGGCGGGTTGCATGGCCTAGTGAACTGTGCCGGCGTGGTCCGCGGCGAGAAAATCCTCGGCAAGACCGGCCCCCACGGCCTGGCCAGCTTTGCCCAGGTGATCAACGTCAACCTGATCGGCAGCTTCAACCTGCTGCGCCTGGCGGCCGCCGCCATTGCCGAAACCGAGGCGAATGCCGACGGCGAGCGCGGTGTGATCATCAATACCGCCTCCGTCGCCGCGTTTGACGGTCAGATCGGCCAGGCCGCGTATTCCGCGTCCAAGGGCGCCATCGCCAGCCTCACCCTGCCGGCAGCACGCGAACTGGCGCGGTTTGGCATTCGCGTCATGACCATCGCTCCGGGCATTTTCGAGACGCCGATGATGGCTGGCATGACCCCGGAAGTCCGTGATTCCCTGGCGGCCGGCGTGCCATTCCCGCCACGCCTGGGCAAACCCGCCGAATACGCCGCGCTGGTGCGGCACATCATTGAAAACAGCATGCTCAATGGCGAGGTGATCCGTCTTGACGGCGCCTTGCGCATGGCCGCCAAGTAAGGAGTATTTTCCATGACCGATCCCATTGTTATCGTCAGCGCCGTGCGCACGCCCATGGGTGGCTTCCAGGGTGACCTCAAGGGCCTGACCGCGCCGCAGTTGGGTTCCGCCGCGATCCGTGCCGCCGTCGAACGTGCCGGTATTGCTCCCGATGCCGTGGATGAAGTGTTGTTTGGCTGCGTACTGCCCGCCGGCCTCGGCCAGGCGCCGGCACGCCAGGCCGCCTTGGGCGCGGGGCTGGACAAGGCCACGCGTTGCACCACCCTCAACAAAATGTGCGGCTCAGGCATGGAAGCCGCGATCCTGGCCCATGATTCGCTGCTGGCCGGCAGCGTCGACGTGGTGATTGCCGGTGGTATGGAAAGCATGTCCAACGCGCCATACCTGCTCGACCGCGCCCGCAGCGGCTACCGCATGGGCCACGGCAAGGTGCTGGACCACATGTTCCTCGACGGCCTGGAAGATGCCTACGACAAAGGCCGCCTGATGGGCACCTTTGCCGAGGACTGCGCCCTGCACAACGGTTTTACCCGTGAGGCCCAGGACGCGTTCGCCATCGCGTCCCTGACTCGCGCACAGGAAGCGATCTCCCACGGCCATTTTGCCGCCGAGATCGTTCCGGTACAGGTCACCGTGGGCAAAGAACAGAAAACCATCCTGCATGACGAACAACCGCCCAAGGCCAAGCTGGACAAGATCAGCAGCCTGAAACCGGCGTTCCGCGAAGGCGGCACGGTGACGGCGGCCAACTCCAGTTCGATTTCCGATGGCGCGGCGGCCTTGCTGCTGATGCGCCAGTCCGAGGCCGAGAAACGGGGTCTCAAGCCCTTGGCCGTGATTCATGGGCATGCGGCGTTTGCCGATGAACCAGGGTTGTTCCCGGTGGCGCCGGTGGGCGCTATCCGCAAGCTGATGACCAAAACCGGCTGGAACCTGGATGAAGTGGATCTGTTCGAGATCAACGAAGCCTTCGCCGTTGTCAGCCTAGTGACCATGAGCAAGCTGGAAATCCCCCACGCCAAGGTCAATATCCACGGCGGCGCCTGTGCGTTGGGCCATCCGATCGGTGCGTCCGGTGCGCGGATCCTGGTGACGCTGCTCTCGGCCCTGCGCCAGAACGGCCTCAAGCGTGGCGTCGCCGCCATCTGTATCGGCGGTGGTGAAGCCACGGCCATGGCTGTTGAATGCCTGTATTAAGGACTGACCATGCTGCCCAATGACGAACACCTGCAAATCAGCGACGCCGCCCGGCAATTTGCCCAGGAGCGCCTGAAACCCTTTGCCGCCGAATGGGACCGCGAGCATCGCTTTCCCAAGGAAGCCATCGGTGAAATGGCCGAGCTGGGCTTCTTCGGCATGCTGGTGCCGGAACAGTGGGGCGGTTGCGACACCGGCTACCTGGCCTACGCCATGGCCCTGGAAGAAATCGCCGCCGGTGACGGCGCCTGCTCCACTATCATGAGCGTGCACAACTCGGTAGGCTGCGTGCCGATCCTCACGTTCGGCAACGATCAGCAGAAAGAACAGTTCCTCAAACCCCTGGCCAGCGGCGCCATGCTCGGCGCCTTCGCGCTGACCGAGCCCCAGGCGGGTTCCGATGCCAGCAGTTTGAAAACCCGCGCGCGCCTGGAAGGTGATCATTACGTACTCAATGGCTGCAAGCAGTTCATCACCTCCGGGCAGAACGCCGGGGTGGTGATTGTATTTGCGGTGACCGACCCTGCGGCGGGCAAGCGGGAGATCAGCGCATTCATCGTACCGACCGATTCGCCGGGCTACAGCGTGGCGCGGGTTGAAGACAAGCTCGGCCAGCATGCGTCCGATACGTGCCAGATTCTGTTTGAGGATGTGAAGGTGCCAGTCGCCAACCGTCTCGGGGAGGAGGGCGAAGGCTACAAGATTGCCCTGGCCAACCTTGAGGGCGGCCGCGTGGGCATCGCCTCGCAAGCGGTGGGCATGGCCCGCGCCGCCTTTGAAGCGGCCCGCGACTATGCCCGCGAGCGTGAAAGCTTCGGCAAGCCGATCATTGAACATCAGGCCGTGGCCTTCCGCCTGGCGGACATGGCCACACAAATCGCGGTCGCCCGGCAGATGGTGCATTACGCCGCTGCGCTGCGTGACAGTGGCAAGCCAGCGCTGGTGGAAGCCTCGATGGCCAAGCTGTTCGCCTCGGAAATGGCCGAGAAAGTCTGTTCGGCCGCCTTGCAAACCCTGGGCGGTTACGGTTACCTGAGCGACTTCCCGCTGGAGCGGATCTACCGCGACGTGCGGGTCTGCCAGATTTACGAAGGCACCAGCGATATCCAGCGCATGGTCATCTCACGCAATCTCTAAGGAGCCGATACATGAGTTACGAAACCATTTTGCTCGACGTCCAAGGCCGCGTCGGGCTGATTACCCTCAATCGCCCACAAGCCTTGAACGCCCTGAATGCGCAACTGGTCAGCGAATTGAACCAGGCGCTGGATGGCCTGGAAGCCAACCCGGAAATCGGCTGTATCGTGCTGACGGGTTCCAAGAAAGCCTTCGCCGCCGGTGCCGACATCAAGGAAATGGCCGAGCTGACCTACCCGCAGATCTACCTGGACAACCTGTTCAGCGACAGCGACCGCGTGGCCAACCGCCGCAAGCCGATCATCGCCGCCGTCAACGGTTTTGCCCTCGGTGGTGGCTGTGAGCTGGCGCTGATGTGCGACTTCATCCTGGCCGGCGACGGCGCCAAGTTCGGCCAGCCGGAAATCAACCTCGGCGTACTGCCGGGCATGGGCGGCACCCAGCGCCTGACCCGCGCCGTGGGCAAGGCCAAGGCCATGGAAATGTGCCTGACCGGGCGTTTTATCGACGCCGTAGAAGCGGAGCGCTGCGGGATTGTCGCGCGGATCGTGCCCGCCGATGAGCTGCTGGAAGAAGCACTGAAAGTCGCCACCCTGATCGCCGGCAAGTCGGTGCCGATCAGCATGATGGTCAAGGAAAGCGTGAACCGTGCGTTTGAAGTGAGCCTGTCGGAAGGCGTACGTTTTGAACGCCGGGTGTTCCATGCCGCGTTTGCGACGCAGGATCAGAAGGAAGGCATGGCGGCGTTTGTGGCCAAGCGTGCGCCGGAGTTCAAGGACAAGTAAGCGCATGTGGGAGCTGGCAAGCCAGCTCCCACCGTTGTTGTGTAGCGTGTCAGGTTACAGCTGGTAATTTTTCAGTTCGCGAGCAATCACCATCCGCTGAATCTCGCTGGTCCCCTCATAAATCTGCGTGATCCGCGCATCCCGGTAGTAACGCTCCACCGGATAATCCTCCAGATAGCCGTACCCACCATGAATCTGCATCGCTGACGAGCAGACTTTCTCGGCCATTTCCGAGGCAAACAGCTTGGCCTGGGAAGCTTCCGACAAACACGGTTTGCCGGCACTGCGCAGTCGCGCGGCATGCAGGATCAACAAGCGCGCGGCATTCAGTTGGGTCTGCATGTCGGCCAGCAGGTTGGCCACGCTCTGGTGTTCGACGATCGCCTTGTTGAACTGCACGCGATCACGCGCATACGCCACTGCTGCCTCAAACGCGGCACGGGCGATGCCCAGCGCCTGGGCGGCAATGCCGATGCGTCCACCTTCCAGGTTGGAGAGGGCAATCGCCAGGCCTTTTCCGCGCTCACCCAACAGGTTGGCCTCCGGCACTGTGCATTGGTTGAGGGTGACGGCGCAGGTGTCGGACGCGCGGATGCCCATCTTGTGTTCGGTGCGGTCCACCATGAAGCCCGCTGTTGCGGTGGGCACCAGGAACGCCGAGATGCCTTTTTTGCCCAGTTCTGGGTCGGTCACGGCAAACACGATCGCCAGTTTGGCGCGCTTGCCGTTGCTGACGAATTGCTTGGCGCCGGTGATCACCCATTGGCCATCGCGCAGCTCGGCGCGGGTGCGCAGGTTGTGGGCTTCGGAACCCGCTTGGGGTTCGGTGAGGCAGAAGCAGCCAATCGCCTGGCCGCTGGCGAGGTCCGCCAACCATGTCTGCTTCTGCGCTTCTGTGCCGTAGTTGAGGATTGGTCCGCAACCCACTGAATTATGGATACTCATCAGCGCGCCCGTGGCGCCGTCGCCGGCCGAGATCTCCTCCACGGCGAGGGCGTAGGCGACGTAATCGACATAGGTGCCACCCCATTCTTCCGGCACCACCATGCCCAGCAGGCCGAGTTCGCCCATCTTGGCGACCAGGGCATCGTCGATCCAGCCGGCTTTTTCCCACGCTTGGGCGTAGGGTGCGATTTCGCCACGGGCAAAGTCGCGCGCCATGTCGCGGATCATCACTTGTTCTTCAGTGTATTCAATGTCTTGCATGGCTTAGTTCGCAACCTTCTCGAAGTGATGAAAGAAGCTTTCTACATGGCTGAGGGCCAGACCATGCAGGGTGGGTGGGTTCCAGCGCGGGGCTTTGTCCTTGTCGATGATCAGGGCGCGCACGCCTTCGATCAGATTGCCACGTTCGAACCATTGGCGGTCCAGGTGCAATTCCAGGGCAAAACATTGCTCAAGGGGCAGGCGCCGGCCGCGACGCAGCATCTCCAGGGTCACAGCCATGGCCAGGGGAGAGCGTGTCTGCATCAGGTTGGCGGTGTTCAGTGCCCATTCATGGCTGTCGCCGACGGTGACTTGCTGCAGCTGCTCGACGATGCTCGGCACATCCGGCAGCGCGAAGAAATGGTCGATGGCCGTGCGCAAGGCGGCCAGCGGTGCGTCGGGGAGTTGCTGCACGGCCAGCTTGGCGAGCACGCCTTGCAGGTCCTTGAGCGGCGAGTCGTGCCATTGCAGGCGGTCGAGCTTCTGGTCCAGTTCGGTGAGCTTGTTGCTTTCAAGGTGCCAATCCGCCAAACCGCAGTAGAGCGCGTCGGCTGCGCGGATCTGCACCCCGGTGACACCCAGGTAAATCCCCAGCTCACCCGGAATACGCGGCAGGAAGTAACTGCCGCCCACATCAGGGAAGTAACCGATGGCCACTTCCGGCATCGCCAGGCGGCTGCGCTCGGTGACCACGCGTAAGTCAGCGCCTTGCACCAGGCCCATGCCGCCGCCCAGGACAAATCCATCCATGAGTGCCAGTACCGGTTTGCGGTAATGGTGGATGGCCAGGTCCAGTGCGTATTCCTCGACGAAAAAGTCCTGATGCAGCGTATCGCCGTTCTTGAAGCTGTCGTACAGCGAACGGATATCGCCTCCGGCACAGAAGGCCTTTTCGCCGGCGCCGCGCAGGACCACGGCGTACACCTGCGGGTCATCGGCCCAGGCCTGCAGTTGGGACGCCAGGCTGCGCACCATGTTCAGGGTAATGGCGTTCAAGCCAGCGGGGCGATTGAGGGTGAGGTGGCCGATATGGTTACGGACCTCGGCGAGGACTTCGTCCTGAAGTGTTTCTGCGTGGCTTGCCTCGGATGAAACCTGAGCAGTCATCGATAACTCCCTGCTTTTATTGTTCTTTATCAAGATGTTCGCGGACGAACCTTCTCGTGATCGTACCAGTGCAAATTTGCCCAGTACAACCGTGAATCCTGCAGGTCGTTTTTGCATTTATGCAGCGAGGGGACGATGGGCTCAAGGCACCCGGCTGGCCAGGACTTCACCAATGCTGCGTCGTCGCGCGTGGGTTTCTGCGGCGTGGATCAATTGTTCCAGCTCCGTGGGCTCCACATCGTAGAACTGCTCCATGTCGGCCAGCGCCAGCTTCAAATCGGCGGCAGTAATGGCGGGGTCTTGAGCGGCATCA
Source organism: Pseudomonas sp. DWRC2-2 (assembly GCF_049897885.1). Lineage (NCBI taxonomy): Bacteria > Pseudomonadati > Pseudomonadota > Gammaproteobacteria > Pseudomonadales > Pseudomonadaceae > Pseudomonas > Pseudomonas sp. DWRC2-2. Next base: position 278,137 of record NZ_JAFCXD010000005.1, read on the forward strand.
GGGTTATTCAAGGTAAGCGTCGGTGCTTCAGCGGCGCCTTTGGGATACCGCGTGCGAGTGGCGTTGTTGTAAGCCAGCGCACAGGCCAGCAGCGCGCCAGCACCGAGCAAGACCGCGCCCAATTCATACCAACCGAGGGCGGCAGAAGCAGGGTCGGCCAACACCAGCGTCATTGCCAAGCCGCCGGCCGGCGGATGCAGGCAGCGCAGCCAGCACATCAGCACCACGGTCATGCCTGCTGCGAGGCAGGCCCCACCCAGGGAAGGGCCAAGCACACGGGCGACGAGCAAAGCCACTACACCCGCGCACAAATAGCTGCCGATAATTGACCAGGGTTGCGCCAGGGCGCCGGACGAAACAGCGAACAACAACACCGCCGAAGCCCCGAGCGGGCCGAGCAGGTGCAGCGCCACCTCCATGCCAAACACGTGTGAGCACAGCCAGACACTGAACAGCGTGCCCAGGGCCATGCCGATGGCGGCACGGCTCCATTCGGTGGGGCGGGTGTTGATAGCAGCGGGTAACCAGCGAGCGAGCATTGAAAGGGGATCCATAAACAGCGGGCAAAAAAAAGGCTTGTCTGGTTGCCCGGAAAAGCCCTTTGAAAGTTCCAACATTTGGGGGAAGGAACCCATGCAGTGTGCCGCCCCGGAGAACAGGGCGCCAATGCATATTAATGAAGGTTGAGTGCAAAAAAAATGAAGTTGAGCCTCAGGGTTGTGGGCTTTTTTCCAAATGCAGCAGCACATAAGGGTTACGATCAAATTCGCCGGCCAAGGTCGGCGTGATGGAACGCAAGCGTGGGTCCGTCAAGCCTTCATAGTCTGCCTCGCTCATCACCAGCCACGCGGGCCCCTGGAGGGGCTTGAGGTCGGCCGCCTGCTGAGTGAACAACGGCACCTGGTCGCAATTGAGGTTGACCATGTACTTGATGGCCTTGGCGTCTTTGCCCAGGCCGTGCAACACCACCGGTGCCTTTTGCTGCATCACCTGTTCATGCACTTGCAAAGTAAAGGTGCGGGTGTCGTAGACACTGCGCTCCAGCGGTTCGACCACCATGATGTAGGTGGCCCATACGGCCAGTACCGCCGCAAACGCCGGTCCGACCGTACGCAGCTGTGTCTTGAGCAGCGCCAGCAGTGCCACGACTTGCAGCCCACCCAGCACACCGAATACCCAGCCCAGATGGCTCAACTGTTCCGGATAGCGCGGCCGTGCGAACAGCAACCCGGCGATCAACAGTGTCGGCAACAACGTCCAGATACCCAGCATCAATCCGCGCAACCCGGCAAACAATCGCCCGTGTGCAACCTGGAACGGATACGCCGCAATCATCGCCGCCATGGGCAGCATCGGCAGCACATAGCGCGCCTTCTTCGCCTGGGGAATCGACAAGCCCAGCATCACCAGCAACCCGGCGGCCGCGCAGTACCACACCAACTGCAACGCTGGCCCAGGCGCCCGCCGTCCGCTGATCAGCATGGCCAACAGCACCAGCACAGCCATCGGATACGCCAGGGCATAGTTGCCCAGGGAGCTGGTGAAGTAATACAGCACACCGCTGGAACCTTCGCTGCCGTCCATGCGCCCGAGGAACTGCATGCGGATCACGTCCTGCATGAACGGCTCGCCGCCACTCAGCTTGGCCATCAGCAACAGCAAGCCGACACAGGCCACCAACAACGCCAGCGCAAGCAAGCCGAAGCTGAACAGTTGCCGCCATTGGCGGGTGATCAGGTAATAGCTGCACAACACGCCCGTGGGAATGACCAGGCCAATCGGCCCGCGCACGGCAAAGCCGACAATCAGCAGCAGGTACAGCCAATGCAGGCGTTTACCGGCGCCAAAGTGATCGTGGGCATAGCCCAGGTAAAACACCGCCAACGCAATCGCGGCCAGCATCTGGTCGAGTGACACCGAGCGGGTTTCGCTGATGAAGGTGCTGCTCAGCAACAGGATCGCAATGCTCAGCAAGCCCCAACGCTGGGAGTAGGGCGCGGTCAGGCGATACACCAGGGTAACGATCACCGCCGAGGCCATCGCCGTGGGCAACCAGGCTGTAAGGCTGGTGACCTGGCCCAGCGGCAAGGACAACAACCACGTCAGGAGCGTCGACGTGGCCAGGTAATCCGCATAAGGCTGGCCGTAGGTGGTCGGGAAGAATCCCGGTCCATGGCGCAGCATCTCCTGGGCGAACAGCACGAAGCGGGAATCGAAGCCAATAATCGCCTGGTGCCAGCTGCCGGCGATGAACAGCAACAACGCCAGCAATCCCAAACCGAGGGATTGGCGGCGGATCGTTGGGGTTAACAGGGGCGGTCGATCTTTGTTCACGTCTCAGGCTTCCACGACCTGCGGCAACCATTGCTGCTGCGGAATCGGCAACTGGCAGGAGTCGCCACGGCCGATCGGGTAGTACTGGAAGCCTTTGCGCGCCAGGCGCTCGCCGTCGTAGAGGTTGCGGCCGTCGAAGATCACCGGGGTTTTCAGGCGCTGGTGGATCAGGTCGAAGTCTGGCGCCTTGAACTGCTGCCATTCGGTGCAGACGATCAGCGCATCGGCGCCGCCCAGGGTGGATTCCGGGGTGCCCATCAGCATCAGCCGAGGGTCATCGCCATAGATGCGCTGGGTTTCCTGCATAGCTTCCGGGTCGAACGCGCGCACGTTGGCGCCGGCCGCCCACAGGGCCTCCATCAGCACGCGGCTGGGCGCATCGCGCATGTCGTCGGTGTTCGGCTTGAACGCCAGGCCCCACAGGGCAAACGTCTTGCCGCGCAGGTTGCCCTGGAAGAACGCATTGATGCGCTCGAACAACTTGCTCTTCTGGCGCTGGTTGATGGCTTCTACCGCTTCCAATAGGTCGCTGGAGCAGTTGGCTTGCTTGGCGCTGTGGATCAGGGCGCGCATGTCCTTGGGGAAGCACGAACCACCGTAGCCGCAGCCGGGGTAGATGAAGTGGTAGCCGATACGCGAATCGGCACCAATGCCCAGGCGTACGGCTTCGATGTCCGCGCCCAGGTGTTCGGCCAGCTCGGCGATCTGGTTGATGAAGCTGATCTTGGTCGCCAGCATGCAGTTGGCGGCGTATTTGGTCAGCTCGGCGCTGCGCAGATCCATGAAGATGATACGGTCATGGTTGCGGTTGAAGGGGGCGTACAGGTCGCGCATCACCTCGCGCACTTCTTCGCGCTCGCAGCCGATGATGATGCGGTCCGGACGGCGGCAGTCGGCCACGGCCGAGCCTTCCTTGAGGAATTCCGGGTTGGAGACGATATCGAACTCCAGGTGCTGGCCAGCCAGGTGAAGGGCTTTTTCGATATGCGCGCGCAGGGTATCGCCTGTGCCGACGGGCACAGTGGATTTTTCCACCAGGATCACCGGCTCCTTGCGATGACGAGCGACCGCATCGCCCACCGACAGCACGTACTTCAGGTCAGCCGAGCCGTCTTCATCCGAAGGCGTGCCCACGGCGATAAACAGCACTTCGCCGTGTTCGACCGCGAGTTTCTCGTCATGGGTAAAGTGCAGTCGCCCGCTTTCCAGGTTTTCCTTGACCATCGCTGCCAGCCCCGGCTCGAAGATCGTCACATGGCCTTTCTGCAAAGACTCGACCTTGTTTTTGTCAACGTCCATGCAGATGACATCGTGACCGACTTCGGCCAATACGGTGGCCTGCACCAGACCGACGTAACCACTACCAAATACACTGATTTTCATGGGGCATTCCTGGGACTTGTAGCGCTAGCACGACGAGAGTTGATAACCAGCACACCGAGGATGACAAGCGCCACCCCCAGGGTTTTTGAAACGGAAAAATGTTCGTTGAACACCGGCAGGCTGGCCGCCAGCAGGTACACCAGCGCGTAGCTGATGCTCAACAGTGAGTAGGCGCGGCCCAGCGGCAGGTGCTTGAGCGCACCGAGCCAGCAGAGCATCGACAGCGCGTAGGCGAGGATCGCCAGGCTCACCACGCCGAGGGCGCCGAGATCGATCTGTGCACTGAGCCATTCGTTGGGCAGCGGCAAGCGCGTCATGCTCCAGCGCATGCCCAACTGGGCAGCACTGACCAGGCCGACACTGCCCAGGGCCAGGGTAAAACCTTGGACCCGGCTCATACGTGGCGCCCCAACAACACCACACCACCGATCACCAGCACCACGCCCAGCCAATGACGGCTGTCGATGGGCTCATGAAAGACAAACCGCGCCACCAGCGTGACCAACACAAAGTTCAGGCTGAGCATGGGGTAGGCAATGCCCACTTCCAGGCGCTGCAACACCAGCAGCCACACCAGCAAGCCCAGGCCCAGGCACATCAGCGCCGACCACAACCACGGCGAACGCAGCTTCAGCGCCCAGCCCTGGGGCGCATCGCGCCAGCTTTCCACGGCGAATTTCTGCGACACCTGGCCCATGCAGGTCAGCAGGCAAGCGGCCAATAACAGCAGCAGGGTGATCACGGCGTCACCTGCGGGAAGATCAGGATCACGATATTGCCTTGCTCATACCGCTTGCCGTCATTGGGCAGCAGCGCCACTTCTGCGATTTCATCGTCACCTTTGACGCGCATCACCACGCCGACCGGGCCTTGCTTGCGCGCCTCGCTCATCCACTGCTGGACTTGGGTGGTGTCAATCTTGTGATGCGTGGCATCCGGGTAGGCCAGGCCGTATTTGACTTCGCCAACGGTGTTGTAAAGCGTCACATCCGGGCGTGCCAGGCGCCACGACAAGGCCGACGCTGCGCCGAGGTCGTTGCTCAGCAGGGCCGTGGCTGGCTGCAGTTCCTGCAGGTGGTCGATGATGAATTGGTCAGGCGTCTTGTTGTAGACCACCGAATGCGGCAATGCGGCAGGCAACAAGGCGACCATCAGCCAACTGCCGAATACCGGCGCGGCCCACAGGCGTAGAGGTCGCGCGGCCTGCAGCAGGTTGACCAGGATCCAGGCGAACAGAAAGGTGAACACCAGCACCAGGCTGAGGGTTTCCTGGCCGTGCTCGTACACCGGCTTCTTCAGTTGCACCCAAGTCAGCGCCAGCAATGCAACTACGCCGATAATCAGGTTCAGCCAACCGTTGATACGCAATGCACGGCCACGGCCTTGGGCCAGTTTGTCGGCCAGGGTGTTGCCCATCAACAACGCCAACGGCAGCAGGCACGGCATGATGTACGAGGGCAGCTTGCCCTTGGCCAGGCTGAAGAACGCCAGGGGCATCAGCAGCCACAGCAACACAAAACCAATCTTTGCGCTGCGCTTGTCCTGCCAGGCCTGTTTGAGCGTGGACGGCAACAACGCCACCCACGGCAGGCAGAACGCAACCAGCAGCGGCAGGTAATACCAGAACGGCTCGGCGTGCTGGGCATCGTCGCCGGCAAAGCGCTGGATATGCTCATGCCAGAAGAAGAAGTTCCAGTAGTCGGGCTCTTGCAGGTGCACGGCCAGCGCCCACGGCAGGCTGACCACAATCGCTACAACCACAGCGACCAGGCCATAACCCAGCAGCTCGCGGAAACGCTTTTGCCAGATCGCATAGGGCAGCGCGATCAATACGGGGAGCAGCCACGCCAGGAAACCCTTGGTCATAAAGCCCATGCCGCAGGCAAACCCCAACAGCGCCCAGGCACCGAGTCGCCCATTGCGGGTGGTGCTGTCAAAGCAAAACCACAAGGCCACACCGGTCAGGTTGACCCAGAAGGTGAACTGCGGATCGAGGTTGGCATAACCGCCCAGGGCCGCCACGCTGACAAAACTCATGTACAGCACGGTGCTGATCAGGCTTTTTTGCGGGTCATTCCATAGCCGGCGTGACATCAGGTACACCAGCACAATGCTCAAGCCGGTGCTCAAGGCCGACGCAAAGCGCACACCGAACAGGTTCTGCCCGAAGATCGCCTGGCCCAGCGCGATCATCCAGTAGCCCGCCGCCGGTTTCTCGAAGTAACGAATGCCCATGAAGTGCGGCGACGCCCACTTACCGGTCAGCAGCATTTCCTGGCTGATCTGCGCGTAGCGCGTTTCGTCCGGAATCCACAGGCCATGGGTGGTCAGTGGCAGCAGGTAAAACACGCCAAACGCCAACAGGAGCAGGGGCAGGGCCCAACGGCGGATCATGCCTGTTGCACTCCGAGCCAACCCTCGCGGCCGGGCAAGGCGCCGCGCACCAGCTGTTGCTGGGGCAGGGTGGTCAGGTCCGCCGGCAGCAAGTCGCCCAGCGGTTTGAAGTCGATGCCGCGCTGCCCTGCCTGGGCGAGCAACTGGCGAAAATCATTGGCCATCAGAATCCCTTCTACTTCGGCGTGGATCGTATAGACGTTGAGCTTCGACGCGGCAAAGCGGTCGAGGATGAACGTGTTGAAGTCTTTGGCAGCCACCACCGGCCCGACGACTTCGTCGAAGGTCGGCAGGTCCACCGGAATTTGTGGGGTGCCCGCGCTGCCATCGGCCAAGGTTGGACGAAACAGGCAGGTGCCCCGGCAATCACTGTTGTAGCGGAAATTGAAGCCTTGCTTGGCTTGCACCACGCGCTCGTCGGCACGCCAACCGGCGGCGGCCGAACAGTCGATGCGCTCGCCGAGAATGTCATTCAAGGTGTCGACGCCACGGCGGATTTGTTCGATCAGCTGTGCCTCGCTCCAGCGCCCGGTGTTGGCCTGCCAGCCGTGATGGTCCCACGCATGCAGGCCCACCTCATGCCCGGCGGCCTTGGCCTGGCGCATCAAATGCCCCAGGTCCCGGCCGATCGGCTTGCCTGGCCAGGCGGTGCCCGCCAGCAAGATATCCAGGCCATAGAGGCCGACGGCATTGGAACGCAGCATCTTCCACAGGAACTGCGGGCGGATGAGACGCCACAAGTGGCGCCCCATGTTGTCCGGCCCGACACTGAAGAAGAACGTCGCTTTAACCCCCGCTTCATCCAGGGATTCGAGCAACCGTGGCACACCTTCACGGGTGCCGCGGTAGGTGTCGACGTCAATGCGCAAGCCTGCCTTCATTATTTCTGCACTTCGGTAGACTGGGCGATTTCGAGCATGGCCTCGCGCAAGAAGAAGTCCAGCGTGTTGCCGATGGTTTCGCTCATCTCCACGGTCGGCTCCCAGTTCAGCAGTCGCTTGGCGTTTTCGATGCTTGGCTTGCGGTGGGCCACATCCTGGTAACCGGTGCCGTAGAACGCCTTGCTCTCGACATCGCGGAAACCGGCGAACGGCGGGAAGTTGCCACGCAGCGGGTGCGCTTCGAACTGACGCAGCAGCTCTTCACCCAGTTGACGGATGCTGGCTTCGTTCTCCGGGTTGCCGATGTTGATGATCTGGCCATTGCACGCGTCGTTGTCGTTATCGATGATGCGCGCCAGGGCTTCGATACCGTCAGCGATGTCGGTGAAGCAACGCTTCTGCTCGCCACCGTCGAACAAACGGATCGGCGTGCCTTCCACCAGGTTCAGGATCAGTTGGGTAATCGCACGGGAGCTGCCGATACGCGCCGAGTCCAGGCGGTCGAGACGCGGGCCCATCCAGTTGAAGGGACGGAACAGCGTGAAGTTCAGGCCTTTGGCGCCGTAGGCCCAGATCACACGGTCCAGCAGTTGCTTGGAGACCGAGTAGATCCAGCGTTGCTTGTTGACCGGGCCGACCACCAGGTTGGAGGTGTCTTCGTCGAAGTACTGGTCCTGGCACATGCCATAGACTTCGGAGGTCGACGGGAAGATCACGCGCTTGTTGTACTTGACGCAGTAGCGCACCAGCTTGAGGTTTTCTTCGAAGTCCAGCTCGAACACACGCAGCGGGTTACGGGTGTATTCGATCGGGGTGGCGATGGCCACCAGCGGCAGGACCACGTCGCACTTCTTGATGTGGTACTCGATCCACTCGGTGTGGATGCTGATGTCGCCTTCGACGTAATGGAAGTTCGGGTGGCTGCGCAGGCGCTCGATGGCGTCGGAGCCGATGTCCAGGCCGTAGACTTCGTAACGGTCGTCACGCAGCAGGCGCTCGGACAGGTGGTTACCGATAAAGCCGTTCACGCCGAGGATCAGCACGCGAGTACGGCGTGGCTTGCGGCCAGACTCGGCACCACGCAGCACGGAACCGTCGACCAGGCCCAATTCGTTGGCCAGGGACGGGCCGGCCAGATACAGGCCGTTGTCGTTGCGCTGGCCGAACTTGACCACCAGGGAGTCTTCACCGCAGGCAATGCGCAGCGGGTTGACACTGATCACACGGCCCGGCGCGAGGCCTTCGTTGCCCTTGACCACTTCGGCTTGCCATACGATCAGCTTGTGCTCGCCCACCGCGCAGAAAGCGCCCGGATACGGTTGGGTCACGGCACGCACCAGGTTGAACAGTTCTTCAGCCGGTTTTTTCCACTCCAGCTTGCCATCGGCAGCGGTACGGCGACCGAAGTAGGTGGCCTGGCTTTCGTCCTGGGCGGTTTCAGCCAATTTGCCTTGGGCCAGTTGCGGCAGGGCATCGCGCAGCAGGTGGCTGGCGGCCTCGCGCAGTTTGGCATGCAGGGTCAGGCCGGTATCCGTGCGGTCGATCACGACTTTCTGTTGGGCCAGGATCGCGCCGGCATCGGCACGCTTGACCATGCGGTGCAGGGTTACGCCGGTTTCGGTTTCGCCGTTGACCAGCACCCAGTTGGCCGGGGCGCGGCCACGGTATTTGGGCAGCAGCGAGCCGTGCAGGTTGAACGCGCCTTTGCGGGCGGTAGCCAGCAGGGGCTCGCTCAGCAGGTTGCGGTAGTAGAACGAGAAAATGTAGTCCGGGTTCAACTTGGCGATGCGCTCGATCCACAGCGGGTGGTTGGCGTCTTCCGGCGCGTGCACCGGGATACCGTTGCGTGCGCACAGTTGGGCAACGGAACCGTAGAAGTTGTTTTCCTTCGGGTCGTCGGCATGGGTGAACACAGCAGCAATTTCGTAACCGGTGTTGAGCAGCGCTTCAATGCCTGCACAACCAATGTCGTGGTACGCGAATACAACAGCTTTTGAACTCATGATTGGACCTGATCAGCAGAAGAAGTAGAGGTATGGGAAGACACCAGGCCGTCAACGACGACCACGGGAGCCGGTGCTGCCGGTTGGTTGCGCAGCACTTTTTCGATAAAGAAGCGTGGGCGGGCGCGCACATCGCTGTACATGCGGCCCAGGTATTCACCCAAGAGGCCCATGCCGATGAACTGGCCGCCGGTGAACACGAACAGCACCGCGAACAGCACGAACAAGCCGTCGCCGGCCCAGTCGGCACCAAAGGCCAGGCGCATGACGATCAACGCCAGGGCAAACAGCATGCCCAAGGCCGCCAGGCTGAAGCCGACGATGGAGAGCAGGCGCAGCGGGGTGGTGGTCATGCACGTCAGCAAGTCGAACATCAGGCTGATCAGGCGCATGGCGCTGTATTTGGATTCACCGTGTTCACGCTCGGCGTGGTGCACCAGGATCTCGGTGGTGTGTCGGGCAAAGCCGTTGGCCAGGATCGGGATAAAGGTGCTGCGCTCGCGGCAGGCCAGCATCGCGTCGACGATGGTGCGGCGGTAGGCGCGCAGCATGCAGCCGTAGTCGGTCATGGCCACGCCAGTAGAGCGCTGCACGGCCAGGTTGATCAGGCGCGAAGGCCAGCGGCGGAAAGCCGAGTCCTGGCGATTGTTGCGCACGGTGGCCACTACGTCGTAGCCGAGGGCGGCTTGTTCCACCAGGCGCGGGATTTCTTCGGGCGGGTTTTGCAGGTCGGCGTCGAGGGTGATCACCACTTCGCCCCGGCACTGCTCGAAACCGGCCATGATCGCCGCATGCTGGCCATAGTTGCGGTTGAGGATCACCGCGACCACGTTGCTGCCGTCTTCAGCGGCGGCGTCTTCCAGCAGTTGGGCCGAATTGTCGCGACTACCGTCATCCACCAGGATGATTTCGTATTCGTAGGCCAGTTGCTTGCAGGCTGCAGTGGTGCGACGCAGCAATTCAGGCAGGCTCTCTTGTTCGTTGTAGACCGGGATAACGATCGACACGCAATGAATAGGGTAGGGTTTCAAAGATTCATGACCTCGGGGTTAGAGCAACTTGGAGCATGGAAACAGCAGCAATCATTAGGCGAAAGTCCAGGCCGCAGGCTAAAAAGCGGAACCAAAGGTGAAGCGTAATCAAGAGGTTAGACGATATAGCGCGGTTGGCTATGAAGTGCTGTGTTCAAGATTAAGCGTAAAAATGTGGAACAGATATGAAAGGCAGATGAAAAACTCGTTTATTTGACAGGTAGACAGCTAGGGTTCAGCTAGGCAACTAACGCTTAGTTGGCAGGCGAAATAGGAACGGTTCGGCGTGCGTTTGGTTCAACTTGAACGCGCGACCTCGGCCACCCAATTTAGTGAAGAATCTTCTCTGCAATACGCCCCAAGTGCCGGTAAAGTAAGCCGTCTCTTGCCAGGGTGATCGGATGAATAGCGTGCAGCGTTTACGGGGCCAGTTGCGGCCAGTGTTGATGGGTTTGTTGATGAGCGTGGCGTGTGTCAGCACCGTACAAGCCGACGACGGGGTCGCGCTCACAAGCATTGACCAGGTGCCGGACGGTGTCGAGGTGCGTGGCAAGCAGATCGCCGCTTACACCTGGGACGACAAGCAAGGCAAGAACCTGCTGGTGCTTGCCGAGCAGGTCAGCGAGCGTGACGACGACGGCACTCAGTCGGCGTTTGTGTACGCGGCCCAGTACCTGATCGATGGCAACCGCCCCAAGCGCGTATGGATGCTCTACGACGATGTGCAGCATTGCGAGTTCGACGCCTCGCTGCGCTTTGACCGGGCTGCGACCAAGGTCACCGACCTGACTGGCGATGGCATCACCCAGGCCACGGTGGGCTATTCGCGCACTTGCACCAGTGATGTCAGCCCGAACGAATTCAAGCTGATCATGCATGTCGGCAAGTCGCAGAAGTACCGGCTGCGCGGTGTCGACCGGGTCGGTGCGGCCTGGTGGGACGAGGAGGCGGGCGCCCTGCGTGGCATGCCGCTGCCCAAGGATTGCAGTGTGGCCGGGCAGCAGGCGTTGGTCAGCCAGTACAAGGAGCAGGGCACCGAGTTGCCATTGCCCGGTTGCTACGGCGACGAAAAGGATTTTGCCAAGGCCCCCGACGCCTACCTGACGTTCATGCGCCAGCACTGGTTCGCGCTGATGCAGAAGCAGGACAGCGACTGGAGCCAGACCCAAGTCCAGCCGCAGGACGCTACCGAAGATGACGACACCGCCCCGTGATTTTGTGCCAGGGCCACTCCTGGGTTAGACTCAGCCTTCGCCAATTCACTAAATACCTCGATTAATCAAAGGCTTGTTCGAGGTATTTAAGCCAAAGGCTGACATAACTTGACTGAGTCTATCCGCAACCCGCTGACCCTTTACCTCACCCGCCTGGCGCCCTCCAGCCAACTGACCATGCGCTACGTGCTGCAAGACGCGGCCGACCGCCTGGGCTTCGAGGACATCAACCTCGAAGACATCGACTGGCACCTGCTGCAACCCGAACACGTGATTGCCCTGGTCGCCGCCCTGCGTGAAGACGGCTATGCGCCGAATACCTCATCGTTGTACGTCAACGCGGTACGCGGTGTGATGAATGAAGCCTGGCGCCTGAACCTGATCAGCCAGGAACACCTGCTGCGCATGCGCACCGTCAAGGCTGCACCGGGCACGCGCCTGAGCCAGGGCCGCAACCTGCGGCGTAGTTTGATCCGCGAAATGATGGAAGTCTGCGCCGCCGACCCACGGCCTCAAGGCCTGCGGGATGCCGCAGTGATCGGCATTCTCTACGGTTCCGGCATGCGCAAGTCAGAGTCGGTCAACCTCGACCTGGCACAGATCAACTTCGAAGAGCGCAGCCTGCGGGTGATCGGCAAGGGCAACAAAGAGCTGATCAAGTATGCGCCGGACTGGGCGTTTACCAAGTTGCAGGCGTGGCTGGCGTTTCGCCGCGAGCAGCTCAAGGAAGGCGAACAGGACGACAGCTTCCTGTTCAACCGCATCCGCCGCGGCAGCCATATCACCCGCGAGCGCATCACCAAGCACGCGATCTACTACATCGCCCGCCAGCGCGGCGAACAGGTGGGCGTGAAGATCATGCCCCATGACTTCCGCCGCTCGTTCATCACGCGGGTGATCGAGGAGCATGACCTGTCGATCGCGCAGAAACTGGCGCACCACACCAATATCCAGACCACCGCCAGTTATGACGTGCGTGACGACAATGAGCGGCGAAGGGCGGTGGATCGGTTTGATTTGTGAATTTCCGGCTCTAGGGCCTCACTTGACCAGGGAAGATGTGACGACATGACGTTTGTGGAGTTTTGGTGGACGACGGTAGTGGCGGTGGCTGTCTGGGCCGTGCTGACGGCCTGTATCTGTCAACGCGTTCGAAGCGGCAACGTGTGGAAAGGCTCCACTGCGGCGCGACAAAATATCCTCTTGGGTTTGTTACTGGTCTTGCTGTCGGCAGTGCCACCGGCGTTTTTGTGGGACAAGCTCGACGACTTCAAGGCTTACCAAGATGAACAGTCCCGACACACACAAGCCGAGATTGATAAAACCAACGCGGATACTCACCGAAAGCAATGCGTTCAGGCCCACTCGGCGGGTAAGCAATGTGATGCCCTCGTACCGGGATCGGACATTTCCTCATTCAGCCAGCCTCTGTATCGATCGCTGGATAAACTCATCGACGTCATTGGCCTGGTACTCGGCCTGTTGGGTGGCGCGCTGGGGGTGAACATTTTATCCGATGGCTTGCTCAGGAAAGACGCTGCGCCGGTGCGCCTTGTGCGGCGAGAAGTCAAAACGACGCGAACGATCGGTTTCAGCAATTGGCAGATCAAGCAGGTCACCACCAGGACCTGTACCCGCTCAAGCGAAAACGCCTGACCCGATTTGGTAGCTGGCCATACATGCCAGAGGCATGGCCGCCGTGGGAAAAATCGACCTTAAGCTTATGCGCAAACGATATTTCCAACGGCAGGCTTAGGCTGATTAAGATCACGTCATAACTCGTTATGACAAGTGACCTTGATGAACGATTCCAGCCTTTCTCCGCTGTCCAGCATCCCCTTGCATGCGCAACTGCGCGACCTGTTGCGCAGCCGCATTCTCGACGGTGAATACGCGCCCAATACCCAAATGCCTTCCGAAAGCGAGCTGGGCGCGCGCTTCAAGGTCAGCCGTATTACCGTGCGCCAGGCCCTGGGCGACCTGCAGAAAGAAGGGCTGATCTACAAGATCCACGGCAAGGGCACGTTTGTTTCCAAACCCAAGGCCTACCAGAACGTCAGCACCTTGCAGGGTCTGGCCGAATCCATGACCGAACGCGGCTACGAGGTGATCAACCGCCTGCGCAGCTTCCGTTTTGTTCCGGCCGACAAGCAGGTGGCCGAGCGCCTGGGCGTGGAGGAGGGCACGGTCGTGGCACAGATCAAGCGGGTACGCCTGATCAACCGGGAACCGGTGTCGCTGGAAATCACCTACCTGCCGCAACCCCTCGGCGAGCGCCTGGAAAATGCCGACCTGGTCACCCGCGATATCTTCCTGATCCTGGAAAACGACTGCGGCCTGCAACTGGGGCATGCGGACGTCGCCATCGACGCCGTGCTGGCCGACAGCGATCTGACCCAGGCGCTGAATGTGGAGCCGGGCTCGCCGATCATGCACATCGAGCGCCTGACCCACACCGCCGACGGCCAGCCGGTGGACTTTGAACACCTGTATTACCGTGGCGACGCCTTCCAGTATCGCCTGCGCATCGACCGTGAACGAGGAAGCCGCCCGTGAGCCGCACAACCCTGGAGCTGGAATACGACATCGTGGTGATCGGCGGCGGCACGGCCGGGCCGATGGCGGCGATCAAGGCCAAAGAAGCCAACCCCGCGTTGCGTGTGTTGCTGGTGGACAAGGCCAATGTGAAGCGCAGCGGTGCGATCAGCATGGGCATGGACGGGCTGAACAACGCGATCATCCCCGGCCATTCGACGCCGGAGCAGTACACCAAGGAAATCACCATCGCCAATGACGGCATCGTCAACCAGGCGGCGGTGTACGCCTATGCCACCCACAGTTTCGAGACCATCGAGCAACTGGATCGCTGGGGCGTGAAGTTCGAAAAGGACGAGACCGGCGACTACGCGGTGAAAAAGGTCCATCACATGGGCGCCTATGTGCTGCCGATGCCTGAGGGGCATGACATCAAGAAAGTGCTTTACCGCCAGCTCAAACGCGCACGGGTGACCATCACTAACCGCTTGGTGTGCACGCGCTTGCTGACCGACAGCGAAGGCACGGTCAACGGCGTGATGGGCTTTGATTGCCGTACGGCCGACTTCCAGGTGATCAAGGCCAAGGCCGTGATCCTGTGCTGCGGCGCGGCGGGCCGATTGGGCTTGCCGTCGTCGGGCTACCTGATGGGCACTTATGAAAACCCCACCAATGCTGGCGACGGCTACGCGATGGCTTATCACGCGGGGGCCGAACTGGCGAACCTGGAGTGCTTCCAGATCAACCCGTTGATCAAGGACTACAACGGCCCGGCCTGCGCCTACGTCACCGGCCCGCTGGGCGGCTATACCGCAAATAACAAGGGCGAGCGCTTTATTGAGTGCGACTACTGGAGCGGCCAGATGATGTGGGAGTTCCACCAGGAACTCGAAAGCGGCAACGGCCCGGTGTTCCTCAAGCTCGACCACTTGGCCGAGGAAACCATCCAGAACATCGAAACCATCCTGCACAGCAATGAACGGCCGAGCCGTGGCCAGTTCCACGCCAATCGCGGCACCGATTACCGCAGCGACATGGTGGAAATGCACATTTCCGAAATCGGCTTTTGCAGCGGACATTCGGCCTCTGGTGTGTGGGTGAACGAGCGTGCGGAGACGTCGGTGAAAGGCCTGTATTCGGCCGGGGACATGGCGGCGGTGCCGCATAACTATATGCTCGGCGCCTTTACCTACGGTTGGTTCGCCGGCACGAATGCTGCGCAGTACGTGGTCGAACGTGAGTTCAGCGCCGTAGATGCCGACCAGGTCACCGCCGAACAGGCCCGAGTCTACGCGCCACTGGACCGTGAAACCGGCCTGCCACCGGCCCAGGTCGAATACAAGCTGCGCCGCTTCGTGAACGATTACCTGCAACCGCCCAAGGTCACCCGCAAGATGGAAATCGGCCTGCAGCGCTTCAGCGATATCGAGCGCGACCTCGACCAGATGAAAGCCCACAACCCCCACGAACTGATGCGCGCCATGGAAACCAGCGTGATCCGCGACTGCGCCGAAATGGCCGCCCGCGCTTCGCTGTACCGCGCCGAGAGCCGCTGGGGCCTGTACCACCATCGCGTTGATCACCCGCTGCGCAATGACACGGATTGGTTCTGCCATTGCCACCTGAAAAAAGGCGATGACGGGCAGATGGTCAGCTTCAAGAAACCCGTTGAGCCCTATGTGATCCCGCTGGACGCCGAAGAAATGCAAGCCTACGACCGCCTGCGTGTTGGGGCTGATGCTGCTTGACCCTATAGAGAGCGCAAAAGCGCCCAGGACACCGTGAAATGGCCTACCAACCCCAGGAAATATTCTTTCGCTCCAACGCGCCGGTAACGATCGACGAAGACAAGTGCATCGCCGAAAAAGGCTGCACGGTGTGCGTCGACGTGTGCCCGATGGACCTGTTGGCGATCAATCCCGCGACGCAGAAAGCGTACATGGCGTTCGACGAATGCTGGTACTGCATGCCCTGCGAAAAGGATTGCCCCACCGGCGCCGTCAAGGTCGAGATCCCGTACCTGCTGCGCTGAGCGTTACGACTCCAAGCCATCCGCCAACACCGGACGCCACTGCCGTACCCCTCGTTTCCCACCGTGCCTGATCACGGCGGAGACGATCCTATAACCATGATTCGAGGGGAAACACCCAATGTTCTTGCGCGCAACCTTTGCCAGCCTGGTGCTGGCTTCCGTCAGCCTGTCGGTACAGGCACAAACCATCCGGGTCGCCATCGGCACCCAGGACACCACCATCAACTGCGCCGCCGGCGGCTTGCTGATCCGTGAGCTGGGCCTGCTGGACAAGTACTTGCCCCACGACGGCAAGTACAAAGACGCCACCTACGATATCCAGTGGAAGAACTTCACCAGTGGCGCACCGCTGACCAATGAGATGGTGGCCGGCAAGTTGGATTTCGGTGCCATGGCCGACTTCCCAGGCGCGTTCAATGGCGTGGCGTTTGAGGGCGCGGGCAAGCACAGCCTGTTTATCAATGTGCTGTCGGGCAATATCAAGGGCAGCGGCAATGGCATCGTGGTACCGACCGAGTCCAGCGCGCAGTCGCTGGCAGACTTGAAAGGCAAGACCATTTCGGTGCCTTTCGCCTCCACTGCGCACGGTATGTTGCTGCGGGCTGTCGCCGCCCAGGGCTGGGACCCGCTCAAGGACGTGAACATCATCGCCCAGGCGCCGGAAGTGGCTGGCTCGGCGTTGCAGGCCAATAAAATCGAGGCGCATGCCGACTTCGTGCCGTTTGCCGAGCTGTTTCCCAACCGTGGTTTCGCCCGCAAGATCTACGACGGTTCGCAGTCCAACACACCCACCTTCCACGGCGCCTTGGTGGATGAAAGCTACGCCCGCCAGTACCCTGAAGTGGTGGTTGCCTACCTGCGTGCCAGTATCGAAGCCAATCAACTGCTGGCGGCAGAGCCTGAGAAATACAGCGAGCTGATCGAGAAAGTCACCGGCGTCGAGGCTGAGGTCAACTACCTGTTCCATGGCCCGCTGGGCGTGCAAACCCGTGACCTGAGCTGGAAACCGGAATACCGCCAGGCCGTTGCCACTGCCATCGACACCCTCAAGCTGCTGAAAAAAGCCGACCGCGGCCTGGACCTCAATACTTTTATCGACGACCAGTACATCCGCGCCGCCTTCAAGGCGTCCGGCCTGGACTATCAGGCACAGCTGGCCAACTACGCCCGGGCCCCGCTCACGGCCAACGATGCGTTGACCGGCAAGCCGATTACCGACTGGAAGCACGTGGCGCAAATCTGGGTGAAAGGCGAACCCAAGGTGCGTGACTACGCGTCGGCTGAGTCAGCCTTCAGTGCGTTGGCCCGTTTGAAGAAGGACGGCAAGGAGGTGCGTGCGGTCTACGCCCAGGCCGAAGACAGCGGCATCAAGCTGCTGGCCAAGCAGGCCTGGTTCGCTACTGATCGCCAGGGCAAATTGAGTGCATTCCTGCTCAAGGGCCAAGCCCAGCAATTCGCGGACGCCCAGGGCGGCCAGGTGTTCGATTTCACCAGCGCCGGCGCCCAGGCCGTGGCCGGTCGCTGATATGTCGACCTATCGCTGGCTGCCGCGCGCGGCCTCTTTGCTGGCGTGCCTGCTGTTCTGGCAGCTCGCGGCCAGTCATCACTGGAACCTGTGGCTGGTGACATTTGCCAACGTGCCCACGCCGGGCGCTGTGGTGGAGGCAGCGCTGGGCCTGGTGGATTCGGGCAAGCTGGCCCAGCACCTGAGTGCGAGCCTGACCCGGGTCTTCGAAGGTTACCTGGCGGCGGTGCTGGTGGGCGTTGGCCTGGGCATCGCCATCGGCCGCTCGAAATGGGCTGAAGACGTGCTGCTGCCGCCCCTGGAAGTGATCCGCCCGATTCCGGCAGTGGCCTGGATTCCGTTGGCAATCCTGATGTTTCCATCGTCGGAGCTGTCGATGGTGTTTATCACCTTTACCGGCGCGCTGTTTCCGATCCTGCTCAACACCGTGCATGGCGTCGAAGGCGTCGACCCCCGGCTGATCGCTTCGGCGCGCAGCCTGGGGGCCGGGCGCGGCGCAATCCTGCTGGAGGTGATTGTGCCGGGCGCCGCGCCGAGCATCATCACCGGCCTGGCCATCGGCATGGGCACCTCGTGGTTCTGCCTGGTGACGGCGGAGATGATTTCCGGGCAGTTCGGCATCGGCTATTACACCTGGGAGTCGTACACCATCCAGAACTATGCCGACATCGTGGTCGGCATGTTGTTGATCGGCGTGCTGGGCATGGGCAGCAGTTGGCTGGTCAAACGCCTGGGCGCCGTGTTCACCCCTTGGCATCGCCCGCGAGGTAAAGCCTGATGGAAGGTCGTATAACAATCAGTGGATTGTCGATTGTGCTCGGCGAGCGTGAACAGGCGTTCGAGGCAGTCAAAGCGCTGGAGTGCAGCATCGAGCCAGGGCAATTCGTGTGCATCCTGGGGCCGTCGGGCTGCGGCAAGTCGACCTTGCTTGGCGCGCTGGCCGGGCACCTGGTGCCGAGCCAGGGCACGTTACAGATGGATGGACAGGCGGTGGTCGGCCCGTCCCAGCAGCGCGGCATGGTGTTTCAGCAGCACACGCTGTTCCCGTGGCGCACCGTGCGTGAGAACGTCGCGTTCGGCTTGAAAATGCGCGGCGTGGGCAAGGCTGAACGGCTGGCGGCGGCGGATGAAATCCTCGCGCTGGTCGGGCTGGAAGGCTTTGCCGAGCGTTGGCCGAACCAGCTTTCCGGCGGCATGCAGCAGCGTGTGGAAATTGCCCGTGTGCTGGTCAATCGGCCACGCCTGTTGCTGATGGATGAGCCGTTTGGCGCACTGGATGCGCTGACCCGCATGAAGATGCAGGCCTTGTTGCTGGATATCTGGACGCATATCCGCACCACCGTGGTATTTGTCACTCACGATATCGATGAGGCGCTGTTCCTGGCCGATCGCATCCTGGTGATGAGCCCACGGCCGGGCCGCATCATCGAGGATTTCCAGCTGGACTTTCCGCGCCCGCGCCACACTGAACTGATGACCACCCCCGAATTCACTCACCTCAAGCGTCATTGCCTGGCACTGCTGCACCATGAAGATGGCCGCCAGTTGCCACGCCTGAATCCGCTCGGGTTGCCCACCGATCATTCAACACCGCGATTTGCCATATGACCTATAACCCGGAAATAGAAGCCTTGCGCCCACGTCTGCAAGCCACGGACGCCGGCATGCGCCGCATTGCCCTGATTGATCTGGCTGATCTTGAAGACCCCGACGGTGTGCAATGGCTGGTGGACAGCCTGCGCAACGACACCAGCGTAGAAGTGCGCGCCCAGGCCGCGACCTTGCTCGAAGCCTGGGAAGACGGCGAAGTGGTACACGCCTTGTGTGAAGCCCTCACGGATGCCGATTCGTCAGTGCGCGAAGCAGCAGCGCAAAGCCTGAGCGTATTGAAGACTGCCGAAGCGGGCAGGTTGCTGCTGCCCTGGACCGGGCACGCCGATATCAGCGTGCGCACCGCCATCTTCCGTGCCCTGCGTGAATTGCGCCTGGAAGCCGCTGCGCCGGCGGCCTTGCTGGCGTTGGTGGATGCTGATGCGGGTGTCCGCCGTGAAGCGGTGGGGGTGCTGGGTTGGCTCAAACATCTACCCGCGCTTGAGGCGTTGGCCGCCTTGGCCAGCAGTGATCCCGACACCGAAGTCCGCCGCGCGGCTACCGGCGCACTCGGCTTGGCGAGTGATGACCTGGTCTTACCGGCGTTGCACCAAGCGTTGCTGGACCCGGCGTGGCAAGTACGCGAGGAAGCCGCGACCACCTTGGGCAAAGTCGGTAGCCGCAATGCCGGGGGTGCGCTGGTCGCCGCGCTGGCCGATGAGTACTGGCAGGTTCGTCTGCGTGCGACGCGCAGCCTGGGCCGGTTACGGTATTTACCCGCACTGGACGCCTTGATCCAGACCCTGGGCCACAGCATCAGCAACCTGCGCAAGGAAGCCGCTCTGGCACTGGGTGAACTGGGTGATCGTCAAGCACTGACGGCCTTGCGCGATGCCGCCGACGATGGCGATCCGGAAGTGCGCAAGGCCGTGCGGATTGCCTTGGCGCAACTGCAATGACCGCCGCGCCGCACGCCATCGGCAAAGGCCGCGACGGCCGGTTGCGCCTGGAATGGAGGGAAGGCGCGCAGTGGATTAACCACGCACGCCTGCGCCGCGAATGCCCGTGCTCCCAATGCCAGGCGTTGCGGTTGCGGGGCAGCCAGCCGTGGGTGTCGGAGGCGGTGAGGGTGGTGCAAATCCACCCTCAGGGTTATGGCGTACAACTGGTGTTCAGCGATGGTCACCAGCGCGGGATTTATCCCTGGGCGTACCTGGCCGCCATGGGCAATGATCAGGAGGAGGGCGGGGCGCTGGCCAAGTGAGCCGGCAGGCGGCGCAAGGTCCACAGGGTGGTGAGCATCGCGGCGATAGCGCACAGCGCAATACCCATCAGCATCGGCGCTGGTGTGTGATCGGCAAACACACCGACCAGCGTCATGGACACGGCTGCCGTGATCATCTGGATTGCCCCGAGCAAGGCCGATGCAGAACCGGCCACCGCGCCGTGGTCCTCCAGCGACAACACGCCGGCAGCCGGCAACAGCAGGCCGAGAAAACCAAAGCCGATAAACAGCAACGTCATCATCACGGCCAGGCTATCGATCCATAATGTGGTGAATGCCAGCACGCTCATGACCGCGGCCACGGCCACCACCGACCAACGAATCAGCGGCGCCAGGCCAAAGCGTGCGCTGAGGCGCGCAGTGAGTTGGCTCATGGCGAAGAACGACGCAGCGTTCACGGCAAACCCCAGGCTGAACTGCGTGGGCGTCAGGCCGTAATGTTCGATGTACACGAACGGCGCGCTGCCGATAAACACAAAGAACGTCGCCAAACCGAATCCGCACACCACCGACAAACCGATGAATACCGGGTCACGCAGCAACGCGACGTAGCTGCTGAAGGCGTTGCCCAGGGTCTTGCCTAAGCGCCGTTCGGCGGGATGGGTTTCTGGCAGTTGCACGATGGTCATCACTAAGCACGCCACTGCGAGCACCGCCAGCACGGCAAACACTTCGCGCCAGCTCCACAAGGAGATGACCAGGCTGCCAGCGAGCGGCGCAAGGATCGGCGAAACACTCATCACCAGCATCAGCAACGCCATGAGTTTCGCGGCTTCATGCCCGGTGTACAGGTCACGCACGATGGCGCGCGGAATCACCATGCCCGCGCACGCACCGAACGCCTGCAGGGCCCGAAAGGCGATCAGTGATTCGATCGTCGGCGCCAGTGCGCAACCGACACTGGCCACGGCAAAAATCACCAGGCCGGCGTAAATCGGCGGCTTACGCCCGAACACATCACTGATCGGTCCGTAGAACAACTGGCATACGCCGACAATGACGAAGAACACGGTAAGGCTCATCTGCACCAACGCCGGCGAGGCGTGCAGGCTCGCGCCAAGGGTTGGCAGCGCCGGCAGATAGATATCGATGGCGAACGGGCCGACGGCAGTGATCAAGCCCAGCAGGAGGGCAAGGTGGGCGATACTTCGAGACATGAGCAGGTCCGGGCGGAGCAAGGGCCGGTCAGCTTAAGGGATACGCGCAGATCCGCAAACTTAGGCTTCAATAAGCAGTAGGGATGGCCGATAACATGAGCAGCGGGGCTTCTGCGGTTGGGTTCCCAACCGGCTGACCAGGCACGGGGATACCAGCATGACGATCAAACTACGCTTGATGCTGTTGATAGCGACCGGATTGCTCGCCGCCTTGATCATGAGCCTGGCCGGCTACCTGGGAAATACCCGGATGGGCACTGCCGTGCAAGACAGCGAAGTGAGCATGGCAGTGCTGCGCAACCATATGGAAGCCGACATGATGCACGACGCCCTGCGCGCTGACGTGTTGTCGGCGATGCTGGTGGGCCTGGGTAAAAGCACCAGCAGCAAGGCCGAGGTCGACAGTTCTTTGAAAGAGCATGCCGAGCACTTTCGGCAAGTGTTGGCGGACAACCTCAAGTTGCCGCTGGACGCTACGCTCAAGGCAAGCCTGGAAAAAATCAAACCCAGCCTGGATAACTACATCGCCACCGGCGAGCGCATCGTCGCCCTGGCGCTGGACAATCCTGAAGCCGCGCGCGGGGAACTAGGCACATTCAATGCCGCGTTCAGCCAGCTGGAGGATCAAATGGCGGGCCTGAGCGAGTTGATCGAAACCAATAACCAGCAGACCAGCATGGGCACCCGGCAGACCATCAGCAACGCCAACGTCACCCTGGGCGTGGTGTTGATTGCCAGTCTTCTACTGCTGTTGGCCCAGGGCCGTTGGGTGATCCTCAGCATCATGGGCCCACTACAAGCGGCCAGCCGCATTGCCGCCAGCATCGCGCGTGGCAACTTGAGCGAACCCATCGTCGAGCCCCAACGCAAAGACGAAGCCGGCGCCTTGATCCGCAGCCTGGCGACGATGCAAAAGGACCTGCGCGGCATGATCGACGTGGTGCGCAGCAACGCCCATGGCGTCAATGGCATGAGCGAGCAACTGAGCCGTGGCTGCCATGAAGTGGCCGGCAGCAGCCAGCAACAGAGCGCCGCCGCCAGCACCATGGCCGCTGCCGCGAGTGAAATGACCGCGAGCATCGAGGAAATCACCCGGCATGCTGGACGCGCACTGGACATGGCCAACCAGGCGCAAATCTTGGCCAAGGACGGCGGCCGGGTGATTCATCAGGTGGTCAGTGACATGGATGGCATTGCCCGTTCCGCGCAGCAATCGGCCCAGGTGATCCGCACACTGGACAAGGAGTCCGAGGCCATTTTCAGCATTATCCAGGTGATCAAGGGGATCGCTGACCAGACCAACCTGCTAGCCCTGAATGCCGCGATTGAGGCCGCCCGTGCGGGCGAGCAGGGGCGCGGATTTGCCGTGGTTGCTGATGAAGTGCGCAACCTTGCCGGACGCACCAGCGCGTCGACCCAGGAAATTGCCGCCATGGTCGGGCGTATCCAGCAGAACACCCGGGAAGCGGTGACCAGCATGGAGGAGGGCGTTGCTCAGGTGGACAAAGGCATGGCGGTCACTGCCGAGGTAGAGCGGGCGATTCGCGAGATTCTCCAAGCGACGTTGAACACCACGGAAATGGTCAACGATATCTCCCGGACCATCGGCGAACAGAGCCTGGCCAGCAATGAAATTGCGCACCAGGTGGAGATGATTGCGGGGATGTCAGAGAGCAATAGCCGAGTGATCGGGCAGACGGCGTCGACCACTGATGAACTGTCCAACCTGGCCGGGAAGTTGTCGCAGTCGGTTGATCGGTTTCAGATGTAACTTATTGATTTAACTCAATTAAATAGTCATTTAGTTGAGTTGGCTGTCAGGGCAGGGGACTCAAGACTGGGAGAGGGTGGCCGTACGCCGCTCAGCGATACGCTCAACGGTTTGCATATGCTCCGTACCCCATTGGCACAGCCCGCCCAACGCCGTCGCCAAGGACCGCCCGAACGGTGTCAGCGAGTACTCGACCTTGGGCGGTATCTCCTGGAAATCCACGCGGGAGATGATCTCGTCGCGCTCCAATTCCTTGAGTTGCTGGATCAGCACCTTATCGGTCACGCCGCCAATCGCGCGTCTTAATTCCCCATATCGATGAACATTTTGCGCAAGGTTGAACAGCACCAGCGGCTTCCATTTACCGCCAATCACCGCCAGGGCGGCCTCGAGCCCGCAATTGAATGAGTTGTTGGCCATGATCGAGCTGACTCCACGTAGGGTACTTACCAAAAGGTGCATACTATTCAAAAGAATAGCGTAGATCTACAGTTGGGCCTCAACCTTATTCATTGGAGTTCACCATGAGCAGGCTCAACGGAAAAATCGCAGTCATTACCGGTGGCAACAGCGGCATCGGCCTGGCAACCGCCATTCGCTTCGCGGCGGAAGGCGCTCAAGTCGTCATTGTAGGCCGTCGACAAGAGGAATTGGACAAGGCGCTGCAACTGATCGGCCCTGAAGCCATCGCCATACAAGGCGATATTTCAAAACTGGACGACCTCGATCGCGTGTTTACCCAAGTCAAAGCCGCCAAAGGCCGGGTCGATGTGCTGTTTGCCAATGCAGGCCTGGGGGATTTCCAGCCGATCGGCTCGATCACCGAGGAATCGTTTGACCGTACCTTCGGCATCAACGTCAAAGGCACGCTGTTCACTGTACAAAAAGCCTTGCCACTGATGAGCGCCGGCAGCTCGGTGATCCTCACGGGTTCGACCACAGGCACCATGGGCACACCGGCATTCAGCGTGTACAGCGCCACCAAAGCGGCGCTGCGTAATTTCGCCAGGAGCTGGGCGCTGGACCTGAAAGGCACAGGCATTCGCGTCAACGTACTTTCACCAGGGCCGATCTCGACACCGGGCTTGGACCTGGCGCTTTCAGGTACAGGCCAGAAAGACGCAATCATCGACGACATGACCGCGCAGGTTCCGTTGAGCCGCATTGGCAAGCCGGAAGAAGTTGCAGCGGCAGCGTTGTTCCTGGCATCGGATGAGAGCAGCTTCATGACCGGCAGTGAAATGTTTGTCGATGGAGGCTTTGCTCAGGTTTGAGTGAGATAGGGGTTTTGCCTGTTGAAATCTGATGGGCACTGCCCCTGATTACGTAATACGATATTACGCATAATGTATATTATGTTAAATTCAATATAGTGCGTTTTGGCGGCCACTCTTTCAATGGACTATGTCCTTCGTGTTTATGGCGAGTCATTCAATTTGGTGGCTTGCTCAGGTAAGAATGGGTACCAGTATCTTGAGCTGCAGGAAGACAAACCAGGCGACGCAGCCGGCGCTCGCCATGAATAGACTGATGAGAATGAGTCGGCACAATGGGCGCATCGTGTTTTGCCATTGCGCGATTATTCGAGTAAATGTCAATGCAGAAGCGTCGGTACGAAACAGATAGATGAGACCTTCTGCATATGCAGATACCATCAGATTTCGAGGGGTTCCTAGCCGCGATTGAAAATCCAGTGAATTGTTGAACCAGGACACCACCAAGTCGTCCTCTTTGCCCACCTTAGCCATTTGCATCTCGCTCTTATCCATGACGCTCAAGTGGAGGTTACGCAGTGGCGTATTCAGCGGGCAAATTCGATGTCCCGGCTTGAATTCTTGGTACTCGTACGGCTTGAAATCCTTTCGCCAGATCGCTGTTGATGTGAGCTGGGCGTACTCACCCAGTGCAAACTCGATCCGTGCGGATGCGAACTCACCAAAGCCACCGAAGGCTGGAGTTTCACCATGCCGAGTGATTGCAAGCGCGAGCTGGTATTTATCGGACTCTGGCTTAATTCTGCCCACCTCCAGGTTATAGGGTTCAATGCTCCACCAGCGCCGCAGCTCATCTTCAACAAGCGCGAGCAGCCATCGCCGCCCTTCAATACCCAGGTATTCATCTTTCCCCGCGAGTGTGCGCTTTAGCAGAGCCGGGCACTTCCATTCGAACCAAATCACCGCTAGCAAGTAAAAGCCCCCGCCGACCAGCAACCAGCTCAAGGGGCCGACCGCCGCTTCCGTGCCTTTCAACGGGGGAGCGGCTTGAAGGAATGCGGCAACCAAACCCCCTACCGCTGCCAGCTTAATACCGGCGCTAGACTTCATGCGTGACCAGAACGACCAACTCGTCACCTGTCGAAACCGGTGATACGTCATTTCCTGGCGAGTGTTGCGTCGCTCTGCGAGGGCCGGCCTATAGACCTCCTCATTTGGGAATTCATCGCAAAACCAGGAAATCCAGCTGAACTCAAACCGCCTCTCCCGGCGCTTGTGGCGGAGGTGTTCTTTTTCCGATTCCACTATCCGCCGACGCATCTCATCGGTGAATACGAAGGCCCTTTTAGTCGTGACGGAGTCGTTTTGGTCGTTTCGGTTTTCAGGTTCTGTTAGTTGGTTTTCAGCTGGCAATGTGCGGCTCCCCCCTTTTTGTCTGATTTCTCGGGCTGTAAAAGCAGTTGGATTTCATTATTACCTCCCCCTCCTCTCCTAAACTGAAAAACCTTATAAGGGTTTCTCAGTTCTGGAATACAGTAAAAAACTTTTTGCCGCAGAGAAGAAGCACTTCGTCAAAATTCCGCTTACCGCCTAGCACTAGGCATCTGACTTCCTTCAGCATTTCCTCGATGAAGGCCCTTTCTCCTTGGTACGTGTACTCGATGGGGATGACAACTAACAAAGTTCTTTTGTCTGGGTAATTCTTGTCATGTTTGCGCTTGATAGCTCCCGCGATTTTTGCCGGGATTGAATCAGCCATTGACTTTAGCTTCGCTAAATTCTTCATTGGAAAATTACTTACACCACGCTGGTCACTCCACGACAGTAACTCAAAGTCACCCTCTGGAGCAGCCCAAGTGATCTCCACAATGGTCGCCTTAGTTTCATCAATTACTTTGAGATCGAAATTATCCATCTCTAAACCAAACTGCAGGACTGCTGAGTCAGGAATTTTCTGATGATTAATAAAGCGTAGAGAGGGCAGAAGCTCCTCGCGGAGAAATTTGTTTGGTGCTTTGCCGTCCGCCGAGCGCCGGGTTGAAAAGAAACCACTCGGCGCGTTGAAATACTCCAAATCCTCCATGGAACCATGGCTTACGTAAGCGCCAATAAGTGCCTTGAAATCGTCAACCCGAATGGGTTGCTCAAAGGGTGCCAAGTCCAGATCAGGCTTGGTGTGCGTCTTCTTAACGGGCGCTTGAATATGCTTCAGCTCAAAACTCGCCCCGACGACCAGTTCGCTATAATAAATTCCAAACGCAGGATCGATATAGAACTCTTGCTCATGTTGACTTAATATTTTCTTGTCCCGCATGCCTTCGAAGCTTTGAAAGAGTACCTCGACTTCGGCCTTCAGGGTATTCATTACTCCAACTCTCTTGCAATCATCCTCCTCCTTGAAGCTGAACCACCAAATGAAGACGTCTGCATACTCCAAGAATTCATAGTCATGTTGATAGATCCTCACCCCAAACCTTTCCCCAAGCGATTCCAGCACACTATCGACAGCGTGCTTGAATTTTCGATATACCTCCCAACCCAATTCCACATAGGGCGCACCTCGGGTGAACAAGATGTAGCTGTGAGATTGTGGGCGCTCAATCGCTTCAAACTCTTGTATTGACAACATATGACCTACTGTTTGGATTTGGTAGTTACGTAATGCGGCTCTGCCGGCCCCACCTCGATCAAAGAGCGAAACCGAGGCATCCCCAAGTCGAAACAGTATCAAGTGGCCACTATTTCGTAAATTCAAAATTACCTCGTCGTCGCGGGAGGCGCTTGCACTGGGATGCTTGGATCAAGAAGTGAAATGGCGTGTTGCACTCACTCACATGATTCCCGTATTCAGTTTCACAAGTATTTTCCCCGCCTCCTAGGTATGCTCCGCGTTTATTGCCGATCACTGATACCGGGATACCAACCCAGTCTCTGCTGCCCACGCAGTGTATGGAGCCGTATCCTCTCAAGGACGTTTGAACACGATGAGTACCCCTGCGCTGGATATCAGCAGCCTGACGCCATTGCCATACCACCAGCGTGTGGTCGACTACCTGAAAACCCATGAACCTGCCGTGTGGGAATGGGCTTCGTCCTTGGGTGTTCAGCAGGAACACGCCCAGGATGTACGTGCGCAATTGCTGCGTGATACTTATCGCTTGAGCCCCGAGACCCATCCGCAGGCTTATCAGGCCTGTGAAACCGCATTGCAGTGTTTGCAGATCAAGGCACCCGCCACCCTTTACCAGGCTGGCGACGGCGCGATGAACGCGAGCCTGTATTACCTGGCCGATGAAGTGCATGTGGTGTTTTATGGGCCGATTCTTGAGCGTCTCGACGCCCAGGAATTGCTGGCATTGCTCGGGCATGAGCTGGCTCATTATCGGCTGTGGTCGGAGCACGGTGGCGACTTTCTCACCGCCGAGCGGATTCTCAATCACGCCATGGCCGACGTGAATACGCCGCCCAGCCTGGAACAGACTGCACGTCTATATAGCCTGCACACTGAAATCTATGCCGACCGCGGCGCGGCACTGGTGGCCAATGGGTCAGAGGCGTCGATTACCTCGCTGGTCAAGATTCACACCGGCATCGTCAGCGTCGATGCGGCCAGTTACTTGAAGCAGGCCCGCGAGCTGGATGGCAAGGATGCGCAGCTGTCCCAGGGCGTTTCCCATCCGGAGACGTTTTTGCGCTCCCAGGCGGTGGACAGCTGGTGGCAGCAACTCCCGCAGACGGATAACTGGCTGGATCGCCGGTTGCGCGGGCCCTTGTCGCTCAATCGCCTGGATGTGACCGACCAGGTCGAGTTGACCGCCCTCACCCGCGGCTTTATGGCCCATTTCATCGGCTCCCCGGTGTTGCAATCCGAGGTTGTGCTCAATCAGGTACGTGGTTTTTTCCCGGACTGGAAAGACAACGAAACGCCGCTCGACCTGACGACGTTGAATGCCGAGCGCATCGACACCAGCATCCATGAATACCTGCACTTCATCATGCTAGACCTGAGCCTGGTGGACCGCGACTTGCGGGATGAGGCTCTGCTGCACGCCGCGCGCACCGCGAAGAAACTCGGCAGCGCCGATGACTTTATCAGCGTGCTCAAGCGCGATATCAAACTACCCAAACGTGAGCTCGACCCGCTCGTTCGCGCGCTCAAAGCGGAGGTCGACACATGGACCCAGTAATCCAACCCGTCACGTTCACTCAATTACTGCAGAGCCACGATGGCGCCGCCGTGCCCATCGACGATGTGTTGTTTCTGGCGCTGCCACTGCTGCGTCAGGTGGCACAGCTGCACGAACTGGGACGTGTCGCCCAGCTCGGTTATCTCGATGTGCTGCAAGGGCCGGAACGCACGCTGCAACTGCGTAACCCTGAAGGCGTGCCGCCACGGCTGGCGCTGGATGCGATCAAGCAAGTGCAGCCCAATCCGGAATCGGCGCTGAACGTCGTCGGCAAAGTCCGCCTGACTCGGGATTCGGAAAGTGGCGTGGCCATTACCGACCTGCAAGTCCAGGAGGATCTGCATCAAGCCATCGACCACCCGGTGTTCCTTCCGGACCTGCACAGCTGGGAGCATCGTCTCGGGCACCACGATGAGATCACCGACATATTCCAGCTCGGCCAGTTGCTGGCGTGCCTGGCGTGCGGGTTGGATTTTACCGATATCAATGACCTCAAGACGTTTGCCCGGCACCGTCGCAATCTTTTCCAGCTCAATGGCCGGCTCAACCCGGTGCTGGCCAACCTGATCGTCGAGATGACGGAGCTCAACCGCCACGAACGTGCCACGGATGTGGGCTCGCTGGCGCGGCGCCTCGAGTCCTGGCGCGAACAGCCGGCCAGCCTGGATGTCGAGCGTGTGCTGGCCCAGGCCGAAGGCCCGGCGTCGCGGCGTACGGTGGTGCTGGAACATCTGCGCAACCGCTTGTTTGACCTATCGCGGCGCAATCGCCTGCTGTATTTCCGGCCGACCCAGGCCAACGTCAACCTGACCGTGGCCAGCGTGCCGTTGGTGATGCGCATTGAAAGCATCCGGCCCGAAGCGCTGTGCACCTGGCAGCCGACCTTCGGCGGGTTCTCCGAACAAGTGCTGAGCGGCAAGCCCGTTGGCCTGCAACAGTGGCTGCGCTTTGAAGACCAGACCTGGTTGCAGGCGTCGCTGGAGCGCATCATCCAGGAAACCCGCCGCGACCGTGCCGAATTTGGCTTCAGCAACCTGCGCCTGGTGGTGGCGTTCATGCGCTGGCACAACCTCAAGGACACGCCGGAAGAACGCATCGTCACCCCGCTGCTGTGGCTTCCAGTGGAGTTGAGTCGCAAAAAAGGCGTGCGTGACCAGTTCGTGTTGCAGTGCGACGAAACCGAGGCCGAATTCAACCCGGTCCTGCGCCATCAACTGCGTCAGCTCTACGATATCCAGTTGCCGGAAACCGTCGACCTGCAAAAGACTTCGCTGGAAGACATCCACGTCGATATTGCGCGCCAGATCAAACTGACCGAACCCGGCGTCGAGTTACGCCTGCAAAGCAAACCGCAAATCGAATTGATCCACCAAAAGGCCGTGCAGCATCTGCACCACTTCCAGCGCCGTCGTGCCCGCCAGCGCTCGGCGATGCCTTTGGTGAAACCGGATTTCAGCTACGACCGCGAAGATTTCCGTCCGCTGGGCCTGCAATGGTTCCAACAGAAGGTCCTGCCCAGCGAATTGCCGCTGCGCCTGGCCGTAGGCGCCAAACCTGTGCTGCGCAATCAACATCCTCAGATGGTTGCGAGCAGCGCCGAAAACAGCACCTTCGCCCTGCCCGAGAACCAGGGGCATCGCTACGCCTGGGACATCGACCTGACCCAGGTGACCCTGGCCAACTTCAACTATCGCAAGATGTCGCTGGTGCGTGACTATGCGCAGTTGATCGACGAGCCGGCGCAGAACGAAGCGTTTGACCGGATGTTCTCCATCGAGCCTCGCGATGTCGAGGTCCAGGCCCCCGACCCTATCCCACTACCCGAACAGTGGAACGTGGTGGCCGGCGACGCGACACAAAATGCTGCCGTCAGCCTGGCCCGCACTGGGCGCAACTTCATTATTCAGGGGCCGCCGGGCACGGGCAAATCCCAGACCATCACCAATCTGATCGCGGACTACGCCGGTCGCGGCCTGCGAGTGCTGTTTGTCTGTGAGAAACGTGCGGCGCTGGACGTGGTATTCCATCGCCTGCAACAAAGTGAACTGGGCGACTTGTGCTGCCTGATCCATGACTCCCAGACCGATAAGAAAGCCTTCGTGGGTAACCTGCGCGAGTGCTATGAGCGTTGGATCGCCGGCGATGCCCAGTCGCCGCAGTTGCAAGCGCGGCGCGACACCTTACTGGCCGGCCTGAGCCAACAGCTGGGCTTGATCGAGCGTTTTGAACAGGCCATGACGGGCGTGCCGGAGTCCTTGGCATGCTCGGTACGCGAGCTGGTGCGTCATCTGATCGAGCTGCCGCCCGTGGTTGCCAAGCTACCACCCGAAGCCTTGGAGCGTCTGCCCGAGTGGCGTCATTGGCAGGCCCAAAGCGAGCTGACCGGCCGCATGTATCAGGCAATCAAAGAACGTTTCGGCCTCGACAGCTTTGCACGGCATCCTTTCAGCCGCTTGGCCTCAAGCCTGATTATCCATGAACATGCGTATGGTCAACTCAAGGCGTTCCTGGATGAAGCCAGTGGGTTGATGGACAGTGTCGAACTGTTTCTGGAGTCATCGTCGAGCCTACTGTCCGGGAATACTCGCCTGGCAGATGCGTGCGTACTGACCCAGGCCGCCGAGCAACTGACCAGCGCCAACCTGGCCGCGCACCTCGATCTGCTGGAGCCAGGCTCATCAGGCTCTCAAGCGCTGCATGCGGAACAGGCGGCGTTGCAGGCACTGGCTGTACAGCAACACAACGCCCGCGAATCCACCCACCACTGGCGTGAAAAACTGGCGCCGCAAGACACCCAGGCGGCCCTTGAGCTGGTACAGCGGTTGGAAAGCTCGCCGCTGCGTTGGCTGCAACCCTCCTGGTGGCGGCTGCGCCGTGAATTGCAACGACGCTACGACTTCAGCCAGCACGCGATTCGCCCGAGTTTGCGCAGTGTGCTCGACAACCTGGCGGGCGAGCACCGCGCCACGGCCGAGTTACACGCCGAGCAGCAACGCTTGCAAAGCCGTTATGGCATCCCGGACATCGACCTGTTCGTGCACAACCTGCAAGCCCTGCTCCAGCAGCTCAGCGCATCACCGCTGTTGCGCCAGTGGGTTGAGAGCCTGCGGGGTAACCCGGACGCCCTCCCCGGCGTGCGCCAGGAAGCTAGCCTGCGTCAGCCGTTGGCGCGCCTGGCCGAGCTGGTCGCGCAACATTGTGTGTTCGACCCCGCGCCAAGCCTGGGCGAGTTGGCGGAATACTTGCGCGATCTGCGTGAAGAACTCGACGAACTGCCCGATACCCTGCCCCTGCTCAATGAGCTGCACCAGGCCAATCCTGTCTGCCTGGCGGTCGTGCAACAGTACGCCTTGGCGCAACGTGCACTGGACGGCTTGATTGCCCAGGAAAACCTGACCCGCCTGTACCGCGCCAACCCGCAACTGGCTCGCTTCGATGGCCCGGCCTTGAGTTTGGCCGCGCGCCGGGTCAGCCAGGCAGAAAGCAACCTGCTCAAAAGCAACGCTCACGTGCTCAGCGCCACGCTGCACCAGCGGTTTCTGGAGCATGTGAAGCAATCGGCGATGTCGGTGACGCAACTGGACGCCCAGGCGCGCGAGTTCAAGAAGGCCTACGCCAAGGGTCGCCGTGAACTGGAGCATGAGCTGGGCAAGACCATGCGCTATCGCTCCATTCGTGAAATGGCCAGTGGTGACAGTGGCCGGGTGATCAACGACCTCAAGCCCATCTGGTTGATGAGCCCACTGTCAGTGTCCGACACCCTGCCATTGACGCCGGACCTGTTTGACGTGGTGATTTTCGACGAAGCCAGCCAGATCCCCAGCGAAGAAGCCGTGCCGGCCCTGAGCCGTGCGCAGCAGGTGATTGTGGTGGGTGACGAGATGCAGTTACCACCGACCAACTTCTTCTCCAGTGCCGGCGACCAGGACGATAACGAACTGATTGCCATGGAGGACGGCGAACAGATCGCTATCAACCTTGATGCCGACAGTCTGCTCAGCCAAGCCGCGCGTAACCTGCCGGCGACCCTGCTGGCCTGGCATTACCGCAGCCGCCACGAAGCCTTGATCAGTTTTTCCAACGCAGCGTTCTATGAAGGGCGGTTGATCACCATTCCCGACCGTCGTATCGAGCGCCCTGCCCCGGCCCGCGCCGCGCTGGACTCCACGGATAACGAGGCCGTGATCCAAGGTGCCGACACGCTTTTGGAAAGCCCGATCAGCTTCTTGAAGATGAGCGACGGTGTCTATCTCAGCCGCAGCAACCTGGCCGAAGCACGCTATATCGCCAACCTGGTGCGTGAACTGCTGCAACGCGAGACCGGCCTGAGCCTGGGCATCGTGGCGTTTTCCGAGGCCCAGCAAGGCGCCATCGAGCAGGCGTTGGAAGACTTGGCCAGCAGCGACTCGGCCTTTGCCACACGGCTTGAGCGCGAGTATGTGCGTGAAGATGCCGGGCAATTCAATGGCCTTTTCGTCAAGAACCTGGAAAACGTCCAGGGGGACGAGCGTGATGTGATCATTCTGAGCATCTGCTACGCGCCAGGGCCGAACGGCAAGATGCTGATGAACTTCGGCCCGATCAACCAGCGTGGCGGGGAAAAACGCCTGAATGTGATCTTCAGTCGCGCCCGCAAGCGCATGGCGATCGTCTCCAGCATTGAGTCCGAGGCCATCACCAACACCCACAACGATGGTGCCGCTGCATTGCGTGCGTTCCTGCAGTTTGCCCAGGCCAGTGCCACTGGGGATGCGCCGCGCTCCCAAGGCATCCTCGCCAACCTCAACCCAGGCGCCAAGCAATCCTTTGCCGTCAGCCTGCCCAAGGACCACCTGCGCAGCGCCCTCGCCGCCGCGTTGCGCAAACGCGGGCATTCGGTCCAGGAATATGTCGGGCGTTCGCAGTTCCGCTGTGACCTGGCGATCAGTGACGCCAGCGGCGAACACTTCAGCCTCGGCGTGCTGCTGGACGGCGACACCGCAGCGGCCACGGACGTGCGTGAGCGCTACATCTTCCGCCCGACGGTGCTGCGCAGTTTCGGCTGGAAGATCATCGACGTGCTTAGCCATGACTGGCTGCGCGATCCGGAGGACGTACTCAATCGCATCGAATCGCTCCTGCGAGGTGAGGAAGCCCCTGCGCTGCCAGAACCGGAACAGGTAGAGGAAAGCGTCGAGATCGAGGCCGAACGGGCTGCCACCACTGAGGCGTCACCCTTGATGCGCGAGTTCACCTTCGGTGAAGGCAACTCCAATAAGTTCTGGCGTATTGGTGTCGCAGAGGCCGAGGTGACGGTGCATTTTGGCCGTATCGGCACCAAGGGTCAGACCCTGATCAAGTCCCTCGACAGCCCTGAACGTGCTTTGCGTGAAGCGGAAAAGCTGATCGCGGAGAAACTGCGCAAAGGGTATCAAGAGCAGGCGGGTTCAATCACCTCGGGGTGAGCTCAGTCGGTCCAGCATGAATCAGACAAGCGCGTTCAATCTGAACGCGCTGCAGCGGTCCGAAAAAGGGGGCGGCCCCCTAGAGAGCTGTCTGTCATGAGCATCAATTTATGAACATTCGGCTCCACAATTTGAGCAAGGCGCTGGACATAGCGATTTCGGGACTCTTCGTGAACCACGGCAATGTCTTTCCCTCCTATTTGAGGTTGCCCATCTCCAAGCAGACGCTGCTGCCGTTGTACTTGACGAACAAGCTTCATGAACACTTATAGATGAACACCCACTCCCATTCATAGAAAGCTAACCAGCTATAACAGCGCTTTGACCGATACATGAACATCTGACATCGCCCACTTGTTAAATTACGTATCTGGCTGTTCATATCACCGCACTATTTTCTGGATCTCAGCCACCACCTGCTTCACCGCATCTTCGACCGTACCTTCATTACGGCACAGCACCCAACCATGATCCGCAACGGCTCTCTCGAACCTCTCGGTACACACGACATGCTCTGAGTACTTGTGGATCACAGTGCCACCCAATCCACGTGATCGTGCCGTTGCCCTTGCCCATGAAATATCCGGCGCGGTAACGACTCCGACATGCAGATCCGGCACTCGCACGTTTCGCTCCAGATTCATCTGGAGAATCTCTGCAAATGGGATGGTGTGTCGAAACGCAGCGTCAGACGGATACCAGCGATCCATCAGGATAATGCTGCCCCGCGGCTGCTGAGCCAGCACGTTCCGGGAAATCCAGCTACGACTGTCAGCAAAGCGTTCGCACACAGCCCATTCCATGTCCTGCGAAGAATTCCTGGCCAGTTCGTTAACAATCGCCATGGTTTCCCTTCTGTACGGATCGCTTTTTCTCTCGCACAGTCGGATGACTTTCTTATTGTCTGCCCTCAGCGCTGCCGTTACGGCCTCCAGCAGCGTGGTTTTGCCGGTGCCTTTAGGCCCGTCCAGAGAAACAAAAAGCGGAGAGTTCATTTTTCACACAGCACTTGAGGCAATGCTGACCACTCTAACTGCATTTCTGGAATTCAATCAGCTCATCCTTGCATTAGCCCGCACCCTAATGCTGAAACGTCATCATCTCCCCTCCACCCGCATGTTAATCTCACCCCACCACGAATAGACATTGATCGTCACAAGACGATGACCAGAACCAGGAAAGCCCATGCCAAAGATTTCTCACTCAGCCCTGCGCCGCACATTCCGTGAATTGCTTGCCACCCCAACCTGCGTTGAAACCGCCTCCGTCTTTGACCCGATGTCGGCGCGCATTGCCGCTGACCTGGGTTTTGAAGTCGGCATCCTAGGTGGCTCCGTTGCGTCGTTGCAGGTATTGGCAGCTCCCGATTTTGCGCTGATCACCCTGAGTGAGTTCGTTGAGCAAGCCACCCGTATCGGGCGTGTCGCCCAACTGCCGTTCATTGCCGACGCCGACCACGGCTACGGTAACGCGCTGAACGTGATGCGCACCGTCGAAGAACTTGAGCGTGCCGGCGTGGCCGCGTTGACCATTGAAGACACGTTGCTGCCCGCGCAGTTTGGCCGCAAGTCCACCGACTTGATCTCCATCGAAGAAGGCATCGGCAAGGTCCGCGCCGCGCTGGAAGCCCGTGTTGATCCTGAGTTGTCGATCATTGCCCGGACCAATGCCGGTGTGTTGCCGACCGAAGCCGTCATCGAGCGCACCCTGGCGTATCAGAAAGCCGGCGCCGATGGGATTTGCATGGTCGGTGTAGCGGACTTCGAGCATCTGGAGAAGATCGCGGAGAACCTGACGGTGCCGCTGATGCTGGTGACTTATGGCAATCCCAAGCTCAATGATGCCAAGCGCCTGGCGAGTCTTGGCGTGCGCGTGGTAGTTGCCGGTCACGGTGCCTACTTTGCCGCGATCAAGGCGACCTATGACAGCCTGCGTGCCCAACGCCAGTTGACCCACAGCACCGATAACCTCAGCGCCACCGAGTTGACGCACACCTACACGCTGCCGGAAAACTATGTGGCGTGGGCGGAAGAGTTCATGGATGTAAAAGAGTAAGACTCACGCCAGAACGAGGGGGGATCCCCCCTCCTCTTCACTCGCCACGCCGCCCCAGCCTTACAATGCCGGGAAGTCCCGTCGGGTCCCAATGACCCACATAACCCTCCAGCCCGGCAGTGCGCAGGCTCAGCAGCAAGTCGTTGGCCTTGTCTGGACCATATGCCTTGGCGAGGGAGCTTTGCTTGATGGTTTTTTCCAGGATGTTATGGCCCTTGGCCGCTGCGCCACGCTCTAAAGCCAGGAGTGTGGCACGGCCAGCCGACCTGAAACTGATGGAGAAGTTGCCTTTGATTGAGGCTCGCTCAATGGCGTCCATGTGCTTTTCTAAAATGAATTCACGGGCAACGCGTTGCCTTGTTTTTGTGTCATCCGGCATCGTTAAGGCCAATTTGAGGTAGAAAGGTTCTCCTCTCCAAACGTCCTGGTCACGGGTTTTATTCCATGACGGCCAAACTATGAACCTAAAGCTCATAACTCGTTAACTATTGCGTGGATTTTCCAAGGTAATCATCCGCCGTAACCTGTGCCCATAGCGCAAGCACACCGCCTTGCGCAGCACACAAACGGAGCTTTCCATGACCTTATCCACTTCCCGCCAGCTTGAAGGCAAAGTCGCGCTGATCACCGGCGCCAGCTCTGGCATTGGCCGTGCGGCCGCCGTTGTCCTGGCTCAACGCGGCGCAAAGATCGTTGCCGCTGCCCGCCGCCAGAGCGAGCTGGACGAGGTGGTTGCCGAGATCACCGCCCAGGGCGGCATTGCCGCCGCCATCGTGGTCGATGTGACCCGCGAAGCCGACATCATTGCCATGGTCCAGTTTGCCGTGGACACCTACGGCCAGTTGGACATCGCCTTCAACAATGCCGGCACCGAAGGCATGTTCGCGCCGCTGATCGAGCAGGACAATGCGCGTTTCGACCGGGTGTTCGAACCCAATGTGCGCGGCGTCTTCAACTGCATGAAGTACGAGGCCAAGGTGATGCTGGAGCAGGGCTTTGGCAGCATCATCAATAATGCGTCCATGGGCGGCGTGATCGGTTTCGAGAATGCCGCGCTGTATATCGGCACCAAGCACGCCGTGGTGGGCATGACCAAAACCGCGTCCATTGAGTGGTTCAAACAAGGGGTGCGGGTGAATTCGCTGTGCCCAGGCCTGATCGAAACGCCCTTCCACCATCGCGGGATCTGGCCGTCGGTGGAAGCCCAGCAGGCGTTCGCCGCCAGCACGCCGGCCAGTCGTTTCGGCACGGCTGAAGAGATGGCGACGGTCGTGGCGTTCTTGGGCTCGGAAGATGCCAGCTACGTGTCCGGTCACGCCCTGCTGGCCGACGGCGGCTACTCGGTGGCCTGACGGTTACGCGCTTGGAAGAAGTCGATAAATGCCCGGAGCTTTCCGGGCATTTGCGCACGGTTGGCGTAATACAGGTGGAAGCTCTCGGCGGGCGCGGCGTATTTTTCCAGCAACGCGACCAACGCGCCGCTGGTGATGTCCGCCTGGGCAAACGGCCGGAACACCAGGGCCACGCCACACCCCAGGCGCGCCGCCGACAAGGTGGTGCGCATCTCATCCAGCACCAGGCGTCCCTTCACCTGGAGCTCGACATTGGCCTTGCCGATGCGAAACGTCCAATCCATCAGCGGCCCGCGACTGCTCAAACGCTGATGGATGCAGTCGTGGGCCAGCAGGTCTTCAGGTGTGTTCAACGGCGCCGAGCGTGCCAGGTAGTCGGGCGTGGCCACGGCCACCATCGGCTGCGACGCCCCCAGCGGCACCGCGATCATGTCACGCTGCAAGGCCTGGCCCAGGCGGATACCGGCGTCGAAGCCTGCGCCGATGATGTCGCTCAAGCCATTGTCCAGGGCGATATCCAGGCTGATGTCCGGGTACTGCGCGAGAAACGCCGCCACATGGGGTTCGATCAGCGAGGCGTAGGCCACGTAGGAGCTGTTGATTTTCAACGCGCCATACGGGCGGCTGGCGGTGTCGTGTACCTGCTGCACCGAGAAGCGAATTTGCTCCAGGGCCGGGGCCAAGGTGTCGAGCAATTGGCTGCCCGACTCGGTCAACGCCACGCTGCGCGTGGTGCGGTTGAACAGGCGTACGCCCAATTGCGCTTCGAGCTGCTTGATGGTCTTGGACATCGCCGTGGGCGTGACCTCCATCTCGGCCGCCGCCCGCGCGAAGTTCATATGACGGGCCACGCATTCGAACGCGATCAAGGCTGGCAGGTGGGTGGATTTCAGGCTCATGCAGCGTCTCGAAGGGTGGATGCCAATGGTGTGGCGCAGCATAGGTGAGTTCAACTAACCCGGCCACGCAAAAAAATCCGCCGCAGAATCTGCGGCGGCAACCAAAGGATTTTGTCGAAGCAGAGCGGCTAAGACAGCGTCCACGCTACACCCGCAGTCGATTAAAAATAGTGAAGTTTAATTAATCGAGTTTCATCCCTTGGCCCGCTGCAGGCCCCGCAGACTGGGCTTAGAATCAAGCTCGGCAACCACGCCGAACACAATAAAAACCGTAACAGCTCACCTGCAAACATCTGCCCATACAACTTTATGCACCCTCCAATCAGTGCGGTGTTTCTGTGCGCGCGTTCATTCTTCCGGGGAAGTTACAACATGATTAAACAGTCGAGCCTGTTAGCACTGGCCGTGTGTGCCAGTATCAGTCAATTGGCGTTTGCCGAAACGGTCACCGACCAGGCGGACTCCAAGGGGTTTATCGAAGGCAGCAGCGTCACCGGGTTGTTGCGCAACTACTACATGAACCGTAATCGCGAAGGTGGCCGGGCCGATAACATAGACTGGACCCAGGGCGCGATGCTCAACTACGCCTCGGGCTTCACCCAGGGCACTATCGGCTTCGGCGTGGATGCCTACGCCTACGGCGGGCTGAAACTGGATGCCACTCACGCGGACGCCGGCACCGGCAACCTGCCGACCGACCGGCATGGCGACCCCGAAGACGCCTACGGCTCCGTGGGTGCGGCGGTGAAGATCAAAGTCTCCAAGACCCAACTGAAATTCGGCGACATGCAACCCACCGCCCCGGTCTTCGCCACCGGCGGCACCCGCCTGTTGCCGCAGACCGCCACCGGTTTCGACCTGACCAGCAGTGAAATCGCCGGCCTGGACCTGGAAGCCGGACACTTCACCAGCACCAACAGCGGCATAACCAGCAACCATGACCACGATATCTACGCGACCTACGCCAATATCGCCGCCAACAGTGCCAGTTTCGTCGGTGGCAAATACACCTTCAGCCCGTCCCTGAGCGCAACCGTTTATGCCGGTGAACTGGAAGACATCTGGCGCCAGTACTACACCAACCTCAACTACGTGATCCCGCTGGCCCATGACCAGTCACTCGCGCTGGACGGCAACCTCTATCGCACCCTCGATACTGGCAGCGCCAAGGCCGGCGCGATCAACAACACCACCTACTCATTGGCGGCGGCGTACTCGTTCCTGCAGGCGCACACGTTGACGCTGTCGTTCCAGAAAGTGCATGGCGACACGCCGTTTGACTACATCGGCACCGGCAACAACGGCGCGGGCGAAGGCGGCGATTCGGTGTACCTGGCCAACTCGGTGCAGTGGGGGGACTTCAACGGGCCGGGCGAACAGTCCTGGGGCATTCGGTATGACTTGAACATGGCCAGTTATGGCGTGCCAGGGCTGAGCTTCATGGGCCGCTACATCAACGGTTCGGACATCAATGGCACCCACACACCGGATCACAGCGCCTATGTGGGCGACTACGGCGCCGACGGCGCGCACCACGAAACCGACCTGGAGGCCAAGTACGTGATCCAAAGTGGCCCGGCGAAAAACCTGTCGTTGCGTGTCCGCGATGCGATCGTGGCATCGAACGCCGACCAACGTGATGGTGACCTGAATGAGTTGCGGCTGATCGTCGACTATCCGTTCACCTTGCTCTAGTCATCTCCTGTGGTGAGGGAGCTTGCTCCCTCACCACAGAAAGCCCCCTCCTAGCACGCGAGCTTTTCACAGCTAGCGCCCTCGCTAAATCAGCCGACCCAACCCACTGCGGTCTTGGGAATGACTTCTGACTCATCCAGCTTCGACGCGAACATGCTCACCGCCTCCACCGCGTCACTGGTGCTGGTGCGAATCTGCAGGATCACCGAACCCGCCTGATCAGCCAGGCTGACTCCGCGTTGCGCGCCCTCCTGGGTGGCATTCATGCTGGTCACTGCGTCACGGGTCTCCGAGAGGATCATGCCGATCATCTCGGCAATTTCCGCCGTCGAGCGGCTGGTGCGCCCGGCCAGTTGCCGGACTTCATCGGCCACCACCGCAAAGCCTCGCCCCTGATCCCCCGCGCGCGCCGCCTCGATCGCCGCATTGAGCGCCAACAGGTTGGTCTGGTCGGCGATCCCGCGAATGGTGTTGACGATGGCTGTAATCTGCTCGGAACGATCGCCCAACTGCCCCACCAGCCGCGCGGAGGCGCCGATGTTGTCGGCGATGCGGCGCATTTCACTGGCCGTCTCCTGGATCACCTGGGTGCCATGCTCGGCAAAGCGTTCCGTTTCAGAGGAAATATGGTAGGCCCGCGACGCGCCCCGGGAGTCTTCTTCGAACTTTTCCACGCGCTCGGTGATGTCACTGGCGAACTTTACGATCTTGATGAGCTTGCCGTCGCCGTCGTAGACGGGGTTGTAACTGGCTTCCAGCCATACCACCCGGCCATGTTTGCCCAGGCGCTTGAATTGCCCAGTAAAGAATTCGCCATTGTTCAGGCGGCGCCAGAAGTCGGTGTATTCGTGGCTGTTGATCAGGGTCGGCTCGCAAAACAAGCGGTGGTGCTTGCCTTTGAGTTCCGCCAGCGAATACCCCATCACGTTCAAGAAGTTTGTATTCGCGTCCAATACTTGGCCGCCAAGATCGAACTCGATCACGGCCATGGCCCGGTCCAGAGCGACCAGTTTGCTGGAGGTGGCCGCTTCCACCTCCACTTTGTCGGTGACGTCCAAGGCGTACTTGACCACTTTCAGCACGTGTCCGCGTTCATCCAGGACCGGGTTGTAACTCGCTTCCAGCCAGATGGTCTTGCCGTTGGCATGAACCCGTTTGAAGGTGCCTGACACGAACTTGCCGGCTTTCAAATCACTCCAGAATTGACTGTAGGCCGAACTGCTGACCAGCGCCGGCAAGCAAAAGTCGCGGTGTGATTTGCCGGTCAATTGATCCGCGCTGTAGCCCAAGGTCTTGAGAAAGTTATCGTTGGCCCGCAACACTTTGCCATTGAGGTCGAATTCGATCACGGCCATGGAGCGTTCCAGCGCGACAATCAGTCCTTTGTACTCAGTGTATTCGGCCGTCCTGGCC
Organism: Pseudomonas sp. DWRC2-2; assembly: GCF_049897885.1. Classification (NCBI taxonomy): domain Bacteria; kingdom Pseudomonadati; phylum Pseudomonadota; class Gammaproteobacteria; order Pseudomonadales; family Pseudomonadaceae; genus Pseudomonas; species Pseudomonas sp. DWRC2-2. The sequence continues at coordinate 319,531 of NZ_JAFCXD010000005.1, forward strand.
GCCAGTTCTGTTTTGAGTGCTTTATTGAACATGACGTACCCTCAACCGTCCGGAAAAACCGATTTCTTGATTGGCTATCGGCTGGGAAATACGCGACTTTATGCGCTAGAAATGTTTATTTTTTGGCGCCAAATTATTGCTGGAGGCCCCGTAACTCAAGGCTCTGCGTCGAGCAGTGCGAACCGCTCCCGCATGCCGCTGCTCGCCGCAGGGCCAGCCTGCAAAACGCACTGATCCAACGGCTTCGGCTTTGGCGGCGAGAATGCCAGCGTATTGTTCCGCCGCTGGGCGTAGTTTGCCCCTGCGGTATTTTTCGGGGACCATGGGCGCCTTTCTGAACCTGCCAATGAGAGGCGCCCATGGCCAACCACGACCTGCACTACACCCCGGATCCCGATGCCGACTCGATTTCTTCGGATGTGATCGGCTTCAACGGCATCCTGGTGTCCACCCAGATCCCGACCCGCGCCGATGGCAGCCTGGAGCTGGGGGATATCACCCTGCAAAGCGAATGCACCCTGCAAGCATTGAAAGTCGCCCTGGAAAAGGCCGGCAGCTCCATGGACCGGGTGATGCACCTGACCATTTATCTGACGGACATGGCTGATCGCGGCGCCTTCAACGAGGTCTACAAGCGCTTCTTTGCCAAGCCCTGGCCCGTGCGTGCGGCGGTTGGCGTTGCCGCGTTGGCGGTAGAGGGCATGCGCGTGGAAGTCACTGCGATGGCCGCTCAAGCCTGAGTGGGTGCCGGTCAGGCATTTCACAGCTACAATGCGCGCCTCAACCGTGACAAGCCTGACTAAAAAAACTATGTCCTTGCCCAAGCATCACCTGGAATTGCTCAGCCCTGCCCGCGATGTCGCCATCGCGCGCGAGGCGATCCTGCATGGCGCCGACGCCGTGTATATTGGCGGCCCGAGCTTCGGCGCGCGCCATAACGCCTGTAACGAAGTGAGCGATATCGCGTCCCTGGTGGAATTCGCCCGCCGTTACCACGCGCGCGTCTTCACCACCATCAACACCATCCTGCATGACAACGAACTGGAACCCGCGCGCAAGCTGATCCATCAGCTCTACGACGCCGGCGTCGACGCGTTGATCGTGCAAGACCTGGGCGTGATGGAGCTGGATATTCCGCCCATCGAGCTGCACGCCAGCACCCAGACCGACATTCGCACCCTGGGCCGCGCCAAGTTTCTCGACCAGGCCGGTTTCTCGCAGCTGGTATTGGCCCGTGAGCTGAACCTGCAGGAAATCCGCGCGATCGCCGACGAAACCGATGCCGCCATCGAGTTCTTCATCCACGGCGCTTTGTGCGTGGCATTCTCCGGGCAGTGCAACATCTCTCACGCACAGAACGGCCGCAGCGCCAACCGGGGCGATTGCTCCCAGGCCTGCCGCCTGCCGTACACCTTGAAAGATGACCAGGGCCGCGTCGTGGCCTTTGAAAAGCACCTGCTGTCGATGAAAGACAACAACCAGAGCGCCAACATTCGTGCGCTGGTCGAAGCGGGCGTGCGTTCGTTCAAGATCGAAGGCCGTTACAAGGACATGGGTTATGTGAAGAACATCACCGCCTATTACCGCCAGCGCCTGGATGACGTGCTTGAAGACCGCCCGGACCTGGCTCGCGCCTCCAGCGGCCGCACCGCGCACTTCTTCCTGCCGGACCCGGAAAAAACCTTCCACCGTGGCAGCACCGACTATTTTGTTACCGATCGCAAGGTCGACATCGGCGCCTTCGACACTCCAACCTTCACCGGCCTGCCGGTGGGAGTGGTGGAAAAAGCCGGCAAGCGTGACCTGCAAGTGGTCACCCATGAGCCGCTGTCCAATGGCGATGGCCTGAACGTGCTGATCAAGCGCGAAGTGGTGGGTTTCCGCGCCAACATCGCGGAGCCTAAAGGCGAGTTCGAGGAAGATGGCGAGAAGCGCTACCGCTACCGCGTCGAGCCGAATGAAATGCCGGCCGGCCTGCACCAGTTGCGCCCGAACCACCCGCTGAACCGTAACCTGGACCACAACTGGCAACAGGCTCTGCTCAAGACTTCATCCGAACGCCGTATCGGCCTGACCTGGGCTGCTCGTCTGCGCGAAGCACAGCTGGAAGTCACCGCCACCAGCGAAGAAGGCATCAGTGCCAGCGTCACCCTGCCCGGCCCGTTCGGCGTGGCCAACAAGCCGGAACAGGCGCTGGACACCCTGCGCGACCTGCTCGGCCAGTTGGGCACCACCGAATACCACGCGACCGACATCCAACTGGATGCGCCGCAGGCGTTCTTCATCCCCAACTCACAGCTCAAGGCCTTGCGCCGCGAAGTGATCGAAGCGCTGACCGCTGCCCGTGTGGCCGCTCACCCGCGTGGTGGACGCAAAGCCGAGACCACCCCGCCGCCGGTCTATCCGGAAGCGCATCTGTCGTTCCTGGCCAACGTCTACAACCAGAAAGCCCGTGATTTCTATTACCGTCACGGCGTGAAGCTGATCGACGCCGCCTTCGAAGCCCATGAAGAAACCGGTGAAGTGCCGGTGATGATCACCAAGCACTGCCTGCGCTTCTCGTTCAACCTGTGCCCTAAACAGGCCAAGGGTGTCACGGGCGTGAAAACCAAGGTCGCGCCGATGCAACTGATTCACGGCGATGAAGTGCTGACCCTGAAGTTCGACTGCAAGCCGTGCGAGATGCACGTGGTGGGCAAGATCAAGGGGCATATCCTCGGTTTGCCGCAGCCGGGCAGCGCAGTGGAGCACTTCAACCCGGAAAACATCATTTTCCAGGGTACGCACTGACGCTCTGGGAGCGGGGCCACCACCAGCCCCGCTGCAACCCCGCCGCCGCCAGCAGAATTGCCGCCACACCCAGCCATTGCAGCCAACCCAGGCGATGCCCGAAGGCGATCCAATCGACGAAGATCGCCGCAATCGGGTAGATGAACGACAGCGCACCGGTAATGGCCGTGGGCAGTTTCTGGATCGCGCCGTACAGCAGCACGTACATCAAACCGGTATGCACCACACCCAGCGTCACCAAAGCCGTCCAGGCATTGGTGGTGGCCGGCAGACTGTTCCAAGGCACCATCGGCGCAAGTAACAGCGCGCCGGTGGTCACCTGGATCAACGCCATCAGATGCGGCGGCACTTCTTTTAGACGCTTGATGATCAGCGCCGCAATCGCGTACAGAAACGCCGCGCCTAGCGCCAGGGCGATGCCGACCAAGTAGTCGTCGCCAGTCGGTTGGTCGCCATGGGCGGTGACAATCGCGAGCATCCCCAGGAACGCCACACTCAACCACGCGAGTTTCTGCACGGTGATCTTTTCTCCCAGGAACACCGCCGCCAGCATCACCAACATAAACGGCTGCACGTTGTACACCGCCGTGCTGATGGCAATCGACGCACGGGAATAGGATTCGAACAGCAGCAACCAATTGCCGACAATCGCCACGCCGCTGAGCATCGCCAGGCCGAGCTTGGCCCAGCTCAGCAGGTCCAGGCGCAAGTAACCCAGCAGTGCGCAGACCAGCAACAGCGTCAGCCCGCCGATCACGCAACGCCAAAACACCACTTCGATCACCGACACGCCAGACACCAATACAAACCAGCCAATGGTGCCCGAGATCAGCATGGCGGCGATCATTTCCCACGACCCGCGACGGATGGATGTGTTCATGATTGAAGCTCCTCAAGTGAGGCTCAATTATGGCAATCTGCTCAGCAGCGGCTCCAGCGCATAAAAAAGGCCAAATTGCTGGATTGCCTTTACTTATTAGGTGGACACCATGATTGACACCATCGACCAGCAACTCATCGCGGCATTGATGGACGACTCGCGCCTGTCCCTCAAGGCCCTGGCCGGCATTACCGGGCTGTCTTCGCCCAGCGTCGGTGAACGTTTGCGCCGTCTCGAAGAACGCGGCGTGCTGACCCACTACACCGTCGACATCGACCCCAAGCATTTCGGCTACCTGCTGCAAGCCATCGTGCGCATCCGCCCCCTGCCCGGCAAATTGCATGAGGTGGAGCGGCAGATCCAGGCGATTCCCGAATTCACCGAGTGCGACAAGGTGACCGGCGACGACTGCTTCATCGCACGCCTGCATGTGCGCACCATGGATCATCTGGACAGCCTGCTCGACAAGCTGAATGCCTACGCCGAAACCAACACTGCAATCGTCAAGAAAACCCCGGTGAAACGCCGTCTGCCGCCGCTGGGGGACTGATGAATAAAGAAACAGATTTCCTATAGTGAGCCGGCTCGTTGTGGCGAGCAGGCTTGCCCTGTGTTGGGCTGCGAAGCAGCCCCAAGTCCAGGCAACGCGGTTTCGCCTGACACACTGCGGTGGTCAGACAGGGGCCGCTACGCGCCCCAACGCGGGGCAAGCCCGCTCGCCACAATAAGCCCGTGCGTCACAGGAAGCCTGCTCACCACAGAACTGAAGTAACACAAAGACACTGAACTCAACGCGACAGAGTCATCTGCGCTGCTAGCGTGAAAAATCCCTATCCATTCAAAGGAGCAACGGATTGCCTCGCCAGCCCAACTCTCATCTTTTAAGTCGTGGTCGCTATTCAGAATCAGGCTGATCTTATCTGGTCACTGCTGTAGTGCATCGACGCCAGCCCCTATTCAACGATTTCAAGCTAGGGCGGTTATTAGTCGCTGAATTCAAGCGAGCCCATGACGCGGGTCTGGTGAACTCCCTCGCCTGGGTGGTCATGCCAGACCACTTTCACTGGTTGTTTGACCTCAATAACGCAACGCTTCCTGATGTGATGCGCCAGACCAAGTCACGCAGTACCTTGAGCATTAACAAAGCCCGTCGCAGTCAGGAAAAGTTTTGGCAGCGGGGTTACCACGACCGGGCTGTACGCGCGGACGAGGACCTGTTGAAAATGGCTCGTTACATCATTGCCAACCCACTGCGCGCGGAGTTGGTTGAGCACATTGGTGACTATCCATTATGGGATGCGGCCTGGTTATGAAGTGTTTATAAACCTATTGTGGTGAGCAGGCTTGTTGTGGCGAGCGGGCTTGCCCCGCGTTGGGCTGCGAAGCAGCCCCAAGTCCAGGCAATGCGGTATTGCCTGACACACTGCGGTGGTCTTGACAGGGGCCGCTTCGCGCCCCAACGCGGGGCAAGCCCGCTCGCCACAACAAGCCTGCTCGCCACAGGAAGCGGCAGCCGTCAGTCATGCAGCGCTTTTGCCGCAGTAAGCAAGCCTTGGAACTTGCGGTAACGCACTTCCAGTACCACCTGCTGCTTGGCATCCGGAAAATATCGCGCCTTCACCGCCATCCCCGCCTGCAACAAACCTTCCCCCTGCCCGATCGACAGAAACCCCAACTTCGCAGCCCCGATGCAGGCACTCAACTCACTGCCGTGTAACGTGAAGATCTCCCGCTGCAGGATGTTGGCCAGCAACTGCGCCCAATACTCGCTGCGCGCCCCGCCGCCCACCAAGGCGCAGGCCCCGACGTCGGCGCCGGCCGATTGCACGGCGCGCAGCGCATCCAGCAAACCGAACCCCACGCCTTCCATCACCGCATAACCGAGCATCGCGGGTGTGCAGTCGTGGCCCAGGCCCATGAAACCGCCGCGCAGCAGTGGGTCGTTGTGGGGGGTGCGTTCTCCGGCGAGGTAGGGCAGAAACAAAGGCGTGCTGAGTGGCACGGGTTGTTCGATCGGCAATTGCGCCTGCACCTGGTCGAGCAACGTCTGTTCATCCGCAGTGCCCGTCAGCCGTGTGACCCAGCGCAGGCAACTGGCCCCGGCGAGCATGGCGCCCATGGTGTACCAACGGCTGGGCAGCGCATGGCAGAAACTGTGCACGGCGCTGGCCGGGTTGCCGGCGGCGTGGTCGGTGATTGCGACGATGGCTGCGCTGGTGCCTAGGGTGATGAAGCCGTCGCCAGCATTGATCGCACCGATACCGACAGCCGCCACCGGGTTGTCGCCACCGCCGCCAGCAATCACGACGTCAGCCGACAATCCAAGGTCCATCGCCGTCAAACAAGCGCTCGCGGCACCGCCTTCGATCAACCGGGGCATTTGCTCCGGCGCAAGTCCCGTAGCGCGCAGCATGGGCGCGAACCACGCGCGTCGTGCCACATCCAGCCATAACGTGCCGGCAGCATCCGACATCTCACTGATGCGCTCGCCACTCAGGCGCAACCGCAGGTAGTCCTTGGGCGACAGCACACAGTCAATGGCCCTGAACACTTCAGGTTCATGGTGTTGCAGCCACAGCAGTTTCGGCGCCGTCAGCCCGGCCATCGGCAAGCTGCCGATGATGCCGGAGAATTCCGGGCCCAACTGCTCGGCCTCGGCGACCGCACGGGAGTCATCCCACAGAATCGCCGGGTACAACACCCGATCATCCGCCCCCAACAACACCGCGCCGTGCATCTGCCCGGACAGGCCGATACAGGCCACACGCGCAAATGCCTCATGTGTGCGCAACTGGGCCAGCGCTTGCACACAGGCCTGCCACCAATCCTGCGGGTCTTGCTCGGACCAGCCGCTATGACGCCGCGACACGCTCAAACGCACGCCGGCATGGGCCAGCACCGTACCGTCGAGGTCGATGAGGATGGCCTTGAGTTCCGAGGTGCCGAGGTCGATGCCGAGGGAAACGGGATTGCTCATACGGGGTCATTCCACTCCATTACAGCCACATGAATGACGCCATTGCAGGGTCGGCGCCAGGCGCAGGCTCTGGGTCGGCGCGTGGGGCGATGCCATGCGTTGCAACAACAGGTTCACCGCCTGGACACCGAGTGCCTGCACGGGCTGCGCGATCAAGGTCAGGCGCGGCACGAAAAAATCCGCCCAGTCGAAATCATCAAAACCCACCAGCGCCATCTGCGCTGGCACGTCGATCTGCGCATCACGCAGGGCCTGCATGGCGCCCAGGGTCATCAGGTTGTTGCCGGCCATGATCGCCGTCGGCGGTGCCGCCAGGCCCAGCAACTGCACCGTGGCCTGGCGCGCAGGCTCAGTATTGGAGCCGCCATTGACCAGCAGCTCCGGATCAAACACCAGCCCCGCCCCCTGCAATGCGGCGCGGTAACCGGTAACACGCTCATCGGTGGTGCTGAAACCTTCACGCCCGGCGATAAAGCCGATCCGCCGATGGCCATGGGCGATAAGGTGTTCAACCAGCGCCTGGGTAGGCTGGGCATTCTCCACCCCAACCTGGTCGAAGTCTTCACTCATCATGCGGTCCACCAACACCGCTGGAATTTCGTTGGTGCGCAGATAATCCAGGGCCTTTGAGCCGTTGGAAGGCGCCAGCACAATCCCATCGACCCGCCGATGATGCAGCGCCATGACCACTTTCAGCTCCTGCTCCGGATCATCATGGGTGTCGACAAACAGCATCATGTAGCCGTGCTGGGCGCACGCGGTTTCAATCGCGTGCACCGTCTCGCTGAAATAGTGGTTGGACAACGCCGAGATCGCCACGCCGATGGTGTTGGTGCTCGACCGGGCCAGCGAGCGCGCCAGGGTGTTGGGGATGTAGCCCAACGCCTGGATCGCCTGCTGCACCGCCAGTACGGTGGCCGGGCTGACCTTGCGGGTGCCGTTCAACACGTGGGACACCGTCGACGTCGACACCCCCGCCCTGCTTGCCACGTCATCCATGGTGACCACGACGCTGTTCCTTCTCAGTGGATCAATGTTTGCTCGACCAACCGCTGTACGTCGCGACGTTGTCACGGGTGATCAGTTTTGGCGTGAGCAGGGTAACCGCTTCGGCCGGGGCTTTGTCATTGAGAATGTCATTGCCCACGTTCACTGCGGTCTGCGCCATGGCCCAGGGGTCCTGGCTGGACGACGCCTGGATCTGCGTCTCGGTCTTCAAGGCATTCTCGATATCCGGCGCGCCGTCCACCGAGGTGATGATGATGCCGCTGCGCTTGAGCTGCTTGGCCGCCAGGTCGCTGCCGATGGCTTGTGGGTCATTGATCGCGAACAGACCGTCGATTTTCGGGAAGCGCGTGAGGTAACCCTGCATCACGTTCAAGCCGCCTTCGCGGGAGCCTTTGCCGTCCTGGTCGTCGGACAGCACCTTGATATCCGGCGCGGCGGCCAGCGCGGCCTTGCAGCCTTTGACGCGGTCGGTCACGGCGGTGACTTGCGGGCCGTTCTGGATGATCACATTGCCCTTGCCGGAGAGCTTGTCCACCAGGTACTGGCAGGCCAGCTTGCCGGCTTCGACGTTGTCGGTCTGCACGGTGGCGTTGACGCCCTTGGCGTCCACATCCACGGCGACGACTACGATGCCGGCGTCACGGGCTTTCTTGATGGCCGAGGCCATGGCAGAGGGGTCGACGGCGTTGATCAGGATCAGGTCGACCTTGGACGAAATGAAATTGTCGATCTGCGAAAACTGCTTGCTCAGGTCGTAGTCAGCCGACACTGAGGTGACCTTGACGTTGGGGTTCAGCTCCTTGGCCCGCGCCGTGGCGCCATCGGCCAGGGTCACGAAATACGGGTTGCCCAGCGAGCCCATGCTGATGCCGAGGGCCTTCAACTCACGGGCTTCGACGGCTTGGGACATCAGGGCAGCCAAGGCAATGACGGGAAAGATACGTTTAAGGTTCATGCGGGTCTCTCTTGTGATTGTTGTAGGAATCAGGTCCGCGCACCGGACTGGCGATAACGATCCAGCGCCACCGCGCCAATGATCACGATGCCCTTGATGATGTATTGCCAGATATCCGACACACCCAGCAGCACCAGGCCGTTGGTGAGCACGGCGATGATCAGCGCACCAATCAACGTGCCGCCGATGGTGCCGACGCCGCCGGTAAAACTGGTGCCACCGAGAATGACTGCTGCAATCGCATCCAGCTCATAGGATTGCCCCAGTTGCAGGCCATTGGCGGCAAACAACCGCGAAGCGCTCATCACCGCGCCCAGCCCGGCCAACGCGCCGGACATGGCGTAGACGAACAGCAGCACTTTCCACACCTTGATCCCCGACAAGCGCGCCGCTTCCGGGTTGCCGCCCACCGAGTAGATCTGCACGCCCATCACCGTGCGGCGCAGGATGAACCAGGACAGCGCCACCACGGCCACGGCAATGATCACCAGCCACGGCACGCCGAGCACTGAGTCATTGCCGATAAAGGCAAACGGCAGGTCCGGGTTGAATACGGTCTTGTCATCTGCCAGCAAACGCGCCAGCCCGCGCATGGCCGTCAGTGCGCCGAGAGTGACGATAAACGGCGGCAGGCGCATGAAGGCGATCAAGCCGCCATTGACCAACCCCAGCAGCAGGCCAAAGCCAATACCGGCGGCAATCCCGAACATGCCGAACTGCGGCGACATCGACGCCTGCAACGCCACCACGGCCGAGGCCGCCAGGATCGCGCCCACCGACAAGTCGATACCGGCAGTGAGGATCACAAAGGTCATGCCCGCCGCCAGCACCACATTCACCGACGCCTGCTGGGTGATGATCGACAGGTTCTGCACCGTCAGGAAGTTCTCGCTGGCCAGGGCAAAACCCACCAGCAGCAGGATCAGCACCGGCAACATGCCCACCGTGCGCATCAACTCGCGTGCGCGTTCTGCTTTACCAATTGTCGCGATATTCAACTCAGCCATGGGCAACCACCTGATCGCCACCGGTGGCGAGGTCAATAATGCGTTCCTGGGAAATAGCCTGGCCGGAGGCGCCGCCGACTTCGGCGACGAGCTGGCCTTCGCGCATGATCAGCACGCGGTCGCAGGTGCCGATGATTTCCGGCAGCTCGCTGGAGATCACCACGATGCCGACACCGGCCTGGGCTAATTGATTGATGATGCGGTAGATCTCGGATTTGGAGCCGATGTCGACGCCACGCGTAGGCTCGTCGAGGATCAGCACGTGCGGCTTGACCTCCAGCAGGCGCGCCAGCAGCACTTTCTGCTGATTGCCACCGGACAGCGCGCCGACATTGACCTTGCCCGAGGCCACGCGAATCGACAGTGACTTGATCGCATCGTTTGAACGCTGCAAGGCATGCCCGCGATCCAGTACGCCACCGGCATGGGCATCCGGCACACAGGCGCAGACGTTGATGTTGTCCGCCACGCTCATGTCGAGGAACAGGCCCTGGGCCTTGCGGTCTTCGGTGAGGTAGACCACGCCGGCACGGATCGCGTCCGCCGGCGTGCGCAGTTGGGTGACGGTCTTGCCGACCACTTCCAAGGTGCCCGAAGTGCGTGGGTCGGCGGCAAAGATCAGCCGCGCCAGCTCGGTGCGCCCTGCCCCGACCAGGCCGGCAATGCCCAGCACTTCACCGGCATGCAGGTCGAAGCTGCAATGGCGCACGCGCTTGCCGTCGGCCATGTCGCGCACGCGCATCACCAGGTTGCCGGGGTTGTAGGCGGCGTGTTCCTTTTTGTAGAAGCCTGACAGGTCGCGGCCCACCATCATTTTTACCAGCACTTCGGCCGACAGCGCGTCGCGGGTCAACTCGCCGATGTATTGGCCGTCCCGCAGCACCGAAACGCGGTCCGACAGCTCGTAGATCTCGGCCATGCGGTGGCTGATATAGATGATCGCCAGGCCCTGGCTGCGCAACTGCTTGATCAGCGCGAACAGCCGGTCGGTCTCGCGGGATGACAACGGCGTGGTCGGTTCGTCCATCACCAGGATCTTGGCGTGGGCATGCAGGGCGCGGGCGATCTCCACCAACTGGCGCTCGGCAATCGATAGGCTGCTGACCCGTGTGGCGGGTGTGAATTCGGCGCCGAGGCGTTGCAGCACCTCGACGCACCCCGCCTCCATGCCCTTGCGGTCGATGGTCCAGCCACGCCGCAGTTCGCGGCCCAGGTAGATGTTCTCGGCCACGCTGAGGTTGGGGCACAGGCTCAATTCTTGATAGATAACGGCAATGCCGAGGGTTTTCGCGGTGGCGGGGTCGAAACAGGTAATGGGTTCACCGGCAATGCGGATTTCACCGCCGGGGTCGGCTTGATAGGCGCCGGAGAGGATTTTCATCAGCGTGGACTTGCCGGCGCCGTTCTCCCCCATCAAGGCATGGATTTCGCCGGGGTAGACCTTCAGGTCGACATTCTTGAGCACGCGCAAACCGTTGAAGGTTTTGCTGATGCCCTGCATTTCAAGCAAGGGTTCAAGGCTCATGAATGAGCTCCTGATTTTATTATTTTTGTCGTCAGTGGTCCGACTCTAATGTAGAAACATTTCTTTACGCAAGCGCTTGCCTATCGGTTTTTGTGCGTGAAGAAACGTTTCATCAAGCCAATTTATTGAATAGGCACGCAAAGCATCGGTTTTACCGTTTGTCTGCTATTGTCCAAGGACCTCATCTCCTCCTCATCGCCCCCCAGCGATCTTCTGTGAGCATGCTCTGCGCCATTGTCGGTTGACGGTGGCGGGCCTGAACGTCACGGAACGCCCAAGCGATGGACACACCGTTACCCGAACAGCCGCAATCGCGCGCCGAAAAAATCGTCGAGTTCAAACGGCAGAAAACCCTGCTCAAGACCGGCGCGCTGCAAGATGCCATCTTCAACAGCGCCTACTTCTCCAGCATCGCCACCGATGAAAAAGGCGTGATCCAGATCTTCAACGTCGGTGCCGAACGCATGCTCGGTTATGCCGCCGCCGACGTGGTCAACCGCATCACCCCCGCCGATATTTCCGACCCTGTCGAGCTGATCACCCGCGCCGCTGCCCTCAGCCTGGAACTGGACACGCCCATTACGCCGGGTTTCGAAGCCCTGGTGTTCAAGGCTTCCCGCGGCATCGAAGACATCTACGAGCTGACCTACATCCGCCAGGACGGCAGTCGCCTGTCGGCCATGGTTTCGGTGACCGCCCTGCGCAACCGGCATGACACCATCATCGGTTACCTGCTGATCGGCACCGACAACACCGCGCGCAAGCAGGAAGAAGCCGAGCGCAAAGGCTTCGAGCGCGCCCTGGAAGAAAAGAACCTGGAACTGGAGCACGCCAGCCACATGAAGTCCGAGTTCCTCGCCACCATGTCCCACGAGCTGCGCACGCCGCTGAATGCGGTGATCGGCTTTTCCGAGGCGCTCAAGGACGGCCTGGTCGGTGACATGAGCGAGACCCAGCGCGAGTACATCGGGGACATCTTCACCAGCGGCCAGCACTTGCTGTCGTTGATCAACGACATTCTCGACCTGTCCAAGGTCGAGGCCGGAATGATGGAGTTGGAACTGGAAAGCGTTGAGCTGGCGGGCCTTCTGGCCAACAGCCTGTTGATCGTGCGAGAAAAGGCCGCGCTGCAACGTATCCAATTGAAGCTGGAATGTCCCGACGACCTCGGCCACCTGGAACTGGACCTGCGCAAGACCAAGCAGATCGTCTACAACCTGCTGGCCAACGCGGTGAAGTTCAGCGAACACGGCAGTTCGGTAACGCTGACGGTGCGCCAGGTCACCCGCGAACAGGTCGGGCAAATTCCCGGCGATTGGCCGGTGTATCGCTTTGCCTTGCCCGCGAGCCCTCAGCAGCAATTCCTGGAGTTGAGCGTCAGCGACACCGGTATCGGCATTGCCGAGGACGATATGGGCAAGCTGTTCAAGGCCTTCAGCCAGATCGACAGCAGCCTGGCGCGCAAATTCGAAGGCACGGGCCTGGGGTTGGCGATGGTCAAGCAACTGGCCGACTTGCACGGTGGCAGTGTTGCGGTGGCCAGTCGCGAAGGCTGTGGCGCGCGGTTTGTGGCGTGGTTGCCACTGCACCGCGCGGCGGAGGCTCCATGGCCCACGTCCTGATCGTTGAAGACAATGAAGCCAATATGCGCCTGGCGCGCCTGTTGCTGGTGAACGCCGGCCATACAACCGTGTGGGCGCCCGATGCCGAGACCGGCCTGACCCAGGCCCGCGAACAGCAACCGGCCTTGATCCTGATGGATATCCAACTGCCTGGCATGGACGGCCTGGCCGCCACGGCTCTGCTCAAGCAGGACCCGCTGACGGCGCACATTCCGGTGATCGCCCTGACCGCCATGGCGATGAAGGAAGACCGCGAAAAGACCCGGCTGGCCGGCTGCGACGCCTATGTGATCAAACCCCTGCGTTACAAGGAGCTGTATCAGGTGATCGATACGCTGCTGCAAACCCACAACGACCCTCTCAGATGAGAATGCACCCATGGCCACGTTGCTGATCGTTGATGATGAACCTCAGGTGCGCAAGCTCCTGGAAACGCTGTTGCACCACGAAGGCTACCAGACCGTCAGCGCGAGCAGCGGCGAAGAGGCGCTGCAGGTGGTGGCGCAGCAGGCGCCCGACCTGATCCTGCTGGACATCATGATGCCGGGGATGGATGGGTATGAGGTGGCCAGCCAATTGAAAAGTGACGACGTTACGGCGGGTATTCCCATTATCATGCTGTCGGCCCTCAGTGATCCTGGTGCGCGCGTCAGTGGCCTGGAAAGCGGTGCCGAAGAGTTCATCAGCAAACCGATCGAGCGTATCGAACTGTCTTTGCGTGTGCGCAACCTGCTGCGGCTCACCGCTCACGGCGAGCGGGCGGATAACCTACGCCAAGCCCTGCAACCCGACGTCGACCGTCGGGACCTGGAAACCGCCCTGCGCCAGGCCGTGGAACGCAATGAGTTCATCGTGCACTACCAGCCTAAAGTCGAGCTTGCGACGGGCCAGCTTTGCGCGCTTGAGGCCCTGCTGCGCTGGGACCGACCGGGGCATGGCGCCGTTTCCCCCGCGGTGTTCGTACCGGTATTGGAGAGCCTCGGCCTGATCGTAGCGGTGGGACGCTGGGTGATCGAGGCCGTTTGCCAACAGATTGCGGACTGGCAACGCAGTGCTATTGGCGCTGTGGAGGTGTCGGTCAACGTTTCCGGCCATCAACTCATAGAAGGCGACCTGATTGCCGATATCGCACGTATCCTCGCGCTAACCGGCGTCGAGCCGCACTGGCTGGAAGTGGAGCTGACCGAAGGCTCGCTGATGGAAAACACCCAACACACCATCGCCAGCCTGCAACGCTTGCATGCCATGGGCGTGAAAATCTCCATCGACGATTTTGGCACCGGCTATTCAAGCCTGGCGTACCTGCGGCGTTTTCCCATCGACACGCTGAAAATCGACATCGCGTTTATCCGCGAAGTCACCAGCAACCCCCAGGACGCCGCAATCACCCGCACCATCATTGAACTGGCCCACAGCCTCAACCTGCGGGTGGTCGCCGAAGGCGTGGAAACCCAGGCGCAATTGGCGTTCTTGAAAGACGCCGGCTGTGATCAGATCCAAGGCTACCTGTTCAGCCGGCCATTGCCGGTGGCCACCCTGGAGCGGCTGCTGCTGGAGCGTTCACAGACTCCGTGAAATCTCCTCGCGCAGGCACTCGATCAATCCACGGTGAGTCGCGCTCAGGCGCTCGGCGCCGCTGACCAACGCCAGTTCCGACGGCGGCACAGGAGGAAGCTCGGTGCAGATGCGGTGGCTGGGCAGTACGGCACTTTTCGGCAGGATGCTGATGCCCAACCCTGACGTGACCGCCGCCTGGATCCCGGTGAGGCTGTGGCTGCCAAACGCCACGCGCCAACTGCGCCGGGCCTTGTCCAAGGTGCGAATGGCGCGCTGGCGGTAGATGCAGCCCTGGGGAAACAGCGCCAGGGGCAAGGTGTCGAGTTGCATATTCTGGCCCTGGCCACATACCCACACCAAGGGCTCCGGCCAGATGGCGTGGCACTCGCCGCTGCCGGCTTCGCGCTTGACCAGGGCGATGTCGATTTCGCCGCTTTCCAATTGTCGGCGCAGGTCGGTGCTCATGCCGCTGACCGTCTCCAGCCGCGCCTCGGGGCGGGCACGTACGAAACCCGAAAGCATCGACGCCATGCGCGTCGCGTCGAAATCCTCGGGCACGCCCAGGCGCACCGGCACTACGCTGGCCTCAGTGTCCAAGGCATCGCGGGCTTCGCGGGACAGGTTCAACAGACGGCGCGCGTAATGGGTCAGCAGTTCGCCGTGTTCGGTGGCACTGACTTGCTGACCCGAACGGTCGCGCACCAGCAACACCTGGCCGACGCTTTCTTCCAGCTTGCGAATCTGCTGGCTGACCGTGGACTGGGTGCGGTGCACGCGCTCGGCCGCACGGGTGAAGCTGCCTTCGTCGACCACGCAGACCAGCGTGTGCAAGAGTTCCAGATCAAACATGGCGGCAACCTTCTTATCGACAATTCAACTGTGATGTAGAGGTTAATTTAATTTCCTACTAAGAGCGAGGTTTCCTATGCTGCATCGACCACCCACTCTTTTTACAGGTGCTCCATGCCACTCGAACACTCCCCTCGCCCGTTGTGGCTGACCTTTGATTGCTACGGCACCCTGATCCAATGGGATGAAGGCCTGCGTGCCGCCATCGACCGGATCCTGGATCAGAAAGGCGAACACCAGGTCGACCGCGAAACGCTGCTCAGCGTCTACGACCACCACGAACACGCCCTGGAGCAAACCCCACCGCACCGCAGCTTTCGCACCCTGGCCGGGCTGAGCCTGCAACTCGCGCTCAAGGAGCTGGGCTTGCCTGCCAATGACCACGATGGTGCGACGCTCACTGATAGCATCAGCGCAATGCCACCGTTTCCCGAAGTGGTGGATACGCTCAAACAGTTGAAGGCCCTGGGCTACAAACTGTGCATCGTTTCCAACACCGACGATGACGTGATCGCCGGCAATGTGGCGCAACTGGGTGGCCACATCGACCGGGTGATCACCGCCCAGCAAGCCGGTGCCTACAAGCCCAATCGCCGTCTGTTCGACTATGCCCATGAACAGCTGGGCGTGAGCCTGGATGAGGTGGTGCACATCTGCGCCAGCCCGCACCTGGATCACGCCGCCGCGCGCGATATCGGTTTTCGCTGCGTATGGATCGACCGTGGCACCGGTCGCCAATTGCTGGCCGACTACACACCCGACGCGATCCTGCCAACCCTCGACGGCGTTCCCGAACTGTTCAAGTCCTTGGGGTGGTGAACCATGGCCCATACCTTCACGCCCTCCTCCCTTGGCCCGCGCGCCGGGCGCTTGAATCTCGATAGCCTGGCCGCCATCGACGCCCGCGTAGAACTCGCGGCTTGCCTGCAATTGGCGGTGCTGCATGGCATGGAAGAAGGCATCTGCAATCACTTTTCAGCGACGGTGCCGGGGCATGACGATGTGTTTTTCGTCAATCCGTTCGGCTACGCCTTCGAGGAAATCACTGCGTCCCGTCTGCTGGTGTGTGACTTTCACGGCAACGTGATCGACGGCGACGGCACGCCGGAAGCCACGGCGTTCTACATCCACGCCCAGCTGCATCAACAGCAGCCGCGCATCAAGGCGGCGTTCCATACCCATATGCCGAATGCGACGGCACTGTGCCTGCTGCAAGGCCCGCCCTTGCTGTGGCTGGGGCAGACGGCGTTGAAGTTCTATGGGCGCACGGCGGTGGATGAGGATTACAACGGCCTGGCGTTGGATAACCGTGAAGGTCAGCGTATCGCTGCAGCGTTGGGCGATGCTGACATTCTGTTCCTGAAGAATCATGGAGTGATGGTGGCTGCGCCGAACATCGCCGAAGCCTGGGATGATCTGTACTACCTGGAGCGGGCGGCCGAGGTGCAGTTGAAAGCCATGGCCAGCGGGCAGCCGCTCAAGCCGATTGACCCGGCGGTGGCGCAGGTGGCGTATGAGCAGATGCGTGAAGGCGACCCGGCCAGTGCGCGGGCGCATCTGGACAGTGCGATGCGGCGGTTGAAGCAGCGCGGTTCACTGTTCGATCAATAACAAAATGGGGGCCTGGGCCCCCACTCTTTTGGTTACTGCGCGTTGGCCTTGGCCGCATCATTGATGATCGCCACCACCCGCGCCGGGTTCGACACCATTACCACGTGGGAAGCGCCCTTCACGTCCACGGTTTCCTTGGAGCCCGCACGGTCAGCCATGAATTTAAGCGCGGCCTCGGGAATATTTTTGTCCGCTGAACCGTATATGAAGTAGGACGGCACGGTTTTCCAGGCCGGGTCACCCGACGGTTCCTTCAGCGCAGCTTCGGTGATCGGGCGTTGCCCGGCTGCCATCAACTGGGCTTCCTTGGGCGCCACGTCGGCGGCGAACTGGCTGTTGAACTTGTCTTGCTGGATGTACAGGTCGGTCACGCCGTCCTTGGAAATCACGGGTTTGTCCAGGGTCGGGCCGAGGGTGCCGCCAGGGTAACGGCCGGACAGCTCAAACGCGGTCTCGCCTTTTTCCGGGGCAAACGCGGCGACGTAGACCAGCGCTTTGACCTTGCTGCTGCCATGCACGGCGTTGGAGATCACCGAGCCACCGTAGGAATGGCCGACCAGAATCACCGGGCCTTGGGTGTGTTCGACGATATCGGCCACGTAGTCCGAGTCGGTCTTGACGCTGCGCAGCGGGTTAGCCACGGCGACCACCGGGTAGCCTTCAGCCTTGAGCCCGGCGATCACGCCGTTCCAGCTGGAGGCGTCGGCGAACGCGCCGTGCACCAGCACGACGGTGGCTTTCTGTGGGGCGGCAATACTGGCAGTGGCGACACCGAGGGCGAGTGCGCCGGTGATCAGGGCGGCGACGACGCGGGAGAACTTGAAGGTTTTCATGAACGTTTGGTCCGTTGGGGGGGTGGGCGCTCAAGGCGTTGAACGTGAGGCCATGATGCCGAAGCGCGTTTTACAAATGGAGGCTAATAGTCGACGATATGGCGCAGATCGTCTAAGCAGATCATTAATTGAAATCAGGTGAGTCATGGATCGTTTGTCCACACTGCTGGTGCACTTCGGCATCGGTGCCGATACCTTTCACAGTGGGCCGCTGCACGGCGCCCTCGACACCCGCGATCTGCAGCAGCGCGGCCGGGTCTACCTGCTCAAGGATGGCCAGGCCAGCCTGGAAATGCCCGACGGCACCCTGCGCATTCCCGAGCCCAGTTTGGTGCTGGTGCCGCGTCCCCTGCCCCATCGGCTGGTGGCGGCCAAAGCCGATGGCGCCCAGGTGGTGGCGGCTTCGCTGCGTTTTGATGGGGGGATCGATAACCCGCTGTCCGTGGCGCTGACCGACACCATCGTGATGCCGCTCAGGCAGATCCCGATGATCGCCAGCACACTGGACTGGCTGTTCGATGAAGCCTTCGCTGAACACTGCGGACGCGAGGCAGTGATGAACCGGCTGTTCGAGCTGATGGTGATTCAGTTCCTGCGCCACATGATGGCCTATCACAGCATGACCACCGGCATGATGTCGGGCCTGGCCGACCTGCGCCTGGCGCGGGCCATGACCCTGCTGCACAACAACCCCGAACGCCCGTGGACCGTGCAGGAAATGGCGGTTGAGTCGAACATGTCCCGTGCCAGTTTCGCCGCGCACTTCCATAAAGTGGTCGGCCAGACGCCAGCCGACTATGTGCTGAGCTGGCGCGTGAGCCTGGCGCAGAAACGCCTGCGTGAAGGTCGCCCCATCGCCCTGATCGCCGATGAAGTCGGTTACGAGAGTCCCTCGGCGCTGGCCCGTGCGTTCCGGCGCAAGATCGGCACCAGCCCGCGCGAGTGGATACAGTTGCAGGCGCCGCTACGGGTCCAGCACGCCGCCGCTGTAGCTGTCGGATAAGCGTGTGCCGGTGAACTTGGCGACTACCGAGCCCTGTGCCACCAGGCGCTCACGGTGGCCGGTGACCATGCGTCCGGCCTGAGCGGCGTGCAGGGTCACTTCGGAGGCCGGGTCACCGGGTCGGCCGATAATCCGCGCGAAACGCTGGCCTTCTTCCAGGTCGTCGCCCAAGCCCTTTTCGAACACCAGCACACCCGCGCAGGGTGCAAGGACGGTCTCCATACAGCCCATGTCGACCACCTCGCCTTGCCATTCGGCAATGTTGGCCACCTCGTCGATCACGCCATTGATGCACAACCACGCCCACAGCCCATCCGCGTCCTGTTGCGCCAGGGCATCGCTGACGTCCGCCTGCCCGCGCAGTTCAATGGTTGCCGCCAGTTGCGGCGAAGCGTGGTTGATCAGGGTTTCTTCAAAGGAGCCATCACCGCCTTCATCCCAGACAATCACCAGGTCCACCTGCAACGCCGCCGCCAGTGCCAGGCCTTGTTCGGGCCAGAAGCTGCGGTGGATGTAGAGGTAGGGCAACGCCTCGTCGTCGGTGTGCAGGTCCAGAATCAAGTCGGCATCGGCGGCCAGTTGCACCAGGCGTTTCTGCCATTGCGCCAGGTTGCTCGCCGGGCGCGCCATGGCCAGCGAACAATCGAAGGCACGGTTGAAGTTCTGCCCGGTGGCTTCGTGAAAGCGCCCGAGCAAGCGGCCCTGGCGAAACTGGCCGATACCAAAGGGATTGGCTTGGGGCACCACCGTGACCGTGCCTTTGAGCCGGCCCTGCTCGGCGCACGCCTGCAAGCGCGGCAGGAGTTTATGCAGCACCAGCATCCCGGCGATTTCGTCGGCGTGCACACCGGCCTGCAGGTGCACCTTCGGCCCGCGCCCGTCGCCGTCGAAGCGCCAGGCGCCGATGTGCAGCACATTGCCGGAATCGCCCGTCACCTGCCACGAAAGGTCTTTCGCCATGCCTTGCCCTCCTCTGATCAATTAATCGGTAGAGATTGAACACATGTTCAACTAACCTGAGCGCTGTGCTGTTCCATCCAAGGCCTGCCCATGACCCCCGAGCTGCCCAAACTGCGCCGTGCCGATCCCGACGAACGCCGGGACCTGCTGATTGCTGCCACCCTCACCTGCCTGGCGCGCGATGGGCATGCGGGGATTTCCGTGCGCCGTATCGCTTCCGAGGCCGGGGTGTCGGTGGGGTTGCTCAACCACCATTTCGGCAGCATCGATGCGCTGATTGCCGAGACCTACCACAAGCTGGCCAACGAACTGACCAGTGCCCTCTGGGCGCACGTGGAACAGGCCGAAGGCCCTGCCGCGCGCCTGGATGCATTCCTCAGCGCCTCATTCTCGCCCCGGGTCATGGACCCCGACCTGCTGGGCGTGTGGGTGGTGTTCTGGAGCCTGATCCGCCACTCGCCCCATGTGAACCAGTCCCACGAAAACAGCTACCACGCCTACCTGGCATTGATCCAACAACTGCTGGACGATCTGGCCCGCAGTGAAAACCTGCTGATCCACGACAGCCACCTGGCCGCCATCGGTTTATCGGCGATGCTCGACGGACTCTGGCTCGAGGGGTGCCTCAACCCCGGCACCTTCAGCCCCGCCAACGGGCTGCACATCTGCCGCTGCTGGGTACAGGGGTTGCGTCAGGGTGCATTCGGCGCCGACCACGTCCTGTGACACCGGATGCCGTGCGCTGAGCATGGCCAGGGTGCCGCTGATGGCGATCAACACCGCGCCGATGATCAGCGAGCCATCCATCAAGGTGCCCCACACCAGGCTCGACAGGAGGAACGCCCAGATCAGCCCGGTGTATTCGAATGGCGCGAGTAAGGTCGCGGTGGCGCGGCGGAAGCTGGCAAACAGCAGGAATTGCCCGATGCCGCCGACCAAGCCCGCCGCCAACATGCCCAGCCAGGCCGGCGCGGGCGCCGGTGTGTGAGTCCAGGGCAAGGTCACGCCCATGCACAGCACAAACACGACGTTGGTGATCAGCATTTGCTCCAGCACCGAGCTGCTCGGGTCGACCTGGCGCAACTGGATATAGGTAAACGCCCAGCACAACGCCGCGCCCAACGTCAGGGCGATGGGCCAAGGGTCGAGCATATGCGTAGGACGGCAGGCGATGACCACCCCGACAAAGCCGATGATCAACGCGATCCATTGACCCCGGCTGGCGCGTTCCTTGAGGATCAGCGCAGCCAGCAGCGTGACCATGATCGGCGCAGAGAAATACAGTGTGGTCATTTCCGCCAGGCTCAGGTCCTTGGCCGCCGTGTAGTACAGCAACCACGCGAGCAACGACAACAAGCCGCGAATGATCAGCAAGCGCCGGCTCACCGACGTCCAGGCACTGCGCACGAGGCTCATGCGCCCGGCGATCAAGCACGCGACCACTACCACCAGGCTGCGCCAGAACAGGATGGTGAACACCGAGTAATCGGCCACCAGCCACTTGACCACCGCGTCCTGCAACGCCAGGAACAAATACGCCAGCGAACACAGGGCAATCCCTTGCAAAGAGCGGTCCTGTTTCATCCGGCCGACCTGCGCAGCGGCGTACCGCGCCGTTCGGCGATGGCGTAGACACCTTCGATGAGAAAGGTCAGGCACAGGTAGACCGCCGCCACCAGCAGCAGCGGCTGGTAGATCTGCAAGGTCTGCGCGCGGACCACGTTGGCCGCGCCCAACAGGTCGACCACGGCAATGGTCGAGGCCAGCGCGGTGGATTTGAGCAGCATCACGGTCTCCCCGGCCAAGGTCGGCAACAACAGGCGCATTGCCCGTGGCAAACGCACGCGCAGCAGGGCCTGGCGGGGTGTCATGCCAAATGCCGAGGCGGCTTCCATTTCGCCCTTGGGCACCGCCAGCAGGCCACCGCGGATCACTTCGCCGACGTAGGCACCCACCGACAACACCAGGGCAAACACGATGTACCAGTAACCGTCACGCAGGTACGGCCACAGAAAGCTGCCGCGAATCATCGGGAACTGGGCAAACAGGCTGCCCAGCCCGTAGTAGAAAATGTAGATCTGGATCAGCAACGGCGTGCCGCGCAACACACTGGTGTAGGCCAGCGCGCCACGGGCCAGCCATTTGCGCCGCGACAAGCGCGCCAACGCCACCAGCACCGCCAGGGCAAAACCCAACACCGCCGAGATCACCAGCAGCGACAAGGTGGTCTGCAAGCCCTTGGCGATCAGGCCGGCGTAATAACTTATCCATTCAGGCATGGCTCGCTCACTCGACAACCGGCATCCAGCGACGGATACGTCGCTCCAGGCGCCCGGACAGGTAGTTGGAAGCCAGCGTCACCAGATAATACAAGGCGGCGGCCGTGAGGTAGAACAGCAAATACTGACGGGTCGAGCCCGCCGCCTGCTTGGCGGTGTACAGCAACTCGTTGGTGCCGACCACGCTGATCAACGCACTGTCCTTGATTAGGTTGATCCACAGGTTGGACATGCCGGCCAGGGCGAACGGCGCCATGATCGGCAAGGTCACCCGGCGGAACAGGCCAAACCCGCTCAAGCCAAACGCCCGTGCGGCTTCGATCTGGCCGTGGGGAATCGCCAGGATCGCCGCGCGGAAGATCTCCGACGCGTAGGCGCCCTGCACCAGGCCCAACACCAGGATCGCCACCAGCGGGCCGCTGATGTTCATCTGCTCGAAGCCCATCCCCAGCATCAGCGCGTTGAGACCCATGGAGCCGGCGTAATACAGCAGCAGGATCAGCAGCAGTTCCGGCACCGCACGAAACACCGTGGTGTAGCCGCGCATCAGCAGCGCAATCGGCCGTGGCGCACTGAGCTTGGCGCAGGCCACCACCAGGCCGATCAACACACCCACCGCAAACGAGCCGGCGGAGATTTGCAGGGTCATCCACAACCCTTTGAGCAACGCATTGCCCCACCCTTGTTCGCCGAAGCTTAAGAGGTCGAGCATTATTCGGTCTTCTGGGCGACTTGTTGATAGGGGCTTTCACAGGTCTTGCTGACAAACGCCGGGGTGTCGCCGCGCTTGCACGGGCTGACCGACAGGCCGAAATAGTGCTGCGACAGGTCGTCGTAGTCCTTGCTCACCAGCAATTCGCCGATGGCCTTATCCAGCCGCGCCTTGAGCGCCGTGTCTTCCTTGCGCAGGCCGGCGCCGACGCCTCGGCCGATGATCGGGTCGTAGGGCACGCTGGCGATATGCGCCAGGCCGCTGGCTTCAGGCGTCTTGACCATCATGGCGATGGCGGTGTCGTCGGCCATCATGTAGTCGATACGCCCGGCGATCAGGTCGGCGTTGGCCGATTCCTGGGTGTCGTAGTACTTCAGGTCCGCGATATTTTCGTAGTACTTCTTCAGGTAGTTGGCGCTGACCGTGGAGATCTGCACGCCGATCAACTTGCCCTTGAGGCCCGCCGGGGAGATCTCGACTTCGCTGCCTTTAGGGCCGGCAACACCCAACAGGGAATCGTAGTAGGCGCGGCTGAAAGCGATCTGTTTTTCACGCTCATCGGTCACCGACATCGACGAAAAAATCACGTCGATCTTCTTCGCCAGCAACGAGGGAATAATGCCGTCCCACGCCACTTCCTTGATCTGGCACTCGGCTTTCATGCCTTCGCAGAGTTTGTGGATCAGGTCCACTTCAAAGCCGGACCACTGTCCGTTGCCGCCTTTAACGGTGAACGGCGGATAGGGCTCCGCGGCGACCGCAAACACGATGGGCTTTTCCGCCGCCTGGGTGAAGCCTGCAG
The DNA here is from genome assembly GCF_049897885.1 of Pseudomonas sp. DWRC2-2. Taxonomy (NCBI): domain Bacteria; kingdom Pseudomonadati; phylum Pseudomonadota; class Gammaproteobacteria; order Pseudomonadales; family Pseudomonadaceae; genus Pseudomonas; species Pseudomonas sp. DWRC2-2. The sequence goes on from NZ_JAFCXD010000005.1 coordinate 342,901, forward strand.
CCAACATCAACACAGCACTGCTCAACCACGTTGCCATACGCTTGGATTTCATGATTTTGCCCCGTCTTTTTATGGAGTTAGCGAGTTTGATGCGCGTTGACGAACTGTCGGCAACGTTCACTGCGTGGGTCGATAAACACCGCATCCGGCGAGCCGGTTTCTTCGATCATGCCTTGGTGCAGAAACGCCACTTTCGACGACACATCCCGGGCGAACGCCATTTCATGGGTGACCAGGATCATGGTGCGACCTTCCTCGGCCAGGGAGCGGATAACGCGTAGCACTTCGCCCACCAGCTCCGGGTCGAGGGCCGAGGTGGGTTCGTCGAACAGCATGACTTTGGGACGCATGGCCAGCGCACGGGCAATCGCCACCCGTTGCTGTTGGCCGCCGGAGAGGAACGCCGGGTATTCGTTGCGCTTGGCGGCCAGGCCGACGCGGTCGAGCAAGGCTTCGGCGCGTTCGATGGCCTCGGCACGGCTTTCGCGCAGGACCTGGGTGGGGGCTTCGATAAGGTTTTCCAGGACCGTGCGGTGTGGCCACAGGTTGAAGTTCTGGAACACCATGCCCAGGGTCGAGCGAATGCGTACCAGCTGTTTGGCATCTGCGACCAGGGGCGCGCCGGGCCGACCGTAGTTGAGCTTGATGCTTTCGCCATCCACATGGATGCTGCCCTGGTCCGGCACTTCGAGCATATTGATGCAGCGCAGCAAGGTGCTTTTACCCGAGCCGCTGGCGCCGATCAGCGAGATCACGTCGCCTTCGTGGGCCGTGAGGGAAATGCCCTTGAGTACTTCGATATTGCCGAAGCGTTTGTGCAGGTCGATGACCTCGATCATCTTTTTGACTGCGGCCGGCGGCACCCCTTCGATCCTGGGCGCCGCCGCAACACGCGGCTCACCGGCCAGCTTGGCGACAAATTGCACGATGCGTTGGCAGGCTTCGCTCAGGCGCTCTTCACCCAGGGTGAACGACAAGCGCACGAAACCCTGGGCCGGCTCGCCAAAGGCGGCGGCGTCGAGCACCGAAACCCCGGCTTCCCGAAACAGGCGCCAGGCAAAGTCGAGGGAGCCCAGGCCGGTGCCGCGCACATCTACCAGCACAAACATCCCGGCTTGCGGTGCCTGCACCTGGATGCCAGGGCACGCACTCAGCCCCCTCACCACCAGGTCGCGTCGGCGCCGATAAATCTCGCGCATGCCCTGGGTCACCTCGTCATGGGCCAGTACGGCGGCGGTGGCGGCTTCCATCACGAAGCCCGGCAGCCCGTAGAGCATACTCAGCACCAGGGTTTCGGCGTGGGCGACCATCTGCGGCGTGGCGATGATCCAGCCAATGCGCCAGCCGGTCATGGCATGGGACTTGGACAGGCTGCCAATCACCACGCAGCGCTCGGCCATGCCCGGCAACGCCGCAAGGCTGTGGTACTCACCGTCGAACACCAGGCTTTCATAGACCTCATCCACCACCACCCACAGGTCGTGGGCGATGGCCAGGTCGGCAATGGCTTGCAGTTCGTGCGGGTTGAGCACCACGCCGGTCGGGTTGTTCGGGTTGGAGAAGAAAATCGCCCGCGTACGCGGTGTGATGGCTGCGCCGAGCAACCGGGCATCGAGGCGAAAGCCGGATTCCGGCGAACAGGGCACACGCACCAGTGTCGCACCACTGGCCTTGAGCGTGGCCTCGTAGGTGACGTACATCGGGTCGAGCACCAGTACTTCATCACCCGCTTGCAACAGACACAGGGAGGTCACGAACAAGGCGTTCTGTGCACCCGCGACGGTGATCACGTTTTCGGCGTTCAGCCGACGGCCCAGAGTCTGGCTGTAGCGTGCCGCAATGGCCTCGCGCAATGCCGGGCGACCGGGAATTTCGGTGTAGTGGGTGTCACCTTCGCGCAAGGCACTTACGGCGGCGTCGGTAATGAAGGACGGCGTGGCGAAATCCGGATCGCCAACGCTGAGGATGATGATGTCTTCGCCCTGGCTGGCCGCCTGGAATGCGGCGTGGTGGATGTCCCAGGCGGCTACGCCCTGCCCTGCAATTCGTTCGACGAAGGGGGAAAACCGCATGCCAGAGCCTCTCGTTCAAGAAGAAACAGCGCGAACCCGTTACGTGACAAACGGGTGGATGCGGTCAACATAGTTCAAACTGAACAGTCGTTCAATGGGTAAGTTTGCGGCCGTGTCGTTTATGCTCCAAAGAGGTCGTTGTGGTGATTTTGTGGGTTTACAGCTGGCTCATCAGGTCGCAGCGATAGTCCTGCAATTCGCCGGCCGAGCCGAGGTTCAGCTCGCTCAACGTGACATGGGTGCTCAGCAGCACGAAATTGCCATCGGCACGCGGTGCCATCAACAAGCTGTACTGGCTCATCGAGTCGCCTTGGGCGTCCACATAATCACGCAACACTGCCAGTGGGTCGCGCAGCTCGGCGTCGGCCGCCGACAGCATCCGGGCGCTGTAGGTGTGCCCCATCAACTGCACCGGCAGCGTGCGCCACTGCTCATCCAGTACTTGCTGGTTGAGCGTGCTATAGACATCCGGGCGCAGGCAGGCGATATGCACGTGCAACTGGTTCTGGGAGCGACCGTAGCGAGAGTTGATCGCCACCGAGACGAACTGATCGGCAATCGGTTTTTTCAAGCCCTCGGACAACACCCGCCGATGTTGCCAGGCCTGGGTGAAGTAATGCGGCAGCAGCGCGCGGCCAAGGGCCGGGTCTTCGATACCGGTGACCTTGTCCGCCGGCATCAGCAGGTTGTGCAGCGGGCCGTTGCGGTCTTTGTACAGGACGTAGCCGCGGTCCAGGTCCACCGCCAGGCAGGGGTCGGGCTTGAGCTGCTGTTGCTGGTGGGGCACACATTGCTGGCTGACGGTCTGCCACAAGGCATCCGGGCTACCCCGCCACTTCCAGGCCCCCACGAGCACCAACCCACAGAGCAAACCACCAGCGATCGTGACTACGGAACCGCGCTTCATGCAAAAACCTCGACGTACAGGGATGTTATGTGTGTTGCTGGCGACATCCCTGTCGCAGGGTTAACGCTTGGGCGGGGCCAAAAATTCCGGGCCGATCGGATCTTTTATCGTGCTGGCCAGGATACGGTCGATATGCGTCAGGTCTTCGGGCGTCAGGTGCCAGCCGAAGGCTTCTTCGTAGCCTTTCAACTGCTCAGGTCGCCGGGCGCCCCACAGGGCGATGGTCGGGCCTTGATCAAGCACCCAGCGCAGGGCCAAGGCCAGCACTGATTTGCCGTGGCACTCGCGGGCGTACATATCCAGCGCGGCCACGGCAGCCAGGTATTGTTCGAAACGCGGCGCCTTGAACTTGGGGTCGAGCTTGCGTACGTCATCGCCGGCAAAGCGTGTGGCCGAGTGCATGCTGCCGCTGAGCAAACCGCGGCACAGCGGGCCGTAGGCCAATACCACCAGGGAATGTTGCTTGGCATAGGGCAGGATGTCGCTGTCGATGGCTCGTTCGAACAGGTTATAGGGCGGCTGCACCGTGGCCAGTGCGGTGTACTGGCTGAAATCGTCCATTTGCGCGGAGGAATAGTTACTCACGCCGACCGCGAGGATCTTGCCTTCACGGCGCAGGCGTTCCAGTTCATCGGCGGTTTCTTCCTGGGCCACCAGCGGGTCTGGCCAGTGGATCTGGTACAGGTCGATGTAGTCGGTTTGCAGGCGCACCAGGGAGTCCTCGACTTCCTTGCGGATGCGCTGGGCCGTGGCGTTGCGCCGGGGTGTGCCGGCGTCCCATTGCAGCCCGGCCTTGGTCGCGATCACCGCGCTGTGGCGCACGCCGCGCAGGGCTTTGCCGATCAGCTCTTCGGACAGGCCAAAGCCGTACACCGGCGCGGTGTCGATCAAGTTGATACCGATGGCCAGGGCATGGCGCAGCGTGCGGATGGCTTGTTCATTATCCGCCCCACCCCACAGGTGCCCGCCCATGGACCAGGTGCCGAGGGCAATCCGCGAGACCGTTTGGTCGATGCCGGCAATTCTGATGGTCTCAACGTGCATAAAAAAATCCCATGGCGCGCAATAATGCTTAGAAAAACAATTACTCTAAGTCATCTACGGTTGAATCGGGCTCAACGCCGCATACAGCCGAATTCCCGCTCAAGAGACTTGAAATGGCTGCTTTCAACCGCTCCGAATTGGCTGATCTCAATGTGTTCATTGCGATCATCCGCCGCCGCAGCTTCCGCCACGCCGCTCATGAACTGGGGGTGACCACCTCGGCGTTGAGCCACACCATGCGCAACCTGGAAACCCGCCTGGGCGTCAAGCTGCTCTATCGCACCAGCCGCGCCGTGGAACCCACCGATGCGGGCTCCCTGTTGGCGGAAAAACTCCTCCAGGGGTTTGCCACCATCAAGGACGGCCTCGATACCCTGGAGTTGTACCGCGAGGCACCGATCGGCCGCCTGCGCCTGAATGTGCCACGGGATGCAGCGGTCCTGCTGCTGGCGCCGATTCTAGGGGACTTTTGCGCGGCTTACCCGCAACTGCGCCTGGACCTGATCGTGCAGGACCAGATGATCGATATCATCGCTGAAGGTTACGACGCGGGTATCCGCTACGGTGCCACCGTGCCCCAGGACATGGTCGCTGTACCACTGACGGCTGAGCTGCGCTGGATCATGGTCGCCTCCCCCACGTATCTCGCCCGACGCGGCACGCCCCAGGCGCCCAAGGACTTGCTGGAACATGCCTGCATCCGCATGTACCTGGGCGATAAGACCACCTACAAGTGGGAATTGGGCAAAGGCACACGGCAACAACGCATCGACGTGCCCGGCCACTTCAGCGCGGCCGACACCGAGACCATCGTCAATGCCGCTCTGCAAGGGGTGGGGATTGCCTACTGCCTGTCCAACCGTGTGGAACAGGAGCTAAAAGAAGGCCGCCTGGTGGAGGTGATGCCGGACTGGGCCTGCATGGGCGAGCCGTTGTGCATGTATTACCCCAGCCGGCGCCAGTCACAGCCGGGGTTGCGGCAGTTGATGGATATGATCCGGATGAAGACCATTGGCTCACAGATGATCGAGTGACGCTCAGTCCTGGTTTTCGGTATTGCCCACATCCGCCGCGTCATCCAGATCGTTCAGCGGCACTTCTGCATCGTCCATCAGTGAACCCGGGTCTTCGTTACCTGGGTCGTTGAGTTCATCGTCGAGTTCTTTGGACATGACCGTCTCCTCTAACCGCCTTGGGTGTCGATATCGGCATCGGTTTCAGGCTTGGGCTCAGGCTTGGGTTTGAAGTCTGGACTGTAGTCGTTTTCCTTGGCCTTGGGGTCTTTGGCCGGCACCGGGTCTTTGGGCGCATCCGCACCGGTGGCGGGTTGTTTGTCTGTGCTCATGGTTACCTCTCGGAAAATATCGCCTGGGTAGAGTTAAGGTCATGCCCAGGGCGGTGAAGTTCCATCGGCTTACGACCCAGGGTTGTCGACCTGGATATAAAACGCATACGCGGCGAGCAGTACCCAGAACACCATGAACAGCCAGGGTGCGCGCATGGAGAACAGCAGCGACTTGCGGTAGCCCTTGTGGGACGACTCCATCTCGGAAAACAGCGGCGATTCGTCGTACGCCATGCCCATCACCGGCTCGCTGCGCAACAACTCGCTTTGCTTGAAGTGCCAGTGGTCGATGATGTCATACGCCGCGCGTATCCCTGGCCAGGCGTTGAGGGAACTGAGGATGCCCAGCGCCGCGAGGAAAATCGGCACCACCACGGTGAACAGCTTGCCCCACTCGGGGTTGAGGTTGCCCATGCCGGAGACGAAGGCGATCACCAGGAAGGACTGCGCGGTGAGATAGGCGTCCGTACGGTTGGCGAGAATGGTGGTTTCGTATTGGATTTCACGCCGGTAGAAGTCCAGGCGGTCCTTGGGCGAACCGAAGATCTTGGCGTTGTGTTCGCTGTGATCGGGCAGGCTCGATTCCGGGGTTTCGGGTGAAATGATTCTGGGCACGGCGGTGCTCCATGCAGGTTCGTGTGCTGTTAGAAGAATCGCGGGCGGATGAAGTTCAAGTTTGTTCATGCACCAAGTCGGAGCATGGCGTGCACTGTGCTGAGCATGGCCTTCTGTGGCGAGCGGGCTTGCCACAAAAGCCCGCTCGCCACAGAAGCCCGTCCACCACAAAGGGATTGGTGTTTTAGGGTTTCCGGCACAAGCATTGCTTTATCCATTCATCTGCCCGGATACAGGAGCATTGGTTACCCCCCGACCCAGAGCCGACCCCATAAGAAAGTAAGGACCTGGCCCATTGGCACCCACCGCCACGGGCTCATAAAAAATGCGTTTTTTGAAACGGCAGTGCCACCTGTTCCCCTCGGCACTGACAAGGTACTGGAATGGCTCGATCTTTCTTTGATGAAATGAATGACGCAAACGGCGTGTGCCGTGCGCATTACCAGGATTTCTCCCGCTGGCTGGCGAATACGCCGCCGGAGCTGCTGGCCCAGCGTCGCCGTGAAGCCGATTTGCTGTTCCACCGCGCCGGAATCACCTTCACCTTGTATGGCGACGAGCAAGACACCGAGCGCCTGATCCCCTTCGACATCATCCCGCGCAGCATTCCCGCCAGTGAGTGGAGCGTGATCGAACGCGGCTGTATCCAGCGCGTGAATGCGCTGAACATGTTCCTCGCCGACATCTACCACGACCAGCGCATCATCAAGGCCGGGATCATTCCGGCAGACCAGGTGCTGGGCAACGAGGGTTACCAGAAGGCCATGGTCGGGCTGGACCTGCACCGCGACATCTATTCGCACATTTCCGGCGTGGACCTGGTGCGCGATGGCGACGGCACCTACTACGTGCTGGAAGACAACCTACGCACCCCCAGCGGCGTGAGCTACATGCTCGAAGACCGCAAGATGATGATGCGCCTGTTCCCCGAGGTGTTCGCCAAGCAGCGCATCGCACCGGTGGACCACTACCCCAACCTGCTGCTCAAGACCCTGAAAAGCTCAAGCCGCCTGGACAACCCCAACGTGGTGGTGCTGACGCCCGGTCGCTTCAACAGCGCGTTCTTCGAGCATGCGTTCCTGGCCCGTGAAATGGGCGTGGAATTGGTAGAGGGCGCGGACCTGTTCGTGCAGGACCTCAAGGTGTTCATGCGCACCACCGACGGCCCCAAGCCAGTGGATGTGATCTACCGGCGTATCGACGACGCTTTTCTCGACCCCAAGGCCTTCAACCCTGAGTCGATGCTCGGCGTGCCCGGTCTGGTCGCCGCCTATTGCGCAGACAATGTGGTGCTGGCCAATGCCATCGGCACCGGCGTGGCCGACGACAAATCGATCTACCCCTATGTGCCGGAAATGATCCGTTTCTACCTGGACGAAGAACCGGTGTTACAGAACGTACCGACTTTCCAGTGCCGTAAGCCGGATGAACTGTCCCACGTGCTGGCCAACCTGCCGGAATTGGTGGTCAAGGAAACCCAGGGCTCCGGCGGCTACGGCATGCTGGTCGGCCCGGCCTCCAGCGCTGCCGAGATTGAGGATTTCCGCCAACGCATCAAGGCCAGGCCCCACGCCTACATTGCCCAGCCGACGTTGAGCCTCTCCACCTGCCCGACCTTTGTCGAAAACGGCATCGCCCCACGGCATATCGACCTGCGGCCGTTTGTACTCTCGGGCAAGGAAACCCGCCTGGTGCCCGGTGGCCTCACCCGCGTGGCGCTGAAGGAAGGTTCGTTGATCGTCAACTCGTCGCAAGGCGGCGGAACCAAGGACACCTGGGTGGTGGAGGGCTGAGTATGTTGAGTAGAACCGCCGCAGATCTGTACTGGATGTCCCGTTACCTGGAGCGCGCCGAGAACCTGGCGCGCATGCTCGAAGTCAGTTATTCCCTGTCATTGATGCCCCAGGCCGGGCGCAGTGACGGCCTGGATGAGCTGGCCATGTCCTTGCTCAGCAGCGGCACCCTGGACAGTTACCTGGAGCGCCATAAACAGCTGGACGCCGAGCGCATGCTGCACTTTTTCGCCCTCGACGAAGAAAACCCGGCGAGCATCTACAACTGCCTGCGCGCCGCACGCGGCAATGCCCACGCGGTACGCGGGCGCATCACCGCCGACATGTGGGAAAACCTCAACGCCACCTGGCTGGAAATGCGCAGCATCGCCGCCGGCGGCCTGGCGCGGCATGGCATCAGTCACTTCTGTGATTGGGTCAAGCAGCGCTCGCACCTGTTCCGGGGGGCGACGTCCGGGACGATCATGCGCAATGATGCCTACCGGTTTATCCGCCTCGGCACCTTTGTCGAGCGCGCCGACAACACCCTGCGCTTGCTGGATGCGCGGTACGAGATGTTTGGCGAGGAGTCGGAAGAAGTCAGCGACTTGTCGGCACGCGGTTATTACCAGTGGAGCGCCCTGCTCCGCGCGTTGTCGTCGTTCGAGGCGTATACCGAGCTGTACCCGAATGCATTGAATGCCCGCTCCGTGTCCGAGTTGCTGCTGTTGCGCAGTGATGTGCCGCGTTCGTTGCATGCCTGCATCGAAGAACTGAGCCATATCCTGGCGGACCTGCCCGGCAGTTATGGGCGCACGGCGCAGCGTTTGGCGGCAGAGTTCGAGGCACGGCTGAGGTATACCGGGATCGAAGAGATTCTTGAGGAGGGATTGCACGCCCGTCTCACGGACTTTATCGACACCGTGCGCGAGTTGGCGCGGGCGATTCACAGCTCGTACCTGGAGATGGTCTAAGTGCGCTTAGGTCACTTATCTGTAAGTTAGGGTGATTGACCCTGTTTGGATACCGCTCTTATGTTGGGCAGGTGAAATGCCTTCCCACCATAAGAACAGGTACAGAACATGTCCGAACTCACGCTCAACCCTGCGGCTGCACACACCCTGCAACGCTGGCACGCCATGTTGGCCAATCGTGACCTCAAGGCCCTGCCCGAACTGTTGGCGCCCGACGCCGTCTTCCGCTCACCAATGGCTCATACGCCCTACCCTGGCGCGCCGGTGGTGTCGATGATCCTCAATACGGTGATCAACGTCTTCGAAGACTTTACTTATCACCGTGAACTCGCTACCGGCGATGGCCTGAGTGTGGTGCTGGAATTCAGCGCGCGCGTGGGCGACAAGCAGCTCAAGGGCATCGACCTGATCCGCTTCAACGAACACGGGCAGATCATCGAGTTTGAAGTGATGGTCCGCCCGTTGAGCGGGCTGCAAGCCCTGGGTGAGGAAATGGGCCGGCGCCTGGCACCTTACCTGGCCAAGGCCAAAGGCTGATTACTGGTTTTTCACCAGCACCGGCTCGGCGCTGTATTGCGTCGGAAACAGCTTTTTCAGTTGCGCCACTTTCGGCAGGTCGTTGATCACGATGTAGGGGTAGGACGGGTTCTCGGTGAGAAAGTCCTGATGGTAGGACTCCGCCGGGTAGAACGCCTTGCCCATTTCGATTTTCGTGACGATGGGTTTGCCGAACGCGTTGGCCTCATCCAGTTGAGCGATGTAGGCCTGGGCGACTTTTTGTTGCTCGGCGTTCTGCGCGAAGATTGCAGATCGGTATTGGGTGCCGGTGTCTGGGCCCTGGCGGTTGAGTTCGGTGGGGTTGTGGGCGACCGAGAAGTAGATCCGCAGCAGTTTGCCGTAGCTGACTGTGCTTGGGTCGTAGGTGACGGACACGGACTCGGCGTGGCCGGTATCGCCTTCACTGACGGCTTCATATTGGGCGGTACTCGCCGCCCCACCGTCGTAACCGGACACGGCGTTTTTCACCCCTTGCACGTGCTGGAATACCCCCTGTACACCCCAGAAGCAGCCGCCGGCGAACACGGCGGTTTGCAGGTTGCCTGAGGTTGCTGGCAGGTCCAGGGCCGGCGGCGCGATGACAACGGCATCGTCGGCGGCGCCGAAGGAGAAGGCTGAGCTTTGGCCGACGAAGGCGGCGAAGGCCAGTGCGGGCAGGTATTTGAATACATTCATGGTAGGCACTCCGGGTTAACCAAAGGTAAAGGCATACGCCGACACGTTGGGGTCGAGGAATTCGATGGTGAAGGTGCGGTCCTGCACGGCGCCCCGCTGACGCACAAGCTGGTACAAGCGCTGTTCGGTGACGGTGCCGCGGCCATCCGGGGCCAAGTCGGTGCCGTGGGCTTCGCCTGGGGCCTGGCCATCGATCGTGACTTTGAAGCGCACCGGTTTTCCATCGGCGCCAGGACCCAGTACCAGATGCAGGTCGCGGGCATGGAAGCGGTAGACGATGCGCCCGCCGGCCTGGTCGAGGGTGACCTGCTGGCCGCCGACGTTCCATTGGCCTTCCAGGGTCCAGTTGTTCAGGGCCAGGGGGCCGGATTTGACGAAGTTCTCGGCACGCTGGGCGCCCAGGTAGGTTTCCGGCGATTGCACTTCGTTCATGTCCGGCGCTTGCTGCACGCCCTTGGCGTCGGCTTCGATCAAGCCGCCTGCGACGTGCTGGGCTCCGGCTTCACGCAGCAACTGCTGGATCACCCGCTCCGACTCGGCATAGTCGCCCTCGCCAAAGTGGTGATAGCGGATCTGCCCCTTGGCATCGGCAAAGTAATGGGCCGGCCAGTACTGGTTGTTGAACGCGCGCCAGACCTTGTAGTTGTTGTCGATGGCCACCGGGTAGGTAATGCCCAGGTCTTTCATGGCCTTGGTCACGTTGTTCACGTCGCGTTCAAAGGCGAATTCCGGCGCGTGTACGCCAATCACCACCAGGCCCTGGTCGCGGTATTTTTCGGCCCAGGCTTTCACGTAGGGCAAGGTGCGCAGGCAGTTGATGCAGGAATAGGTCCAGAAATCCACCAGCACCACCTTGCCCTTGAGCGCTTCGGCGCTCAGTGGCGGGCTGTTGAGCCATTGCACGGCGCCGTCCAGGGGCGGCAGCGCACCTTCGATGGGCAGTGTGTCGCTGTGGTTGGCGGCGGCCATCATTGCGCCCCCCGCCATCATCGCCCCGCCCTTTTGTTCCGGCTTGGCGCTGAGGGTGTCTACCAGGCGTTGCTCCAGGCCGCCGGTGGAGGCAGTCGATAACCGCGACAGCACGCCGGTGTCCAGGCCCAGCGCAATGGCGGCCACCCCGGCCAGCATCAGCGCACCCAGGCCTCGGCGCAGCCATTCACCGGCACCCAGGGACTTTTTCATGAAACCAAAGACTTTACCGCCGACCAACAAGGCCAGCGCGAGGGAGGTAGCAGCCCCGGCGGCGTAAGCCAGCAAGAGCAAGGTAGTGCCGATGCTGGCGCCCTGCAGTGCGGCGCCGGTGAGCACCAGCCCCAGGATCGGCCCGGCGCACGGTGCCCACAGCAACCCGGTGGCCACGCCGATCAGGAACGATGCGCCCGGACGCGGCCTGGCATCGGCCCCGGCGGCTTCCGACAGGCGACTGCCGGCGGCCACTAACGGGCGTGTCAGACGTTCCGACAGCTGCGGCAGCAATAGCGTTAAGCCGAACAGCGCAACGCACAGCAACGCGAGCCAGCGACCGTACTGATTGACTTGCACCACCCAGCCGCCGCCCACCGCCGCGAGCGTTGCCACCAGGGCGAATGTCACCGCCATCCCCGCTAACAGCGGCAAGCCACTGCGCAAAAACGGCTGCCCGGTGCGAGCGAAGACAAAAGGCAGAACAGGCAGGATGCACGGGCTGACGATTGTCAGCACGCCGCCCAGGTACGCGAGAACCAGAAGCCACATGGCAGGGAACCTTATAAGAGAAAGACATCGGCTTAAGCCGCCGTGAACGTCATGGCGGCGCCGTTCATGCAGTAGCGCAGGCCGGTGGGTGGCGGGCCATCATCGAACACGTGCCCTTGATGGCCGCCGCAGCGACGGCAGTGGATTTCCTTGCGCACCACGCCGTGGGACGTGTCCCTGCGGCTGGCAACGGCGTTGTCCAGGGGCTGCCAGAAGCTCGGCCAGCCGGTGTGGCTGTTGAATTTGGTGGTCGAGGAAAACAGCGGCAAGGCACAACCGGCGCAGGCGAAGGTCCCGGCACGGTGTTCGTCGTTCAGCGCGCTGGTGTAAGGACGCTCAGTGCCCTCCTCGCGCAGGATTTCGTACTGCTCGGCAGTGAGCAGGCTGCGCCATTGCGCGTCGGTGTGAGTGACTTCGAAGGTTTCGGCGGCTTCGGCTTCGGTGACCAAGTCGAGCTGTTTGAGCAGGCCACCGGCCAGAACCGCGACACCCAGGCCGCCACCGGCCAGGAGTAATTGTCGGCGTGAGTACATGGGGCATTCCTCCATAAGCATTGAAACCATCCTGAGCCCTGGCCGGTCGCGGAATCCTCACGCAGAGTTAAACAATTCGTGATAACTACACTGTTGCAAAACCCGCACAATGCGCGGACTACAAGCGAAGGTTTCTCTTACATGGATCAGCCAAAACGTGTCCTGGTGGTCGAGGACGATGCCCATATCGCCGACCTGATCTGCCTGCACCTGCGTGATGAACAATTCCAGGTGGTGCACAGCGCCGACGGCACCGAAGGCCTGCGTCTGCTGGAGCAAGGCGGCTGGGACGCGCTGATCCTCGACCTGATGCTGCCCGGCGTCGACGGCCTGGAGATCTGCCGCCGCGCCCGTGCCATGACGCGCTACACACCGATCATCATCACCAGCGCGCGCTCCAGCGAATTGCACCGCATCCTCGGCCTGGAGCTGGGCGCAGATGACTACCTCGCTAAACCCTTTTCCATGCCGGAACTGGTTGCTCGCGTAAAGGCGCTGTTACGCCGGGTCGACGCCATGGCGCGTAACCTGAAGATGGACGCCGGCAGCCTTGATCTGGGCCAACTGTTCATCAACCCGCTGACCCGTGACGCCACCCTGCAAGGACAGCGCCTGGACCTCACCCCACGGGAATTCGACCTGCTGTACTTCTTCGCCCGCCAGCCGGGCAAGGTGTTCTCACGCATGGACTTGCTCAATGCGGTGTGGGGCTACAGCCATGAGGGTTATGAACACACGGTGAACACCCATATCAACCGCCTGCGCGCCAAGGTCGAAGACGACCCCGCCAACCCGGCGCGCATCCTTACGGTGTGGGGTCGTGGCTACAAGTTTGCCGAGAGCCCACCATGAAACTGACCCTGACCCAGCGCCTGTCGGTGGTGTTCGCCGTATTGCTGCTGGTCTGCAGCGGCACCTCGGCCTGGTTGCAGGTGCGCTCCAACCGCATGCATGAGCTGGAGGTGGTGCAAGGCCTGTCCCGCGACCTGGCGGCGCACATTGCCCGCGACACACAACTGATGGACGCCGATGGCCTCAAGCCCGACGCCGTGCGCAACCTGTTCAGCCAGTTGATGCTGGTCAACCCGAGTGTCGAGGTGTACCTGCTCGACATCGACGGCCGCGTGGTCGGCAACGCCGCGCCCAGTGGTCACTTGCTGCGTGATCGGGTAGACCTGGCGCCCATCCGGCGCTTCCTCGCCGGGTTCATGCTGCCGATCCTCGGCGATGACCCGCGCAGCCTTGATGGGCGCAAAGTGTTCAGCGCGGCCCCCCTCATGGCGGGCGGTCAGCAGACCGGTTTCCTGTATGTGGTGCTGCTGGGTGAAGCCCACGATGTGTATGACGCCAAGGATGCCACCGGCATGGCGTTGAAGATCGCGCTGTGGTCCATCGGCCTGGTCGCCCTGCTCTGCTTGTTGGCCGGCCTGATTGCGTTCGCGTGGATCACCCGACCGCTGCGCCAGTTGACCGAAAAAGTCGGCCGGTTCGACATCAATGGCGCACCGAAAGCGGCTGAAACCGCTGCGCCGGAACTCACCAGCGGCGATGAAATTGCCGTGCTTGACCACGCCTTCGTGCAGATGGAAAACCGCCTGGGCGAACAATGGCGCGCCATCACCCATCAGGACCAGGAACGTCGCGAAATGGTCGCGAACATCTCCCACGACCTGCGTACGCCGTTGGCCTCGCTGCATGGTTACCTGGAAACCCTGTCGCTCAAGGATGCCAGCCTCAGCCCCGAAGAACGCCGCCGTTACCTCGGCATTGCCCTGGACCAGAGCCGCAAGGTTGGCGGTCTGGCCCAATCATTGCTGGAGCTGGTGCGTCTGGAGCATGGTTTCGTACAACCGGTGATCGAAGGGTTTTCATTACCTGATTTGGTGCAGGACATCTTCCAGAAATTCGAGCTCACGGCCGAAGCGCGCGGCATTACGCTCACTGCGACCCTTCCACCGCAAGTGCCCACGGTGTTGGCGGACCTGGGCCTGATTGAGCGGGTGCTGACCAACCTGCTGGATAACGCCCTGCGCCATACACCGGTGAACGGCGAAATCGAGGTGACGTTGTCGCCGGAACCCAATGCTGTCGCCATCACCGTCAGCGACAGCGGCCCAGGCATCGACGCCGAGTTGCGCGAAGGCTTGTTCCTGCGCGCGTTTACCATTGGCGGTGCCCGTCGCGACGGTGGCCTGGGCCTGCGCATCGTGCACCGCATCCTGCAATTGCATGGGCGCAGCATTCGCCTGGTCGATCAACCGGGTCGAGGGGCAACCTTTACGTTTTCCCTAGAAAGCCGAGCATCAGCGCGTTGACCTGTTGGGCTTGTTCGTTCTGGATCCAGTGACCACAGTTGGCCAGCACGTGCTGCTCAAGCTGCGGCACTGAATCCGGCATGCGCTTGAGCGTGTGGGCCTCGAAGACCCCGACCGGATCGCGATCGCCGATCAGGAACAGTGTGGGTTGCAGCACTTTCTGCCCAGCGAGGGACTCGGTGCGTTGCCAGTTGCGTTCGAAGTTGCGATACCAGTTCAGCGGGCCACGAAAACCGTGCTCGGCGAAGGTGTTCACATAGACGTCCAGATCCGCCCGGGAACACCATTGCGGCAATGCACCGGGCGCCGACACGCCTTTGAGCAAGGTGGCGCTGGCTGGCTTGCGCTGTAGAAACACATCCTGGTCCTGCATGAACAGGCGCAAAGTCCGTTCGATATCAGCATTCAACTCCTGCTCGGCAACGCCCGGCGCCTGGAAGTACAGGATGTAGTTGAAGCGCTCGGCGTACAACTCGCGCATGATTTCGATCACCGGCCGACGGGCACGTCCAGCGAATGGCACGGACATCGTGATCAAGTGTGTGACACGCTCAGGCTCAAGCAACGCCAGGTGCCACGCCACCACAGCGCCCCAGTCATGGCCGGCCATCACCACCTGCGTATGGCCAAAATGGTCCATGGCTTGCTGGATATCGCCGCATAGGGTCAACAGGTCATAGTCGGCAATTTCACTGGGCGAACTTGTCTGGCCATAACCACGCATTTGCGGGGCAAATACGCGATAACCCGCCGCTGCCAGTGCGGGAATCTGTCCGCGCCAGGAGTGCCAGCACTCAGGGAAACCGTGAAGCAACCAGATCGGCGCACCCTGTTCGGGGCCCGCACTATGAACGCTTAACTCAATACCGTTGACGCTTATGAGGTGCTGGCGCATGGGCATGACCTATTTGAAGGTTTTCCCCAGCGTGGACCATGGCGGCTGAAGCCACCAGCATCATTGATGGCAGGAATGACTCAAGCCACCGCCCACCAGCGCGGCAGCAATTGACGTACCCGTGCCTCGCCAAATCGGTCATCGATCAGCATCACCACACCCTGGTCCTGCTGGCTGCGGATCACCCGGCCTGCCGCCTGCACGACTTTCTGGATGCCGGGGTACAGGTAGGTGTAGTCGTAGCCCGCGCCGAAGATCGCACCCATGCGCAACTTCATCTGTTCGTTGACCGGGTTCAACTGGGGCAGGCCAAGTGTGGCAATGAATGCGCCGATCAAACGGGTTCCGGGCAAGTCAATGCCCTCGCCGAACGCGCCGCCCAGCACAGCAAACCCGATGCCCTGGCTGTGCTCGGTGAATTGGTCCAGAAAGGCTTGGCGCTTGCCCTCGGCCATGCCGCGTGACTGTTGCCAAAGCGCGATCTCCGGATGCCGCTCGGCCAGTAACTGCGCCACCTGCTGCAGATAATCAAAACTCGAGAAAAACGCCAGGTAGTTGCCCGGCTGTTGCAGGTACTGGCGAGCGATCAACGCAACGATAGGCTCCAGCGAGGCCCCGCGATGCACGAAGCGCGTGGAGATTGCATCGACGATATGCACCTGCAACTGCTCGGCCTTGAACGGCGACTCCACATCGATCCATGCCGTATCAGCGGGCAGGCCCAGCAAATCCGCGTAGTAATGACGGGGGCTCAGGGTCGCGGAAAACAACACGCTGCTGCGGGCCGCCGTCAACCGTGGGCGGATGAACTCGGCAGGCACCACGTTGCGCAGGCACAGGGTCGAGCTGCTGCGTTTGCCGCCGAGCTGGCGCTTGCTGATGTCGAAAATGAAGTGTTCGTTGAACAGCTCGGCGACCTTGCCGAATTGCAGCACCTCGAAATAGAAATTTTGCAGGTCGCCGCTGAGGGATTCGGGGTGATCGTTGAAGTATTCGCCCATGGCGCTCGCGCACAGGCTCAGGGCCTGCAGCAGTTTCTCGGGGCGGACGCTGTAGGCCTGGTACGGCGCAAGTTGGTCTTTATGCAGCGCGTTCCACTCACGGTTGAGGCGCTGCAAGGGCTTCTTCAAGGGCTCGGGGGCTGTGTCGCGCAGGGTCTTGAGGTGGTACTGGTCGAGGCTGGCGCTGTACATCGAGCGGGCGCGCTCGACCAGATTGTGTGCCTCGTCCACCAGCACGGCTGCGCGCCACTGGTTGAGCTGGGCCAGGCCGAACAACATGGCGCCAAAATCGAAGTAATAGTTGTAGTCGGCGACCACCAGGTCGGCCCAGCGCGCCATTTCCTGGCTCAGGTAATAGGGGCAGACGTCATGGGCCAGGGCCACGTCGCGCAGGTTGCGCTGATCGAGCAGGCGCACCTTGGCGGCGGCGATACGTGCGGCGGGCAAACGGTCGTAGAAACCCTTGGCCAAAGGGCAAGAATCGCCATGACAGGCCTTGTCCAGGTGTTCGCAGGCTTTGTCCCGCGCCACCAGCTCCAGCACACGCAGTGGCAGCTCCGGGCTGCTGGCATGCAGCACCTGGGCGGCATCCAGGGCCAGTTTGCGGCCGGGCGTCTTGGCGGTGAGAAAGAACAGCTTGTCCAGTTGCTGGGGCGCCAGGGCCTTGATCAAGGGGAAAATCGTACCGATGGTCTTGCCGATACCGGTCGGTGCCTGGGCCATCAGGCAACGGCCGGTGCTGACCGCCTTGAACACCGATTCGGCAAGCGAACGCTGGCCAGGACGGAAACCGGCATGGGGAAACGCCAGGGTTTGCGCGGCGCTGTTGCGCGCTTCGCGGTGTGCCATCTCCTGCTCAGCCCAACCGAGGAACAGCGCACATTGCTGGTTGAAGAAGGGTTCCAGCTCGGCGGCTTGAAAGCGTTGGTTGAGCAGCGTCTCGCCTTCGCCGACGATGTCGAAGTAGACCAGCGCCAGGTCGATTTCCGAGAGGTTGAGCTTCTGGCACATCAGCCAGCCATACACTTTGACCTGGGCCCAGTGCAATTGCCGGTGGTTGGCCGGCTGGGCGTCGAGGTCGCCGCGATAGGTCTTCACTTCTTCCAGGCGGTTCGCGTCAGGGTCGTAGCCGTCTGCCCTGCCCCGCACCTTGAGCTGCTGGTACTCGCCCTCAAGCGCCACTTCATTCTGGTAGTGCGCGCTGCGCCGCGAGGCGACGGTGCGGTGGCCGACAATGCCTTCCTGGGCACTGGGTGACGGTGTAAAGCGCAGGTCCAGGTCACCGACCTTGGCCGTGAACTCACACAGCGCACGCACGGCAACGTTGTAGCTCAAGCGGACTCTGCCCAACGCACATAACAGACCGTCACCGGCATCTGGTATTCGCCGCAGAATTCCAGCCAGCGCAACTGGTTGTCCTGCAGGCGATCGCCGGGCCCCTTGACCTCGATCATGCGGTAGGTTTTTTGCGCTGGCCAGAACTGGATCAGGTCGGGCATGCCGGCGCGGTTGGCGCGGATGTCCAGCAGCAGCCGTTCAAACCAGTAGCGCAGGTGTTCGGCGGGCAGGCAGGCCAGGGCCTGTTCCAGCAGGTCTTCACTGAGCAGGTTCCAGAACACGAAAGGTGACTGGATCCCCCACTTGCCGAGGTAACGCTGGCGAATGGTGGCTTTGTAGCGTTCGTCCTGCAATTGCTCGAAACACGCGGCGAACAGCGGTGCACGACGCTGGTGGAAGTCTTCGCTGTGCAGGTCCGCTGGCCCGCGTTGGAACGGGTGGAAAAATGAGCCCGGCAGCGGCGTAAAGATCACGTCCCAGCACAACAGGCCAAACAGTGAATTGATCAGCCCGTTTTCAACGTAGTGCACCGGCCCATCGGGCTCGCTCAGGTGGGCCTGCACGCAATACTCCACCGACATCAGCGGCTCGGGCAGTGCAAGGGCCAGGTCCAGCCGGGTGACCGGACGCGGCTTCGTTTTGGGCAGCGCAGGTTCACCCAGCTTGCGGCGCAGGCGTGGCACCACACGCAGTAAGTGCTGCTGTTCGGCGGCGCTCTCCGGGGCCTGTTGGGCGGCAGTTGCCAGGGCCATCGCTTGGCCGTAGTCCTCCTGGCGCTCCAGCACGCGAATCAGTCGTGAGCGAGCACCAGGATAGGTACAGGCGCGGTAAATCTGTTCCGCCAACGCCAACTCGGCAATGCGCTCGCAATATTGACCGACCTGGAACAACAACTTGGCCCGACGTTTTTCCAGCCACGGGTTGTCGGTACTCAAGGTTGCGACCCTGGCAAGTACCTCCTCCAGCGCTTCACCGGTCTCAAAAGCCTGCTGACACTGGTGCAGGAACAGAAACCCCTGCACATCATCCCGGCTGCGCAGCCCACGAGATTCTGCGCAGAATTCGACTTTTTCGTAGGTGTAGATGCCCAGGTCGGCCAGCACGAATTCCGACCAATCCTGATGCAGGTTGCCGAAGAACATCAGGCGCAGGCGATCGCACAACTCCATGACGGTGAGGCTGTACAGGGTGTCGGCAAGGTCGGGGCACCAGCCAGAAAAACTGCGGCTGTCGGTAAATTGCGCCGCCAGCCCTTCCAACCAATCGGACTTCTTGCCCCTGGGCTGGTCGATCCAGGGCTTGAACGCACCGAGCACCTCGCCTTTTTGCAGCAAGCCGAACAGCGCTTCAAACGCCAGCAGGGATTGATCGTCGACCCAGCCCAACTCGAGCAATGGCGCAGCAGCGGCGTGTGTGCAGCCGATCTCCAGATAATTGAGTTTGCCCGCGCGAAAATGCACACCCTTGCGCATCACCATGCGTACTAAAAGCGCCTGGGAGGGCTGCGGCAACCTGTCAAATTGCTGAATGAAATGCTGTTCGTCCGCATCGAGCAGATCCGCATAGCGTTGCCCCAGCCAATGCAGGACTTGGCGGAAGTTATGCAGGTAATAGAGCGGGTTTTCGAGGGGATTGGCCATGGTGCGCAGCGATCAAATACTGGTTATGCATACAGAGTGCCGTCGCCAAGGCCAGGTTGCAATGGCTAATAGATAAATGGCGCCTGCAACTTTTCATACAAAAGTGATCAGATGGGTGAGCCGATGGCGTAACATTTGTGGCCCGCGCCTCTGGCGTGGGACTTTTCAAGGTTAAAGGTAAGGGTTATGAACATGAAGAATTTGGGTCTGCCACTGGTTGCACTCACTTTTCTGGTATTGGCCGGTTGCGCGACGCAGACCGTAGTGACGCTGCAAAACGGCACGCAGTATTTGACCAAGGACACCCCGAAAACCAAGACCGCCGACGGTTTCTACGAATTCACCGACATCGCCGGCAAGCGTGTACGGGTCAAGGCCGACGATGTGGCCACCGTGCGCAAGGAAGACTGATTGAGCAATCATGTGGGGGCCTGGCCCCCACATGTGTCTGTCAGACGATGACAACACCCTCCCCCGACCATCCGCTAACCCCAACCAGCGTCACCGAATCCCCGCCCACACTGATCACCGTATCCCCACCGTGCTCACGGTAATCCACACTGCCCTGCACATCCTTGAACACCAGCGTGTCCGTCGATTGATAGCCAATCACCCGGTCCTGGCCGAAATGTCCGCTGAACAGAAAGGTGTTGTGCCCGCTGTTATCGCGGATCGTGTCATTGCCCTTGCCGCCCTCGATAAAATCCGCGCCCTTGCCGCCCTGGATCAGGTCATTGCCGTCGCTGCCAATGATGAAGGTATTGCCTTTATGCGGTTCGGCATTGCGGTTGAGATCCTGCACCCACGTATTGGCCCGCGCCGGGTCCGACAGGTTGGCGACAATCACCGTGGAATCATGGGTCATCTGCTCGTAGAAACCTGACTCCAGCACCCGCGTCAGGCCATCGCCATAACCCGTGGGCAGGTGCGAGATCCAGGTCGGCAAGTTGACAATGGAAAATGGCAGCACATTCCACAACGTCGAGGCGTAGTGGTCGTTGAAGCTGACGATATTGTCGGTGGTCGACTCATGGGGCTTGTCATGCACGCCCAGGGAAGACAGGTTGAAGGACGCGCCCTCCAGCGCACGGAACACCGGGTCGTTTTCATAGCCAATATTCAGCACCTTGTCGCCGGCACTTTGGGTCGGTGACGCATAGGCCACGTAGTTGGCATCCTTGTAGAAGCCGGCCCACTTGCTGTTACTCAGATCCGCCATGCTGTTGACGGCCAGCCCGCCCAGGCTGTGGCCGCTGACCACCACGTCCTTGCCGCTCAAACCGTGGGCGCTGGCATAGTCAGCAACGTTCTTGAGCAAACCGCCAAAGGCCTCCCCGGCATAATTCTTCGCGTAATCCTTGGGGCCCAGTGCGGCCAGCAGGTCACTGACCAGGTCGCCGATGGAGTCGCTGATCAAGGTTTCACGAGGCCCTGAGGTGCCGCGAAAACCGATGCCGATTTCCAGCAGTTTTCCAGCGTCATCGTACTTACCCAACACCTCGACCTGGGCCGTGGTGTAGCCGGCCTTCTCACCGAAAAACGTACCCCGCGCATCGACCTTGCCGCCGTAGCCCAGGGTGCTGGCGCTGATCGGTGTCCAACCGGCCTTTTGCACTGCGTCCAGCGCGGCTTTTTCCGAATCCGGGTTCCAGGGAATGCCGGGGATCACGCCCTGGGAATCCGTACTGCCGAGCAACGCGCCGACCAACGTGGCCGGCAAGCCCAGCCCCAGGCCATTGTGCTGGTAACCCACGGCAAAGCCATTATCCAGGTTGTGATAGGAATACAACGTGATCGCCATCGCATCGGCGAACAACGCCTTGGAGCCCTCGGTGCCGAGGTTTTTATAGTCAAAGATACCCATGTCAGTGCCTCTCTTATTGTTGTGAACACCCAAAATCAACGCCCAAACGCCTCATCCACCTTGGCCAGGTCGGTATCGCGCAGGTTGCCGGCGTAGTAATGCAATTTGGTCCAGGCCATCAGGTAGTCGTACCGCGCCTGGGCCAGGTCTCTGCGAGTGCTGTAGAGCTGCTGCTCGGCGTTCAGCGCATCCAGGTTGACCCGCTCCCCCCCCAGGATGCTTTGCTGGGTCGACACCACCAGCGCTTCGGCCGACACCAAGGCCTTCTGATACGCACGCAGCTTGCTCACCCCCGACAGGCAGGCGCTGAACTGCCGACGCAGCTCGATCAGGGTTTCGCGGGTCTTGCCCTCCAGTTCGTACTCGGCCTGCTCCATGGCGCGGCTGGCCTGGCGCGTGGACGCGGAGATACCGCCACCGGCATACAGCGGCAGGCTGACTTCGACGCCGATGGTGTTGGTGTCATAGCGCTGGTTGTAGGTGTTGCCGCTGTCGGATTCCTGCTGGCGCGAGCTGGCATAGGCCGTGACCTTGGGCAGGTGCCCGGCGCGGTTGCGTTCCACTTCATAACGCGCCACTTCCAACGCCTGGCGCTGGGAGGCGAGCGTAGGGTTATTACTGATCGCCAGTTCATGCCAAGTGTCGTAGTTGGCCGGCGTCAGGGTGAAGGCGGCAAAGCCCTGATTCAGCGGGGCCAGGTCGTGGATGTTGACGCTTTGCACGCCAATCAGTGCGCCCAGCTCCCGCAAGGACGCGTCCTGTTCATCCAGGGCCTGGATCTCTTCGGCGGTGGCCAGTTCATAGCGTGATTCAGCTTCCAGGATGTCGGTGCGAGTGCCCTCGCCTTGTTGGAACAAATGCTGGTTCTGCTGGAACTGCTGCTCGAACGCCTTCTTCTTCGCGCGGGCGATGTCGATCTGGTCCTGGGCAAACAAGGCCTGGGTGTAATAGGTCAGCACCCGCACCAGCAGCGCCTGGCTCTTGTCGCGAAAGCTTTCGTCGGCAAACAGCGCCTGGGCCACGCCTTTGCGGTAGTTGGCGTAGGCCTCGTAGTCGAACAGCGGCTGTTGCAGGCTGAAGGTGGAGCCGTAGCTGTTGTAGTTGCGGTCATCGTGGTAATTGCCTCCGCGCCCGTCCGGCAGGGTGGCCTGGGAATTGTTGCGGCCCTTGTTGTAGTTATACGAGAGCTTCGGCAACAGCCCGGCGCGGCCGATGGCGCGGTTTTCCAGGCCGGCGTCGCGCTCCTTGATCGCTCCGAGGAACACCGGATCGTTGCGCAAAGCCTGTTCGTACACATCAAACGGGCCCATGGCGGCCTGGGCACTGGCGCTGGTCAACAGCAAGGCGATAAACATGTGCTTCATGTCTATTCCTCGGTCAACGCAGAGCCGGCGCGGTCGAGCAGCGGCTTGAACAGGTAATTGAGCAACGAGCGCTCGCCGGTGCGCACGAACATCTCGGCGGGCATGCCGGGTTTGATCACCAACCCGTGAAGTTTTTCCAACGCCGCTTCGCTGACCGTGGTGCGCAGCACGTAGTAGGCAGCGCCGGTTTTTTCATCGAGCATCTGGTCGGCGGAAATCAGGCTGACCTCCCCCGGCACACGCGGTGTGCGGCTTTGGTTGAAGGCGGTGAACAGGATATCGACCGGCAAGTGCGTGCCGACCTTGTCGACCAAATGCACCGGCAAACGCCCTTCCACTTCCAAGCGCGTGTCCTGGGGCACGATCTCCAGCAGGGTTTCACCGGCACGGACCACGGCGCCTTCGGTGTGCACGCTGAGATTGACCGCAATGCCATCCGCCGGGGCGTTGATTTCGCTGTGTTGCAGGTCGAACCCGGCGGAGGTGAGTTGCTGTTCAAGGGTCAGGCTGCGCAATTGCGCGTCGGCCAACTGGCTGCGCACTTCCTTCTGGTATTCCTCGCTGTGCTGCTGCAGTTTCAGCCGCGATTCAAGAATGCCCTGCTCGACCCGGCCACTTTCACCGGTGTTCTGCGCCAGGTCCTGCTGCACCTGGGACAATTGCCGTTGGTAGTCCATCAGCCGGTTGCGCGGGATGTAGCCGTTGTCGGCCAAGGGTTGCAAGTTGCTCAGTTGATCACGCAGGGACTGGGCCTGGGCGGTCAGGTCGCTGCGGGCGCGGCGCATGCCGCCTAACTGCGCGGTGGCGCCGTCGATATTGGCACGGATACCCGCCTGCTCACGGGCAAAGGCCTCACGACGGCTGCTGAACAATTGCCGCTGGCCTTCCAGCACCAGCGCCAGGGCCGGGTCGGGATTGGCACTCAGTTCAGCCGGAAAGCGGATGCTGGCCTGGTTGTCGCGCTCGCTCTGCCAGCGTGCCACGCTGGCCCAAGCCATGCGGTACTGGGCTTGCAGGGATTGCACGTCGGCCTGGTGCTGGGTTTGGTCGAGACGAAACAGCGGCTGGCCTTGTTTCACAAACTCGCCCTCCTTCACAAGGATTCGGCTGACCACACCGGGGCTGAGGGTTTGCACCGCCTTGCGCTTGCCCGACACCACCACCGTGCCCTGCACCGGAATGCCCTGATCCAAGGGCGCCAGGCTGGCCCACAAGAAGAAGCCACCGGCGCCGACCACCGTCAGCAGCCAGCCCATGCGGGCGAAGAAATTGGCGTCGTGTTCTTTGAAGCGAGGTTCAACAGTGAGGCTGCTCATGCGCCTGGATTCCTTCCGGCCTGGTACTGACGACTGAAACTCACGCCCGGTTTCTCCTTGGGCGGCTCCTGCTGGCCGGACAACGCCCGAAGCACTTCCTGGCTCGGGCCGAATGCCTGCAAATGCCCTTCGCTGAGCACCAGCAATTTGTCGGCCTGGGCCAGCGCCGACGAGCGATGGGTGACCAGCACCACTGTGCTGCCCTGGGCTTTCATCTGCACGATGGCACTGGCCAGGGCCGCTTCACCGACGGTGTCGAGATTGGAATTGGGCTCATCCAGCACGATCAATCGCGGCCCGCCATACAGGGCGCGGGCCAACGCCACCCGTTGTTTCTGGCCGCCGGACAGGCCGCCGCCGTTGTCACCCAGCAACGTGTCGTAGCCTTGCGGCAAGCGCAGGATCAGCTCATGCACGCCCGCCTGCTGCGCGGCCTGCACCACCTGCTCAGGGTCGGCCTGGCGAAAACGCGCAATGTTGTCGGCAATGCTGCCGCTGAACAGTTCGATGTCCTGGGGCAGATAGCCGATGTGGGGGCCGAGGTCATCGCGGTCCCAGCGGTGGATATCCGCGCCATCCAGGCGCACCGTCCCGGCCAGCGTCGGCCACACGCCCACCAGCACACGGGCCAGCGTGGATTTGCCTGAGCCTGATGCACCCAGAACGCCGAGCACTTCACCCGCGCCGAGGTTGAAGCTGACTTGATGCAAGGTCGCCACCCGACGCCCCGGCGGGCCTGCGCTGACCTGTTCGAAGCTGACCTGGCCCTTGGGCGCCGGCAGCTTCATCTGCTCGACTTCCTGCGCAAATTCACGCAACAAATCATCCAGCCGCTGGTACGCCAGCTTGGCCGAACTCCATTGCTTCCACACCGCAATCAACTGGTCGATGGGGCTGAGCACCCGGCCCATCAGGATGGAACCGGCGATCATCATCCCGGCGGTCATATCGCCCTTGATCACCAGCAACGCCCCCAGGCCCAGCACCAGCGATTGCAGGCACAGGCGCAGGGATTTGCTCAAAGACGTCACCACCGAGCCGGTATCACTGGCCTTGTTTTGTAAACCGAGAAACTGCGAATGCACCGCAAACCAGCGCTGGCGCAGCGCACCGAGCATGCCCATGGCCTGGATGGTCTCGGCATTGTGCAAGTGGCTGGTGGCCAGTTGCGTGGATTGCTGGGAATAACCACTGGCCTCGCCCAACGGCTTTTTGGTCAGGTATTCGTTCAGGCAGGCGAGGCCGATCAACAGCACCGCGCCCGCGGTGGCCAATAGGCCGAGCCACACGTTGAACAGGAAAATCACAAACAGGTAGATGGGAAACCACGGCGCGTCGAAAAACGCGAACAGCGCCGGCCCGGTGATGAATTGGCGGATGTGGGTCAAATCGCCAAGGGATTGCCCGGCATGCCCCTGCCCGCTTTTCAAGTTGCGTTCGAAGGCGGCTTTGTACACGCGCAGGTTGAAACGCCGCTCCAACTGGCTGCCGATACGGATCACGATAAAGCTGCGGATCACCTCAAGCGTGCCAATAAACGCAAAGAAGCCGACGACCATCAGCGTCAACATCACCAGGGTGGTTTCATTCTGGGAGGACAGCACGCGGTCATACACTTGCAGCATGTAAATCGATGGCACCAGCATCAGCAGGTTAATCAATGCGGTGAAACAACCAACACTGATCAAGATACTTTTGTACTCACCCAACGCCCTGAGTAACGGCGCGACGGCATGGGACTTCGCCATGGCTTCTGATCTTCCCTGAAACAAATTTCGCGCAATAGTTTCCCCAACCCCAAACAACGGAGCGGTCAACTAATAAATTCAGTTATAAACCTATAGCGACAACTAAGGTGTGCGTTGCAATACAACTTCCAGGCCGGTAGGCGTGCGACCTTTATATTCGCCCTCTTGCTCTCGGTTGAGGTGGGTTATCCCGCTGCCTTCGGCATTCATCAGCCAGATGCCATCCGGTGTCGGCGTCCAGGTCAGTGGTTTTTCACCGAGCCATTGCGCCGCGCAGGCGACGTCGCCGCCCAAGGCATTCGCCTGTTCCAGCAGGTCCAGTGCGCACATCTGATCCTGCTGGTGCAATTGCCAGTGGCCAGCCAACTGGGCGCTGGTGGGTAATACAAGACTGCTCGCCATCACGTGGGCTCCTGCCGATACGAACATCACCTGCAACACGCCGGTGATCACTTTGAATAAACGCTGCATCTCCACGCTCCATCGCTAAAGCGCGGCGCCGAAGCGCCGCGCCCGTGCATTACGCCACGATGTCGCTGATGGCTGCCTGGCCGACGGTGGTGACGAGGAAGTCCGCCACGCCGTGCCCGGAGAAGTCCACTGCCAAGGTGCCCAGGTTGGTGCCTGCGGCATAGGTCAGTACAGCATCGCCGGCATGTCCGGTGAAGGCATTGACGAAGGTCAGGCCTGCGCCCTTGGTGATGCCCGACAAATCGATCTTGTCCGAACCCGAGGTAAAGTCAAAGATCTTGTCCGCAGCGCCTGGCTTGGAATCGGAACTGGCACCGAACACAAAGGTGTCGTTGCCCGCGCCGCCCCATAGTTGGTCCGCACCGCCGCCACCGTAGATGAGGTCGTTGCCGGCCCCACCCTTGATCACGTTGGCCGCGTTATTGCCGATGATCAAGTCATTGCCGGCGCCGCCGAAGGCGTTTTCGATGGTCACGCCCTTGGCGATGGACACGTTGCCCACCAGGCCACCAACGTCGGAGAACGACGCTTCATTGAGGTTGATTTTCTGGTTCTGGGTGAAACCGGAGAAGTCCAGGGTGTCGTTACCACCGCCGTCCCACACCGAGAACACCAGTTTGTCGGCATTCGAGGTGGCGCTGAGGAAATCACGCCCGGTGTTGGAATTGAAGCCGTAGGTGGTGTCGCCGGCACGGGTGTTGTAGTTGGCGCCGTAGAGCTTCTGGATCGCCGCGATGTCATCGATCAGCGGGCCGGACGCGTAGGCTTCGACGCCGCCTTTGCTGAAGTTCTGGTTGGTGTTGCTCTCGCTCCAGTAACTCATAACGCTGTAGCCACGCGTGTCCTGTCCATAGTCCGCGTCTTTGTAGGAAGGGTTACCGGTCCCGGCGTTGTAATCGCCAGGGTGGTCCAGGCCCAGGGTATGGCCGATTTCGTGGGTCAGGGTCTGGCGGCCGTAGTTATTCAGGTCCGGCGTTTTGTTCGGCGTGTAGCTGCTGTTGGTCAGGTACCAGGAGGTGCCGTCCAGGCCGCTTTCGTGGTACTTGTCGTTGGTGCCCGGCAGGTAGGCAAACGCGGCCGCGCCGTCCTGGCCACCGCTGTAGTTGCCAAACGTCATGTGGAAGTCACCGCCCGAGGCTTTTTCGGTGAAGGTCACATTGGCCACATCCGCCCAGGATTGCATGGCCAATACGGCCTGTGCTTTCTGCTGGGTGTTGAACTGGCTGAACCCGGTGATGCCATGTTTGTTCATGGTTGCCGAGGACGCCGAGGTGAGGAAGGTGTAGGTCAGATCAATCTTGCCGTTGCCATCCAGGTCACGATAGGCCGCGTTCTCGCGCAACAGGTGGTCAGCTGCCTGATCCACCGAGAACGAAGGTTTACCGTTGACCGTGAGGTTGCCGCCACGGTCGTACAGATGGCTGAAGCTATCGATTTGCGAGTAAGCGGTGCTGGCTTGCGCCGCCGACACGATAGCCTTGTCTTTTACTTTTGACATAAACGTACTTCCTTGTTTGCAAGTGCATCAGTCTTTGTTCGATAGGCACCTCGCGGGCGAGATCGTCCTATCACTCGCCTCTTTTGAAGGCGTAAGAAAACTGACACAACTTGAAATCTTTCGTCTACATCTTTTCCAGCATTCTAAATCACTCGAACAACAACTTAGTTAAGACCTGTGCCGTGTTTATTGGGTGGCAGTGGTTTTGTCCGACAAAAAACAGCTGGCTCATATTTAAATATTAAATAGCACTAACGCCGCTCAAGTAGAGCGGCGCCGCCATTTAATGGATCCAATATATTGGCAGGGTGTCATTAGCAACATTAAACAGCCACTACTTGTATTAATAACTTAGGTTGCCCCCTATTACCGGGACGCACTCCAGCCTGTCTTGTGCAATACCGCCAACAGCGTTTCACCTTCCAGTCCGGGCACCAGCACACGTTCATCAGTGAGCATGCTCTCCCCGGCCAGGATCGCATTGATGATCGCCTCTTCCACCGCCTCCGCCGCCGCGCTGAACAGCGGCGAAATATGGTCGTTGTTGACCATCTGCAAGGCGCTGCTGAACGGCAGGCCCTTGCGTCCATAATCCGCTGGCGGCAGATCCTGGTTACCGGTGGCAAAGGCCAGGAACAGGTCACCGCTGGAATCTTCGGTGCCGCCGCCAGTGCGGGCGATGCCGATGGACGCGCGCTGCGCCAGGCGCTGGCATTGGTGCGGCAACAGCGGCGCGTCGGTGGCCAGGATCACCACGATCGAGCCCATACCCGGCGTGCCTTGCTCGGCGAAGGGCGACGCAATCTCCATCAACTGGCGCCCCACCGGGTAGCCATCCACCCGCAGCTCCTGGCGCTTGCCATGGTTGGCCTGCACCAGCACGCCGACAGTCCAGCCGCCCTGTTCCGCCGGCAAGCGCCGCGAGGCGGTGCCGATACCGCCTTTGAATTCATGGCAGATCATGCCGGTGCCGCCGCCGACCGCGCCCTCCTGCACCGGGCCGGTTTCGGCGTTGTCCACGGCTTCGCGCACATGCTCGGGGCCGACATGCTGGCCCCAGATGTCATTGAGCAGGCCGTCATAGGTTTCCATCACCACCGGCATGCACCAGTACACCGCCGGATCCGCCAGGCGCTCGCGCTCCAGGGCGATCAGGCTGTCGCGCACAATGCCGATGCTGTGGGTGTTGGTGATGGCCAACGGCGTGGTCAACAGCCCCGCCTCGTTGATCCACTCAAGCCCAGTGGCGTCACCATTGCCATTGAGCACGTGATAGCCGGCGAAGCACGGTTGCTGGCGGGCTTCGCCGGCGCGGGGTTGGATCACGCTGACGCCAGTGCGCACGTGCTTGCCGTCGATAAGCGTCTTGATCGTGCTGTGCCCGACCCGGACACCGGGCACATCGGTAATGGCGTTCCATTCACCGGGCGTGCCCAGCCCCAACGTGATGCCCAATTGACGTGCGCGCATAACCACTCCTTACAATTTCTGGAAGACCGGACTCAACCGTCCACTGATGCAATACAGAATCACCGACAGCGCCAGCAAACCGATGATGATCATGATGTCGCGGATCGAAGCCGCCGCCACCAGGGTGACCAACAGATAACCCGCCCCGAGTACCGCGACCAACGCCGGCAGCGGCCACAGCGGCATGCGATAGGGATGCTCGCGATCACGCAGCAGCACCCGGCTCATCAACGCACTCAGCGCCACCACCAGGTACACCAGCATGATCAGCAACACGCTGAACGAGGTCAGGTCGGCCAGGTTGGAGCTGAAACTCAACAGCGCCGAAGGAATCGCCAGGAACAGCGTAGCCAACCAGGGCGAATCCCAGCGTGGATGAATACGCGTGAACAGTTTGTTGATGCTCGGCGTCCACAGGGCGTCGCGTCCGCTGCTGAACACCACGCGGCCGATCTGGATCACGATCGCGACAATCGCATTGAACACCGACAGGAAGATCCCGGCGCTGACCAGCCGCGACAAGGTTTCATTGCCATGGCTGGTCAACAGGTAGCCGATAGGGTCCGGGCTGCTGATCATCTCACTCAGCGATGGCGCTCCGATCAACAGCGCGGTGATCGGCACCAGTTCGATGATCACCACCAGTCCCAAGGACCACAGCACGGCCTTGTGCACGCCTTTGCCGCCGCATTTCATGTCCTCAGCCAGCAACACCGCCGGCCCATAGCCGTTGTAGGAAAACAGACCGATACCCACCGCGCCGATCACCAGCGCCCACGGCGCCAGGTGCAGCACGCCGTTTTCGACGATCTGCGGCTGGAACAACACACTGGCCGGTTGCACCGGGTTGCTAAAGCCGATCACCACAATCACCAGCAGCGCGGCCACTTCCAGCAGCAGGCAGGTGCCGGTGATCCAGGCATTCAGCTTGATATTGAGAATGCCCAAGGCGTAGCTGCACACCACGATTACCAGCGCGACGGTCTGGGAGTCGAACTTCGTGCCCAAGGCGTTATTCAGATAAGTCGCCGCGCCTGTGGCGAGCACCGGCGGGATAAACAGCAACATCACCAGTACGGTCAGGAACGTCGCATAGCCGGCCATGCCGCCAAACACGCGCTTGGCGTACACATACTCGCCCCCGGCGCTGTTGTGGGCGCGGCCCAACTCGGCGTAGCAAAAGGCAAACATCAGCGCGAGTAAGCCTGCCATCACAAACGCCAGGAACACGCCACTGCCGGCTTGCTGGATGGCAAAGGGCGCAATCACAAACACGGAACTGGCCGGCGTCACCGCTGACACGGTGATAGCGACCACATCAAAGACACTCAAGGTGGGTTTCAGCACGCCGTCAGGCGTGGGGGAAGTGCTCATATCGTTATCCTCTGTCGTTGTTCTTGGTGTGAGGCAGAAACGAAACGTCTGAATATCGCGGGATATGTTTTCCGCTGAATGATGGCAACCTTAAACAGGGTGTTCATGTCAGCCAATTCCCCTATTGGCGTACTCCCCTTGACGCCACCGGGCAAAAGCCGAACCCTTGGCCGATCTTTTGCGGGTGGGAGCCTGCCACATGAGCCTGTTTCGCGAAGTCGGCATGCACGCCGGCCTGGGCCGCACCGTTGCGCACATCGGCACCGAGCATTTCTGGAAACAGTTGGTGTTGTTGCTGCACCAGTGCCTGCCGTTCGATAACGCCTTGGCGATCTTCTACCCGGTGGATGGCCCGCCCCAGGCCTTGGAAGAATACGACGCCCAGCCCAGCAGCAAACCGGCGTCGATGCTGGTGTATCTCAATGGCCTGTATTTGCTCGACCCGTTTTTCCAGGTCTGTCGCGAGGGCTATGCCAGCGGCGTGTACCGCCTGGAGGAAGTGGCACCGGATCATTTTCGCCAGAGCGAATACTTCCTCAACTACTTCCACGACAACGTGCTGGAAGACGAGGTGCAATTCATCCTGCAAGTGCCGGGCGCGGGGACATTGTCGCTTTCGTTGGGCATGCAGCGGCGTTTCAGTTTTGATGAGACCGGGCTGATGACCACCGTGGCCGCCTGGGTATTGCCGTTGATGCAGCAACACTGGCAGCAAAGCACCCAGCGTGCGCCGGCGATGGACAGTCAGATCAGGGACGCGTTGAGCCAGTTCGGTTGTGGTGTGCTGTCGGACCGCGAGCTGGAAATCGCCCGGTTGGTGTTGCGCGGGTTCTCGTCCAAGGCCATGGCCGAGCGGCTGAATATCTCGCCGGACACGGTGAAGGTGCACCGTCGGCATCTGTACGCCAAGCTGGATATATCGTCACAGCCAGAGTTGTTTTCGTTGTTTATCCAGTCGTTGGGGCATGATTTGGAACACCCCTGAGCCCGAGGTTGCACTCGGTTTAAATGTGGGAGCGAGCAAGCCCGCTCCCACATGAGTGATGCGTAACGTTTATTTACCGGTGCGAATGGTGTTCCACACCCGCGTACGCACCCGGTCGATATTCAATGGCATCGCCTCCAGCGCAAACAACTTGCCCATCATTTCCGGGCTCGGATACACCTTGGTATCTGCCTTGATTGCGGGCTCCACCAGACTGTCGGCGGCTTGGTTGCCGTTGGCGTAATGCACATAGTTGGTGATGCTGGCCATCACTTCCGGGCGCAACAGGTAGTTCATGAAGGCATACCCGGCTTTTTCATCCGGGGCGTCCGCAGGCATGGCGACCATGTCGAACCAGATCGCGGCGCCTTCCTTGGGAATGTTGTAGCCGATGTTCACGCCGTTGTTAGCTTCCTTGGCACGGCTTTCCGCCTGCAGGATGTCGCCGGAGAAGCCCACCGCCACGCAGATATCGCCGTTGGCCAGGTCGGCGGTGTATTTCGAGGAGTGGAAGTACGCGACGTAAGGGCGAACTTTCATCAGCAAGTCTTCAGCCTTCTTGTAGTCCTCAGGCTTCTTGCTGTGGTGCGGTAGGCCCAGGTAATTGAGCGCCGCCGGCAGCAGTTCCGGGCCGTTGTCCAGAATGGCCACGCCGCATTTTTGCAGCTTGGCCATGTTCTCCGGCTTGAAGATCAGGTCCCAGGAATCGACCGGCGCATTGTCGCCCAGCACCGCCTTGACCTTGTCGATGTTGTAGCCGATGCCGGTGCTGCCCCACAGGTACGGGAAACCATGGGCATTGCCCGGATCGTTGTTTTCCAGGGCCTTGAGCAGCACCGGGTTCAGGTTCTTCCAGTTGGGCAACTGGCTCTTGTCGAGCTTCTTCAACGCACCGCCCTGGATCTGCCGGGCCATGAAGTGGTTGGACGGAAACACCACGTCGTAGCCGGATTTACCGGTCATCAACTTACCGTCGAGGGTTTCGTTGCTGTCGTACACGTCGTAGGTGAAACCAATGCCGGTTTCTTTCTGGAAGTTCTTGGTGGTGTCCGGCGCAATGTAGTCCGACCAGTTGTAGATTTTCACCGTCTCGGCGGCCTGGCTGATAGAGGCCACCAACATCAAGGGCAACAGGGCAATGGCTTTCATGGTTCGATTTCCTGGCGGTTTTAGGGCTGTTTTTATGGCAGGCGATCAAGGATCAAAGCGTTACAGGATCAATACGTAGGTCTTGCGCACGGTTTCCTGGATGTCCCAGATGCCGGTGCTGTTGGCCGGCAACATCAGTGCGTCACCGGCTTGTATGTGGACGATTTCACCGTTGTCAGGGGTGAAGGTGCAGCGGCCCTGGATAAAGTGGCAAAACTCCTGGGATTTGATCTGCCGACGCCAGACACCTGGGGTGCATTCCCAGATGCCGGTTTCGACGCCATCGTTGCGCTCGACGCTCAGGGTCGAGGCCACGGCAATGGGCTCGCCCAACGGCACGGCCACGGGCGACGAGTCCGGTAGGTGGGCGTTCAGCGTGTCTTTGAATTGCGTGATGCTCATGGGGTTTTCCCGTGTGAGTGAAACGACTTAGTGCATGAAACCTTCCATGAACCCGGCCACGCCGGTCGCCAGCTTGCGGCGCCAAGGGGCGGTATTGGGGTTGGCCAACACCTTGTCTTCATGGACAAAACTGCGAATGATCGCGTTGTAGCCCAGCCAGCGGCAGGGTTCGGGCTCCCAGGGCTTGAGCGCGTCCAGCCCACGTTCACGGATTACCCAGGGTTGATGGGTCAGCGGCGTGTCGCGGCCGAGGATCAGGTCGGCCAGGGTGCGGCCACCCAGGTTGGTGGCGCCGACGCCCTCCCCGCCATATCCGCCAGACAGTGCGATGCCGGTCTTGTGGTCGCACAGCATGTGCGGTCGGAAATTTCGCGACATGCCCAGGTTGCCGCCCCAGGAATGGGTAATCTTCACGTGCTTGAGCTGTGGGAAAAGCTCACCGAACAGGTAGCGACGCAGTTCCACTTCGCTGTCAGTCAGATCGAAGTTGTGCCGCAGCTTTCCGGCAAACTGGTAGCCGCCACGGGCGCCGAACACCAGGCGGTTGTCCGCCGACCGCTGGCCGTAGGTCACCTGGCGACTGCTTTCGCCAAAGGCTTGGCCGTGGCTCAGGCCGATTTCATCCCAGGTGCTGGCTGGCAACGGCTCGGTGGCGACAATCAGGCTTTGCACCGGCAGTTGATAACGGCCCAGGGGCGGTAAGGTGTTGGCGTAGCCCTCCACTGCCGGCACCACCCAAGCGGCACGAACACCGGCCTTCGCCGTGCGTAGGCCTCCGGATTGCCAATGGGTCACTGGGCTGTTTTCGTAGATTGCCACGCCCATGCTCTCAACCACCCGCGCCAGGCCGCGCACCAACTTGGCAGGGTTAATGGTCGCCACGTGGGGTGCATAGATACCGCCATAAGGCTTGGCGATACGAATCTGTTCGGCCAGTTGCTGCGGGCTGAGCCAGCGGTAGTCGGCTTCGGTCAGGCCCTGGGCGTAGAGTTTGTCGAGGTAACTGCGCAGGCTGCCTTCCTGCTCGGGGTAGCGCGCGGCGCAGTACAACGCGCCGCCCTTGCGGTAGTCGCAGTCGATGCCTTCACGCGCCAGCACTTGGGCGACTTCATCAGGGATGGCATGCAGCAGGTCAAACGAGGCGCGGCGCTGTTCGGGGTTCAGGCCTGCCAACAAGCGGTCCTCGCCCAGCAGGTTGCCCATCAGCCAACCACCATTGCGGCCGGAGGCGCCGAAGCCGGCGGTTTGCGCTTCGATGATTGCGATGTTCAGTTCGGGCGCCTGACGTTTCAGGTAATACGCGGTCCACAACCCGGTATAACCGGCGCCGATGATGGCCACGTTGACGTCCAGGTCCTGCTCCAGCGAGGGCCGCGCGAGCAGCGGGTCATCCAACTGGTCCATCCATAAGCTGATGTTGCGCCATGCCGGCATGCCGGGTTCCCCTACCTCGTTTCGATAGGATGGATCCTAGAGCGCGGTGTCAGGGGCTGTCTTGCGCGCGTGCACGCAGGGAAATTTGTTTGACGTAGGCCTTGGGTGACTGGCCCGTGTGCTGACGGAATGCGCTGTAGAACGCTGACAGTGAGTTGAAACCGGCGGCAAAGGCCAGGTCGTCGACCTTTATCGGCGGTGCTGCCTTGTCCAATGCGGCCAGCAAGTGCTGGAGCCTGGCTTGGTTGACGTAACGATAGAAGCTTTGCCCCAGCACCTGGTTCAGCAAATAGGAAATCTGATTGCGACTGTAGCCACACTCTTTGGAGACGCGCTGCAGGTCCAGTCCCGGGTCCAGATAAGGTTGCTTGCGTTCGAAATACTGCTGCAGGTCATTGGCCATATGCCCCAATTGCTGGGGCGACAAGCCCAAGCGGCTGACCGAAGGCCGTGCGGCCTGGATAGGTTGCTCGTGCACCAGGGAGGCGTATTCATTGACCCGCCAGATCAACCCATCGCGCACCGTGATGGCTTCGCTGGTGCGGAATGACACCAGGCCGTGGCCGCCACGCAAGGTGATGCGGTACTGGATGAAGGCCGTATCACCATCGGCGCGGATGCGGTCGCTGTGCTCGATGGCTTCATCGGCCTCACGCGGCATGCTGGCTTGCAGGTAATCACGCAGCTCGGCGTAACCGACGACGCGGTTCTGGAAAAAGTCGTGGTACTGGATGTCCGGATGGTAGTAGGACATGACGCCCTCCAGGTCCCGATGACGCCAACACAGGTGGTGACGCAGCACCAATTCGCGTGTGGCGTGGGACTGCTGGGGCTCATCGTCTTGGGCGATGTCGGACATGGAAGGCTCTGCGGCGGGTAAACCTTGGAGATTGCCGAATTTTGCCGGGGCCTTCAATGGCGAATTGGCACTTCTGACTAATGGCCTTTTGCCCAATCTCAAGTAGGACATGACCCACATCAAACTTATGAAAAACAACCGCCGAACGGGGCCAAAAAAGTCACCTTGCGTGTGCGAACGGATGCTATTTTTAAGTTCTTAGATGCCACGACCAGTGAAGGTCTTGGCCCCCTGCCGCGAGCTAAAGGAAGCGCTCAATGAACAAGGTGGGCAACATGAACAAAGTGACGTTCCCCAACGCCTGCCAGCTGATGCGCTGGCATTTTCATCCGATGGGTTTTGAGGGCAGCATGGATGCGCCTGGCAGTATGATCGCCCGATTGTTCGACCGCGCCAGCGGCGAGACGCTGATCGCCATCGCCGGCATCCCCTGCGCCACCGTGATGAATGCTGCCGATGTGGAGCGCATCATTGAGGCCGTTGAGGATGAGCTGGAGTCGTTTGTGCCGCCGGTGTCATTGCGGGCCTGAGTGATCAGCGCCTAAACGCGCTGATCATCGAAAAACGCCTTCTTGCCATCCACCCGCTCCGAGGCCCTCGGCACGTTCACGGCCTGGCCTTCGGGCTTTTCCACATACCAGTAGCAATGGCTCACGGCGCGGGTTATGCCCACATAGGCCAGGCGCAGCACTTCGTCCCTTTGCGCATTGTCATAGGGTTCGCTGTCGCCAGCCTTGCCCAGGCCCGCCATGCGGTAGACCTGATTTTTGTACGGCGAGCTGGTGACATGCTGGCAATCCCCAAGCAGAAACACCGCGTCTGCCTGAAGCCCCTTGGCACTGTGATAGGTCAACTGCTTCAACCTGCGCGCCTGCGGTTGCAAGCTAGAATCCACATTAACTACAGATTGAATATGCTCTTGAATCAATAGCTTATCGCTACTTTTTCGATAAAGCATCAAGATCGATTCACCCTTCTGATAGTGCTCCGACAACTGCCGCCCCAATGCCGCATCGTCGCGCTCCAACACCTTGACCGGCACCAATGCCTTGGGCGCGCCACTGGCCTTGGCCTTCTTGCCAGGAATCGCCGGTGCGGCGCGCACGATGTGCTCGGCCGCATCGATGATGTGCTGGTGGCTGCGGTAGTTCTCGCCCAGCATCACGCGGGTGGTCGACGGGGATGGGAACTCCTTGTCGAACTCCATGAAGTACTTGGGCGAACTGCCGCGCCAGCCATAGATCGACTGCCAATCATCCCCCACACACAGCAAGGATGAGCGCTGCGCGCCGCGTCCCACATGCATGGCTGGGCCACGGCTGCGAATCTCGCGCAGGCTGGCACGGATCCACGAGACGATCTGCGGCGAAACGTCCTGGAATTCGTCGATCATCAAGTGCGACAGGGGACGCAGTAGCGGATCGCTGAGCAGCTTCAAATTTTCCGGGGTATTTTCGCCAAACAGCGAGAACATCCGGTTATAGGTCATGATCGGTGGCGATTGGTCCAGCAAGTGATCTTCCAGGGCTTTCCAAAAAATACTCAGGGCTTCGAAGAAGAAGCGGTCCGGGTCATCTTTGGCAAAGCTCATCTGCCCAACGGCGGTGGGTACGTCCAGGCCGAGGTTTTCGATGAATCCGGCGGCCATCACAAAACTGTCCAGCAGCGGCGCTGAAGCCAACTCGCCTTTGACCTTGTAATCAAAGCCGGGGCCGGCGGTGGCATCGCCGGCCAGGCTGCTTAGCAGGCGCTTTGATGATTCGTAGCTATCTAGCCATATCAAAGGCTTACGACAGAAAGCTTGAAACAAGGTGCGCTTTACCGCCCATTCTGCGCGCACCGACAGCTTCGAGCTTGGCCGGCTGGTCTGCGCGTTTTCCCGTGAGTCGAAGCCCAGCACCACCCAGGCATCTAGCTCGGGACTGTAGCCATGGCAGTGAAATTGCGCACCGTTGATTTCCACGGTCTGGCGGTTGGGTTCAATGCCCTTGATTGGCCACGCGCCTGCGCGAAACCACAGGTCCTCGATCACATCGCAGAGTTCTTCGTCGCGTTTGGCCGCCAGTTCGGTCACGGCCACGCGTTTTTGCACATCCGGATGATCGCGCTCCAGCTCCTTGAGTTGCAGCCCGTGGCGCGCCAGTGGCGCAATCAGCTCACGGAAACGCGGGTGCTGCCCCTGCAGCCGGTGGTAGCAGGCATTCATCTGCTGGCGCTGGGCGTCGTTGATACGCAGGTCAAAAGGGTTGCTGTCAGCGTCTTCAAAACCCGAATTCAGGTTCTCGAAGGCTTGCAGGCGCTCAAAGCCCGGCAGGCTGCGTACCATGGGCAGAATGCGCGAGTGAAAGGTCCGCACCACGACTTGCGCTTCTTTCATACCAAGGGGTTGGCCCCAAAGGTTGAGAATCTCCATGAGCTTGTTGATGAAGTCCTTGCGCGATTCGCGGGTGAAGGTCACCACCGTCATCGAACTCAGCTCAAAGCCCAGGTAATGGGTGAGCAGCAAAATGCGCAGCACCAGCGACGTGGATTTGCCAGCACCGGCCCCGGCGATCACAGAGGTCGAGGGTGTTTCACTGAAGATCATCTTCCATTGCGCCGCGCTCGGCTGGGCGTGAGCCGGCAGCAATCGTGCGACGTCGGCCTTCATGCGCTTCTTCAGCTCGGCGGTGAGCGGCAGGCGCCAATCCTCGAACAGGCTGTCATCCACACCCGGTGCACGGTGTTCATCCGGGCGGAAGTCACGAATCAACAGCACTTGACGACCTTCTTCGATGCCATCGGCTTTGCCTTCGCGATAGCCGTACTCCACACCCGCTTCATGCCCGCTGCGAAAACCGTCCGCCTGCCCGTGCAGCCAGGAAAACCGGTGCTGGGCGCGCAAACGGGTCAAGCCATGGCCAAACAGGCGCGCAGCCAGGCGTTTGAATAGCGGCATGTCTGCCAAAGGGCGCAGTTCGGGAGGAAGATCAGGCTTTTGTTGCGACACGCGGACTCCTGCGATGAGCTGGTTTCAAACAAGTGCGCCATGGTCGCCGGAATCGACGCTCAGTTCCAGCCAATTGCTTTTCCGTCATGCAGTTAGGCGATGAACTGAAAGTCAAAGCGCCACTAACCAATCTAATCGACTGATAGGAATCAGGCAGTTTTTACGCTTTTTATCGATCATGAGCTGCAGGATCATAGGGCCATTCACAGGAGACGATCATGCTTGAACTTCGACCTTTCACTTCCCTGGGCGGCGCCCACCACGGCTGGCTTGACGCTCATCACCACTTTTCGTTTGCCGAGTACCACGACCCCAACCGCATGCACTGGGGCAACCTGCGGGTGTGGAACGACGACATTATCGCGCCGGGCACCGGCTTCCCACAGCACCCGCACCGCGACATGGAGATCATCACCTATGTGCGCAAAGGCGCGATCAGCCATGCCGACAACCTTGGCAATAAAGGCCGTACCGAAGCCGGTGATGTGCAAGTGATGAGCGCAGGCACCGGGATTGCCCACAGCGAGTACAACCTTGAGGACACGCCGACCAAAATCTTCCAGATCTGGATTATTCCGAACGAAGCCGGTTTGCCACCTTCATGGGGCGCCAAGCCGTTTCCTAAGGGTGACCGGGAGGGTTTTGTAACGCTGGCGAGTGGTAAGGCCGGGGACAGCGAGAGCTTGCGCATTCGTGCGGATGCACGCCTGGTGGCGGCGAACCTGAAGGCGGGGGAAAGTGCCGAATACCGGCTTGACAGCGGGCGTCGGGCTTACTTGGTGCCGGCGACCGGGGTTATTGAAGTCAATGGCTTGCGTGCACAAGCTCGAGATGGTGTCGCGGTTGAAGATGAACAGGTGTTGCGGGTAACGGCAATTGAAGACAGCGAAATTGTGTTGGTCGACCTCGCCTGAATGTATGCAGGAGCTGGCTTGCCAGTTCCTGCAAGGGCTAGTTATTGGCTGATAGCACCGTCTACCAGCACCTGCGCCTCTTCCACGAGTTGCTTGAGGTGATCCTCATCAATAAAGCTCTCGGCGTAGATCTTGTAGATATCCTCAGTACCGGATGGCCGTGCGGCAAACCAGCCGTTTTCAGTCATCACCTTCAATCCGCCGATCGCCTGGTCATTGCCTGGCGCATGGCTGAGGATCTGCTGGATGCTTTCACCGGCCAACTCGGTAGACGTTACCTGGTCTGGCGACAGCTTGCCCAGCAGGGCTTTCTGCGCCGGAGTGGCCTTGGCATCCACACGAATCGCGAACGGCTCACCCAATGCGTCGGTCAGCCCACGGTAGATCTGGCTGGGGTCCTGGCCTTTGCGCGAGGTCATTTCCGCGGCCAACAGCGCCGGGATCAGGCCATCCTTGTCAGTGCTCCAGACAGTGCCGTCCTTGCGCAGGAACGAAGCACCGGCGCTTTCTTCGCCACCAAAGCCCAACGATCCTTCGAACAGACCATCAGCAAACCACTTGAAGCCAACCGGCACTTCATACAGACGACGGCCAATGCGCGCAGCGACGCGATCGATCAAGCCGCTGCTGACCACGGTTTTGCCCACGGCGGCGTCTGCGCGCCAGTCAGGACGGTTCTGGAACAGGTAGTCGATGGACACCGCCAGGTAGTTGTTGGGTGCAAGCAAGCCACCGGACGGCGTGACGATGCCGTGGCGGTCGTGATCTGGATCGCAGGCGAACGCCACATCGAAGCGTTCCTTGAGCCCAATCAGGCCCTGCATGGCGTAGCTGGAGGACGGGTCCATGCGGATCTGGCCGTCCCAGTCCACGCTCATGAAACGGAAGGTGGAATCGACTTCGGTATTCACCACGTCCAGGTTCAGGCGGTAATGCTCGGCAATCGCCGACCAGTAGCGCACCCCTGCTCCACCCAGCGGGTCCACGCCCAGGCGCAGGTCAGCGCTGCGGATGGCGTCCATGTCGATCACATTGACCAGGTCAGCCACGTAGATGTTGAGGTAGTCATGGCGATGCGTGGTATCCGCCTTGAGTGCCTGGGCGTGGGTGATGCGCTTGACCCCGGCGAGTTTGTTGGCCAACAGTTCGTTGGCCTTGGCTTCGATCCACTTGGTGACGTGGGTATCGGCTGGGCCGCCATTCGGCGGGTTGTACTTGTAGCCGCCACTCTGCGGCGGGTTGTGCGACGGCGTAATGACGATACCGTCCGCCAGGCCGCTGGTGCGGCCACGGTTGTAGCAGATGATGGCGTGGGAAATCGCAGGCGTCGGCGTGTATTCATCGCCTTCGGCCAGCATCACATGCACACCATTGGCAGCCAGCACTTCCAGGGCGCTGGCACCAGCAGGTGTCGACAGTGCGTGGGTGTCCAGGCCGACGAACAGTGGGCCGTTGATGCCCTGGGCTTCGCGATACAGGCAGATGGCCTGGCTGATGGCAAGCACGTGCCATTCGTTGAAGCTCAGTTCAAACGAGCTACCACGGTGCCCGGAAGTACCGAATGCCACGCGCTGGGTGGAGATTGCTGCATCAGGCTGGCCCGTGTAGTAGGCCGTGACCAGTCGCGGGATATCCACCAGCAGTTGGGCTGGCGCCGGCTTGCCCGCAAAAGGACTGATTGTCATGCATAAACCTCGGAAAGAAGGATTTGGAATAAAATGGCAGTTTACTGAGAGTTGGACTGCTGCGCGACGTTATCGATCCTACAACAGTAAGAGAAACTTCACGCGATCATCCTATCTGTGCCTTACGCAACGCTTCGCTGAGAGCTGCCAGGACAATATCCAGGTTCGGCTGCCCCTGAAAGGTATGGCTCAGGCGCAAATGCTGCTGATGCAGACCGCTGATACTGAACAGTTCGCCAGGGGCAATCACCACTTGCTGGGAGAGCAGACGCTGGAAGACCTGGCGCATATCCACGGGTCGTGTGGCGTTCAACCAGAACGCCGCGCCCGCAGCGGGTGCACGATAGGTCATTTGGTCTCCCAGATGCTGGTCCAGGCGCTCGCACATTTCGTCTGCCTGCTGACGCAGCTGCTGGCGCAGCCCACGCAGGTGCTGGTCGATCCGCCCGCTGTGATAAAGACGCGCAATGGCACGCTGGCGAATCGGCGACAAGCGAAAGGAGCGCAGCAGGAAATGGCGCTGAAGTTCGCTGTTCATACGCCTTGACAGCAGATACCCATAGGGCGCTTCCGAGCCCAGTACTTTCTCGAACGAGGAAAACACCATCAATCGCTCAGGGTTCACCAACTCGCGCAGTGCGACCTGTGGCTCGTGGAAACCCAGTTCGCCAAAGGTGTCGTTCTCCAGGAGCCAGCAACCGTACTGATCCAGCATGTGCGCGATGGCCACTCGATCCTGGGGCGGCATGGAAACTCCGGCTGGCACACTGACCCTGGATGACAGCAACACCAGATGCACCGACTCGGCGCATAACAATTGATCAAGGCACACCAGGTCGAGCCGCCCTTCTGGCGTCCAGGGCAGCTCGATGATCCGCACCCCGGCATCCTGAAGCAGGCGCAGGACCAGCCAATCACACGGCGACTCCACAATCACCGCAGCCCCCCTCAGGCCCAACACTTCGATGAGGATGTCCAATACACCGCGCAGGTCGGCACCGATATAGACGTCATCGGCATGCCAGCAGCGGGTCGGCGACGACGTATAACGCGCCGCCAGCGCTGCACGCAGCTCCCAGACTCCGCAAGGCTGGGACCAGGGTTGAAGATATTGCGGATACTGGCGGACCAGTTCTCGCTCCAAGCGCAACAGCGTGCCATCCAGCGAAGCCAGCAGCGCAGGCTCATCGCCGCTGAGCACCACCATGCCTGGGCGCCGTGCCGCTGCGTAGAGCCGATCCAATAGGTCACCGCTGGCACCTGCCAGCGGATTTGCCGAGAGCGGCCAGGCGTAATAACCCGATTTGGCCACCGAATAGACCCGGCCCTCTTTTTCAAGCAGCGAGTAGGCATACTGGACGGTTGAAATCGACACGTTCAAGCGCCCCGCCAATTGTCGCAGGGAGGGCAGTTTTACCCGTGCGTCAGTACTGACTTCGTTGATCAGGCTGATCATGTAGCGATAGACCGCCTGATACGCGAAATCTGCCTGCCGCTCGCCGCGCAGCGTCATCGTCCGGACAATTGACAGGCCTGCGCGCTGTCATGGGCCGTAGTGCCGACATTGCGCAATTTGCCGCCCACATAGCCCAGCGGACGTTTGCGATAGAGGTGTTGCAACAAAGTCATCGGCAAGCCGCTGGTGTCAGTGACCCACTGTTGCAGCATGTCGGCGGACGGCTTGCCTTGCAGGACCTTGTGCAATTCGGGCAAGGCCACCAGCATGCCTGGGTGGCATTGGCGCAAATAGCCTTCCAGGCGTTCGCCGTGATGGATAAACGGCGAAAACAGCAGGCAAATCAATTGAGTCTCGTCCAAGCCAAAGAACTGCTGGGCGTAGGCGCCTGACTGGATGCGACCGTCGCGGCCCCCCACCTGCGCAAGCAGTTCATCGGGCATGCAGTGTGGGACCTGCTGGATAAAGCGCTGTACCCCCTCCTCGTAATCCAGGTCCCGCAAGCACTGGGCTTGCAGCCCACGAAGATGTGCCATAAGCCGAGGGTTGGAATACGCGGGATGACTGAAGTGAAATTCCTGCGGGTCGGGTGCGAAGGCCATGAATTCGTTGAGCATGGCCGAGGATGAAAGGTCGACATCGTCCAGCAAATCGGCAACGCCAATGTAAGCCAAGTGGCGATGTCCGTTCTTGCTGGGGTTGTCACTTTCAACATAATGTTCCCCATACACATCACGGTAATATCCGGTGCTCCATTCATCCATGCGCGCGAACAACCCGGTGAGTGACGACGGCCAGCCTTGCGGTATCGCGATACCGGCGCCCAACGCCGTGTTCTTGAGCCAGGCAAGGAACTGACTTTGCTTGCGCGGGGAGTCGCCGCTCACCAGTGCGTGCACCCCGCCATTCCAAGTGGTGATGCGCTGGTAGAAATCCCCCAGCGCCAGGTACGTATCACTGCACAGGGTGGCGCGGCAGTCGCCTGAACTCAAATGGCCCACCATCAACATGTTGCGCTGGCTGATTTCTCGTCCAACGCTGGAAACAGGTCGCAAGTGGTTGAAGGGCAACACTTCCTGGTTTTCCACCATCAGCAGGTCAACCCTTGGGTCATCGTGCAGAAACAGGCGGCCGTAGCCCTGGTTGATGCCGTCGAGCATGCCCTCGGTCATTCCCGCATGGCGT
Organism: Pseudomonas sp. DWRC2-2; assembly: GCF_049897885.1. NCBI lineage: Bacteria > Pseudomonadati > Pseudomonadota > Gammaproteobacteria > Pseudomonadales > Pseudomonadaceae > Pseudomonas > Pseudomonas sp. DWRC2-2. The sequence continues at coordinate 386,482 of NZ_JAFCXD010000005.1, forward strand.
AATGTCGCGACACGCAGTTGAAAGGTTCGTGGGGATCGACCAGCGATGGTCAATTGCGCGGCCCGCAACAAGGCCAGCGTGTAGCTACTCACTTTGCCACCGCCATGGACTACCAGCACTTTATAGCCCCCCACTTGCTCCATGCCACCTGCCGCCACAACGATTCGCTGGACCAACAACTGGAGTGCCGTGCGCTCTTCGCGAGCGAAGTGCCCGATCAAGCGCTGTAGAACTTGCTGATAAACATAAGTCATAGCCTGTTCGTGAATAGTGCTCATCATTCTATTACCTGAGTTTGGATATTCAGTTTCAAGCAACTGCTGACAGTATTTGCTCGACCTATTGCACGTGTAAGAAATTCGCGCGCAGCCTGTGCGGTTATGACTAGACACTAGCACCACGCAATAAAATGACATCAGTGCCATCAGATTGGGGGGCACGCCCTGCAAACACACGCAAGCGCCGTATTTGCTGGGGCCAGGCGAACATAATCGTGATCCTAGGATCTTTCCGACAAACCCTTACACGCATCTAACCAACTATTCGAGGAAGCGTCTTACAAATAACTGCGACCAACTTTCCAACTTGTTGCATTGAGTCTTTTCATGGGCGCATGTATTTCCCTGGCGCCCGACGTTTACCACGAGGTTAGTTTCAACTACTCGCAATAGTGGTATCAGATATTCAATCATCGCTCAGTCCTTGAGATGAAAGTGAAGGCGTAATTATCAGTGCTGGAATAATGATTAATAGATACAGAACCCTGCCGAAAACCAGTGCAGATGAATTGCGGACACTCCCTGAATCACGCACACACGAAAACGCCGCGCTGGAATCCAGCGCGGCGTGGGGGAAAAAGTCAGGATCCAGGCGTTAAAACACCAGCCTTATCGTGGAAGAACACTACAGTTTCAGCCCTTTCAAATGGCGCATATGCCCCACAAGGTAGGAGCGAGGAATACTCATTTGAGAATATTCCTACACCCTAAACAGCTTCAACCTGCAACGCAACGCGCTCGCGGCACGGGCATTCGTCCATGTAGCGATGCGCTTCCACGAACTGATTGAACGGAAACACCGTGGTTTTCAGCGGCACCAGCACGCGGTCGGCGGTGAGTTGGTTGATATCCCGAAGCGCTCGCTGCAAGGCGACCTGGTCCTGGATAATGCCCAGTTCAGGCTTGCCGGTGAAGTTGCCGATACAGTGCACGAAGAACTGAATGTTCTTCTGGAACGCCGCACACGCCGGGAATGGCGTCTGGTTACCGCCCTGCAAGCCATACAACACCAGGCTGCCACGGGGCGCCAGCACATCGCCGAGCAACGACATCTGCGGGCCGCCCAAACCGTCGAACACCACGTCGACACCGCGGTTATCGGTGAACTTGTTGATTTGCATCAACAGGTCCTGCTCTTCGGTGACGATGACTTTCTCGGCACCAAGGGACAGCAGGTATTCACGCTCATCACTGTCTTTGGTCGCGGCAATCACCCGCACACCCAGGGCTTTGCCCAGTTGCACAAAGGATGGGCCGGCGCAGTGGCTGGCGTCAGTCACCAAGGCAAACTGCCCAGGCTTGACCCGTGCCAAATCCACGTAGGCAAAGTAGGCAATCAACAGCGGCGTGTAGTGCACGCTCGCCTCGATAGGGCTCAAGACATCCGGGTACCGGGTCAGGGCCGAACGGGGCAGGACGATCTGTTCGCCATACACCGGGTAATCATTGGGGCTCTCGGCCGGAAAACTGGCCACTTTATCGCCCACAGTCAAATCATCCACGCCATCGCCAACAGCGACTACGACCCCCGCCATCTCATGGCCAAGGCCGGACGGCAAGCGTGCATGGGAAGACGCCAGGTTCTGGCGCCACAGGATGTCATACCAGCTGATGCCAATCGCTTCGACACGCACCTGCACTTCGCCCGGTGCGGGCTGCGCGGCTGCATGCTCTTCGCATTTGAGCACCTCGGCCGGACCAAACTTGTGAAAACGGATCGTGCGGGACATCGCAAACCTCGTCAAAGTAACCTCTAATGCCATGAACTCTATCTGGGCTTTCCGGGTAAGACCACCGGTCGCCATTAATAGTCGACATGCCTGTCATTGATTCCGCATGTGAGGAATAGACCTCAGCTATCGTAGGAAAACTCAATTATCCTGTGCAGAGTACCAGCCTTTCCCCGTAAGATTCATGCCGGTCATTGTTTACATATGGCCGCTCTCGTCAAGTTTGCTGACTCTTCCAGGACACAAGATGAACCGTAACGACCTGCGTCGTGTCGACCTTAACCTCTTGATCGTATTCGAAACCTTGATGCATGAGCGCAGTGTGACCCGCGCTGCCGAGAAATTGTTCCTCGGCCAGCCGGCCATCAGCGCGGCCTTGTCACGCCTGCGCGGGCTGTTTGATGACCCTTTGTTCGTGCGCACCGGCCGCAGCATGGAGCCATCGGCCCGTGCGGTAGAAATCTTCGCCCTGCTCTCCCCGGCCCTGGACTCGATTTCCACCGCCGTGAGCCGTGCCGCCGAGTTTGATCCGGCCACCAGCACGGCAGTGTTTCGCATTGGCCTGTCCGATGACGTTGAATTCGCGCTGCTGCCCCAACTGCTCAAACGCCTGCGTGCCGAAGCCCCCGGCATCGTGCTGGTGGTGCGTCGCGTCAACTACATCCTCATGCCTGGCCTGCTGGCCTCCGGCGAAATCTCCATCGGCGTCAGCTACACCGCCGACCTGCCGGCCAACGCCAAACGCAAAGTGCTGCGTCGCAGCCTGCCAAAACTGCTGCGCGCCGACAGCGTACCGAGCTCCCTCAGCCTGGACGACTTCTGCGCCCGCCCCCACGCGCTGGTGTCGTTTGCCGGTGACTTGAGCGGGTTTATTGACGAAGAGCTGGAGAAACTCGACCGCAAGCGTCATGTGGTACTGGCCGTGCCACAGTTCAATGGCTTGGGCACTCTGCTGGCCGGCACGGATATTCTGGCGACCGTGCCGGACTATGCCGCTGAGGCGCTGACCTCTGCGGGTGGCTTGCGCGCGGAGGACCCGCCGTTGCCGGTGCGCAGTTTTGAGCTGCACATGGCGTGGCGTGGGTCGCAGGATAATGATCCGGGGGAGCGGTGGTTGCGGTCGCGGATTCAGATGTTTTTTGGGGACCCCTGACAGTCTCTAAGATTCGTTGGCCAGGCTTGTTAGCCCCTCAACCCTTGGCGCGCGTCGGCTCCGGTCGCGGTGCATCGCGAAAGGCAAACATGAATACCACCACCACGCCCAGGGAAAAGAACGCCGGGAACAACCAGATGCTCTGCCACTGGTGACCCGCAGGTGTCGCGTAATAATCGGAGACATGGCCCGCTACCCAGAAACCGATCAACATGCCGACGCCGTAGGTGGCCAGGGTAATCAGGCCCTGGGCCGAGCTTCTGAAGCGCTCAGGGGTTTTGGCATCGGTGTAGATCTGCCCGGACACAAAGAAAAAGTCGTAGCAGATACCGTGCAGGGCGATACCGGTGAATAGCATAAAAGCCAGGTCGGCGTTGTTACCGTAGGCAAACAACACGTAGCGCAAGGCCCACGCCAGCATGCCCATGAGCAAGGCAATCTTGATACCGAAGCGGTGAATGAACAAAGGCAGCAGGAGCATGAACAGGACTTCGGAGACCTGCCCGATGGCCATCTTCGCCGTAGGGTTGGTCATGCCGATGTCGGCGAGGAATGGGTTGGCATTCTGGTAATAGAATGCCAGCGGGATACAGATCAGGATCGAGGCGATGAAAAACACCAGGTAGCTGCGGTCTTTCAACAGGCCCAAAGCGTCCAGGCCGAGGATCTGTTTAACCCCGGTTCGCGTGGTGTCGGCTTTCAGCGGTTCCGTTTTCGGCAGTGTGAAGCTGTAGACACCCAGCGCCAGGGACGCCAGCGCCGCCATCAGGAAGGTGTTGCGCAGGCCACCGGAAGCAATCACGGCTTTCGAGTCCCAGGCGAATACAAAGCTGATCACCACACCCGCGACAATCCAGCCCACGGTGCCCCATACACGAATGCGCGAAAACTCCAGCGCCGGGTCGCGCATCTGTCGGAAGGCAACGGAATTGACCAAGGCCAGGGTCGGCATGTAGATCATCATGTAGGCCAGCACGTAGGGGTAGAACGCGGCAAAATCCGGCGCCCGGTAGAGCTGATACAGCAACACCGCCCCCGCCAGGTGCAGCACCGCCAGAATGCGTTCGGCATTGAAGAAACGGTCAGCGATCAGCCCGATCACGAACGGCGCAATGATCGCGCCCCAGGACTGTGTCGAGAACGCCATGCCAATCTGGCTGCCGCTGGCGCCCAACTGGCTGGACAGAAAAGTGCCCAGGGTGACGAACCAGCCACCCCAGATAAAGAATTGCAGAAACATCATGGCGCTCAAGCGCGCACTCATCCACGTCATAACCGTCACCGTCTTATTGTTATTGGAAAAAACTGGTGCAACTCAAGCGTCTGGCAAGCCCAACAAGCGCCTGTTGGAAGCCGCATCGCTGGCCACGCTGACGAAATCGTCAAAGGCCTTCTGGCTTCGATTGATCATGTGGTCCCGGATGAACCCCGCGCCCTCGGCAGCGCCTTGTGCAGAGTCTTTCAGGCAACACTCCCACTCCAGCACGGCCCAACCGGTGAAACCGTATTGAGTCAACTTGCTGAAGATCGACTTGAAGTCGATCTGTCCGTCACCCAGCGAACGGAAACGTCCTGGGCGCTCCACCCAACCCTGGTAACCCCCATAGACCCCGGAGCGCGCATCGGGACGGAACTCGGCGTCCTTGACGTGGAACATGCGAATACGGGCGTGATAACGGTCGATAAACCCCAAGTAGTCCATTTGCTGAAGTAACAAGTGGCTGGGGTCATAGAGGATCGATGCGCGGGGATGATGATTGACGGCCTCAAGGAAACGCTCGAAGGAGGCGCCGTCGTGCAGGTCTTCACCCGGATGAATTTCGTAGCACAGGTCGACACCAGCCTCGTCGAAGCAGTCGAGGATCGGCAGCCAGCGCTTGGCCAGTTCGGCAAAACCTTGCTCCACCAACCCTGCAGGGCGCTGCGGCCACGGGTACATATAGGGCCAGAGCAAGGCCCCGGAAAACGTTGCGTGTGCGGTCAGGCCCAGACGCTGGCTGGCGCGCGCCGCCAGTTTCAATTGCTCGATTGCCCACTCGGTGCGCGCCTGGGGGTGGCCACGCAAATGCGCCGGGGCGAAGTCATCGAACAAGGCATCGAAGGCCGGGTGCACGGCCACCAACTGCCCTTGCAGATGGGTGGACAGCTCGCTGATTTCAACCCCGGCGTTGGCGCACACGGCCTTGAGTTCATCGCAATAGCTCTGGCTTTCGGCTGCACGTTCAAGGTCGATGTAACGCGTGTCCAGGGTCGGCAGCTGAATGGCTGTGTAGCCCTGGGAAGCTGCCCACTGGGCGATATTGGCCAGCGAGTCAAAAGGCGCCTCATCGCTGATGAACTGCGCCAGAAAAATCCCGGGGCCGCGCAGGCCGTTCGAGCTCGCAATGGATGGTTGAGGTTTCATGGGTTGCACTCCAGCGGGGTCCATTTGGCATCGCTGGTGTGACTGGCGATGGCCGCTTCGATAAAGGCCATGCCGCGCAAGCCCACCTCAATCCCCGGAACACCCGGTGCGGTGTGGCCTTCGACCTCGCCGCGAATGGCCTTGGCAAAATCGCCATACAGATTGGCCATCGCTTCCAGGTAGCCCTCGGGATGGCCGGCGGGCAAGCGCATGCGCTGGGTCGCGGCGTCGCACAACCACGGTTGCCCGATGCCGGAGCGCAAGACGCGCATCGGTTGGTCGAGTGAGCGATGAATCAGGCTGGCGGGTTGTTCCTGGCGCCATTCGAGGCCGCCCTTGTCACCGTAGACCCGAATACTCAGCGGGTTCTCTTCCCCCGCACACACTTGGCTGGCGGTCAGCACGCCAGTGGCACCCTGCGCCATCTTGAACAGCATGGCGCAATCGTCGTCCAACTGACGGCCTTCCACATGCACACCCAGGCTGGCGCACAGGTGGGTGACGGTTTGGTCAGCCACAAACTCTGCCAGGGAAAAGGCATGGGTGCCAATATCGGCGATGCAGCCGCCCACCCCGGACAGTTCCGGCTGCCCACGCCACTCGGCCTGTTTGTTGCCCTGCCCGGCCACATCCTGGCTAAGCCAGCCTTGGGGATACTCCACCAGGACCTTGCGTACTGCACCGATCACGCCGCTGCGCACCATGTCCCGCGCTTGCCAGACCATCGGATAGCCCAGGTAGGTGTGCGCCAGGCCATACAGCCCGGCACTGCTGTTCAGTCGGGTATCAAGGCCTCGCAGTTCAGCGAGACTCAACGCTGCGGGCTTCTCGCTGAACACATGGAAGCCTGCGGTAAGTGCCTCGCAGGCCACCGGCGCGTGAAGATGATTAGGGGTAACGATTACCAGCAGTTCCATGCGCTGCTCAGCGGGTAACGCACGCTCGGCGTCAAGCATCAATTGCCAGGTGCTGTAGCAGCGTGATTGCGCCAGGCCCAGACGGTTGGCCGTACGTGCATTGTTGTTCGCGTCGCGACTGAACGCCCCGCACACCAGCTCAAAGCGCCCATCGAGCCCTGCGGCCTGGTGATGAGCCTGGGCGATAAACGACCCCTCTCCCCCACCCACAAAGCCCATTCTTATTTTGGGTATCACTGTGTTCATCGCTGACCTTCTCTGTGCGGCTCGACTGAAAGCTGTTTCCATTAGTTAGAATGTAACCGGTTACATTTGAACTGAAATTTATGCGCTGCAGGCAAGGCTGTCAAATCGATAATCCACAGTCGCAAGGATTCAAGCGCAGGCAGACCTGCGGTAAGCTCGACCGCCTTAGCGTTCAGACAAGAGGTGATTTTGTCCAATATTCGTGAAGTCGCCCGGCTCGCCGGGGTTTCAGTGGCGACCGTATCGCGCACCCTGGCATCACCCGAACGCGTGCGTCAGGCCACGCGCGACAAGGTCAACGCTGCCGTCGAACAGGTGGGTTACCGCCCTAACTTGATGGCGGTCCAATTTCGCTCGCGGCGCACCGCCAACCTGGTCATTCTGGTTCCCAAGATTGCCAACACGTTTTTCGCGCGCGTGATCAGCGGCGCGCAACAGGCGGCTCAGACTGCCGGCTATCGACTGTTGCTCTGCGATACCCAGGGCCGTGAAGACGTCGAGCGCGAATGTGCCGGGCTGGTTGACGCCCATCAGGCCGATGGCGTGATTCAGTTGCGCGCCTACGATCCTTTTCCGGCCGACCGCACAGACACGCCGCCGATGATCAACGCCTGCGAGGTGATCAAGGGCGGACGCCATCCCACCATCAGCCTCGACAACCAGGCGGCTGCCCAAGCGATGACCGAGCACCTGATCGGCCTGGGGCATCGTCGGATTGGCTTGATCAAGGGCCCTCAAAGCAGCCCCCTGACCCAGGACCGAGTGGCGGGCTATCAGGCTGCATTGGCGCAGGCAGGCATCCCCAGCGACCCGGCGATTATTTGCCACGGCGACTTCAGCCTGCGCGCCGGCTATGAGGGTGCTGCCAGTCTGTTGACACTACCGGAGCGCCCTACCGCGCTGTTTTGCGAGAACGACGAAATGGCCATTGGCGCGCTCAAGCGCATCAAGGAAGCGGGCCTGCGCGTGCCTGAGGATATCTCCCTGGTGGGATTTGATGATATTCCGCTGGCGCACTACTGCGATCCGCCGCTGACCACTATTGCCCAGCCCGCCGAAGGCTTTGGGCGCAGGGCCGTGGAAATGCTGATCAACTTGATCGAGAAAAGAGCCAATCCTGAGCAGCATGTGACCCTACCTTTTGAACTGACTGTCCGTAAAAGCTCTGCGCCCCCGACGGGATAACAGACGGTGCGGCGGCCTCCCGCAACGGAAAGGTTATACGCTGACTTGGGAAAACGTAACCACTGGGCCATATTCCTGATCGGACACTATCGCTTGGACACAAAATGTCCTTTCTGGAAATTTACTCAGCAACACTATCCTCCATGACTGAGCAACAATCCTGCAGAGCTGTTCATAAACAGCATCTTCCACCCTATCTTTGCAGCCTCCAAAAACATCATACAGATGCAGATGATTCAGAAGCTTCTCAACCGCCACCACGTCATTGTTGCAAGTTTCTATCCAGCTGGAGAAAGCCTCGACAGTGAATTGGCTTGCCAGAAATACCCCCGACTCATGAACAACCAGATCCGGGAATAAAACCTTGGAAAACATCAAGACATCTTCAGGATGTACAACATCACTGATAAAAAAGAACTCATCCAACTCGGACTGATCCTTCCATTGGGTCTTCCAGCGCTCGTATTTCGCAGATCTGACCGGATCTGTCGCTCTAATCACTTCCATGGCTTTTCTTCTGCTCTGATGCCGCATCGCAATTTTTTTGCTCGAGCGGGAGTCGATCGTTCCCACACATTAAAAGATTATACGTATTGCCTGCGACCCTCCTTCTTCCGGCAACTCATGAATTCTTCTCATAGGTCCATCCCGATTTAGCCATCTAGTCCCTCTTTGCGACCTCGCCTAGTGTGTTCATAACGCACGCACCCTTCCCGATGAGTGCACTTCATTCGTAAACACTCGGCGTCAGCTCACTGCTGTACGCCGCGCAGGGGGACCTTTTATGCAAACGCGCAAACTCGGCAACAACGCTCTTGAAGTCTCGGCCCTTGGCCTGGGCTGCATGGGCCTCAGTCACGGCTACGGCCCGGCCACTGAAACCGGCGTCGCCGTCTCGTTGATTCGCAAAGCGGTGGACCTGGGCGTGACGTTTTTCGATACCGCCGAGGTCTACGGCCCTTACCTGAATGAGCAAGTGGTGGGCGAAGCCCTGGCTCCAGTGCGTGATCAGGTGGTGATTGCGAGTAAATTTGGTTTCACCTTTGGCGACGACAATAAACAACAAATCCTCAACAGCCGCCCGGAACACATTCGCGCTGCGGTCGAGGGCTCGCTGCGACGCTTGCGCACGGACTACATCGACCTGCTCTACCAGCACCGGGTCGATCCTGACGTGCCGATCGAAGAGGTCGCCGGCACGGTGAAGGCGCTGATCCAGGAAGGCAAGGTCAAGCACTTCGGCCTTTCGGAAGCCGGCGTGCAAACCATCCGTCGGGCGCACGCGGTGCAACCGGTCACCGCCGTGCAAAGTGAATATTCCCTTTGGTGGCGTGAGCCGGAGCTGGAGGTCATTCCAACCCTCAGCGAACTGGGTATCGGCTTTGTGCCGTTCAGCCCGCTGGGCAAAGGCTTCCTTACCGGCTCGGTGGCACCAGATGCCTCCTTCGGCAGTGATGATTTCCGCAGCATCGTGCCGCGCTTTAACCCACAGGCCCTGCAAGCCAATCAAGGCCTCGTCGTGCTGATCCGCGAAATTGCGCTGCAGAAAGCCGCCACCCCTGCACAAATCGCCCTCGCCTGGCTGCTCGCACAGGCACCGTGCATCGTGCCGATCCCGGGCACTACCAAGCTGCACCGTCTGGAGGAAAACATCGGTGGCGCGTCCCTTTCGCTTTCCAAGACAGAGCTTCTAGCCATCGACTCTGCGTTGTCGCTGATCCATATCGAGGGCGAACGCTATCCGGAATCGCTGAAGGCGCGTGTCGGACGCTGAGCAAGGCCATGACCCGCTATTTATCTCACTCTTAAGCAGGGACGTCTGCGATGAAAACACTGATTGCCCCCATGTTTGCCTTGTCACTCCTGTCCGGCGAAACCCAGGCCGAGACCACCAATGAAATCCGCGTCAACCGCGCAGGTGCACAACCTTCCATCCAGGGCGCGGCGCAAAACTTCACCGGCACAGTGCATGTCGACGGTCTGTTCAATGCCGAGCCCCCTGCGCGCGTCGGTGGCGCAACGGTCACCTTCGAGCCGGGTGCGCGTACGGCCTGGCATACCCATCCTCTGGGGCAGACGCTGGTTGTCACTGCTGGCGTCGGCTATGTGCAGCAACAGGGCGCCCCACGCCAGGAAATCCGCCCCGGCGACACCGTATGGATCCCGCCGCACGTACGCCATTGGCATGGTGCCACGGCCACATCCAGCATGACCCACATCGCGATTGCCGAGGCGGAAGACGGCACCGCCGTCACCTGGGCTGAAAAGGTATCCGACACGGATTATGCGGGCGTTGCTGAGCAGCCACGATAAAAGTACTCACATCCCGGCGTCCCATGCTTAGATTGAACAATGCCCTGCCCTTCATGAGAAACGCTCATCAATGTCCCGTGCCAACTTCAACGACCTTCAAGCCTTCGTGGTGATTACCCGTGAAGGCAGCTTCACTCGCGCTGCGGCACAACTGGGCGTGTCGCAATCGGCCCTCAGCCATACCATGCGCGCCCTTGAGGCACGACTGGGGGTGCGATTGTTGACGCGTACCACCCGCAGCGTATCGCCCACCGAAGCAGGTCAGCGCCTGTACCTGTCGATGGCGCCGCACTTCGAAGAGATTGAACTGGAACTGGTCGCCGTCAGTGAATTTCGCGACACCCCGGCCGGCAATGTACGTCTCTCGGCCTCCGAGCACGCGGCCAACAACATCCTGTGGCCGAAACTGCTGGAGGTGCTGCCGGACTACCCAGACATCCATGTCGAAATCACCGTCGACTACGCCCTCTCCGACATCGTCGCGCAACGCTACGACGCTGGCGTCCGACTGGGCGAACAAGTGGCCAAAGACATGATCGCCGTGCCCATTGGCCCTCAAATGCGCATGGCTGTCGTCGGCGCGCCCATGTACTTCAAACGCTGCTCCCCACCCGCAGGCCCCGGCGACCTTGCTGAACACAACTGCATCAACCTTCGACTGCCCACCCACGGTAGCCTGCTGCAATGGGATTTCGAAAAGGACGGCCACGAACTCAAAGCCCGCGTGGAAGGCCAATGGACCTTCAACAGCAGCCTGCCCATCCTGCGCGCCGCCATCGCAGGCTGCGGACTGGCGTTCCTGCCGGAGGATATGGTACAGACGGAAGTGGCGGATGGCCGACTGATACGCGTGCTGGAGGATTGGTGCCAGCCGTTTCCTGGCTATCACCTTTATTATCCTAATCGGCGAGAGCATTCGTCTGCGTTCAGGGTGGTGGTTGAGGCGTTGCGGTATAGGGGCTGATGAAATTCCTAGCCACAGACACCGGTACGGAATCATCTCAATCAATAAATAAAAATATATGATTTTATTATCATTCAAAATAACTTTATTTAATAATTAGCTTATTCCAAAAAATACTTTCCCCACGGTTTTTTATAGAGATATCTTCGCTTCACAGACCGACCCCATACCTGGCGGAGGACGTACCCCCCACCCTCCAGGTCGCCTACATGCCAGACATCGCACTCCCCACTCCGCTCAAAAAATTTCACCTGTCGCTGCTGACCAGCTCCGTACTCCTGGCAGCCGCGCCCGCCTTCGCCGAAGACGCCAAGCTCGACACCGTGACCGTGATCTCCACGGGTCTGCGTGGCCAGGAGCGCACAGTGGCCGACAGCCCAGCGCCCATCGATGTGATCAACAGCGACCAGTTGCTCAAGACCGGTCGCGCCGAGCTGTCCGAGGCGATTGCCAAGCTGCTGCCTTCATTCAACTTCGGCACCAACATCGCCGGCTACAACTCGGTGACCCGCCCGTTGAGCAACCGCAGCCTCGGCCCGGCCTACACGCTGGTGCTGGTCAACGGCAAGCGCCGCCATAATGGTGCGACGGGACAGCGCGGTTCTATCGATAACAGCGGCGCGAATGCGGTGGACATCGACCTGATCCCGGTCAGCGCGGTGGACCATATCGAAGTGCTCAAAGACAGCGCTGCCGCACAGTACGGCTCGGACGCGGTGGCAGGTGTGATCAACATCATCCTCAAGAGCACCAAGAGCGGCGGCCACCTGGAAACCAGCTACGGCCAGCTGTACTCCGGTCAGGGCGAGACCATCAAGGTCGCAGGTGACCAGGGCTTCGAACTGGGCCAGGGCGGCTTCTTCCACTTCTCGGCCGACGCACGCAAACGCGGCAGCGCGTCCTGGAACGACAAAGCCGACCGCAGCGTGCGGGCGTTCAGCGATCCCGCCAAGGAAGCGGCTTGGGATCGTGTCGCGATCAAGAACGGCGACCCGGACCTCAAGGCCTTCAACCTGGCCTACAACGCCGAACTGCCGCTGGAAGACCTGACGCTGTATTCGTTCTCTACTTATGGCGAACGCGATGCCGAGGCCGCCAACTATTTCCGCCTGCCGACCGGCACCGCCGCAGTCCCTGAGGTATTCCCGGACGGCTACTTCCCGCTCAACAACATCAAGGACCGAGACTACCAGCTGCTGTTCGGCGGCAAGGGCCTGGTGGCCGACTGGAACTGGGACTTGAGCACCACCTACGGACGCAATAACGTGCACCACTCCAGCGACCTCAATATCAACCCGTCGCTGGGCACGGCGTCCCCCACCAAGTTCGACAACCTGGCGACCTTTCGCTTCGAGCAATGGGTCAACAACCTGGATTTCACCCGCCGCTACGACAGCTTGTTCAACCTGACGCCGCCAGTGCAGGTGTCGGCGGGCCTGGAGCATCGTTGGGAGCATTTCAGTACCTTCGCCGGCGACCGCGAGGCCTATATCACCGGCACCTACCCCGCCGCTTCCGGCGCGCAAGCCGCAGTAACGATTCGCCCTGAAGACGAAGTGAGCCTGATCCGCAATAACTACGCGGGCTACCTGGACCTGGGCTTCGACCTGACCGAGCGCTGGTTTCTCGACGTCGCTGGCCGCGTCGAACATTACGACGATGACTCGGGCAACACGTTCGGCCTGAAACTGAATTCGCGCTACGAATTGACCGACACCGTGGCCGTGCGCGGCACCGTCGGCACCGGCTTCCGTGCACCTTCCCTGACCCAGATCGGCTACACCGTGGCCGACAACCGGGTGGCGACCGACGTGAACGGTAACGTGGTGCCGGCGGTAACCCGCCTGACGCCCTCCGGCAGCAACCTGGCCAAGGCACTCGGTGGTGATGACCTCAAGCCCGAGAAATCGCGCAACCTCGGGCTGGGCCTGACCTGGCAACCGGCGCCACGCACCAGCATCACCGCCGATGCCTACCTGATCGACATCGACGATCGCATCGCCCTGACCAGCAACATTTATGACCGTGGCAATGGCGCGATCAACGCCATCCTCGCCGCCCAGGGCGTGCCCACCGGCACCTGGGTCAACTACTACACCAATGCGTTCGACACCCGCACCAAGGGCCTGGACGTGGTCGCCGACCACACCACGCCACTGGACGCCTGGGGCGCTGTGCGCTGGAGCCTGGGGTTCAACTGGAACAAGACCACCATCGAAGGCACCCGCGACACGCCCAGTGCGCTGGCCGGTTCAGGCGTGACCCTGGTGGGCCGTGACCGTGAAGGCGACCTGACCGACGCGTCCCCCAAGACCAAGTGGATCCTGGGCGCCAACTGGAAGATCAAGGACCTGGCGGTAAACCTGCAAACCGCCCGTTATGGCGCAGTCAAGACACTGGCGGTCAACCCAAGCGGCGACCGCAGCTTCGGCGCCAAGTGGATCACCGACCTGGACATCAGCTACACCTTCGTCGACAGCCTCACCGTCAGCATCGGCGGCACCAACATCTTCGACGTACGCCCCGACAAACACGCGGTGTACAGCAACCTCGGCCTGGCCGCCTACGGCAACCCACCGTTCTACCCCGGCGGCGGCTACTGGTACACCAAGCTCGCCTATGACTTCTGATCCAAACGCCACCTGAGGGCACTCCATTGAATACCTCCAACTTGATGAGCCGTCTGCTGGCCCCCTGCGCCTTGGCGCTGAGCCTCGCCGCCTGCTCGCCCGGGACTGACACCCAGGCGGGCAAAACCCTGAACATTGCGTTCTTTGGCGATAACACCACCCTGGTCAGCGTCGACCCGTTCCAGGTGTATTGGCTGGAACACCGCGTGCTGCTGCGCAACGTCGCCGAGTCCCTGACCGACCAGGACCCGCAGACCGGCAAGATCATTCCCTGGCTGGCCAAACGCTGGGAAGTCAGTGACGACGCGCTGACCTATACCTTTCACCTGCGTGAGGACGTCACCTTCAGCAACGGCGAGCGCTTCGATGCCAAGGCGGTGAAAACCGCGTTCGACAGCGACAAAGCACTGGCCACCGAGCTACCCGCCACCTTCGGTGCCACCTACTTGGCAGGTTACGACCATGCTGAAGTGGTCGATGACTTCACCGTCAAGCTGGTGCTGTCCAAGCCCAATGCGGGCTTCCTGCAGGCGACGTCCACCACCAACCTGGCGATCCTCGCGCCCGCCTCCTACGCACTGACGGTCAAAGAGCGCTCCCTGGGCAAGATCATCGGCACCGGCCCGTTCGTGCTGGCCAGCTACACGCCAGAAGTCGGGGCGCACCTGACCAAGCGCAAGGGTTACGCCTGGGCCTCCGCGAATATGAAAAACCAGGGCGAAGCACACCTGGATGCGGTAGACATCAGCTACATCCCCGAAGAAAGCGTGCGCAACGGTCTGTTCCTGCAAGGCAAGACCGACATCCTGTGGCCGCGCAACCCGTTCTCGGAAGTTGACCTGAAGTTGTTTCAGTCCAAGGGCGCGACGATCCAGAGCCGTTCGTTGCCGGGGCCGGCGCTGAACCTGTATCCCAACACCCGTGGTGAACGCATCCTGGCTGACAAACAAGTGCGCCTGGCCGTGCAAAAGTCGATTGATCGCAAGAGTTACGCCAGCACGGTGTACAACGCCGAATTCCCGGTGGTGGACGGCGTGTTTGATGTGACCACTCCGTATGTCAAAAGCCAGGCGGCCAAGCTCGGTTATGACCCGGCCGGTGCAGAACGCCTGCTGGACGAAGCCGGCTGGGCCAAGGGCGCGGATGGCTACCGGCAGAAAAACGGCAAGCGCCTGAGCCTGAGCTATAACATCAGCCCGGCCGAGACTGCCGGCGATGTGCTGATCCAGGACCAACTGCGCAAGGTCGGTATCGAATTGAAACTCAGCGTGGTCACCCGCGCTGAGTGGGTCGCCAACAACTCTGCGGGCAATTACGACCTGACCATCAACTACATGACCCGCGCCGACCCGATCATCCTGCAAACCATCCTCGATCCGCGCAGCGCCAACAGCTCAACCGTGGCCACCAACACCTACGAACCTGCGGTACTGGATAAAGCCAAGGCGTTGTTCGATGCAGGCATCACCGCCACCCAAAGCCCGCAGCGCGCAGCCGCCTACGGCGACCTGCAAGACCTGTTGATTGATGAGAGCTCGGCATTCCCGATCTACGAGCGCGTGTGGCAGGCAGCAACCTCGCCCAAGGTGAAAAACTTCCGCTGGACCGCCGAGGGTTTTGCGCTGTTGGGTGATATCGAGATCGGCACGCCATGAGCCGCTACCTGATCGGTCGGGTCGGCCAGGCGCTGCTGGTGTTGTGGGGTGCCTATAGCATCACGTACTTCATTCTCTATCTGCTGCCGGGCGACACGCTGTCACTGATGCTCAGCGCCTCGGGCATGGAAGCCGACGCGCTGTCGGTAGAAGACCTGGCAAAGGCGCGGGCCTATTACGGTTTGGACAAGGGCGTATTCGAGCAGTATTTCGACCTGCTGTGGGGCGCCGTTCGAGGTGACTTCGGGCAGTCGCTTTCGCTTAACCGCCCGGTCGCCGAGCTGCTGGTTGAACGCCTGCCGCAAACCTTGTCGTTGGCGGGCTTGGCTATCGTCTTGTCGTTGCTGGGCGGTATTGGCCTGGCTTACCTGACCGCCTATATCCGCTGGCAACCGTTGAAGAAAGCGTTGACGCGCTTGCCGTCCCTGGGCTTTTCGGTGCCGGTGTTCTGGATGGGGCTATTGCTGATCCAGGTGTTTGCCTTTGGCCTGGGTTGGTTTCCCGCCACCGGCAGCCGAGGCTTCGAAAGCTTGGTGCTGCCGGCCGTCACCCTGGCCATTCCCAGCGCGGCGGTGTACGCCCAGGTACTGCAACGGAGCTTCCAGGGTGTCTGGAAAGAGTCCTACATCACCACCGCCTACGCCAAGGGCCTCAGCCGGGGTCAGGTGCAGGCGCGCCATGGGTTTAAGAACGCCGCGCTGCCGATCCTCACCCTGATCGGCTTGCAGGTCGGCAATACGGTGTCCGGCGCGGTGCTGGTAGAGACGATTTTTGCGCGATCCGGCATTGGCCGACTCGCCCAGGAGGCCGTGCTGCGCCAGGACATTCCGGTGGTACTGGCCATCGTCGCGGTGTCGGCTGCGGCCTTTGTATTGGTGAACCTGTTGGTCGACCTGCTTTACCCCTGGTTCGACCCGCGCATCTCCCACACGCCAAAGGTGTCTTAGACCATGACCATCCTTGAGCAGAACCTGCGCGGCACAGCCATCCCGGTCAGCCAACCGCTGTGGCGTCGCCGCAGCCGGTTGCAGCACGCGACGGCCGTGTTGTTGCCCTTGCTGCGACGGCCTGGTTTCAGCCTGGCACTGTTGCTGGTGCTCTTCGCACTGGTTTCAGCCGTGGCGCCACACCTACTGACAAGCTTTGACCCCTACGCCACCTCGCCTGTCGACAAGCTGCGCGCACCAGGCCTCACCCATTGGTTTGGCACTGATGAACTGGGCCGTGACCTGTTTACCCGCGTGGTCTACGGCTCAAGCCTATCGATGCTGGCCGCCTCGCTGGCCGTCGGCATCGCCCTGCTCGGCGGCTTGGGGCTGGGCATTCTGTCGGGCTTTGCCGGCGGGCGTATCGACTCGGTGATCATGCGCTTCGTCGATGTGCTGCTGGCCTTGCCAGGCGTGCTGCTGGCCCTGGCGATTGTCACCGCGATCGGCTTCGGCACCGTACCGGTGGCCATCGCGGTGGGCGTCGGCATTATTCCGGGGTTCGCCCGCACCACCCGCGCCGAGGTGCTGCGGGTCAAGACGTTGCCCTATGTGGAAGCCGCGCGCCTGGGCGGTGCAAGTTGGAGCCGTACCTTGCTGCGCCACATCCTGCCGAATGCCTGGGGCCCGGTGGCGGTGTTGGCGACGCTCGACTTTGGCGCTGCAATCCTGGCGACTGCGGGGCTGAGCTTCCTCGGTTTTGGCGCGGTGCCTCCCGCCGCAGAATGGGGCACCTTGATCGCCAACGGCCGGCACTTTCTGATCACCGCCCCCTGGGTGTCCCTGTTGCCCGGCCTGTTTCTGGTGGCCGTGGTGTTCAGTCTCAACCATATCGCCCGCACCTTCGAGGAGACCTCGCGATGAATGATCTAGTGGATGTTCGCCAACTCAGTGTCAGCTATCGGCACGGCAACACAGCCGTCAATCGCCTGTCCCTGAGCATTCTCCAGGGCGAGACCGTGGCGATTGTCGGTGAGTCCGGCTCGGGTAAATCGACCCTGGCCAACGCGATCCTGGGTCTATTGCCGGAGAGTGCGCAGATCAGCGCCGGCCAACTGTGGGTAGACGGCCAGGACCTGACCCACGCCAATGAACGCCAAAAACGTGCCTTGCGCGGCCGCACCATCGGCTTGGTGCCCCAGGACCCGATGGTCAGCCTCAACCCCACATTGCGCGTGGGCCAGCAAATCGCCGAGGCGCTGATCCTGGCCAAGGGCAAACGCTACTCCGCTGTCGATGCGGACATTGTCGAGCTGCTGCAACAGGTGGGCATCGACAAACCCGTGCTGCGCGCCCGTCAGTATCCCCATGAACTGTCCGGCGGCATGCGCCAGCGCGTGCTGATCGCCATTGCCTTGGCCGGCAACCCGCGCCTGATCATCGCCGACGAGCCCACCAGCGCCCTCGACGTCACCGTGCAGCGCAAGATCCTCGACCATCTGCAACAGCTGGTCAGCGAGCGCGGCATTTCGCTGTTGATCATCACCCACGACTTGGGTGTGGCCACCGACCGCGCCGACCGGATCCTGGTGATGCAACAAGGCGAACTGGTCGAACAGGGGCCGCCACGGCAGATTCTCTATGCCCCGCAGCACGACTACACCCGCGCGCTGATTGCCGCCGCGCCCGCGTTTGCCAAGCGTCGTGAACCGTTGGTGCGGGTTGATCCGGCACAACAGCCGATATTGCGCCTGCAAAACGTGGGCAAGACGTTTGCGCTGCCCAAGGTAAAAGGTGAGCAGTCGACTTTTGTGGCGCTTGAAGATCTCAACTTGCAGGTATATCCCGGCCAGACCCTGGCCATCGTCGGCGAATCAGGCTCAGGCAAAAGCACCGCATTGCGCATCGCCCTGGGCTTGGAAAAACCGAGCCAGGGCCAGGTCTGGTTCGAACAGCAGGACGTCACGCACCTGAGCTGGCGCGACTTCCGCCCGCTGCGCCAGCGCCTGCAACTGGTGCAGCAAAACCCGTTCGCCGCGCTGGACCCGCGCTTCACGGTGTTCGATAGCATTGTCGAACCCCTGGTGTCCTTCGGCTTGCTCAAAGGCCCGGACCTGGAACAGGCTGCGCGCGAGTTGATCTCCCGCGTACACCTGCCGATCAGCTACCTGGATCGCCTGCCACGCGAGCTGTCCGGCGGCCAATGCCAACGCGTCGCTATCGCCAGAGCCCTGGCCTTGAAGCCGGACCTGTTGCTGTTGGACGAGCCGGTCAGTGCGCTTGATGTGTCGGTGCAGGCGCACATTCTGGATCTGCTGGAAGAGCTGCAACGGGAGATGGGCATCGCCTATGTGCTGGTGTCCCACGACTTGTCGGTGGTGGCCAATTTTGCGCATGAGGTGTTGGTGCTGCGCAATGGCAAGGTAGTCGAACAAGGCAGCGTGGAGCGGATCTTCAACCATCCCGCCAGCGAATACACTCGTGAATTGATCGCTGCGATCCCTGGCCGACACGTCGCCACAAGGGCGGCATAATCAAGACGCGCTCGCGCGAACACCGGCGAGCGCGCGAGTTCCTTGCAGCCCTTGCAACAGTCCTTTGCCATCAAGCCCATTGATAGCCTCCTAACGAAACCCCCATGCTAGAGGGCTAAGCCCGCGCTTATATCATTCCGAATGATAGTTACCTTTGCTTCATTCGATTCGTGACATAGCACATCGCCGCGCATGATCCGCCCATCTCAAATACATTGGCGGATGCACCTCATGGAACAGTCACTCAAACATTTGCGCTTCCCCCTGGCGATTCTGGCCGTGGTGGTGATGAGTGCGTGCGGCAAGACCCCGGACCAAGCGGCCGCCATGCCAGCGGCCAAAGTCAGCGTGGCCAAGGTGCTGGAGCAACCGGTCAACGAGTGGGATGAATTCACTGGTCGTCTGGAAGCCCCGGAAACCGTGCAGATTCGTCCGCGCGTGTCTGGCCAGATTGACCAAGTCGCTTTCACCGAAGGCGCTTTGGTCAAGAAAGGCGACCTGCTGTTCCAGATCGACCCACGTCCGTTCCAGGCTGAAGTGCGTCGCCTTGAAGCCCAGTTGCAACAAACCCGCGCCGCGGCCACCCGCAGCGATAACGAAGCGCAACGCGGCGAACGCCTGCGCCAGAGCAATGCGATTTCCGCCGAACTGGCCGACTCGCGCACCACCGCCGCCCAGGAAGCCCGCGCCGCTGTCGCCGGGATCCAGGCGCAGTTGGACCTGGCCAAGCTGAACCTGAGCTTTACCCGCGTCACGTCGCCGATCAGCGGCCGTGTCAGCCGTGCCGAAATCACGGCCGGCAACCTGGTGACCGCCGATGTCACCGCGCTGACCAGCGTGGTCTCGACCGACAAGGTCTACGCCTACTTCGATGCCGATGAGCGCGTATTCCTCAAGTACACCGAACTGGCTCGCCAAGGCCGTCGCGGTGCGACCACCCCGGTGTACCTGGGCCTGTCCAACGAAACCGGCAACCCGCACCTGGGCCAGATGAACTTCGTCGACAACCAGGTCAATCCGGCCACCGGTACCATCCGTGGTCGCGCCGTGTTCGATAACAGCAAGGGCGAATACACCCCTGGCCTGTACGCCCGCCTGAAGCTGGTCGGCAGCGGCACCTACTCCGCCGTGCTGATCAACGACGAAGCCGTCGGCACCGACCTCGGCAAGAAGTTCGTGCTGGTGATGGAAGGCGACAAGCCGGCGTATCGCTCGGTAGAACTGGGGCCGAAAATCGAAGGTTTGCGCATCGTGCGCAGTGGCCTGAATAAAGAAGACACCATCATCGTCAAGGGCCTGCAACGCGTGCGCCCAGGCTCGCCGGTCGCTCCGGAAACCATTCCGATGGCCAGCAAGGAAACCCTCGCCGCCTTGGCCCAACAACGACAAGCGCTTGAAGCCAGCAACCTGGAACAAGTGGCGCCGGATAAAGCCGCGCCCAAACTTGCCAGCGCTGCGACTCCACGCGGTTAAGGGATACGACTCAAGATGAATTTTTCCAAGTTCTTCATTTCGCGGCCGATCTTCGCAGCAGTGCTTTCGCTGCTGATCCTGATCGCCGGCGCGATCTCGCTGTTCCAATTGCCGATCAGCGAATACCCGGAAGTGGTGCCGCCGACCGTCGTGGTCCGTGCCAACTTCCCGGGCGCCAACCCCAAAGTCATCGGTGAAACCGTGGCCGCGCCGCTGGAGCAGGCGATCACCGGCGTCGAGAACATGCTGTACATGTCCTCGCAGTCGACCGCCGACGGCAAGCTGACCCTGACCATCACCTTCGCCCTGGGCACCGACCTAGACAACGCGCAGGTGCAAGTGCAAAACCGCGTGACCCGGACTCAGCCGAAACTGCCTGAGGAAGTGACGCGCATTGGTATTACCGTGGACAAGGCCTCCCCCGACCTGACCATGGTGGTGCACTTGACCTCCCCGGATCAGCGCTACGACATGCTTTACCTGTCCAACTACGCCTTGCTTAACGTGAAGGATGAGCTGGCACGGCTGGGCGGTGTAGGCGACGTGCAACTGTTCGGTATGGGCGACTACTCCCTGCGGGTGTGGCTGGACCCGAACAAGACCGCTTCGCGCAACCTGACGGCCACTGACGTGGTGACGGCAATCCGTGAGCAGAACCGCCAGGTGGCCGCTGGTGCCCTGGGTGCGCAACCGGCACCGACCGCCACCGCGTTCCAGTTGTCGGTGAACACCCAAGGTCGCCTGGTGACCGAGGAAGAGTTCGAGAACATTATTATTCGCTCGGGCGCTAACGGTGAAATCACCCGCCTCAAAGACATCGCACGGGTGGAGCTGGGCTCCAGCCAATACGCCCTGCGTTCGTTGCTGAACAACCAGCCGGCCGTGGCGATCCCGATCTTCCAGCGCCCTGGCTCCAACGCGATCGAGATCTCCAACGAAGTGCGCGGCAAGATGGAAGAGCTGAAAAAGAGCTTCCCGCAAGGCATGGACTACAGCATCGTCTATGACCCGACCATCTTTGTGCGTGGCTCCATCGAGGCAGTGGTGCATACCCTGTTCGAAGCGCTGATCCTGGTTGTGTTGGTGGTGATCCTGTTCCTGCAGACCTGGCGCGCCTCGATCATTCCGTTGGTGGCGGTGCCGGTATCGTTGATCGGTACGTTTGCGGTGATGCACCTGTTCGGCTTTTCGCTCAACGCGCTGTCGCTGTTCGGCCTGGTATTGGCGATTGGTATCGTGGTGGACGACGCCATCGTGGTGGTGGAGAACGTCGAGCGCAACATCGAGCTGGGCCTGGAACCGTTCCCGGCCACTGAAAAGGCCATGAGCGAAGTGACCGGCCCGATCATCGCCACCGCGTTGGTGCTGTGTGCGGTGTTCATCCCGGCTGCATTCATCAGCGGCTTGACCGGACAGTTCTATAAACAGTTCGCCCTGACTATTGCGATCTCGACGGTGATCTCGGCGTTCAACTCGCTGACCTTGTCCCCTGCCCTGGCCGCCGTGTTGCTGCGCAGCCATGACGCGCCGAAGGATCGTTTCTCCAAGATTCTCGACAAGCTGTTTGGTGGCTGGTTGTTCAAACCGTTCAACCGTTTCTTTGACAAAGCCAGCCACGGCTACGTCGGTACCGTACGCAGGGTGATTCGCGGTAGCGGTATCGCATTGTTCCTGTATGCCGGCTTGATGGTGCTGACCTGGTTCGGTTTTGCCCACACCCCGACCGGTTTCGTACCGGCCCAGGACAAGCAATACCTGGTGGCCTTCGCCCAATTGCCGGACGCCGCGAGCCTGGACCGTACCGAAGACGTGATCAAGCGCATGTCCGACATCGCGCTGAAGCAACCGGGTGTGGAAGCCGCCGTGGCGTTCCCGGGTCTGTCGATCAACGGTTTCACCAACAGCCCGAACAGCGGCATCGTGTTTGTGACCTTGAAACCTTTCGACGAGCGCAAAGACCCGAGCATGTCAGCGGGTGCGATTGCCGGCGCGTTGAACGGTAAATACAGCGAAATCCAGGAAGCCTACATGGCGATCTTCCCACCGCCGCCGGTACAGGGCCTGGGTACGATTGGTGGTTTCCGCCTGCAGATCGAAGACCGTGGCAACCTGGGTTATGACGAGCTGTACAAAGAAGTGCAGAACATCATCACCAAGAGCCGCACCACGCCGGAGCTGTTCGGCCTGTTCACCAGCTACACGGTCAACGTGCCCCAGGTCGATGCTGCCATCGACCGTGAAAAGGCCAAGACCCACGGCGTGGCGATCAGCGACATCTTCGACACCCTGCAGATCTACCTGGGCTCGCTGTATGCCAACGACTTCAACCGCTTCGGCCGGACCTACCAGGTCAACGTGCAGGCTGAGCAGCAGTTCCGCCTGGATGAAGACCAGATCGGCCAGCTGAAAGTGCGCAACAACAAAGGCGAGATGATCCCGCTGGCGACCTTCATCAAGGTCAGCGACACCTCGGGTCCGGACCGCGTGATGCACTACAACGGCTTCATCACCGCAGAAATCAACGGCAACGCTGCACCGGGCTACAGCTCGGGCCAGGCGGAAGCTGCGATCGAGAAACTGCTGAAAGAAGAACTGCCGAACGGCATGACCTACGAGTGGACTGACCTGACCTATCAGCAAATCCTCTCGGGTAATACCGCGCTGTTCGTGTTCCCGCTCTGCGTACTGCTGGCGTTCCTGGTTCTGGCCGCCCAATACGAAAGCTGGAGCCTGCCATTGGCGGTGATCCTGATCGTACCGATGACCCTGCTGTCGGCGATTACCGGGGTGATCATCTCGGGCGGCGACAACAACATCTTCACCCAGATCGGCTTGATCGTACTGGTGGGCCTGGCGTGTAAGAACGCGATTCTGATCGTCGAGTTCGCCAAGGACAAACAGGCAGAAGGCCTCGACCCGCTCGCTGCGGTACTGGAAGCCTGCCGTCTGCGTCTGCGGCCGATCCTGATGACCTCGTTCGCTTTCATCATGGGTGTCGTGCCACTGGTTTTGTCCAGCGGTGCCGGTGCCGAGATGCGTCATGCCATGGGCGTGGCGGTGTTCTCCGGGATGATCGGTGTGACCTTCTTCGGTCTGTTGCTGACACCAGTGTTCTACGTACTGATCCGTCGCTATGTGGAGCGCCAAGAGGCACGCAAAGCGGCCAAGGCCTTGAAGCTGGAGACACAGCAATGAGTGTGAAAGTATTCCTGCCGAGCTTGCTGGTACTGGCGCTGAGCGCCTGTGCCGTGGGCCCGGACTACAAAGCCCAGACCCCGGAGGCGGCCAATATCACGGCCGCTGCCGATGCCAAAACGTATGACCACGCCAAGTTCGAAGGCATCTGGTGGCAGCAGTTCGAAGACCCGACCCTCAACCAGTTGGTGACCCAATCGCTGCAAGGCAACCGTGATTTGCGCGTCGCTTTTGCCCGTCTGCGGGCGGCCCGCGCGATTCGCGATGACGCCAGCAATGACGCCATGCCGACCATCACCAGCCGGGTCAGCAGTGACCAGGGCAAAGGCCAGATTCCGGGCCAGACCACCAGTCGCGTCAAGACCGAGCGTTACGACCTCGGCCTGGACATGGCCTGGGAACTGGACCTGTTCGGTCGCATCCAGCGCAACCTGGAAGCCACCGACGCCGACCAGCAGGCTGCCGAGGCTGACTTGTACCAGCTGCAAGTCACCATGATTGCCGAACTGGTGGATGCCTACGGTCAACTGCGTGGTGCGCAACTGCGTGAACGCATTGCCTTGGACAATCTGAAGAACCAGCAGGAATCGCGCACCATCACGGTCAGCCTGCGGGATGCCGGTGTGGGCGACCAACTTGACGTGGAGCGTGCTGACGCACGCCTCGCGGCCGTCGAAGCCAGCGTGCCGCAACTGCAGGCCGAGCAAGTGCGCGAGCGTAACCGCATCGCCACCCTCCTCGGCCAGCGTCCCGACAAGCTGACCGTCGACCTGGGTCCGAAAGACCTGCCGGCGATTGCCAAGGCGTTGCCGATTGGCGATCCAGGGCAACTGTTGCAACGTCGTCCGGACATCCTCAGCGCCGAACGCAAACTGGCCGCCGCCACCGCGCGTATCGGCGTGGCCAAGGCCGACCTGTTCCCGCGGGTCAGCCTCAGCGGCTTCCTTGGCTTTACCGCCGGGCGTGGCTCGCAGATCGGCTCGTCCGCCGCGAATGCCTGGGCCCTGGGCCCAAGCATCACCTGGGCAGCCTTCGACCTGGGCAGCGTGCGCGCCCGTTTGCGCGGCGCCGATGCCGAGGCAGATGGCGCACTGGCGACCTACGAACAGCAAGTGTTGTTGGCCCTGGAAGAGTCCGAGAACGCCTTCAGCGACTACGGCAAGCGTCAGCAACGTTTGGTTTCGCTGATCCGCCAAAGCGAATCCAGCCGCGCCGCCGCCGACCTCGCCGCAATCCGCTACCGCGAAGGCACCGTGGACTTCCTGGTACTGCTCGACGCGCAACGTGAGCGCCTGGCCGCCGAAGACTCCCAGGCCCAGGCCGAAGTGGACCTGTATCGCGGCATTGTTGCGATCTACAAGGCCCTGGGTGGTGGTTGGAAGCCGGATACGGTGGTCGCCAGCGCCAAGTGATGTAAAGAGCTCCTTTGGTTGGTCGCATCCAGCCAATTTTTTGCCCCGTGGTCCATTCGGTCACGGGGCTTTTTTTGGTCCTTGATTAACGCGCTTCACCCAGAATCAAACTCCGATAATGCCCCGGATTCGACCCACTCCACTTACGAAACGCCTTGTAAAACGAACTCGTATCAGCAAACCCCAGCCGCGCCGCAATCTCGGCAAAGCTGATCTGTGGTTCCGCCAACCATACAATCGCCAATTCCTTACGCACGCTGTCCTTGAGGCCCTGATAGGTCTGCCCTTCTTCTGCCAGGCGACGGCGCAAGGTTGAGGCCGAGATGCACAGGCTGACCGCGAGGCCTTCGGTTTCCGGCCAGGTATCGGGGGGCAATTGGCGCAGGTCGTGCTTGATGCGGGTGGCGAGGCTGTCGGGGTCGCGGTACTTGACCAGGATATTGGCCGGTGCGTGGGCCAGGAAACGCTTGAGTTCTTCCGGGGTACGCTTGATAGGCAGGGCCAGGCAGTCGGCGGAGAAGATCATGCGTGTGCGGGGTCGGTCGAAACGCAGGTTGTCGGAGAACATCACCTGGTAGTCGTCGCAGAAGTGCGGCTTTGCGCAGCGCAACTCAATCGCCAGGATTGGAATACGGCGTCCTGCCAGCCAACAGGCCACGCCGTGGACGATCATCCAGTAAGTGAAGTAGGTGAAGGCTCGATTGGGTTCCGCCTCGGGCTCAACCAACACAATTTCCGCCAAGCTTTGCTGACGCACCAACTCCGCCGGCAGGCGGTCCAGCATCAGTGACAGGAACCCCAGCCCGGTCTCCAGGGCAGTGGCAAGCGTTGGCTGCGCCATTGCAGCACGGCAGAGAAACGCCAGGCTGCCGGACCTCAGCTTGCGCGGGTCCATCCCGAAGAACTCATCGTCGGTGCGCCGTGCCAGAAGACGCCATAGTCGTGCGTAGGTGGTGGCCGAAACCCGTGCGGCAGGCTCGGCCAGCCACTGCGGGTCAATGCCGGCTTTATGCAGCACGTCGGCACGGGCCACATCGCCGTCGCAGCTTTGCAACAAGGCTTCACGCACAAGATGAATGGAGATGGTGTCTTTTTCCGACATGGTGGACCGCGTATCCAGAGCTGCGCAAAGAATGGCACGCATCATAAGGGTGGACGCGCATTGCCACCACCGTTCAGCCACTGTTCAGCAAACGTCAAGAATTGTTGTTTAGCAATGAGTATCATTATGTTACAACTTAGCACCCTATCTAGTTGTGACGCGGTGCCGAATGCTCGTTCCTTTCCTCATCATGCTGCGCGAAGGCATTGAAGCCGCATTGATCGTTGGCATTATCGCCAGCTACCTGCAACAGACCGGCCGTGGCCAGTGGATGCCCGCCGTGTGGATCGGTGTATTTCTCGCCGCCGCACTGGCCCTGCTGGTCGGCGGCGGCCTGGAACTGGTCAGCGCCGAATTCCCGCAAAAGCAGCAGGAACTGTTCGAAGGCATCGTCGGCCTGGTCGCCGTGGGTATCCTCAGTTCCATGGTGTTCTGGATGCGCAAGGTGGCGCGCTCCATCAAGCATTCCCTGCACGAATCCCTCGATCACGCGCTGGCCGGTTCCAAACACCAGGTCACCGCGCTGATTCTCATGGTGTTTTTCGCCGTGGCCCGTGAGGGCCTGGAAACCGTGTTCTTCCTGCTGGCCGTGTTCCAACAGAGTGAAGGCCCAGGCGCGCCGATTGGCGCCCTGCTCGGCCTGATCCTGGCGATCATCGTCGGTTTCCTGATCTACACCGGCAGCATGCGCCTGAACCTGGGCGCGTTTTTCCGCTGGACCGGCCTGTTTATCCTCGTCGTGGCCGCCGGCATCCTCGCCAATTCAGTGCAAGCCCTGCACGAAGCGGGCGTATGGAATCACTTGCAAACCGTGCTGTTCGACTTCAGCGCCGCACTGCCCATGGACAGCCCGTTGGGCTCGGTACTGGCCGGCATGTTCGGCTACCAGGAAGCGCCGACCATCAGCACCCTCGGCGCCTACCTGATTTACCTGGTGGTGGCGCTGGTGATGTTCTTCCTGCCCGCCGCACCGTCCAAGCCTGCCGCCTCGCCCTCTTCCGTTTCCAGCCAGTAAGGACCGCCTCTTGTCCAAGCCTACTCCTCAACCCTCCTCGCCACCCCGCGCCCTGCGCTGGGCAGTGGCGGGTTCGGTGGTCGTGATGATCGCCGCCGGAGGCCTGTTTTATTACGCCTCGCAACTGGCGGCCAGCAAGCGCCAGACCAACCACAATGAAATCGCCGTGACCATCCATGGCCACGCCTGCGAACCGAATGAACTGACGGTGCCCGCCGGCCGCGCCAGCTTTCGCATCATCAACCGGTCCGACCGTGCGGTGGAATGGGAAATCCTCGACGGCGTGCTGGTGGTCGAAGAGCGCGAAAACATCGCCCCCGGCCTGAGCCAGGTGATCAACGCCAACCTGCTGCCCGGCGACTACGCGATCACCTGCGGCCTGCTGAGCAACCCGCGCGGCACCTTGCACGTAACGCCGACCGCCGAGTCCGACGCACAAGCCAAGGCCAAGCCGTCGATGGTGGCGTTTATCGGGCCACTGTCGGAATTCCGCGTGTACCTGAGCAGCCAAGGCAGCGCCTTGGTCAAGGCCGTCACCGCCTTGCAACAGGCCGTCGACGCCGGCGACCTGGCCCAGGCTCAAGCGCTCTATGTTCCAGCGCGCGAGGCTTACCAACGACTGGCCCCCGCGTCGCAACGCCTGGCCGAGTTGGACAACTCGATCAACGCCCGCGCCGACTACTTTGAAAAGCGCGAGCAGGACCCAGCCTTCAGCGGCTTCCACCGCCTCGAATACAGCCTGTTCCAGCAACACACCCTCGACGGCCTGGCGCCGGTTGCCCAGCGCCTGCTGACCGACGTCACCACGCTCAAGCAACAATTACTCGCCCAGTCGCTGCCGCCGGAGCAACTGGTGAGCATTGTGGTGCGCAACCTCAACAGCCTGGCCGATGTACGTGCCATCAGCGGTGAAGAGGAGCGCTACAGCCACGTCGACCTCAATGGTTTCGCCGCCAACCTGGAAGCTGCCCACAAGGTTGTCGACCTGATGCGCCCACTGCTGAGCAAGTCTGCCGCCGACCTGCTGCCCAAGGTCGACAGCGCCCTCGCCGCCTTTGATGCCGAACTCCAGGTCTTCAAGGTCGACAAGGGTTACGCCACCTACGACAGCGTAACCGCCGATCAGCGCAAGCAGATCGCCGACAAGGCCAAGGCTCTGGCCGCTGCACTCGATGGAATCGACCCCGCCCTTGGCCTCTCCGGCCTGCAGTGAAGACGACCGCACACATGAGTGATTCAGAACAATTTGACCTTACTCGCCGCCGTGTCCTGCTGGGCATGGCCGCCACCGGCGCCGCCATTGCCGGTAGCACCCTGACCTGCCCGGCCATGGCCGCCGAGCAAGTCACCACCGCACCGCGCAGCGACAAGACCCAGGACCACCACGATTTCTTCGGCAAGCACCAGAGCGGCATCGTCACCCCGCGCCCGGCGTGCGGGATGCTTGTGGCGTTCGATGTATTGGCCAGTGATCGTGAGGACCTGGAGCGGCTGTTCCGTACCTTGAACGAACGCATCGCTTTCCTGATGACCGGCGGCACCGTGCCGCAAGTCGACCCGAAACTGCCGCCGACCGATTCCGGCATCCTCGGCCCGGTGGTCACGCCGGACAACCTGACCATTACCGTGTCTGTGGGCGAATCCCTGTTCGATGAGCGCTTCGGCCTCACCGCCGTCAAGCCCAAGCGACTGAGCCGCATGGTCGGTTTTCCCAACGATGCGCTGGAACCGGCTCAGTGCCACGGCGACCTGAGCCTGCAATTCAGCTCCAACACGCCGGACACCAATATCCACGCCCTGCGCGACATTGTGAAGAACCTGCCCGATCTGCTGCTGGTGCGCTGGAAGCAGGAAGGCAGCGTGCCGCCCCAGGCACCGAGCAAACCCGGCGAGCCTGCGCAGAGTGCGCGCAACTTCCTGGGTTTCCGTGACGGTTCGGCCAACCCGAACTCCAACGACGCCAAGGCCATGGACCAGATTGTGTGGGTGCAGCCTGGCAGCGACGAACCGGCCTGGGCGGCCAACGGCAGCTATCAGGCGGTGCGCATCATCCGCAACTTCGTCGAGCGTTGGGACCGTACCCCACTGCAAGAACAGGAAAGCATTATCGGCCGCGTCAAACCGACCGGCGCGCCCATGGACGGCGACAAAGAAACCCAAGTGCCCGACTACAGCAAGGACCCGGAAGGCAAAGTGACCAAGCTCGATGCCCACATCCGCCTGGCCAACCCGCGCACCCCGCAGACTCAGGCCAACCTGATCCTGCGCCGGCCGTTCAACTACTCCAACGGCGTCAACAAAAACGGTCAGCTGGACATGGGGCTGTTGTTCATCTGCTACCAGGCTGACCTGGAGAAAGGCTTTATCAGCGTGCAAACCCGGCTCAACGGCGAGCCTCTGGAGGAATACCTCAAGCCGGTCGGCGGCGGGTACTTCTTCACCTTGCCGGGGGTCACCGGGCCCAAGGATTTCATCGGCCGCACGCTGCTGGCTGCAACGCACCCTCACACCACTGCCCATACCTAAAACAAACCCAGAGCGGAAATCGTCCCATGAAAAAGTCGTCTATCGCGTTGTCGTTGTTGCTGACCCTTTCGCCGCTGGCAGCCTTCGCCGCTACCGCACCGCTGGACCTGGTAGGGCCGGTGTCGGACTACAAGATCTACGTCACCGAAGAAATCGGCGAGCTGGTCACCCAGACCCAAGCCTTCACCGACGCCATCAACAAGGGCGACCTGGCCACCGCCAAGAAACTCTACGCGCCGACCCGTGTGCACTATGAGTCCATCGAGCCGATCGCCGAGCTGTTCAGCGACCTCGATGCGTCCATCGATTCGCGCGTCGACGACCACGAAAAAGGCGTGACCGCCGAAGACTTCACCGGCTTCCACCGCATTGAGTACGCGCTGTTCTCGCAGAACACCACCAAGGGCCTGGAAGCGTTGACGGCCAAGCTCAACACCGACGTCAACGACCTCAAGACCCGCGTCGACGGCCTGACCTTCCCACCGGAGAAAGTCGTCGGCGGCGCTGCAGCCCTGCTCGAAGAAGTTGCCGCCACCAAGATCTCCGGCGAAGAAGATCGCTACAGCCACACCGACCTGTATGACTTCCAGGGCAACATCGACGGCGCGAAGAAAATCGTCGACCTGTTCCGTGGCCAGATCGAGAAACAAGACAAAGCGTTCCTGGCCAAGGTCGACAAGAACTTCGCCACCGTGGACAAGATCCTGGCCAAGTACAAGACCAAGGACGGTGGTTTCGAGACCTACGACAAGGTCAAGGAAAACGACCGCAAGGCTCTGGTGGGCCCGGTCAACACCCTGGCGGAAGACCTGTCTACCTTGCGCGGCAAGCTGGGCTTGAACTAAGCGACACACAAAAAAAGACCCAGCGCCTGTTGAAGGCGCTGGGTCTTTTTTTGCCCGCAGGTTTACAGGATGCGGTACAGCAAGCGTTCGATCCGCACACGGCTGACACGGCGCAGGAACTTGCCTACTGCCTCCGGGTAGTCCAGCAGCGTTTGCAGGTCCTGATAACGCTCGATCCGCGTGGTGTGCTGGAAAATCTGCGCCAACTCAGTGCGTCGCGGCGCCAGCCATTCACTTTTGGGATCATCGATCAACAAGGCGTTTTCCAGGTCGAGGCGGAACGCGCGCGGGTTGAGGTTGTTGCCGGTGAGCAAGGTGTAGCGCTGGTCGACCCACATGCCCTTGAGGTGGTAAGTGTTATCGCCGTCACGCCACAGGTGCAGGTTCAACTGGCCGCTGTCGATCATCGGCTGATGGCGTTTGGCAAAGCGGCGCAGGCTGATTTCGTAGAGGTAGGGCAGCGCCGCAATGACCTTGAACGGCTCGCTGGGCGGGATGTAGAAGTCGTTGGCGGTCTTGTCGCCGACGACGATGTCGATCTTCACCCCGCGCGCCAGGGCGCGGTTGATTTCGCGGGTCACCGGCAGCGGCAGGTTGAAGTACGGGGTGCAGATGGTCAGCTGATGCTGGGCGCTGGCGATCAGTTCGAGAATCACCCGGTTCAGGGGGTTGTTCTTGCCGACCCCGAGCAAAGGGCTGACTGACAGGTGACCATTGGGCAGTTGCCCGGCCGTGGTGTCGTAAGCCGCGTGCTTCAGGCGGCTGCGCAGATCGCCGATGTCGTTGCGCAGGCTGCGGGTGGTGGGCGGGTTGGGCAGGTCCAGGCGATTGACCGCCTTGGACGCCACCAAACCGTGCTCCACCAGATGCTGCATGGAATCGGCAAGCGCTTTGTTGTGAATCAAGTGGTAGCGGTCGAAGCGGTACTTTTCGAACTTGTGAAGGTACACGTTGTTCAGGCTGGCGCCGCTGTACAGCACCGTGTCGTCGATCACAAAGCCCTTGAGGTGCAGCACACCGAACAACTCGCGGGTTTGTACCGGCACGCCGTACACCGGCACTTCGCTGCTGTGGCTTTGAGTCATGGCCTGGTACCAGGCA
Source organism: Pseudomonas sp. DWRC2-2 (assembly GCF_049897885.1). NCBI lineage: Bacteria > Pseudomonadati > Pseudomonadota > Gammaproteobacteria > Pseudomonadales > Pseudomonadaceae > Pseudomonas > Pseudomonas sp. DWRC2-2. The sequence continues at coordinate 418,086 of NZ_JAFCXD010000005.1, forward strand.
CTGTTGCCCGGTTGTTTGCCGGCGCCGATCAAACCACGCTGGGCGCGCAACCAGTCGACCACCACCACGATGTCCAACGCCGGGCGTGCAGCCTTGGCGGCGTGCAGGGCGTCGTAGATTTCCTGCCCCGCTTCGTCCTGCTGCAAGTACAGCGCGACGATATAGATGCGCCGGGTGGCCTGGGCAATTTTCTCCAGCAGGCAGCGACGATAAGCGTCGGCGCCGGACAGCACCTCAAGGGCATCAGGAGTGAGGGGGAAACCGCGCAGTTTGGGCAACAGGGAGCGTTTGAAGAACGACGGCATAAGGCTCGCAATGGGTCGAATCCGAAGAGGCCCCGAGCTTACACCATGGGGGTGCTCAGGTCTCGCTGCGGCGCATGGAAAAATTTTAATTGACCAAGAAGAACGATCGTTCTACTGTTCGAAACATGAACGACATGACCAGTAATGAAACCCGCGACATTATCCTCGACGTCACAGAAAAGTTGATCTATCGCCATGGCATCGCCGCCACCGGCATGGACTTTCTGGTGAAAACTGCCGGCGTCTCGAGAAAAAGTATCTACCGCTACTTTGCCAATAAAGACGAGTTGGTGATGGCCGCGCTGCAACGTCGCGATGAGCGCTGGATGCAGTGGCTGCGCACTGAAGTGGAACGTCGCGAAGACACCGGAGAACGCCTGCTGGGGCTGTTCAGCGCGCTCAAGGACTGGTTCGGCACGGCTGACTTCCGGGGCTGCGCGTTCATCAACACCAGTGGTGAAACCGGTGACCCGCAAGACCCGGTACGCCTGTTGGCCAAGGCGCATAAACAAAAACTGTTCGAGTACGCACTTGAACTGTGTCAAGCACATGGCACCCCCGACCCCGAACGGCAGGCCGCGCAACTGCTGATCCTGATCGATGGCGCCATTACCGTTGCCCTGGTGATGGGCGATTCAACGGCTGCCGATAATGCGCAATGCATGGCGCGAACGTTATTGGGACTTTGAACCCGCCAGTAGGCGCAACTTCCGATCAATCCTTATTCATTGAGGAATTGCCAATGTCATCGACTGTAGAAACACGTCCGCCCCTGCCGCCGTTCACCCGCGCGTCGGCCATCGAGAAAGTTCGCCTGGCCGAAGACGGCTGGAACTCCCGTGACCCGCAGCGGGTGTCCCTGGCCTACACGCTGGACACACAGTGGCGTAACCGTGCCGAATTTGCGCATAACCGCGAAGAAGCCAAAGGTTTCCTCACGCGCAAATGGGCCAAGGAACTGGACTACCGCCTGATCAAGGAGTTGTGGGCATTCACCGATAACCGCATCGCGGTGCGTTATGCCTATGAGTGGCACGACGATTCGGGCAACTGGTTCCGCTCCTACGGCAACGAAAACTGGGAATTCGACGAGAACGGCCTGATGGCCAATCGTTTTGCCTGCATCAACGATCTACCGATCAAGGAAAGCGAGCGCAAGTTCCACTGGCCGCTGGGCCGACGCCCGGATGATCATCCGGGGTTGTCCGATTTGGGGCTGTAAAACAGGTGGGGCCGGTTTGCCGGCCCCACTGCTTAATCCTGATTCAGCCCAACCCGATACAACACGCCATCATCTTCATCCGTCAGCACATACAAAAACCCGTCCGGGCCCTGCCGTACATCGCGGATCCGCGCCTTCAGGCCGCCGAGCAAACGTTCTTCGTGGATCACCTTGTCGCCATCAAACTGCAACCGGATCAACTCCTGGCTGACCAGCGCACCGATAAACACGTTGTGCTGCCAGGGCTTGAACCGATCCGCATCGTAAAACGCCATGCCACTGATACCCGGCGACTTTTCCCACACATGATGGGGCGGTACTGTGCCTTCCACCGTCTTGCCCTTGGCTTCGGGAATCGGTGTCAGGGAGTAGTTGATGCCGTGGGTGGCCAATGGCCAACCGTAGTTCTTGCCGCGCTCGATGATGTTGATCTCATCACCTCCGCGCGGCCCGTGTTCGTTTTCCCAGATCGTACCGCTCCACGGATTCAGCGCCAGCCCCTGGGGGTTGCGCTGGCCGTAGGACCAGATCTCCGGGCGCACGCCTTGCTGGCCGACAAAGGGGTTGTCATCCGGCACACGGCCGTCCGGATAGATGCGCACGACCTTGCCTTGCAACTTGTCCAGGTCCTGGGCCGTCGGGCGATCGTTGTTTTCACCCAGGGTCACGAAGAGGTAGCCATCGCGGTCGAACGCCAGGCGCGAGCCGAAGTGGTTGCCGGTCGACAACTTGGGCTCCTGGCGCAGGATCACCTTGAAGTCGGTCAAGCCACTCAGATCTGCCGCCAGGCGTCCACGGCCCACGGCTGTGCCAGCGGTACCGCCTTTGCCGCCGCCTTCCGCGTAAGAAAGGTACACCGTGCGGTCCTCCTTGAAGTCCGGCGACAACACCACATCCAGCAGACCGCCCTGCCCTTTGGCCCAGACTTGCGGCACGCCCTTGAGTGGCGCGGACAGCTTGCCGTCGGGGCTGACAAAGCGCAGGTGGCCAGGGCGCTCCGTCACCAGAAAGCCTTGCTTGTCCGGCAAAAAGGCCACCGCCCATGGGTGGTCCAGGCCTTTGGCGATTGGCGTCGCGGTGATGCTGCCTTGTTCGCTGGGGAACTGCTGGGCGTCAGCGGCGTGAGCGGCCGTCAACGGCAGCAGCGTGGTGGCGCAAAGGGCGGCTAACAGGCTTTTGCGTAGAAACATAAGGCGAGATCCTTACCGGCGATTGCCGTTGGCATCATAAGTGGGGGCTTTGGTTTCGGTGGCCGGGCGGCTGGGGGCGGCATTACGTTTGGGGTAGCTGTTGCCTATGCCGCCGTTTTCCAGGGTCGGCGTGCGTGTGGTCGGCCCGGTCTGGATACCGCGAACGGCCGGCGCATTTGGCTGGGTGCCCTGCATGCTATTGGGATTGGCCCGGTGGATCGGGCCGTTGTTGCCGTTGTTGTTGCCGGGCAGGTTTTGCGCCTGGGCCACCGGGATAAGGGCCAGACCCAACAGCAGCGCTGCTACGTGACGCATACAACTGTTCATGACAAAGCCTCTCTGGGGCGAGGAGTACGTGCTTTCGATAACACGCTACGCCTTGGGTTCGGCTTTCGACACTAAATAGTTTCTCGTCAGGTGTAACACGATCTGTCCGCGCATCTGCTCGGGGAAACTTTTCCCACCGCCTTCGAGTCACCAGAACACAGCCTCTTCAAAAGGAATCGCACCTATGCCACGGGCAATCTGGAAAGGCGCCATCAGCTTTGGCCTGGTGCATATCCCGGTCTCATTGGTCTCGGCCACCTCCTCTCAAGGCGTTGACTTTGACTGGCTGGACAAGCGCAGCATGGACCCGGTCGGTTACAAGCGCATCAACAAGACCACGGGCAAGGAAGTGACCAAGGACAACATCGTCAAAGGCGTTGCGTTCGAGAAAGGCCGCTACGTGGTGCTCAGCGAAGAAGAAATCCGCTCGGCCCACCCCAAATCGACCCAGACCATCGAGATCATCGCGTTTGTCGCCAGCGACCAGATCCCGTTGCAGAACATCGACACCCCCTACTTCCTCGCACCGGATAAGCGTGGCGGCAAGGTCTACGCCTTGCTAAGGGAAACCCTTAGAAAAACCCGCAAGGTCGCCCTGGCCAATGTGGTGCTGCACACCAAGCAGCACCTGGCGGCGTTGATGCCCCTGGACTCGGCGCTGGTGCTGGTGATGCTGCGCTGGCCGGCCGAAGTGCGCAGCCTGGACGAACTGGAACTGGGCAGCGACGTGACCAAACCGAGCCTGGCCAAGGGCGAGCTGGACATGGCCAAGCGCCTGGTGGACGACATGAGCGCCGACTGGCAGCCCGATGACTACCGCGACAGCTTCCAGGAAAAAATCATGGCGCTGGTGGCCAAAAAGGCCAAGGCCGGCAAGATCGAGGATGTGGAGACCAGCAAGGAGAGCGAAGAGCGCAAGTCCGCCGATGTCATCGACCTGACGGAACTGCTCAAGCGCAGCCTGGCCGGCAAACCTGCGAAGAAGCCTGCCACGAAGAAATCCACCAAGGCATCCTGAGTCATGTCCAAGCCCCTCAGCGAGTACAACCGCAAGCGCGATTTCGGGATTACCGCCGAACCGGCAGGCAGTGCGCCTGGCACTAAACGCAAAGCCTCGGCGCTGTCCTTCGTGATTCAGAAGCATGACGCACGCAACCTGCACTATGACTTTCGCCTGGAACTTGACGGTGTGCTGCTCAGTTGGGCCGTGCCCAAAGGGCCGAGCCTGGATCCCAGTCAGAAGCGTCTGGCCGTCCATGTAGAAGATCACCCCCTGAGCTACGGCGGCTTTGAAGGCAGCATCCCCGCCGGTCAGTACGGCGCCGGTGACGTCATCGTGTGGGACCGCGGTATCTGGCAGCCCCATGACGAACCCCGCAAGGCCTACGCGGCCGGCAAGCTCAAATTCACCCTGGTCGGCGAGAAACTCTCCGGAGACTGGGCGCTGGTGCGCACGCGCTTGAAAGGCAGCGGCGACAAGCAACAATGGCTGCTGATCAAGGAAAAGGACCCGCAGGCGCGCGCGGCCGACGACTACGATATCGTCCAGGCTCAACCCAACAGCGTGCTGAGTAATGCGTCAGTGGGAAAACCCAAGGCTCGGGCTAAAACCAGGAAAACCGCCCTCCCCGAGCAATTCTCCCCGCAATTGGCCACCCTGGTGGATCGCGCCCCCGAAGGCGATTGGCAATACGAAATCAAATTCGACGGCTACCGCATGCTTGCACGCATTCAGGACGGCGACGTGCGCCTGTTTACCCGCAACGGGCATGACTGGACCGACCGTCTGCCGCGCCAGGTCAAGGCCTTGCAGGCTCTGAAGCTCAAGGACAGCTGGCTGGATGGCGAGGTGGTCAGCCTCAATGGCGACGGCCTGCCGGACTTCCAGGCGCTGCAAAATGCTTTTGATATCGGCCGTAGCCTCGACATCGTCTACTACGTGTTCGATGCCCCCTTTCTCAACGGCCAGGACCAACGCCTGGCGCCGGTCGAGGATCGCCGCGCCGCTCTAAAGGTCGCGCTGGCCGGTAGCCGCAGCCAATTGCTACGTTTTTCCGAGGCATTCACCGCGCACCACCGAGACATCTTTGAAAGCGCCTGCGACTTGGCCCTCGAAGGCGTGATCGGCAAGCGCCTGGGCAGTCCGTACGTCTCCAGCCGCAATGCCGACTGGATCAAACTCAAATGCCGATTGCGCCAGGAGTTCGTGATTGTCGGCTACACCCGGCCACAGGGTTCACGCACGGGGTTCGGCGCGTTGTTACTGGCGGTAAATGACGAATCCGGCCTGGTGTACGCAGGCCGCGTGGGCACGGGTTTTGATCAAGCATCGCTCAAGACTATTTATGCGCAACTCACACCGTTGGAGCGCAAGACATCACCGCTTGAGAAGCCGCTGACCAGCACCCAAGCACGTGGCGTGCATTGGGTAGCGCCCACGTTGGTCGGTGAGGTGCAGTTTGCCGAGTGGACACGCGAGGGAGTGGTCCGCCAAGCCGCATTCGTCGGGCTGCGCACCGACAAGCCTGCGGCGCAGATTGTTCATGAACAACCGCGAACGGCCAAATCCATGAAGCCTGCCAAGAAGACCCGCAGTGATGTCAATATCACTCACCCAGACCGCGTGATCGACAAACAAAGCGGCACGCAAAAACAGCAGCTGGCGCAGTTCTACGACAGCATCAGCCAGTGGATTCTGCCCTTTCTGCACCATCGGCCCGTGTCACTGCTGAGAGCACCCGAAGGTATCGAGGGCGAGCAATTCTTCCAGAAACACTCGGAGCGCCTGGCGATACCCAACATCAAGCAGCTCGACCAGGCACTCGATCCCGGCCATGCGCGGCTGATGGAAATCGACAACGTCGGCGCGCTGATCGGTGCCGTGCAAATGAGCTCAGTGGAGTTTCACACCTGGGGCGCCACCTCGGACAAGATCGAAACCCCGGACCAGTTTGTGCTCGACCTCGACCCGGACCCGGCATTGCCCTGGAAAACCATGCTGGAAGCCGCGCAACTGACCCTGTCGGTGCTGGATGAGCTGGGGCTGCAAGCGTTCGTCAAGACCAGCGGTGGCAAAGGCCTGCACCTGATCGTACCGTTGGCGCGTCGGGACGGCTGGGACACCGTCAAAGCGTTCGCCAAGGCCATCGCCCAGTTCATGACCGAGCAGTTGCCGGAACGCTTTACCGCCACATCAGGGCCCAAGAACCGGGTCGGCAAGATCTTTATCGATTACCTGCGTAATGCACGGGGAGCCAGTACCGTGGCCGCGTATTCCGTGCGTGCGCGGCCGGGTTTGCCGGTGTCGGTGCCAGTCAGTCGTGAGGAGTTGAAGGGGCTACGCGGTGCGCAACAATGGACAGTCGCCAATCTGCAGCAACGTTTGAATACTTTGAAAACGGATCCCTGGGCGGGATATGCCAATCGACAGAAGATCAGCAAGAGGATGTGGGACAAACTGGGCGCCCATCCACCGAAGTGAACAGCGCCCGTGAAGCGGGCCTCAAATCAGCAGGAAAATCGCAGCCAATCCAGCAAAGATCGCCCACTTTTCCAGGTAGTAGCGCGTGCGATTGCGCTTTTTCAGTTCCTTGCCACGCAGACGAATCTTGTACAGGCGTGTGAACGCGCGGTTGAGCCCACCGGTCTTGTCCCCGGCATCGTTGGGCGAACCAGCGGCCGCCATCACGTTGCGGCTGAACCAGCGGTTGAACGCAGCGGCCCAGCGATACTTCATCGGGCGCTCAATATCGCAGAACAGGATGATGCGGTTCTGCTGCGTGGTGTTTTCGGCGTAGTGGATGTAGGTTTCGTCAAACATCACCGGCTCACCGTCACGCCAGTAGTAGTTTTCGCCATCCACATTGATGTAGCAGCCAGGATCGTTCGGAGTATCCAGGCCCAGGTGATAGCGGTATGAACCGGCATACGGATCACGATGGCGTACCAGCTTGGAGCCCGGTGGCAGCTCGGCAAACATCGCGGCCTTGATCGAACCAATGCTTTGCACCAGCTCAGTGGTGCGCGGGCACAGCTTCATCGCTGAAGGATGACTGTCGCCATACCATTTCAAGTAAAAACGCTTCCAGCCCGACTTGAAGAACGAATTGAAACCCACGTCGTTGTACTGGTCCGAACGTTTGATCTCCCCGGCACGCATGAGGTTCTGCCCTTCCAGGCGGATTTCTTCCCAGTGCGCCTGGAGCGGGCTCAAGTCGGGAAAATCGCTGGGCGACAGATACGGTCGGCTGGGCAGCTTGGAGAAGAGGTAGAGAAAGCAGTTGATCGGTGCCAGGAAGGTCGAATGATCACTGAGCTGGCGACCCAGCTTGTGCCGCACCCGGCCACGCAGGTGTACATACGCAATCGAGGCAACGTAGAGAACAACAATGATGAGTTTCAAGAGATTTCGTCACAAGTCAGAAGAGAACAGGCTGCTCCTGCGTGCCCACAACGGCCGAGGTTGGATAGCAGCACCTGAAATCACAATTCACACAATGGGCCCGACCGGCTGAGTGACAACCCGGCTCGTGGCCCTTTGCAGTTATTTAGCCACAGGTTGTAACTAAAAGTTAACTAAGAATTGTGAAAAGCTGTCTTGTGAATGTGTTGGGCGGGCTTGTTGTGCGGCAAGCCCGCAAAGGGTTCAGATGGACCTACGGGCGTGGCAAACGACGCTCATCGTGCACCGAGAAGGGCCCGGTTTCGCGGCGTACTCGAACGAAGTGTCGGATCAGTGCCACCAATACTCCCAGCATCAGACCTGCCAGCAGGCTCAATGCAACGATCACGGATTTTTTCGGTTTGAGCGGTCCCAGCGGCTCCTGCGCCTGCCGATCGACTGTCACCAGCTTCAGCGCGCTCATATCGATGTTTAGGCCACGCAGCCGAGATTCTTCAGCCCAAAGGGGTTCGACGTCTTGCAGGAACATATCTTCACTCTTGCGGCTGTCGAGCACTTCCACTTCGCGGTTGACTTCAAGCATGCGCAGTTCCTTGCCTATCTCAGCAATGCGGGGGTTGGTGAAGTCGCTGTTGGTACGTCGCGTCAGCGCAGCACGTTCGGCCTCCAGTGCCTCACTGCCCATGAAGTAGAGCGGGATCTTCTGATTGGTCACCTCAGTGCGCATAACCTGGCTGGAACCGCGCAGCGCCTCGGTTCCCATCGCTGAAGGTGTGGTGGGGTTCCGGATGCCGATAGACTTGGCAATCGAGATGGCTTCGGCCAGCTCGGCCAGGCGGCTGGTACGCTGCGTTTCCATCTGCAAACGCAACGCGCCGAGCTCATCACGCAATTGCGCACGCTTGACTTTATCCGCCTCCAACAACCTGGCGATCTGCGATGCCTTGCCGGTTTCATAGTTGGCACGCGCGGCGTCGATCTTGCCCTTGATCTCGCTGAGGCGGTTATTGACGATGACCTTGAGGTCAGCGCCGACTTGCTGCCGTTGCCGCGCAATGGCATAAGCCACCAACCCATTTAGAATCGCCACCCCGTCAATCCCGTTGGGGTACTGCATTTCCAGACGAACGGAATTACTATCGGCCTTCTTCGGATCCGGCATCACGAGGTTGATGGCATTGTTGTTGAACGCTTCGAAACTCTGTTCAAGACTACGCCCAGGCTGCTGGAACGCTTCAAACAGCGCGGGGTTGGCGCGAAAAAAACCTAAGCGGGTTTCGTAGGAATCCAGCTGCGCAGTGACTTTGGCCAGCGCGTCAGCCGGCGGCAGCTTGTAGACTTCGGACCGGTTGAGGGCATCGAGCTCATTGATAGCCGCAGGCCGTAGCACGCTGCTGACCTGATAAACCTTGGGCGCAAGATACGCATAGCCTACTCCCAGAAGGCCCGCCACGATCGTGCAACCGATAACCAGTTTTTTTTGCTTCCAGATCGCGCCGAACAGCTCAAAGAGATCGATTTCATCCGAAGGTAGATATTGATGAAGCTGGGGAGTGTTGTTCAAATGTCTTACACCCTGATGAGTTGAAATTCAGTGCCCTACTACAAAGACCTGATCAACTACTGAATAAACAGGGGGCAACGTCTGGGCACACACCATCTGTGGCCTTATGCCAGCAACGAGACCACCTAACTCACTGAAACTACACCTAGCAGCAAACGGTTTCATTTCAGTTACATGGGTGTCATGACTGACAAACACCCAGAGCTTAGACGGTTCGTATCAAGACGTTACCCCGCGACCAAGCAAAATAACGTTAATTGCCTGAAGTTATAACGAAAAATCGCATGTCAATTTAAAAAATAGGATTGTTCCTACGCGCATCTACGCAATAAATAAAAAAGAACGCCGCATTTACGCGAGCGTCCGGCGAAAAGCCCTTCAGCAAAAGGAATTTGTATGTCATCCATTCCAGACCCGGACTTGCAAGCCCTGCAAGGTGCCTGGGAGCAAACTTCACTCGAAGACAGTGGTGTGCTCAACCCAATCGATGCCCACAGTGCACCAGGGGCAATCACCACTATTACCGGCGACCGCTTCGAAGTGAAGACCGTCAGTGGCGAAGTGTTGCTGGCAGGCCGGTTTTACCTGGACAGCAGCACCGATCCCAAACACATCACCTGGATCGACGCCATCGGCGAAGACGCAGGTAAACACCTACCCGCCAGCTATCGCCTGGAAGCAGATGAATTTGTGTTCATTGCAGCCGATGAGAATATGCCCAGACCCACTGTATTCAGTACTGTCGCAGGTCAAACCATGCGCACTTTTATACGACGCGCCTGATCAGCGCATCATTTTCACAAAGCGTTCACTTTCGGGTCTATAGGGTGAAGCCTACCTACTCCAGTGAATCCCTTAGCCCGCCTCTCCTCGCGGGCTTTTTTTTGCCTGGAGCAATCGACTTATTCCGCACGCTTGGTGGCGGTCAAGGTAAAGCACATCGGCAACTGCGCCGGCTGGTGCTCGTACTGGTCGTACAGCTCTTCGCGATTGGAGTGCGCATATTCCTGCAGGTGGCCTATCTGCAACTGTGCGCAGATAGCAGCATTTACCACATCACCCAAGGTATGCACATACCAATAGGATGTGGGTCCTGCCACCTCGCCCTGGCCTTCATAGACAATCGACTCCTGCAGCACAAACGGCTCACGCTGGAAGTAGGAGCTGGCCGGCAGGAAAGGGTTTGACGCCCGCGGATCGAACACCTCCAGGAATGGATGGGTTTCATACATCACCAGCGTGCCGCCGGGTTTCAAGGTGCTGGCAACGTGGCGCATGAACTGCGCCACATCCGGCATCCAGCCCAGCACGCCGATGGTCACCAGAGCGATATCGAAACGCGCCTGCAAACGTTGCGGCAATTGGTGGATATCACTTTCTATGAACTCAGGGCTGTGCGGTGAGACGTCGGCCAGTTCACGGGCCTGTTGCAGAAACGCCCGGGATTGATCCACGCCCACCACCGAACGCGCACCCAGGCCGTACAGCGAGAGGCTTTCGCGACCATTGTTGCAGCACAGTTGCACCACATCCTTACCGTCCACACCCACGTCTTGCAGCAAGCCGGTCAGCGTCGGGTCCAGGCAAGAAAAGCCAGCCGCGCCGACACTGTTGAGCAGCGCGTTCCAGGTGTCCGTGGTTTTGTGCAGGCTGGCGGATTGGTCCCAGGCGTCCTTGTTGCAGTCGATTGCCTGTTGAGCTGAGGGCATGTCCATTGCGTCTCCAGATATTCATAACAGCGAGGCCCAGAAAATAAGCCAAGTGCCCTCGGATTAAAACCCCGAGAAGCGGGCGAAACTTAACGCAGGGCCCACAGGTCATTAACGCAATGCGTGTTCAGCCCTTGAACGCCGCCTCCGAAGACCTCGCCGTGGCCAAACACTCCGACCTGCGTAATGCCTTGTCCCTGGACAGTCTGAATTTCTTCCTGGCGGATGTTCGCGACGGTCTCGGCCCTTACCTGGCCATTTATTTGCTGGCCGTGCACAAATGGGATCCGGCCAGCATCGGCGTGGTCATGACGCTGGCAGGCATCGCCGCCCTACTCACCCAAGGCCCGGCAGGTGCCCTGATCGACCGCACCCGCAGCAAACGCGCAGTGGTGGCGCTGGCCGCCATCGTGGTGACCGGCAGCTGCCTGCTGCTGCCCTTTGTCAGTTCCTTCAGCCTGGTGGCGTTGACCCAGGCCGCCAGTGCTGTCGCCGCGTCCGTATTCGCGCCCGCCATCAGCGCAATCTCGCTGGGCATCACCGGGCCACGCGCGTTCACCCGCCGTACGGGGCGCAACGAGACCTTCAACCACGCCGGCAATGCCGTCGCGGCGCTGTTGGCCGGTGGCCTGGCCTATCTGTTTGGGCCCGTGGTGGTGTTTTACCTGATGGCCTTCATGGCCGTGGCGAGTATCGTCGCGATCAGTTGCGTGTCCGCAGAGGCGATCGATCACGAGGTCGCCCGTGGTTTTGACCCGGAGCATCACACGGACCACGAACAACCCTCCGGCGTGAGGGTATTACTGGCGAACCGTCCATTGCTGTTGTTTGCGATCTGCTGCGCCCTCTTCCACCTGGCCAATGCCGCGATGCTGCCGCTGGTCAGCCAGAAGCTCTCGCAGATCAACCTGCAGATGGCCACGCCGCTGACGTCGGCGTGCATTGTCGCCGCGCAATTGGTGATGGTACCGATGGCCTGGCTGGTCGGACTCAAAGCCGATATCTGGGGACGCAAACCCTTGCTGATGGCCGGCTTCATGATCCTGCCGCTGCGCGGTGTGCTTTACACGCTGTCTAGCGATCCGTACTGGTTGGTGGCCGTGCAAATGCTCGACGGCATCGGCGCCGGGATCTTCGGCGCGCTGTTCCCGGTGATCGTCAAGGACCTGACCCAGGGCACCGGTCGCTTCAATGTCAGCCTGGGTGCCCTGTCCACCGTCTTCGGTCTGGGTGCGGCGCTGAGCAGCAGCCTGGCTGGTTTCGTCGTGCAACAGGCCGGCTACAACGCGGCCTTCCTGACCTTGGCCGGCGTGGCGGCACTGGCGTTGGCGCTGCTGTGGCTGGCGATGCCGGAGACCTTGGCAAAACCATCCTTCGCCGGACATACAACTGTCGCCTGACATATGCGACAATGCGCGCCAAATTCCAACACACATCCAAAATCTTCTGCTCAGCGACCGGGTTTCGCGCCTTGATGTCGCTGTTGACGCATGCCTGAAGGCTCCTGCCGCCACGCTCGCAACCCATTGATAGGTAAAGTAATTGATCTCCACAGCTAACATCACCATGCAGTTCGGCGCCAAGCCGCTCTTCGAGAACGTCTCGGTCAAGTTCGGCGCCGGCAACCGTTATGGTTTGATCGGTGCCAACGGTTGCGGCAAGTCGACCTTCATGAAAATCCTCGGCGGCGACCTCGATCCGTCCGGCGGCCAGGTCATGCTGGAGCCGAACGTACGCCTGGGTAAACTGCGCCAGGACCAGTTCGCCTACGAAGAATTCACCGTGCTCGACACCGTGATCATGGGCCACGAAGAGCTGTGGAAGGTCAAGGCCGAGCGCGACCGCATCTACTCGCTGCCGGAAATGAGCGAAGAAGACGGCATGGCCGTGGCCGAGCTGGAAACCGAGTTCGCCGAAATGGACGGCTACACCGCCGAATCCCGTGCCGGTGAATTGCTGTTGGGCCTGGGTATTCCCCTGGAGCAACACTTCGGCCCGATGAGCGAAGTGTCCCCAGGCTGGAAACTGCGTGTATTGCTGGCCCAGGCGCTGTTCTCCGATCCTGAAGTGCTGTTGCTCGACGAACCGACCAACCACTTGGACATCAACACCATCCGCTGGCTGGAAAACATCCTGACCCAGCGCTCCAGCCTGATGATCATCATCTCTCACGACCGTCACTTCCTGAACAGCGTGTGCACCCACATGGCTGACCTGGACTACGGCGAGCTGCGCCTGTTCCCGGGCAACTACGACGAGTACATGACCGTGGCGACCCAGTCCCGCGAGCAACTGCTGTCGGACAACGCCAAGAAGAAGGCGCAGATCTCCGAGCTGCAATCCTTCGTCAGCCGCTTCTCGGCCAACGCCTCGAAAGCCAAGCAGGCCACTTCCCGTGCCAAGGCGATCGACAAGATCCAACTGGCCGAAGTCAAACCGTCGAGCCGCGTAAGCCCGTTCATCCGTTTCGAGCAGAACAAAAAGCTGCACCGTCAGGCCGTCATGGTCGAAAAAATGGCCAAAGGCTTCGACGGCAAGCCGCTGTTCAAAGACTTCAGTTTCCAGGTTGAAGCTGGCGAGCGCGTAGCGATCATCGGCCCGAACGGTATCGGCAAGACCACCCTGCTGCGCACCCTGGTCAACGAACTGACCCCCGACGCCGGCAGCATCAAGTGGACCGACGCCGCAGAACTGGGCTACTACGCCCAGGACCACGCTCACGACTTCGAAGACGACGTGACCCTGTTCGACTGGATGGGCCAGTGGACCCAAGGCGAGCAAATGATCCGTGGCACCCTGGGTCGCATGCTGTTCTCCAACGACGAAATCCAGAAGTCGGTGAAGGTGATCTCCGGTGGTGAGCAAGGCCGCATGCTGTTCGGCAAGCTGATCCTGCAAAAGCCGAACGTGCTGCTCATGGACGAACCGACCAACCACTTGGACATGGAATCCATCGAAGCGCTGAACCTGGCGCTGGAGAACTACCCGGGCACGCTGATCTTTGTCAGCCACGACCGTGAGTTCGTATCGTCCCTGGCCACCCGCATCATCGAGTTGAGCGCCACCGGCGTGATCGACTTCAGCGGCACCTATGATGATTACCTGCGTAGCCAAGGTGTGGTGTTCTAAAGCACTCCGCCAGTAACTGTGGCGAGCGGGCTTGCCCCGCGTTGGGGCGCGTAGCGGCCCTAAAAAAGAACACCGCGCTCTGTCCGACAGAACGCGGTGTTTTTTATTGGGGCCGCTTCGCGCCCCAACGCGGGCGGTGCGACGATTCGGCAAGCCCGCTCGCCACAACAAGCCTGTTCATCAGGCAAAGTAGTTAGCCTGCTTTCTTTTCCCCCAAGCCCTTGCCATGATGCCCTCACCGCCCGCCCGCGAACGAGTGCCCATGTCTGCCGCCGCCCCCAGCTCCCTGTCGATCACCTTGCAGATCGTCTCTATCGTCTTCTATACCTTCATCGCGTTTATCTGCATCGGCCTGCCGATCGCGGTGATTCCTGGCTATGTGCATGAGCAACTGGGTTTCAGCGCCGTGGTGGCCGGGGTCACGATCGGTTTGCAATACCTGGCGACTCTGCTCAGCCGCCCCATGGCCGGGCGCATGTCGGACAACGTCGGCACCAAGCGCGCCATTGTGTTGGGGTTGGCGGGGATTCTGGTCAGCGGCGTGCTGACGTTCTTTGCGACATTGCTACAGAGCATGCCCGCCTTGAGCCTGGGCATTTTGATTGTCGGCCGACTGTTGCTGGGCGTGGCCCAAGGGCTGATCGGCGTAGGCACCATCAGTTGGTGCATGGGCGCCGTCGGTGCCGAACACACGGCGCGCTCGATTTCCTGGAACGGCATCGCGTCCTACGGCGCCATCGCCATTGGTGCGCCGCTGGGCGTGGTGATGGTGGCCGAATACGGCTACAACAGTCTCGGTATTGCACTGGCCGTATTGTCCGCACTGGGCCTGGTGCTGATCCGCAATAAACCCTCGGTGCCAGTGGTGCGCGGCGAACGTTTGCCGTTCTGGGCAGTGTTCGGGCGTATCGCGCCCTTTGGCGCCAGCCTGTGCCTGGCCTCCATCGGCTACGGCACCCTCACCACCTTTATCACCCTGTACTACCTCAATCGTGGTTGGGCCGGTGCGGCGTACTGCCTGACGGTGTTTGGGGTGTGCTTTATTCTGTCGCGGTTGGTGTTTATCTCTGCCATCAGCCGGTTTGGCGGCTTTCGTGCCGCCATTGCCTGCATGACCATCGAGACCCTCGGCCTGACGTTGCTCTGGCTGGCGCCGTCGACGGGCGTCGCATTGATTGGCGCAGGGCTGACCGGCTTTGGCTTGTCGCTGGTGTACCCGGCGCTCGGCGTGGAAGCCATCAAGCAGGTGCCCAATAGCAGCCGTGGCGCGGGCCTGAGTGCTTATGCGGTGTTCTTCGACTTGGCCCTGGCGATTGCCGGGCCGTTGATGGGCGCCGTGGCACTGAACCTCGGCTATGGCTGGATCTTCTTCTGCGCCGCGCTGTTGTCGGTGACGGCCTTGGGCGTGACCGTTCTGCTCAAGCGTCGCGCTTACTGATCAGCCGTCTGCATCCCGGCGCGGGTGGCTTGGCCGAGGGTGTGGCTGAAAAAGCGTCCTGCCTCGGAAATCAGGTCACGGTGAATCCCTTCGCGGTCGACGCCGTCGGCATCGGTGCAGATCGCCGGCATCGCCGCCAACTGATCACTGTCACACGGCGCCATGAACACAAAGTGCCCTGCCCCGGCCAACAGCTTGAAGTCCGGCGGTTCCGGCAACTTGCGCGCCAGCGCCGCAGCGTTCTTGTCCACGGCCACCAGCTTGTCGCCATCACCGCTGTAGAGCAGCACTGGCACATGCACGTCGGCCAGGGTGTGACGGCCAAACATCAAGCTCAACGGCGCCATCAGCATCAAGGCATGAATACGCGGATCGGATTGCGGTTGCAGGTCGTCGCGATCCACTACCAATTCGCCCTTGGTGGTGCAGGCGTCGCGATCTTCCGGGCGTTCCTGGCAGTAGCGACGCAGGCGGTCGAAGTCCGGCTTGGCACCGGCCAGGATCAACGCAGTTTCACCGCCCGCTGAATAACCGATAACGCCGACCTGATCGACGTTGACGAAGGGGGACAGCATCGGGTCGCCCAAGGTGGCGGTGATTGCTTCGGAAATCTGGATCGGCCGGCCATACAGGTTACTCACCGTGCCCAGGCGGCTGTGGTCCTTGTAGTTGTCGCCAGGGTGCAACACCGCCACCACCACGAAGCCTTTACGCGCCAGCGAAGTGGCCAGGTCATGCAAGGCCAGCGGCGTGCCGGTGTTGCCGTGGGACAGCATCAGCATCGGGAAACGGCCAATGGCAATCTTGGAGTCTTCCGTGGCAGCGACGCGATAGGCCCCCAGCGGCGTACTGTGCTCAAGCCCCGTGGAGGGATAAAAAGCGATGGCCTTCATCGGCTGCAAATCCAGCGGATCCAGGAAGGTCATGCGATGGAAGCCCACACTCCAATGCGGGTGCGGCGCAGGCGCGGCGTGCACTGAAACCAGGCCACCGAGCAGGGAAAGAACCATAACAGCACAAAGACGCATCATGAGGATGTCCACCTTTGCTGCATAAAGACCGGCATGTCGGGTTGAAAGGTCCATGGTTCAAGGCGCTCGACCGGGTGATAAACCCATGCGTGCATAACCTGGGCCAAAGTAATGACAGCGGGTAAACGAAAAAACTCCGTAGTCCGGTCGTTTTGAGGCGATCAGAATACAGAGTTTAGACGTCCCGTTTCAGAATGAAACGGGGAAAGGCACGGTTTTACCTAAGCTTTACGCAGCCGCGAACAATTGTTCGTTGATGAGTACGTTGGCGTCGCTCAAGGACTTGCTGCGGAATTCATCACCGTACGCCAGGCCATGGGCGCGGACGAATTCGATGTCGGTGATGCCGAGGAAGCCCAGCAGCACTTTCAGATAATCTTCATGGGCCACACCGGTCGCCTGGCCGACATGCAGGCCGCCCGAGGTCGACACAACGATGACTTTCTTGTTGCCGCACAGGCCTTCCGGACCGGCTTCGGTGTAGCGGAACGTCTGACCGGCAACGGCAATGCGGTCGATCCAGGCTTTCAGTTGAGTCGGGATGGTGAAGTTGTACATCGGCGCAGCGATCACCACCGCGTCGGCGGCGAGGAATTCAGCCAGGGTCTTGGCGCTGAGTTCTGCTTCGTGCTGTTGCGCGGCATTGCGCTGATCCGCCGGAGTGCCCAGGGCGCCCAGGGTCGCACCGGAGAAGTGGTTGAAGCCTTCGGCGGCCACGTCACGGTAGGTCACTTGCACACCCGGCTCAGCCGCTTGCCAAGCCTTGACCACACCAGCGCTGAGCTGACGGGACGCCGAGTTGTCGCCGAGGATGCTGGAATCGATATGCAACAGTTTCATGCGGGATCTCCAAGTGAGGATCGCGACGGGGCGATCAAGTGGGGTTGATCCTACAGATGATTCGAATAAACGATTAGACAGCTGAAATGCGACTGTTTGTCCTGCTGGCAGGACAATGCTCAGTGCGACGACACATAGATCGACGCTGACGTCGGTGCGGGCAACGCATAGGTGCGCTTCATCCACTGGATTTCTGCCTGGGGCGTGCGCCCAAAAAAGCGTTTGAACTCGCGGCTGAACTGCGAGGCGCTCTCATAACCGACTTGTGCACTGGCCGTGGCAGCAGTGATATCGCTGCGCAGCATCAACAGGCGTGCCTGATGCAAACGCGTTGACTTGAGGTACTGCATCGGCGAGGTGTCGGTGACAGTGCGAAAATGCGCGTGAAAGCTTGGCACACTCATCATCGCTTCCCGCGCCAACGTTTCTACGTCCAGGTGCTGGTGGTAGCCCCCATGAATCTTGCGAATCGCCCTCGCCACCTTGCCGAACTGCCCCTGGCGATTCAGGGCTGCGCGCATTGAGCCACCTTGCTCGCCCGTCAGGATTCGATAGTAGATCTCGCGCATCAGCGCCGGCCCCAGAATCTGCGCATCCATCGGCACGCTCATCACTTGCAGGAAGCGCAGCAATGATTCACTGAGCTGATCATCCATGGGTGACGAATACATGCCCCGTGGCTGGGCCTCGATCAATTCGGGGAAGTCGTCCAGCGCCACCATCAGCTGCGCCGCGAGGGTGAAATCCAGGCGCAGGTACACCGCCAGCATCGGCTCGGCTTCACTGGCGTCGGTCTCCATGGTGAAAGGCACCGGCACCGACACCACCAGGTAGTGCTGGGCGTCATACAAATAAACCTCATCCCCCAGGTAACCACGTTTCTGTCCCTGGCAGACGATCACGATGCCGGGGTCGTACAGCACCGGGACCCGATGCAATGGGCGATTGGAGCGCAGGAAACGCACGTCATCCAGTGCGCTCAGGTTATAGCCTTCCACAGGCGCCAAGGTGCCCATCAGCTCGATGATTCTGCCTGTTCGGTCCATATTTTCCGGCCTTTGCGTAAAACGCCACGTTAACGCGCAATCCACGACGAGGCTACGGACTTATAGGAATAGGCAATCAGCACATTGGAATGGATATTCGCTCAAATCCCGCATTTGCGTAGCCTGAAACAGCACTTTCAGCCCTCGGAGACTCCCCCATGCTTATCGTCTACAACCCTGCCACCGGTGAAGAAATCGGCCGTGTCGCCCAGCACACCGCAAACGAGGTCAAGGCTGCCGTCGACCGCACCTGCGCCGCCTTCCCTGACTGGTCTTCCAAGCTTGCCAAGGAACGCAGCGACATCCTGCGCCGCTGGCACGACGCGGTAAAAGCCGACAAGGAAGCCTTCGCCGAACTGCTCTGCCGCGAAAACGGCAAGTGCCTGAGCGAGGCCCGCGGTGAAATCGACTACGGCCTGGGCTTTATCGAGTGGTACGCCGAAGAGGCCAAGCGCGTGTACGGCGACACCATTCCCACTCACGACCGCAATGCCAACGTGATGGTCACCAAGGAAGCCATCGGCCCGGTCGCCGCCATCACCCCGTGGAACTTCCCGTTCATGATGATCACCCGCAAGGTCGCCACAGCGCTGTCGGCTGGCTGCACCATGGTGATCAAGCCCGCAGAAGACACCCCGCTCACCGCCCTCAAGTTGCTGGAATACGCGCGCAAGGCCGGGATCGAGGCAGGCGTTCTGGAAGTGGTGGTGGGCGACCCGAAAGAAATTGGCCAGATCCTGACCGGCGACCCACGCATCCGCAAAATCTCGTTCACCGGCTCCACCGGCATCGGTAAATTGCTTGCCGCACAGTGCGCAGCGAGCATCAAGAAAATGACCCTGGAACTGGGCGGCAATGCGCCGTTTATCGTGTTCCAGGACGCCAACCTCGACGAAGCGGTGAAAGGACTGGTCAGTGCAAAACTGCGCAACTCGGGCCAGGTGTGCATCTCGCCGAACCGCATCTTCGTGCAACACAGCATCCTCGAGGACTTCATCAAGCGTTTGAAGCATGCCGTGGCCGAGATCGAAGTGGACCAGGGCTTGCGTGAAGGCTTTGTGGTCGGCCCCATGGTCAATCAACTGGGCTTCGACAAGGTGGCGCGACTGGTGGAAAACGCCAAGGCCGCCGGGGCCAAGGTATTGATGGGCGGCCAGCCCCACGCCAAAGGTGGCCTGTTCTACGAGCCGACGGTGTTGACCGGCTTGCAGGACGATTCTCCCCTGGCGACCGAGGAAATCTTCGGGCCGGTGTTCGCTCTCTATTCGTTCAAGGATGAAGCCGAAGTCATCGCCCGCGCCAACCAGACCGAATTCGGCCTGGTGGCCTACGCCTACACCAGCGCTCTGGGACGGTCGTTGCGCCTGTCGCGCCAGTTGGAGGCCGGCATGGTGATCCTCAACTCCGGATCAGTGGGCACTGCTTCCGTGCCATTTGGCGGCATCAAGCAGTCCGGTTATGGCCGTGAAGGCAGCTATTACGGGATCGAGGAGTATGTGCACGTGAAGTACGTGTTGATGGCTGGCGCACATTTGTAGTGGATTTGCCCTCGTCAGACGCGGATAGTTCGTCCCACTGACAGGACAATAGGTTGCCCATGCAAGACCTCAACGACCTCTACTATTTCGCCAAAGTCGTGGAAGCCGGTGGCTTCGCTGCCGCCGGCCGGCTGCTGGGGATTCCCAAGTCGCGGCTGTCGCGGCGCATCGCCGAGCTGGAAGAGCGCCTCGGCGCACGCCTGCTGCAACGCACTACGCGCCAACTCACCCTCACTGCCGTCGGCGAGCGCTACCTGCGGCATTGTCAGGCGATGCTGCTGGAGGCGGAAATGGCCGATGAGGCGGTGGCCAGCATGTCCAGCGAGCCCCGTGGACGGCTGCGCGTCAGTTGCCCGGTGGGCATGGCCCAGCACATCCTGCCGGAACTGGTGGCTGGATTTCTGGCGGCTCATCCCCAGGTGCAATTGGAGATGACCCTGGTCAACCGCCGTGTCGACCTGGTCGCCGAGGGTATCGATGTCGCCCTGCGCGTACGCGAGCTGGGCGATGAGGACCCGCTGTTGGTGACCAAGCGCCTGCGTCAGGCCCAGACCGTGCTGGTGGCCAGCCCCGCGCTGATGCACGGCCGTCAGGTCGCGACGCTTGAGGATCTCAAGCAGCTACCGATCCTCGGTGCGCTGGAGGCAGATCGCCTGGTGCATCAACGCATTCTCGACCCCCAGGGCAACACCCACGACCTGGCGATGGAAGCCCGTTTGGGGATCGACGACTTCATCGTGCGCAAGGCCAGCGCCATCATGGGGCTGGGCTTTACCGTGCTGCCGATGATGTATTGCGAAGAGGAATTGGCCAACGGCCGGTTGGTGCAACTGCTGCCGGAGTGGTCCTTGCCGGGCGGCTGGTTGCAAGCGGTGTACCCGCATCGTCGTGGCGTGTTGCCGGCCATTCGTGCCTGGATCGATTACCTGGAAGAAGGTTTCAAAGGTTGCGGAGACCGCCTGCTATGAAAATGACCGAAGAACAAGTTGCCGCCTTCTGTCTGAGCCTGCCGGGCGCGCGGGAGGATTACAAATGGGGCGGCGTGCGTGTGTTTTCGATTGCGGGCAACAAGATGTTCGCGCTGCAGAACCTAAGGGGTGAGTCGCTGGCGTTCAAGGTCGACAAGGAATTGTTCCTCGGCCATGTGGACCGCCCAGGCATTCACCCGGCGCCGTATCTGGCGCGGGCGCAGTGGGTGATCATGAATACGCCGTATCCGTTGGGTGATGAGGAGTTGCGTGGGTTGTTGCGGCGTTCTCACCAGCTTGTCGTGAGCAAGTTGCCCAAGCGCACGCAGGTCGGGCTGTTGCTGGATGATTGACGCAAAGCACTAGGTATCTAATTTAGGTAGAGATGGCGATAAGTACCCTGTGGCGAGAGCAAGCCTATAACACTGAGAGCAAGGTGCCACCGAGGAACAGCTGATCCAGCCAGAACACCTCATGCAACAACACAATCACCCAAAACAACACCTGGTAAGACACCTTGCGCGTCTTGTGCCGGAACACCTGCTGGGCAATCAACGCCCCCGGCCAGCCGCCCGCCAGTTCCACGGCGTGCAGGATGTTTTCCGGGGTGCGCCAGCTGTCCGTACGCGCCTTGCGTTTGTCGCTCCAGTACAGGAAGAACGCGATCACGCTGACCACGCCATAGGCCGCCAGCGGAATCACAGTCTCGCCGCGCTGCCATACCAGCACCGAACCCAGCAGCGGCGCTGCGCATAACAGCACGAAGATCGCCGCTTTCAGACGGGAATGCTGGATCATCATGCCTTGGCGGCCGCCCAGTCGATCCAGCCGAACTGCCAGGTCGCCAGGATCAGCAAACCGAACGCAATGCGATACCAGGCAAACACGGCATAGCTGTGGCTGGCGATGAACCTGAGCAGGCCCTTCACGGCGATCATCGCGAAGATGAACGAGGTCACAAAGCCGATGGCGAACACCGGCAAGTCCGCCGGCTGGAACAGGTCACGGTACTTGTAGCCCGAATACACCGCCGCACCGACCATGGTCGGCATCGCCAGGAAGAACGAGAACTCGGTGGCGGTCTTGCGCGACAGCCCGAACAGCAAGCCACCAATAATGGTCGAGCCGGAACGCGAAGTCCCTGGGATCATCGCCAGGCACTGGGCCAGGCCGACCTTGAGCGCGTCTTTCCAGGTGATGTCATCCACGGTTTCAGCGTGCACTTCATGCTCGCGGCGCTCGGCCCACAACATGATGATGCCGCCGATCACCAGCGCCGTGGCCACGGTGATCGGGTTGAACAAGTAGTGGTGAATCAGGTCGGCAAAAATCACCCCCAGCACCACCGCCGGCAGGAAGGCGATCAGCAGGTTGACGGTAAATCGCTGGGCCTTGCGCTGGGTCGGCAGGCCGCTGACCACTTCGAAAATCTTGCCGCGAAACTCCCACACCACCGCCAGGATCGCGCCCAGCTGGATAATGATGTTGAACGCGTTGAAGCGGTCGCCGGTAAAGTCGAGCAAGTCGGCGACGATGATCTGGTGGCCGGTGCTGGAAATCGGCAGGAACTCGGTCAGCCCCTCCACAACGCCAAGAATCAATGCCTGTATGGCGGTCCAAAAATCCATGCTTCCCCCAAAGGTCTTGCTCTATGGCAAGCCTCGTTAATCTTTTTAATGGTTCACTGACGACAAGACGCGGTGTTGAGTTTCAACCCCGACCTGCAAAAATCTTGTGAAAAATCAGACAGTACTCAGGTTTTCCGAATACAGGCCGAAAGCCTATCAGACAAGTCGGAAAAGTCGATGCAGCACCCACAATTATAAAAAGCACGGAGTGACAGGACGATGAACAGTTTGCGCAATATGTCGATCAGCCGGCGCCTGTGGCTGATCCTGATAGTCGCCGTGCTGATGCTGCTGGCCCTGGGTTTGCTGATGCTCAAGCAGATCCACGACGACCTGTACCAGGCCAAGCGCCAGCAAACCCAACACGTGGTGCAGACCGCCAGCGGGATCCTGACGTTTTATCACGGCCTCGAAACCACGGGCGTGATGACCCGCGAAGCCGCCCAGAAGCAAGCCTTGAGCGCGGTGCGTGGCTTGCGCTACGACCATGACGACTACTTCTGGATCAATGACCTCACGCCCGTGATGATCATGCACCCGGCCAATCCCAAGCTCGACGGCCAGAACCTTTCGGCCATCCGCGACCCCGACGGTTTTGCCGTGTTCAACGAATTCGTGATCCTGGCCAAGGCCAAGGGCGCCGGCATCGTCAACTATCGCTGGCCGAAACCGGGCGCCGAAGCGCCGGTGGCCAAGACGTCGTATATCCAACTGTTCCAACCCTGGGGCTGGATCCTCGGTTCCGGCGTGTACGTGGACGATGTGCAGGCTGAGTTCAGCGGCCAGGTCTGGAAAGCCTCGTTCATCGGCCTGGGTATCGCCGTGGTGATGGCGCTGCTGGTCTCGCTGATCGCCCGCAGCATCGTGCGACCGTTACAGGACGCAGTGAACGCCATGGGCAACATCGCCAGCGGTGAAAGCGACCTGACCCGTAGCCTCGACACCCACGGCCAGGACGAAGTCACCCAGCTGTCCCGGCACTTCAACAGCTTCACCGCCAAGCTGCGCCAAGTAGTGGGCCAATTGCAGGTGTGCGCCAATGCCCTGGGCCAGTCCTCACAGGAATTGGGCAGCAACGCGACCCAGGCCCATGACCGCAGCCAGCAACAATCCCAGCAGATGGAATTGGTGGCCACCGCCATCAACGAAGTCACCTACGGCGTGCAGGACGTGGCCAAGAACGCCGAACACGCCGCCAGCGAAATGCGCGACGCCCAAGCCCAGGCGCAACAAGGCCAGGTGAATATCGACGGCAGCCTGCAGCAGATCGACCAGCTCTCCGGCACCATCAGCCAGGCAGTGGAAGTGATCCGCACCCTGTCTGCGGAAAGTACCCAGATCGGCAGCGTGCTTGAAGTGATCCGCTCGATTGCCGACCAGACCAACCTCTTGGCGCTTAACGCGGCGATTGAAGCAGCCCGCGCCGGCGAACAAGGGCGTGGCTTCGCCGTGGTGGCCGATGAAGTGCGGCTGCTGGCCCAGCGCACGCAAAAATCCACCGCCGAAATCCAGGTCATGATCGAACGCCTGCAAGGCCACTCGGAAGCGGCGGTCAAGGTGATCAGCGACAGCCACAGCGCCTCGCAACTGACTATTGAACAAGCCGGTCAGGCCGGTGCCAGCCTGACTGCCATCGGCCAGGCGCTGCGCAACCTCAATGGCCTCAACGCCTCGATTGCCAGCGCCACCCTGCAACAAGCCCACGTGGTGGAAGACATCAACCAGAACGTCACCCAGGCCGCCGGTTTGTCCCACAGCACCGCGCTGGCGGCGCAACAGTCGAGTGTGGCGAGTGCGCACTTGCGCGGCCTGAGCGAACAGCTCGACGGCCTGCTGCGCCAATTCAAGGTCTGAGCCTGTGGCGAGCGGGCTTGCCCCGCGTTGGGCTGCGTAGCGGCCCCAATAAATACGCCGCATTTTGCCTGACAGACTGCGGCGCCTGGTTTTAGGGCTGC
Source organism: Pseudomonas sp. DWRC2-2 (assembly GCF_049897885.1). Taxonomy (NCBI): domain Bacteria; kingdom Pseudomonadati; phylum Pseudomonadota; class Gammaproteobacteria; order Pseudomonadales; family Pseudomonadaceae; genus Pseudomonas; species Pseudomonas sp. DWRC2-2. The sequence continues at coordinate 442,378 of NZ_JAFCXD010000005.1, forward strand.
TTCGCAGCCCAACGCGGGGCAAGCCCGCTCGCCACAGCAGTTAATTCCTACGCCAATCTTCTTTGGTTACAATCACCGCCCTCTTCCACTCTCCCAAGGAACCTCCATGTCCGGGCTTGAACTGTTCGCCGCCGCCCTCGGGGTGATTGCCGTGTGGCTGACCGTCAAGCAAAACCCCTGGTGTTGGCCCATCGGCCTGGTAATGGTGTTGCTCTACACCTGGGTGTTTTTCGACGTGAAACTCTATTCCGACATGCTGCTGCAGGTGGTCTACGCCGCCTTACAAGTCTACGGCTGGTGGCAGTGGACCCGCGCCGGCGAGGTCAAGCAAGGGCGTCAGGTCAGCAGCCTCGGCGTGCCGGCGATCATGGCCAGCCTGGCGGTGGGCGCCGTCGGCAGTCTGTTGCTCGGTGCCGCCATGGCGCACTGGACGGATGCTGCTCAGCCTTGGCTCGATGCCGCCCTCACCGGCTTCAGCCTGGTAGCGCAGATGTGGATGGCACAGAAACGCGTGCAGTGCTGGCCGTTGTGGATTGCCGTGGATGTGATCTTCGTCGGGCTGTTCCTCTACAAAGGCCTCTACCTCACCGCCGCGCTCTACGCGCTGTTCACCGTGATTGCCGTGCAAGGCTGGCGTGAATGGCGCGCCGACCCGGCGTTGCACGCATGAAGGTGGTGGTACTGGCCGGCCCGGAGTCCAGCGGTAAAAGCTGGCTGGCGGCGCAGTTGCAGGCGCATTTCGGTGGATTGATGGTGGGTGAATACGTGCGTTATTTCATCGATCACCATCAACGCGACACCACCCTGGCCGACATCCCGGCCATCGCCCGTGGCCAACTGGCCTGGGAAGACGCCGCCCGCGCCCAACAGCCTGAACTGTTGATCCTCGATACCCACCTGCTGACCAACAAGCTCTGGAGCCAGACCCTGTTCGGCGACTACCCGGCCTGGCTCGACAGCGAGTTGCTGGCCCGCCATTACGACCTGCACCTGTTGTTGTCGCCGGAGGATGTGGAATGGACCGCCGACGGCCAACGCTGCCAGCCGCAACTGGCGGATCGCCGGGCGTTTTTCCAGGGCAGCCTGGAGTGGATGCAACAGCATCAACAGCCGGTGGTGGTGATTCGGGGGGATTGGGAAGCGCGCCGAACGGCGGCGTTTGCTGCGGTAAAGAAACTGCTGTAGGAGCGAGCTTGCTCGCGAACAACGCAAGGGCACCGCGTTAATCCAGAACGCCCGCGTTATCGTTGACGTTCTTCGCGAGCAAGCTCGCTCCTACAGTGAGCAACAGCGTTTAGTAACCCAAGGACAGGCCCGTGTTACGACGTGGGTCGTTAGCCCCATAGAAGCGGTTTTTACCAACAGGCTTGCCATCCAGCGACGGCGCACCTACCAAAATCGCCGCCAAGTGGTTGGCATCCTGCGGTCCGGCAAACTTGTGGCCCCAGCTCTCAAGGATCTTCTGGGTGTCCGGGCTCACCGCGAACGTTTCGAGGTTGGTGGTTTCCGGCATCCATTGCTGGTGGAAGCGCGGCGCGTCCACGGCTTCCTGGATGTTCATCTTGTAGTCGATGACATTCAGGATCGTCAGCAAGGTCGCGGTAATGATGCGACTGCCACCCGGCGTACCCACCACCATCACGGCCTTGCCTTCCTTGGTCACGATGGTCGGGCTCATCGACGACAGCGGCGCCTTGCCCGGCGCGATGGCGTTGGCTTCACCCTGGACCAGGCCGTACATGTTCGGCACGCCGACCTTGACGGTGAAGTCGTCCATTTCATCGTTGAGGATCACCCCGGTCTTGCTCGCCATCACGCCCGCACCGAACCAGTCGTTGAGGGTGTAGGTGACCGAGACCGCATTGCCCCACTTGTCGACGATGGAATAGTGGGTGGTGTTGTTGCCTTCATGGGGCGACACGCCCGGCTTGATCGCCTGGGAGTCACCGGCTTTTTGCGGTTCGATGGCGTCGCGCAGTTTAGTCGCGTAGTTTTTGTCCAGCAGGTGTTCGATCGGGTTCTTCACGAAGTCCGGGTCGCCGAGGTAGCTGTTGCGGTCTACATAGGCGTGGCGCATGGCTTCGATCTGGTAGTGCAGGCCCTGGGCCGAGTGATAGCCGAGGTCGGCCATCGGGTAGCCTTCGAGGATGTTCATGATCTGGCAGATCACCACGCCGCCCGAGCTTGGAGGCGGTGCCGAGACCACGTGGTAGCCACGGTAGTCGCACTCGATGGGCGCCAGTTCGCGGGTCTTGTACTTGTCGAGGTCAGCCTGGGTGATGATGCCCTTGCCGGCCTGACTGGAGTCCACCAGGGCCTTGGCGACCCAGCCTTTATAGAAACCGTCGCTGCCCTTGGCCGAGATTTCCTTGAGGGTCTTGGCCAGGTCTTTCTGCACCAGCTTCTGGCCGACCTGCATCGGCTGACCGTTGTGCAGGAAGATCCCGCGCATGTCCTTGTCTTTTTCAAACTCGCCGGTGGCGGTGTGCAACAGGTCGATATCGCCCTGCTCCAGCTCGAAGCCGTTTTCCGCCAGCTTGATCGCCGGGGCGATGACTTGGGCGCGCTTGAGGGTACCGTATTTGCTCAGGGCCAGCTCCATGCCCGAGACGGTGCCGGGCACGCCAACGGCCAGGTGACCCTTGGCGCTGAGGCCTTCGATGACATTGCCGTCTTTGTCCAGGTACATGTTGGCGGTGGCCGCCAGAGGTGCTTTTTCGCGGAAGTCGAGGAAGGTCTTGCGCCCGTCGGCCAGTTGCACGGTCATGAAACCGCCGCCACCCAGGTTACCCGCCGCCGGGTACACCACCGCCAGTGCGTAGCCCACGGCCACAGCTGCGTCGACCGCATTGCCGCCGGCCTTGAGCACATCCACGCCCACGTGAGTTGCCAAATGCTGGGCCGTCACCACCATGCCATTTTCACCGGCCACCGGGGCCTGAGACGCGGCGTGCACACCACTGACTGTCAAGACCAGGGCGGTGGCTATCAAGGTACGGCTGAAGGGTTGGTATTTCATCCATGGCTACTCTAGTTATTGAGACGCACCAAAATAGCCCGCCGCGAATTTAATCCCCAGCGCAATGGCGTTTTTATTACAGAACTTGTCGGTCATAGAACGGACACGAAAAACCCCATGCTATATTTCGCGCCCAGACTGTCTGACCAGGCACTTTCACATGGCGATCAAGAAGACCGGCATCCGCGCCCAACAGGCCGACCAGACCCGTGCGCGCATCCTGCAGGCGGCGGTCAAGGTGTTCACCCGCGACGGTTACTCCGGCGGGCGTGTCGACAGTATCTCCAAGGAGGCGGACTCCAACGACCGCATGCTCTATTACTACTTCGGCAGCAAGGAACACCTGTTCGTCTGTGTGCTGGAACACACCTACGAGCAGTTCAACAAAGCCGAAAGCAAGCTCAAGCTGAACCTCGATGCACCCGAGCAGGCGCTGCGCGACCTGGTGGCGTTCATCTGGCATTACTACGTCAAGCACCCGGAGTTCGTGGCGATCCTGAGCATCGAAAACCTGCACCAGGGCAAGCACGCGCAACAGTCCGGCGAGATGCGCAGGTTGTCCGGGGAAGCGGTCGGCGTGCTGCGCCCGATCATCGAGGCGGGCCAGGCCCAAGGCGTGTTTCGCCGGGATGTGGACCTCAAGCACGTGTATTTGATGATCGCCTCGCTGTGCTACTTTTATAACTCCAACCGCCATACCCTCAGCTCGTTCCTCGGTGAAGACCTGGCAAACAAAGGCCAACAGCAGGATTGGCTGGGGTTTATCAGTGACCTAGTGCTGCGCGGCGTGACGCCTTAGTGGGTGCCTGGATTCGCGCGCAAATGCGCCACCTTCTGTTCCAGGCCATTCCACTGCGGCGCGTTCGGTGCGAATTTGCCGCGTAGGTAGGCCGCCAGATCCGCCACCTGGCTATTGGACAAACTGTCCTTGAACCCCGGCATATACCCCAGATCTTTGGTCGCCGGGTTGCTGATGCCCTGCAAAATCACCTTGATCAAATTATCCGGCTGATCGCTGTGTACATTGGTATTGGTCGCCAACGACGGGCTCACCCCAAACAGTTTCGGCCCCAGGCCATCCGCATGGCAGGCCTTGCAGGAGCCTTCGAACACCCGTCGACCGTTCGGATTCGGCACGCTGGCCGCCGCAGCCACCTGGGTCTCGGCAGCCGCATCACCGTTGAGCGAGGCCAGGTACACCGCCATCGCGCGGATATCCGCCTTGGGCAGTTTCGACAATTCACTGACCACCGGCCCCATCGGGCCAGCCGCCACGCCATGGGCGTCGGAATAGCCGGTGCTCAGGTAGCTAAACAGTTGGTCTTGGGTCCACGGCGTCGGGGCCTTGGACAAACCATTGAGGGCCGGCGCCTCCCAACCATCGACCCTGCCACCGGCCAGAAAGGACTTGCCGCCCTTCTCCGCGCCCATCAGGTTGCGCGGCGAATGGCAGGCGGCGCAGTGGCCCAGGCCGTTGACCAGGTAATTGCCGCGATTCCATTGCTCGCTGCGCTCAGGCTGCACCGAGATCTCACCGCGCCGCAGGTTCAGGGCATTCCAGCCCGCCATCAACGGCCGCAGATTGAACGGAAAGCTCATCGCATTCGGCGTCGGCGCCTGGCTCACCGGGGCCTGAGACATCAAATAGGCGTACAACGCCTGCATGTCCGCATCGTTGATATTGCGAAACGCCGTATAAGGAAACGCCGGATACAGATTGCGCCCGTCACGACCAATACCGTCACGCATCGCCCGCTCGAAGGCCGGGTAGGACCAGGCGCCAATGCCGGTCTGCACATCCGGGGTGATATTGGTGCTGTACAGCGTGCCGAACGGTGTTTCCATGGCCAATCCACCGGCATTGGTCGCGCCACCGGGCGCCGTGTGGCACACCGCGCAATCGCCCACCGCCGCCAGCAACCGCCCGCGCTCCAAAGTGGCCTTGGACCAAGTGCCGGCGCTGGGCGGTGCAATCGGCGCGATTTCACTGTGGAACGGCCAGGCCGTCGCGAGCACCGCCCCCAACGTGGCGAACAGCGCACCAAACCACCATTTGCGGCGTTTCTCCGGCGACTTGGCCGGCTCGCCCAAGGTGCCCGCATTCAACGCTGCCAACACCCGCTCCGGGGTGATCGGCAGCTCGCGAAAACGAATGCCGGTGGCGTCATAGATCGCATTGGCAATCGCCGCCGCACTGGGCACCGACGCCGACTCTCCGGCGCCCATGGGTGGCTGGTCCTGGCGCGGCATCATCATCACGTCGATCTGTGGCACTTCGGGGAAGGTCAAGATCGGATAACCGCCCCACTCCTTGCTCGCCACCGTCGACTCTTCAAACGTCACCCGTTCCTTCAACACGCGGCTGGTGGACTGGATCACATTACCGTGGATCTGGTGCTGCACGCCGGCCGGGTTGATCATCATCCCGGAGTCATGCCCGATCACCACGCGGGTCACCGACACGTCGCCGGTTTGCTTGTCGATGGCCACATCCGCCACCCACGCCGCCCAGGCCGCGCCGAATCCGGGGAATTTGCTGTGGATGTAGCGCGCATAGGCAAAGCCACGGCCACGCAGCAGATGGTCCTCGTTGGCGGTTTGCATCGGCGCAGTGCGCGGCGCCCAGTTGGCGCGTTCGGCGGTGGACTTTACCAGGTCGATGGCGCGCTCGTCCTTCAAGTAACGCAGGCGGTATTCCACCGGGTCGACGCCGGCGGCGAACGCCAGTTCGTCGATGTAGGACTCGTGGGCAAAGGTGTTAGGCAAGGCCGACACGCCGCGCATCCACGACGCGCGCACGATGGGCGCCATGTCGTTGATGGTCACGCGCATATTCTCGATGTCGTAAGGCGGGATCGAGGTGCGGTCGCCCATCTCGAACATCGCCGCCACCGGCTCTACACGGCCGGTCAGCAGCAACGCCAGGGTCGGTGCGCCGTTGGACGGATAGCTGGTTTCAAAATCGTAGGCCGCGATGCTACCGTCGGCGTTGAGACCGCCATCGACATTCATCAGTTGCGCGGTGCCCTTGGGCTCCCACAGGTGTTCCTGCTCGCGGGTCAGTTGCACGCGCACCGGCTTGCCCACCGCACGGGACAACAGCAAGGCATCGGCGCACACGTCATCCGCACAATTGCGCCCGTAGCAGCCGGCGGCTTCCATGCGGATCACATCGATCAGCGCTTCATCGCACTCCAGCAACCACGCCAGGTCGGCGCGCAACAGATGCGGGTTCTGGCTGCCTGACCACACCCGGCTGCGGGCTGGCGAATAATCCGCCACGCCGCAGGACGGGCCGATCGAACCGTGCATCTGGTACGGCCAGAGATAACTGCGCGGCATGCGTTGGCTGGCGCCGGCCAGGGCTTCGTCGACATTGCCCTGGTCAAGCACGGTTCGGCGTACGCGGGGGTTGTCGCGGATCGCCTGTTCAACATCACTCATGTCCGGTAACGCGTGGTTCCAGGGTTTCCAGTGCACCTGCAATTCGCTGGCGGCCTTGACCGCCTGCTCTTCACGCAGCGCCACCACACCGACAAAATCGCGGATCACCACCACCGCGACGATACCGGGGATATGCGCGATGGACGACTCATCCACGCTCAACAGGCTGTTGCCGACAAAATCGCCACAATCGAGCCCGGCATACGGCGGGCGAATCACCCTGCCATGCAGCATGCCCGGCACGCGCATGTCGTGTACGTAGGTCAGCTCGCCCGTGGCTTTGCCGGGGATATCCACTCGCGCAGCGCCCTTGCCCACCAGGCGGTAGTCCTCGATGGGTTTGAGCGGCGCGTCACCGCTGATGCGCAGTTGGTCATGCTGGCCGCTGACCAGTTCGGCATACGTGGCGGTGCGCCCGTCGGCTGCGTGGATGACGCCAGCATCGACCTTCAGGCTGGCCGTGCTCACACCCAGGCGCCCCGCCGCCCGCGCCAACAGGAAACGCCGCGCTTCGGCTGCGGCATTGCGCAGGGGTACCGCGGAAATCTGCAAGGTCGCACTGGCGATGGTTGCGCCCTGGTTGGGCACACGCTCGGTGTCGCCGAGCACCATCTTCACCTGCTCCATCGTCAGGTCAAGCTCTTCGGCGACGATCTGCGCCAACGATGTGCGAATACCGGTGCCCAGGTCCACATGGCCATTGAACGCGTACACCAGGCCGTCATCGTTTACCGCAATGAACAGCCCCAGTTCCTTGGGTTTCACGGTGGGCGTGCCGCCCTTTGCCACCGGCCCCGAAGGCGGCAGCACGTCATCGACGATCAACAAAACGCCGGCCTTGGCCAGCCACTGGTCACGGGAAAGGGGGGTGTCGGTCATGGTCATCAATCCACGGTCATCAGGCGGGCCGCACGCAGCACGGCGCGCAGGATTTCGATATGGGTGCCGCAACGGCAGAGGTTGCCCGACAGCTCGTTGCGCACCTCGGCTTCGCTGGGGTTGGGGTTACGGTCGAGCAAGGCCTTGGTGGTCATGATCATGCCGTTGAGGCAGTAGCCACATTGCGCGGCCTGCTCGTCGATAAAGGCTTGTTGCACCGGGTGCGGCTCCTGGCGTGAGCCCAGACCTTCCAGGGTGACAATCTCGCGGCCCACAGCCCCCGACAACGGAAACACACAGGAACGGGCCGCCACTCCATCGATGATCACGGTGCAGGCACCGCACTCCCCCAGGCCGCAGCCGTATTTGGGGCCATTGAGTTCCAGGTCATTGCGCAGCACCAGCAACAGCGGCGTGTCCGCCATGGCGCTGACGTCGCTTTTCTGCCCGTTGACCTCAAGCGTTACCGTGATGTGCTGGCTGATCATTCGCTTCGCCCGTAACAGTTGGTGAAGTATTCACTACATCAAACAGTCAAAAAAAAGCGTCGTGGGCCTGGGGCCTCACGACACACTTGACGGATGAAGTGGCTACTACATGAACTCAGAGCAAGATCGATGCCAGCTGCGATTATTCCTGCGGGTCGTCGATCATCTTGCGCAACAGGAACAACACCGCGACCCGTTCGGCCGGGTTGAGATTGCTCAGGGTCAATTCGCTGATCTGCGCAGCGCGCGGCGCGGTCTGGGCGACCAGTTCGGCGCCTGCCGGGGACAGGTCCACCACCACTTTGCGCTTGTCCTGCGGGTCCGGTTCCAGGCTGATCAGCGCCTTGGTCTTGAGCCGCTCGACGATGCCGCGAATGGTCGCCTGGTCCACGGCCGTGGCCTTGACCAGTTCGGTCAGGGAGCTTGCACCGTGATCGCGCAGGGCACACAGGGTGACGAACTGCACGGCGGTGAGCTGGGAATCGCCAACATTCTGCTGAAAGATCGCCAGGTGGCGCTGGTAGGCCTTGCGCAACAGGTGGCCGACTTGTTCAGAAAAGACGTAGGAATCTGGCACGGCGGGGCTCGGTGGGTGGCTAACGTGGGGAGGCATGATACTCCATCCCCACACCTCTGATCAGCGGGCGCGGGAGGCTTGCGGCGCAACCACATCCCCGGCAATCACAACCGCTTCATCATCCAGGTACACATCGCAATTGCGCAGCGGAATATCCATATGGCACGGCGTCTTGCGTGTCCCGCCCACTTCGGTATTCGGCCCGGTGGAGAACAGGAAATTGCCATAGAACGCCCGCGCGTCCATGCACATGCCGTCGTTCTTGTCGTGCAAGCCCATGGCCGTCCACTGCGCCCGTGGCTGCAGGCCCCAGCCGATATGGGAGATGCCGTACACCTCGGGGTCGTTGAAGTACTTCATGTAGTCACGCAGGTATTCAGCCTCGAAACCACCGTGGATGTTGGTGATGAAGCCCTTCTCGATCTCCAGGGTGATCTTCTCGCGGGTATAGGTCTTGAACGGCAGCAGGATGTCACCGATGTCCAGCACCAGCACGCCTTCGGCGGTTTCTTCGTTGGGCCAGGAGAACAGGAAACCACTCGGCCAATGGTCCCAGCGTCCCGGCTCATCGGCAAAACCGTATTCGGTCACCGACGGGTACTGCCCCAAGGCGGCGCGGAAGTCACTGCCGGCACGGGATTTCACGTGGATCGAGCGCGCTTTTTTCAGCAACTGTTCGGCCGCCAGTACACGCACCTTGTCCTCTTCGGTCGGCAGCATGCGCGCCAGTACTTCCGGCGGCTCCACCGCCAGCAGGATGCGCGTGCCGGTCTTGAGGATCTGCTCCTGCTCTGGCGAGTGCAGCAGCATCATGGTGTCGACGATCAAGTCGGCGGCTTCCAGTGCACGCTGGGCGGCGATATTGCCGGTGAGCGCGGTGTCGCCACAGTAGGCGGTCATGTCATTGCCCATCGCCCTGGGATGGTTGAACGACGGCAACTCCACCGCATACACCTTGGCCCCCAGGCGCTGCGCGCCGTCCATCGCGGCACGCACGGTGCGCGGGTCGGAGTAATGGCTCTTGAGCACGGCTACGCTCTGGGTCGGGTCGACCTTGGACAGCGTCAACACGTGTTCAAACATCTGGGTCAGTTCGCAATCACTTACCGGCATTTTCCTGTCTCCTGTGGGCCTGCACCAAGTTCAGGCACTGCGCTTCACTCTAGTGCGTTTTTTATAGCGTATACGCCATTTAATAACGATAAGACCCGAATTGCAGTCAGACTGCAAGCGGTGCGCAAAAACGTTACGTATTGAAACAAACCTAGCAATTGCTAACAATAAACCGTTACACAGGACAAATACGGCCAAAAAATAAATTTGCAAAGACAGGCTTCCCATTTCAAAAAATGAGCGTATACACTTTAAAAACCTTGCGGACAGACGCCGCCGAAAATCAAAAAAGAGAGAGGAACACGCCCCATGGGAAGCACTCAGAAAATCGCCATCGTCGGCGCAGGCCTGGGCGGTGCCGCCGCAGCCACCCTGTTGCAGCAAGCCGGCTTCGACGTGGATGTCTACGAGCAGGCGCCGGAGTTTTCCCGCTTGGGCGCGGGGATCCACATGGGCCCCAACATCATGAAAATCTTCCGCCGCATGGGCATCGAAAAGCAGCTGGACCTGATGGGCTCGCACCCCGAGCACTGGTTCAGTCGTTGCGGCGAGAGCGGCGACTACCTGTCGCGCATCCCGCTCACCGGCTATGGCGCGTCCTACATCACCGTGCACCGTGGCGACCTGCATGCGCTGCAGATGTCCACCCTCAAGCCCGGCACACTGCACTTCAACAAGCGCCTGGAAACCCTTGAAGAAACCGACACCCAGGTACGCCTGACCTTCGCCGATGGCCAGGTGACCTACGCCGACATCGTGATCGGCGCCGACGGCATCAATTCCAAGATCCGCGAAGAACTGCTCGGCGTGGAAAAACCGCTGTACAGCGGCTGGGTCGCGCACCGTGCGCTGATCCGGGGTGACCAGCTCGCCAAGTACGACCTGAAGTTCGAAGACTGCATCAAGTGGTGGACCGAAGACCGCCACATGATGGTCTACTACACCACCGGCAAGCGCGACGAGTACTACTACGTGACCGGCGTGCCCCATGCCGAATGGGACTTCCAGGGTGCGTTCGTCGACAGCAGTCGCGAAGAGATGTTCGACGCCTTCAAGGGCTACCACCCCACCGTCCAGGCCCTGATCGAATCCACCGAAAGCGTGACCAAATGGCCGCTGCGCAACCGCAACCCGCTGCCGTTGTGGAGCCGTGGCCGTCTGGTACTCCTCGGCGATGCCTGCCACCCGATGAAACCGCACATGGCCCAGGGCGCCGGCATGGCCATCGAAGACGCCGCCATGCTCACCCGCTGCCTGCAGGAAACCGGCATCAGCGACTACCGCACCGCCTTCCAGCTCTACGAAGCCAACCGCAAGGAACGCGCATCCCGCGTGCAGGCCGTGTCCAATGCCAACACCTGGCTGCGCACCCAGGAAGATCCGGCCTGGGTTTATGGCTATGACTTGTACGCCCAGGAACTGAAATCGGGGGTGGCCGCGTGAGCACTTTTCTCTACGGCGCCAACGTGCAGGCCAACGGCATTCGCCAGCACTACCTGCGTTATGGCGGCAAGGGCCCGGTGCTGATCCTGATCCCCGGCATCACCAGCCCGGCCATCACCTGGGGCTTTGTTGCCGAACGCCTCGGCGCGCAGTTCGACACTTACGTGCTGGATGTGCGCGGTCGCGGCCTGTCTTCGACCGGTCCTGACCTGGATTACAGCGCGGACACCTGCGCCGAGGACATCGGCGCCTTTGCCGACGCATTGAACCTGGACAGCTACCACCTGATGGGCCACTCCATGGGTGCCCGTTTTGCCGTGCGCAGTGCCGTCAAACACCCTCAAGGCGTGAAGCGCGTGGTGTTGATCGACCCACCGGTGTCAGGCCCAGGCCGACGCGAATACCCGAGCAAGCTGCCGTGGTACGTCGACTCCATCCGCCAATCCCTGGTCGGCATGGACGCGCAGGCGATGCGCGCCTTCTGCGCCACCTGGACCCAGGAACAACTGCAACTGCGCGCCGAATGGCTGCACACCTGCTACGAGCCCGCCATCGTGCGTGCCTTCAATGACTTCCACGATGTGGATTTCCACCAGGACCTGCCCCACCTCAAGGCCCCTGCCCTGTTGATGGTGGCCGGGCGTGGCGGCGTGATCCTTGATGAGGACATTGCCGAAATCCAGGACCTGCAACCGAGTATCCACGTCGCCCGCGTGCCAGACGCCGGCCACATGATTCCGTGGGACGACCTCGACGGTTTCTTCGTCGCCCTCGGCGACTTCCTCACACAATAAGAATGGAGACCCCCATGCAGAAGCCTTACCGCATCGGCCAAATCGTGCCGAGCTCCAACACCACCATGGAAACCGAGATTCCGGCGATGCTCACCGCGCGCCAGGCGATCCGTCCCGAGCGCTTCACCTTTCACTCCAGCCGCATGCGCATGAAGCAAGTGCGCAAGGAAGAACTGGCGGCCATGGACGGCGAATCCGACCGTTGCGCCATTGAGCTGTCGGACGCCAAGGTCGATGTGCTGGGCTATGCATGCCTGGTGGCGATCATGGCGATGGGCCTGGGTTACCACCGCAACTCCGAACAGCGCCTGCGCAAGGCCACTGCCGAGAACGACGCCAACGCGCCGGTGATCACCAGCGCCGGCGCGTTGATCGAAGGCCTGAAAGTGATGGGTGCCAAGCGCATCGCCATCGTCGCGCCGTACATGAAACCGCTGACCGAGCTGGTGGTGAACTACATCCGTGAAGAAGGCTTTGAAGTAGTGGATTGGCGCGCCCTGGAAATCCCCGACAACCTCGAAGTGGCCCGCCACGACCCGGCCAACCTGCCGGCCATCGTCGCCGGGATGAACCTGGAAGGCGTCGACGTGATCGTGCTGTCTGCCTGCGTGCAGATGCAGTCGCTGCCGGTGGTGGCCAAGGTCGAGGCGCAAACCGGCAAACCGGTACTCACCGCCGCCATTGCCACCACCTACGCGATGCTCAAGGCGTTGGACCTGGAGCCCATCGTGCCGGGTGCCGGTGCCCTGCTTTCCGGTGCCTACTGAAGTGAATCTGGAGGACCACCCCGCTCGCCACAGGGAATGTGTACGGCCTAAAAATGAGGACTCTATAGATGAGTGAACAATCCGCCGACGCCAACTACCAGGGCGTATGGGGCAACCGCATCGGCTTTGGCAAAAAAGCCGCACTGCTGATGATCGACTTCATGCAGGGCTACACCACCGAAGGCGCGCCGCTGTTTGCGCCTGGCGTGGTCACGGCCGTGGCAGAAAGCGTCGAGCTGCTGGCCACCGCACGCCAACACGGGATTGCGGTGGTGCACACCAATATCCGCTACCATCCCGGCCATTTCGTCGATGGCGGGATCTGGGTGAAAAAAGCCCCGGTGATGAAGGACATGGTCGAAGGCAACCCATTGGCGGCGTTCTGCGCCAAGGTGTTGCCACTGGCCGAGGAAGTCGTCATTACCAAACAGTACGCCAGCGCGTTTTTCGGCAGCAGCCTGGCGCCAATGCTGCATGCCCAGGGCATCGACACCGTCGTGCTGGCCGGCTGTTCCACCAGCGGCTGCATCCGCGCCACGGCGGTGGATGCGGTGCAACACGGGTTTCGCACCATCGTCGTGCGCGAATGCGTCGGCGATCGGCACCCGGCGCCCCATGAGGCCAACCTGTTCGATATCGACAGCAAGTATGGCGACGTGGTGAGCAAGCAGGAGGCAATGCGCAAGTTCAGGGAGCAATAAGACGTTATTAAGAACTGCGCCATAGAGCGTGGTCTTGCATCAAACTGGGGCCCACGCCCCAGTCTTCTGACACTGCCTTTGGAAGTCGCTTCTACAGCACTCCGAAGTGCTGGAACAAAAGCGGCTGTATAAAAACCATAAGTCACCGCCAGGAGACACCCAATGCCCATTGCGAATGCAGCGCCCGCGACCTCGGTCGCAGACCCCGTCAACACGCTCTACCACAAGATCACCTGGAAGCTGATCCCCTTCCTGTGCTTCTGCTACCTCGCCGCCTACCTGGACCGCATCAACATCGGCTTCGCCAAGTTGCAGATGCTCGACCAGTTGCAGTTCAGCGAAACCGCGTTCGGCCTCGGCGCCGGGCTGTTCTTTGTCGGCTATATCCTCTTTGAGGTCCCCAGCAACCTGGTGCTGGAGCGGGTCGGCGCGAAGATCTGGATCGCGCGCATCATGATCACCTGGGGCCTGCTCTCGGCCTGCACCATGCTGGTCACCTCCACGACCCAGTTCTACATCCTGCGTTTTCTGCTCGGCGCTGCCGAGGCGGGCTTTCTGCCGGGTGTGTTGTACTACCTGACCACCTGGTTCCCCACCCATCGACGCGGGCGCATCATCGCGTTGTTCATGATCGGTCTGCCGCTCTCCAGCGTGATCGGCGGCCCGCTGTCCGGCTGGATCATGGGCCACTTCGACCACATGTGCGGCCTGCGCGGCTGGCAGTGGCTGTTCCTGATCGAAGCGGTGCCCAGCGTGTTGCTGGGCGTGCTGACCTTCTGGGCCCTGCCCAACACCTACCAGCAAGCCAAATGGCTGTCGGACGAGGAAAAAGCCCTGCTGGAAAGCGAACTGCGCAAGGACGACGCCGATGGTGCCGCCAGCAAGCACAGCTTCCGCGACGGTTTCTTCAACCTCAAGGTGTGGATGCTCGGTGGTATCGACTTCTCGATCCTGCTCAGCGCCTACGCCATGGGCTTCTGGATGCCGACGTTCATCCGCAACGCCGGGGTCACCGACACCTTCCATATCGGCGTGCTCACTGCACTGCCGAGCGTGGCCGCCCTGCTCGGCATGCTGCTGATTGGCGCCAGCTCCGACAAACACCGCGAACGCCGCTGGCACATCATCGTGCCGTTTTTCATCGGCGCGGCGGCCATGGCCACCAGCACCTTCTTTACCCATAATGTGGCGGCCACCGTGGCGCTGTTCGCGATTGCCTCGGCGGCGATCATCGGCGCGGTGCCGGTGTTCTTCAGCCTGCCGGCGACCTTTCTCAAAGGCACCGCGGCGGCCACCGGTTTTGCCCTGGCCTGTTCGGTGGCGAATATCGCAGGCTTGGTGAGCAACTCGTTGATGGGCGTTGCGATCGACGTCACAGGCAGCAGTGCGGGTGCCTTGTGGTTTTTCGCCGGCTGCCTGATCCTCAGCAGCTTCCTGGTCATCGCCTTGCCGGCGAAACTGGTGAACCGTTGATAACAACAATTTTTTCGGATGAATCACCATGCAAGGTTTCCTGAAAAGCTGCGCGCTGCTGGTTGCCGTCGGCCTGTGTGCCGGCACCGCCCAGGCTGCGGAGAAAGTCATTTTCGACACCGACTTCAACGTGCTCAACGATGACGGCCAGGCCTTCATCATGCTCGCCCAGCTCCATGCGCAAAAACGTATCGAGTTGCTGGGCATGACCCTGGTCAGCGGCAACGCCTGGGTCGACCAGGAGCAGGTTGATGCGCTCAAGGCCGTGGAGCGCATGGGCGTGGAGAAAGAGGTTGGCGTCTACTCCGGCGCTGCCTACCCGTTGCTGCATGACTACGCCACCTACGAGGCGGAAAAGGCGCTGTTCGGCTCCGGCTGGCCGGGGGCATTCAAGAATCCCCGCCCGACTTCGGCCAAGCAGTTGATCGCACCGCCGGATGGCCTGGCGACGCACACCCAGTTGCGCAAGGAAACCGCCGCGCAATTCATCGTCGACAGCGTGCGCGCCAACCCGCATCAGGTAACGATTCTGGCGGTCGGCCCGCTGACCAACGTCGCCCTGGCGATTCGTTCGGCGCCGGATATCGTGCCGCTGATCAAGCGCATCGTGTACATGGGCGGCGCCCTGGAGATTCCGGGCAACACCACGCCGGCGGCGGAATTCAACTGGTGGTTCGACCCGGAGGCCGCGAAGATCGTGCTGCGCTCGCCGATCGAACACGTGATTTTCCCGAACGATGTGTGCGAGAAAGTCACCTTCGATAAAACGGTGTACCAGCGTGTGATTGCCCAGAAAGGCGCGATTGCCGACCTGTACAAGCACGAGTTCGGCCCCTTGTTCGACAAGGACCCGAGCTACCACAGCTTTACCTGGGACAGCTTGCCGGCGCTGTATCTGGTCAACCCGGACATCGTCACCGAGTCCCGGGAACTGTGGGTCGATGTGGACGCCACCTTCGGTGCCGACTACGGCCGTGCACTCGGCTACCAGAAAGGCGCACCCGTGGGCACGCAGAAAGCCAAGGTGGTGTTCGGCGTGGACCAGAAGAAATTCTGGGATGGCTACGTCAACCTGGTGACCCTGCCAACGCCGGTCAAGCACTGACCGGGCGAACGCTCCCACGCACGGTGGGAGCGTTTTTTGCCTCAACCCGCCAGCGCAAACCCGCGTTGCAGGTCCTCGATCAGCGCCGCCACATCTTCCAGTCCGATATGCAGGCGTACCATCGGGTTCAGCCCTCGGTCCGCCGCGCTGTCGCGGTCCTGGGTATCGGCCACGGTGACCAGGCTTTCATAGCCGCCCCATGAAGCGCCCAATCCGAACAATTGCAGGCCGTCGATGAAGCGCTCGAGATAGGCCAGGTCAGCGCTGTTCAACTCAAATGAGAGCAAGCCATTGCTGCCGGTGAAATCCCGCCGCCACAGCGCATGCCCCGGATGTTCGGGCAACGCCGGATGGAACACGCGCTTGACCTGCGGCTGCGCCTGCAACCACAGCGCGACATCCAGCGCCTGTCGCTCATGCACATCCAGGCGCGAGGCCAGGGTGCGTGCACCGCGCAGGATCAGGTAGGCATCGTCCGCGCTGACAGCATTGCCGAAGGTATCGCTCATCCGGCCCAACGCCGGCCACGCGGCCTGGGTGGTGGACACGCTGCCCATCATCACGTCGCTATGGCCGCCGAGGTATTTGGTGAGGGCCATGATGGAAATATCCGCGCCCAACGCCAGCGGGCGATACAGGTAGCCCGAGCCCCAGGTGTTGTCCACGGCCAGCAAGATATTGCGCGGTTTGCACAACGCGGCAATGGCGGGCAGGTCGCACAGTTCGTAGAGCAACGAACCCGGGACTTCGGCGTAGACCAGTTGGGTATTGGCTTGCAACTGGGCTTCCAGGCCTTTGCCGTCCGGCGAAAAATAGCTGACTTCAATGCCGAACGCCTGCAGGAACTCGCGAGCCAACTTGCGCACCGGCGAATACACCGCATCGGTGATCAGCACATGATCGCCGGGGCGCAGATACGCCAGGAACACCTGGGCCGCTGCGGCCAGGCCGGTGCCGTAGAGACGAGTGCGATAGCCGCCCTCCAGTTCGGTGACCAGGTCTTCCAGGGCGTGGGAAGTCGGGTTGCCGCGTGCGCCGTAGGTCAACACCCGCTCACTGTCACGGCGGGCACGGGCGTCACGCATCTGCGCCAGGTTGTCGAACAGCACGGTGCTGATG
This sequence comes from Pseudomonas sp. DWRC2-2, assembly GCF_049897885.1. Lineage (NCBI taxonomy): Bacteria > Pseudomonadati > Pseudomonadota > Gammaproteobacteria > Pseudomonadales > Pseudomonadaceae > Pseudomonas > Pseudomonas sp. DWRC2-2. The sequence continues at coordinate 459,300 of NZ_JAFCXD010000005.1, forward strand.
CGCGCAACCGGCACGTTGACCGCGCGGCCGCCATGGCCTTTTTCGGTGCGAGCCGCGTGAATCAACCGAGTGCGCACCCGCGATGGAGCGGCCAACGGCTTGAGGCTGGCGATCTCTGCCGTGCTCATCTGCGCCAACAGGCCGATTTCCCAGGCCAGGTACTGGCGCGCGGCGTCCTTGTTGCCGCTGTGGCGGTCGTGGGTAAAAAACAGAAAGTCGATACATTGCGCGTCGGGCGGGTTTTGCGGGTCCTCACTCACCGGCAGACCGGCCGCGGCCCAGGCGGCGAAACCGCCGTCGAGCAGCTGCGCCTGCAACCCTTGGGCGGCGAAGGCGGCCAACGCAGGATCATCCGCCACCAGTACCAGCGGACGCTGATCGGTTTCCAGCAACGAACGGATCGACCACCGGGAACCGGGAATATGCCCCTTTCGAAAGACCATGCTCGGGCGCAGGTCAATCAGGTTGACGTCCCCCAACTCAAAGGCGCGAGGGCTGATCAACGGCAGCGGCTCATACGCCACCGGCTGCAACACCGGCAAGGCCAGCCCGCTGTCGATGCCACCGTTCAATACATAAGCCTCATGCCCCAACTGGCGCAACCAGCTGGAAACAATCGGTGCGCGCACACCATCACTGTCCACCAGCACAATGCGCGCCTGACGCACACCGATGTACAGGTCGGTGGACTGGATCAACTGCCCGCCCGGCGTATGCTGCGCACCCGGCAATGTGCCGAGGGCGAACTCTTCAGCCGTGCGCACGTCGCACAGGAACAGGCTGCGCTGAGCGTCATCGGCCCACTGACGCACCTGATCCGCCGACACGGTCGCCACCCCTGCCCGCTCGGCCAATCGCTGTGCGGCCCGACGCTGTTGAGTAAGGTCGCTGCTGACCTCATCCGCATAACGGCGGGTGCTGCCGTGTTCCAATTGGAAATCTTCCAGGTACCAGCCCTGCGTGCCGTTTTCCAAAGCATAGATCGGGTTCTTCAGGCCCAGGTTGATCAGGGTCTGCGCGCCGATGATGCTGCGTGTGCGCCCAGCGCAGTTGACCACGATGGGCGTGCTGTCATCCGGCACCAGGTCATGCACGCGGTATCCCAGTTCACCATTGGGGCAGCAGATGGAGCCGGGAATGGTCATCTTGCGGTATTCATCGAACGGCCGACCGTCCAGCACCACCAACGGCTCGCCGCGCGCTTGCCACTGCGCCAGTTGCCGAGCGGTCACGTGCGGGGTGTGGCTGGCCTCTTCCACCAACTCGCCAAACGCCTTGGACGGCACGTGTACCCCGGCAAACAGTTGCAAGCCGGCGGCCTGCCAACCTTCGGCGCCCCCCTCCAACACGTGCACGCGGCTATAGCCCAGCACCCGTAAACGTTGCGCCGTGCGCGCCGCCACATCACCGCCATCCTGGTCGTAAATCACCAGGCGCACCTGGGGGTTAGGCGCCAGTCGGCGTACCTCCAGTTCCAGACGGCTATAGGGCAGGTTCACCCCGTGAAACAGGTGGGCTTCACCGTATTGGCCGTGTTCGCGCACGTCGAACAGGGCGATTTCCTGCCCGTCGAACAGCCATTGCTGCAGTTGACTGGGGGTGATGGTCTGGCTCATGGAAGTCCCAACAATTGAAGAAAAGAGTTACTGCAACACCAACGAACGTTCGCCCGCGGCCACTTCGCGACCCTTGGCATAGGCACGCTGCACCGCCGGCCGCGCCTTGATGCGCTCACGCCAGGCCTGGATACGGGGGTAATCGGCCAAGTCCTGGCCCTGCCGCTGCGGTTGAATCCACGGGAAGATCGCCATGTCCGCCACCGAGTATTCGCCCGCCACATAGGGCACCTCGGCCAGGCGTTGTTCCAGCACCCGATACAGGCGCGTGGCTTCGGCGTTGAGCAGGTCGAGGGCAAACGCAATCGGCTCCGGAGCCTTCTCCTTGAACAGCTGCAACTGGCTCAGATACGGGGTGATATGCCCCACCTGCCAGAACAACCATTCCTGGACCTTTTGCCGCTCGGCAGTGCCCGCCGGTGGCAAGAACTGACCGGCGCTGTCGGCCAGGTAATTGAGGATCGCGCCGGATTCGAACAGGCTCAGCGGCACCTCCGGGCGATAGTCGACAATCGCCGGGATGCGCCCGTTGGCACTGATGCGCTGGAAGTCCGCCTGTTTCTGCTGGCCTTCGCGGATGTTCACCGGCACCAGGCGGTATTCCACACCCAGCTCTTCGAGCAGGATGCCGACCTTCAAGCCGTTGCCGGTTGGCCAGTAATAAAGGTCGATCATGCGTAGGCCTTGATCGACGGCGCCATCTGCGAGGCGTTGTAGTTGAGGATGCGACCGTCCGCTTCCACGCCATATCGGCCGTTCAGCGATTCCAGCGGCAAGCCATAGAGGTGGAAATGCAACGTCGCCTGCTCGCCCTCGACCTTGATGCCATGCAGGTCTTCACCGAGGAACGAGATCGAGGTGCCCGGCTGCACGATCACTTCTTTCTCCAGCGTCAGGGTGGTGAACCCCGGCTCGCGACCCTCATCGCTGCGCGCGTAGACGTAGTTGATCTCCTGGCCTTCGATGGCACTGATGATCGCCCAGGTCTCGTGGTTATGCGGGATCGTGCTTTTGCCCGGCAACAGCGAATTCAGGTAGAGCGTCGGCGTATCACCGTCGTCATTCAGGCGATAGCGGAACGCCGTGCTGCCCTGCCCCGGCACGGGCGCGGGGAATTCATCAAAGTTGAACAGGTCGCGGCGCTGGGCGAGGTTTTCCAGCAGCCCAACGATTTCATCCAAGGCCACGCGGTCTACGCCACGCTGGTTGATGACGCGGATCTGCTGCAAAAAAGCTTCGATCACGTCGGCACGGTTTTCGATACTCATCACGAATTTCCTCTTATCAGACAGACAGGCTGTAACGGCTCAAATTGGTCAACAGGTACGGGTCGTGGGCGATGGGGCCACGGCGCCCCGTGTCGCCCAACGCATGGCGCAGGAACGTCTGGGTGCGTTCGCTGGCCGGGTTCTGGAAGATCTGCTGTGCGTTGCCGTGCTCGACAATCACGCCGTTTTCGGTGAAATACACCACGTCGCTGATCTCTTCGGCGAAGCGCATTTCGTGGGTGACCAACACGCAGGTCATGCCCTCTTCGGTAAGCTCGCGGATCACCGTCAGCACTTCGCCGACGGTCTCCGGGTCCAGTGCCGACGTCACTTCGTCAAACAGGATCAGCTCCGGACGCATCGCCAACGCCCGGGCAATCGCCACGCGTTGCTGCTGGCCACCGGACAGTTGGCCGGGATAGGCATCGGCCTTGTGCTCCATGCGCACCTTGGCCAGCAAGGCGCGGGCGTCTTTCTCGGCGTCGGCACGGTTGCGGCCGAGCACCTTGCGCGGGGCGATCACCAAGTTTTCCAGCACCGACAAGTGCGGGAACAGGTTGTACTGCTGGAACACAAACCCGACGCGCTTACGCAACTCGATGCGCTGGGCTTCCTGGGCCAAGGTATCGACCTGGGTCTGGCCCACGCGGATGCTGCCGCGCTGGGGCTGCAACAAACCGGTAATACAGCGCAGGATCGTCGACTTGCCCGACCCCGACGGGCCAATGATCGATACCGCCTGGCCGCGCAGCACGTCGAGGTCGATGCCCTTGAGCACCGGGTTGGCGCCGAACGACAGGTGCACATCCCGCAGGCTCACCAAGGGTTCAGTAGAAGGCATAACGGCGCTCCAGGTGTTGGGTGAGACGGGAAATCGGGTAGCAATAGGCAAAGAACAGCACCAGCAGGCTCAAGTAGATCAGCACGGTAAAGCCAGTCATGTTCACGGTGTTGCTGGCGATCTGCGCGGTGTCGATCACGTCGTGCACGCCCACCAGCGAGGCCAGCGCGGTGCCCATGGTGACCACCGCGTACAGGTTCATCCACGGCGGCAACATGCGCTTGAAGCACTGCGGCAGGATGATCGAACGGAACAACTGGCCACGGGTAAACGCCAGGGAACGCGCGGCTTCCCACTGGGTGCTGGGGATCGAACCGATGGCGCCCCGGAAGATCTCCGCCACGTTGGCGCTGGCCGGCAACGCCAGGCCGATGGTGACCTTGACCCAATCGGGGAACGACACGTAGCTGCTGCCGATGTGGATCTCGAACGGGAACACATAGGTGGTGAAATAGATCAGCACCAACCACGGCGCATTGCGAAACACCTGCACCCACAGCCGCGCGACAAAGCCCAACGGCGACAAGGCCAACGCACCGATCAACAACCCCAGCACCGAGCCCAGGGCAATCGCCACCACGCTGATCAGGATGTTCTGGCCGAAACCGGCCACCAGTGCCGGCGACCATTGCAACAACGCCGACAACACCGGGAATGAATCAATGGCCATAGCCGGGCATCCTCAGGCGCGCTTCCAGCCAGCGCCCCACACAATTGACGATAAAACTCAGCAGGCCGAAAAAGCTCAGGATCAGGATCATCAGTTCCAGCACGTTATCGCTCTGGGTCCAGATCATGATGGCCGCGTAGGTGATGTCGCCCACCGCAATCGCGGAAGCCACGGCGGTCATCTTCACCAGGTCGATCAGGTTGTTGATCAGCGATGGCAAGGCAAAGCGCAGCGCCAACGGCAACTGCACATTCCACAGCAATTGGCGGCTGCTGAACGCCAGGGAACTGGCGGCTTCCAGGGTCACCGTCGGCACCGCCTCGATGCCGGCGCGCAAGGCCTCGGCATGGAACGCGCCTTTGTGCAGGGAAATCACAATGACCACCCAGGCAAACGGCGTCAGCGGGTTCGCCGCACCGACTGCCTGGGTCAGCAGCATGTTCAGCACCAGGAACGCGCAGTACAGCTGCACCAGGGTCGGCGTGTTGCGCGTGACTTCGACGAACACCCGCGCCGGTTTGGCCAGCCACGGGTTACCCGAGGTGAGCATCGCCGCGAGCGTGATGCCCGCCAACAGGCTGCCAATAATGGTGAACAGGCACAGCAGGCCGGTGGTCAGCGCGCCCTGGACCAGCGTGCCACGCTGGTAGGCATCCAACAGAAAGTTGTAGTTCAGGCCGATACCCGCAGCCCAGTGGACAAAAACCTCCATCATTGCAATTTTCCGCAGGCGCTTGCGATACGCCGTCCAGCCTCGGCAACGCTGTCAGTCGCGGTGGCGATGGACAGGCGGAACCACGGCGACAGGCCATAGGCACTGCCCGCCACGCCGGCGACGCCCTCCTCCAACAGCCAGGCCACCAGGTCATCGTCATTGTTGATGCGCTGACCGTCCGGGCGAACGCGGCCCAGCAGCCCGGCGCAACGCACGAAGACGAAGAAACCGCCCTGGGGCTCCAGGACTTCAAGGCCGTCAACGGCTGCAAGCGTTTCCACCAGAACATCCCGGCGTAGTTGATAAGCCGCGACGTGCTCCGCAAGAAAGTCCAGCCCACCGTTGTAAGCCGCCAATGCAGCCGCCTGGCCCACCGAGGACGCGCCAGAAGTGGATTGGGATTGCACCACTGCGATGGCATCGGTCAAGGTTTTCGGTCCCGCCCCAAAGCCGATGCGCCAGCCCGTCATGGCGTAGGTCTTGGACACACCGCCCACCAGCAGACAGCGGTCGAGCAAGTCCGGAGCGACGTTTAACAGGCTCTGCGCAGGGCGGCCGTCGAAACGGATGTGTTCGTAGAGTTCATCCAGCAGGACCAGCACCTGGGGATGACGACGCAGCACTTCGGCCAACTCGCGCAGTTCGGTTTCGCTGTACACCGCGCCGCTCGGGTTGCCAGGGCCATTGAGGATCAACCAGCGCGTACGCGCGTTGAGGTGCTGTTCCAGCTGGGCCGGCAGCAGTTTGCAGCCCTGCTCCAGCCCACATTCGATGAACACCGGCTCGCCGCCATTGAAGCGCACGCTGTCGGGGAACGATGGCCAGTAGGGTGTCGGCACCAGCACTTCATCACCGTCATCCAGGGTCGCGGCAAACGCGTTGAAGATGATCTGCTTGGCGCCGTTGGCGATCACAATGGACGACAGTGGATAGTCCAGGCGGTTTTCATCCGCGAGCTTGCGTTGCACGGCCAAGCGCAAGGCTTTTACACCGGGCGTCGGCGTGTATTTGGTGGCACCGCCCGCGATCGCGGCATAGGCCGCCTGCTTGATGTGTTCGGGGGTATCGAAATCCGGCTCGCCGGTGGTGAGATCGAGAATATCGCGCCCCGCCTCGCGCAACTCAGTGGCGCGGGATTTGGCGGCGGCGTTGGCGGACAGCGACACCCGCTGCACGCGTTGGGACAGGCGTAGGGTCATGGCTGTACCTCAAGGACTTTACCGGGGTTGAGCAGGTTGTGCGGATCCAGCGCCTGCTTGATGCGGCGCATCAGGTCCAGCTCCACCGGGCTTTTATAGCGGCTGAGCAGGCCGACCTTGCGCTGGCCGATACCGTGTTCGGCACTGATCGAGCCACCGTGGGCATGGGCACTGTCGTGCACCAGGGCGCTGAGTTCGGCGTAGTGCGCCATGTGCGCGTCCACTGTCGAATCCAGTGGATGGGCCACGTTGTAATGCAGGTTGCCGTCGCCCAAGTGGCCGAAGGTGAAGTGACGCACGCCGGGAAAATGCTGCTGCAACAACGCGTCGGTGTGCGCCACAAAGGCGACCACTTGCGAGATCGGCACCGAGATATCGTGCTTCATATTGCGCCCGGCACGCTTTTGCGCCTCGCTCATGTTTTCGCGCAGCAACCACAGGGCTTCGCTTTGCGCCAGGCTTTCAGCGATCAGGGCGTCGCTGATCAACTGCTTTTCGAAGGCCTCGCCAAGCACGGCCTCGAAGGCTTCGCGGGCATGGCTTTCGCCGTGATTGTCAGAGAGCTCAATCAGGGCGAACCAGGGCTGATTGGCCGTCTTGAACGGCTGCGGGCCCTCCGGAAACTGATCGCGCAACAGCGCCAGGCAATCAGCAGTGAGTAATTCGAACGCCGTCAGGCTCGCACCAAAACCGGCACGGGCATGGGACAAAAAAGCGACGGCTTGCGCCAGCTCATCAAACGCCAGCAACGCGGTCGCCTGGGCCTTGGGCAGCGGAAACAGCTTCAAGGTGGCGGCCGTGATAATGCCGAGGGTGCCTTCGCTGCCGATATACAGGTCGCGCAGGTCATAGCCGGTGTTGTCCTTGCGCAACCCGCGCAGGCCATGCCAGATCTCGCCTTCGGCGGTCACCACTTCCAGGCCCAGGGTCAGCTCACGGGTATTGCCATAACGCAGCACGCCAGTGCCGCCGGCATTGGTGCCGAGGTTGCCGCCAAGGGTGCAACTGCCCTCGGCGCCGAGGCTCAGGGGAAACAGGCGATCGGCTGCGCGGGCCGCGTCCTGGACATGTTGCAGGATGCACCCGGCTTCCACGGTCAGGGTGTCGTTGTCGGTGTCGACCGAACGCACGCGGTTCATGCGGTCCAGCAACAGCAACACCGAACGCCCGCTGGCATCCGGCGTAGCACCGGCCATCAACCCCGTATTGCCACCCTGCACCACGATGGGCGCCTTCAGCGCCACGCAGGCACGCACCACCGCCGCCACTTCCTCGGTGTTTGCCGGATGCACCGCCGCGATCACGTGGCCGGTATAACGACCCTGTTTGTCAGTGAGGTAGTGCGCCGCTTGCTCGCTGGTTTGCACATGGGCCGCGCCGAGTAGCTGTTGCAAGGTGGCGAACAACGCATCACTCATGGCTGTATTGCTCATGCAAATCGCGCAGGGCCTGGGACGGCGCCATGCCGGTACGCTCGCCGAGGGCAATCAAGAAACCGCTTTTATGCCAACCCTTCACGATGGCATCGAGCTTGGCCTGGGTGTCGTGTTCACCCTTGCGGATCCAGATCACCGAGTTGGACGGAATCAGGTCGCCCGGCAATGGGATTTCATAGCCCTCCCATTCGGCATCACTGAGCAAGGCATGCATGGTCGGGCTGACGTGCACCGCCGCCACACACCCATTGCCGCGCAGCGACAACAGCGACTCGGACTGGCTGCGGAACGCCTTGATCTGCGCGCCGTAGGTCTCTTGCAGCGGTTTGATGAAGTTGCTGCCCTGGGACACGCACACCGGCTTGTCCTCGAGGTCGGCCCACTGCTGGATGCCAGCGCCTTTGCGGATCAACGCCGCGCCGCCGACTTCTTCGTAGGGCGTGGGCACGTAATCGAGGATCTCGGCACGCTCTTCGGTGAACTGCATATTGGCGATCAGGATGTCGACCTTGCCCTGCTGCAGGAACTGCACGCGGTTGGGCGCCAGTACCGACACGGTCTTGGTCTCGACGCCCAGCGCCTCGCCGATGCCCTTGGCCAGTTCGACGTTGTAGCCCAGGTGCTCACCGGTCTTGGGGTCCAGGGTGCCGAACGGTGGCCCGCTGAGAATCACCCCGACGCTGATGGCGTGGCGTTGCTGGATCTTGTCGAGGGTGGCATCGGCCTGGGCGAAGCCAGCGCACAGCGCCAGGCCGAGGGCGGTGAAGGTCTTGAAGTGCATATCAGGCGCCCTTGAACTGTTGCTGCAATTCCACCAACGCAGGTGAAGCCGGGCTGATGCGGTTGCGGGTCTGGGCGTCGATCAGCCAGCCGCTGCGGTGCAGCTCCTTGACGATCGGATCGAGCTTGGCCTGGGTATCGCTTTCGCCGCGACGGGTCCAGATCACCGAAGGCGCCGGGTTGAGTTCCGGGGTAATGACGCGGTAGTCCTTCCACTCGGGGCTGTCATTGATCAACGGGTTGATCAGCGTCGAGTCATGCACCGCCGCCACACAGTTGTTGCCACGCAGGGCCAGCAGGGATTCGGAAGAGCTCTTGAATGCCTTGAGCTGCGCGCCGAACTCAGTCAGCGGCTTCACGTAGCTGCTGCCCTGCGAAGTGCACACGGGCTGATCCTTTAGGTCTTCCCAGCGGGCGATCTTGCTGTCCTTGAGCACCGCCGCCGCGCCGCCAATACGGTAGAACGGGGTCGGCACAAAACCGAGGATCTCACCGCGCTCGGCGGTCCACTCCATATTGGCGATCAGCAAGTCGACCTTGCCCTGTTGCAGGAACTGCACACGGTTGGCGGGCAACACCGGCACCAATTGCACCTCTGCCTTGAGTTGACGCCCCAGTTCGTTGGCCAGGTCGACGTTCAGGCCCTTGGGCTTTTGCGTGGTCGGGTCAATGCTGCCGAATGGCCCGCCAGACAACAGCACGCCGACCACCAGCACATGACGCTGCTCGATCTTGTCCAGGGTCGCATCGGCCTGCGCCGCCACACTGCTGCCCAACGCGATGATCGACCCGAGGGCCACCGGCAACCATTTTTTCAACTTCATTGGACTTCCCCCTGGCAAATGATCGGCGTACCCCGACCTGATGGAGGGGCATGCTAGGGAGAGTGTGGGGGCAACGGAAATGCAAATATCTCATATCGTTATAACTTGCCGTGTCCGCACGAACTGCGATTACGATATATGCCACTATTTACGGGGCTCGCTAAAAATACGCTTCATCCATACATAAATATCTGTAATGTTTAACTTCACACCCTTGATATAAAAACCGCCTCTGGAGCCGGCCATGTCGACCCTTGACCTTGAACTGCTGCGCACCTTTATTGCCGTGGTCGACCACCACAGCTTCGCCGGCGCCGGCATGCACCTGTCGCGCACCCAATCGTCCGTGACCCAGCACATGCAACGCCTGGAGCAGCAAGTGGGGGTCAGTCTGTTCGAGAAGCGTGGCCGGCAAAAGCAACTGACCGAGCCGGGCTTGCAGTTGCTGCGCCATGCGCGGCAGATGCTGTCGTTGAACGACGATGCGTTGAATTCGCTGCGTGAGAGCAGCCTGAGTGGCGTGCTGCGTATTGGCTCGCCCCACGATATTGCTGACACGATATTGCCGCCGATCCTCAGTCACATTGCCCGTTCGGCACCGCGTTTGCGATTGGAGATCGATGTGGGCCGCAGTCCGTTTTTGATGGATGACTTGCATCGGGGCAAGGTGGATATGGTGATTTCCACGCGGTCCGATCCGAATCTTGAGGGGTTTGCGTTGCGCACGTCGCCGGTGTGGTGGATTTGTTCGGCCCAGTATATTCACCAGCCGAGTGAGCCGTTGCCGTTGATCCTGGTGGATGAGCCGAGCATTTATCGGCGTTATGCGCTGGAGGCGTTGGAGCGGGCGAATATTCCTTGGCGCCAGGCGTATCTGGCTTCGAATTTGATCGGGATCAAGGCGGCGACTCGGGCGGGGTTGGGGGTGACGCCGCGGAGTATGGAGATGTTGGGGCCGGATATGCGGGTGTTGGGGGAGACGGATGGGTTGCCGCGGTTGCCGGAGGTGACGTATTACCTTTGGATTCGGCCGAATACGGCGAATCCGATTGCCAGGAAGGCTTATGATTTGATTCGGGGGAGTCAGGGGTTGTGATTGGGGGCATATCCGTTATTTGGGTGATGGCTGAAATAGGTTCCGCCCTTACGGCGGGTCACTTTGGAAAAGAGCCCCAAAGTAACCAAAGGGCTCTTGCCCCAACACTCGGCACCTCGCTCACGCTCGGTGTGCCCGTAATCCGACAGTGATTTGGGCGGCTAAACCGGCATCCCTGCCGGTTTACCCCCCAAATCCCTGCCGAATTCCGGCCAGCGTGTTTAACGGGGCGCCTAAGATCAAGATCACAATCAAAAGCAGAGCGCGGCGGCCTAATAGCCGACCGAAACGTTGAAGCGTGTGCGTTTTCCTGTGGGAGCTGGGCTTGCCCGCGATGGTCGTCAACGATGATGCAAAAAAACGGGATACACACCAACGTATCTACGATGCGAAGCGAGTCGCTCTTGCTCTGGCTTTTGATCTGAGGCGCCCCGTCAAACACGCTGGCCGAACGCAGGCTTGAATCCGTGGGTAACCCGGCAGGACGCCGGGTTAGCCGCGCTGGGCCAAGGATGGCCCATCGCGGCGGCCCACGGATTCAAGCCGGAGTGAGGGCACACCGAGCCTAGGCGAGGTGCCGAGTGTTGGGGCAAGAGCCCTTTGCTTACTTTGGGGCTTTTCCAAAGTGAGCCGCCGTAAGGGCGGAACCCTAAGCAGCCGTTACCTAAATAACGGATATGCCCCAACCCACATGTCCAATCATGCCCCTGTCCGCCTCTCGCCACACCCTCAACAATGGCGCATCCTAAAAAGCACAAAGGCTCACCATGAATGACCACATCGAATTCACCCACCTGGAAACCGAAGCCGACCTCATCGCCAGCTTCCCAGTCATGCACCAACTGCGCCCCCACCTCACCGACGCCCCAGCATTCGCCGAACAAATCCAGCGCCAACGGCAAAACGGCTACCACCTGCTGGCAGCAAAAAAACACGGCAAGGTAATCGGCCTCGCCGGCTATCGGCTAACCGAAAACACCCTGTACGGCCGCTTCATCTACGTAGATGACCTGGTCGTAGACGCCACGCAACAAAGGCGCCGCCTGGGCGAACACCTGCTGGACCGCGTACGCGAAGAAACCCGCGCCCGCGGCTACCGCTGGCTGGTACTGGACACCGGCATGCACATGGCCCTGGCCCAGCGCTTCTATTTCCGCCAGGGCCTGTTGCCCCTGGGCATGCACTTTTCCCAGGACCTGAGCCAATGACCCGCGCCCTGCTCCTCAGTTTCAGTCCCCACGGCAAAGCCGCGCAGACCTTTAAGCTGGCCCTCGCCTTGTTGCGCGACCTGGTCCCCGACGCCGCGGTGACCGAGCGTGACTACGGCGGCCAGGCACTGCCACCCCTGACCCGTGAATATGCCAACGCGCTGACCACCCCCGGCGGACTCAGCGGCAGCGCCACGGCACTCTCGGAACAGTTGATCGTGGAATTGGAAGCCTGTGACCTGCTGATCCTGTGCACCCCCGTGCATAATTTCACCGTGCCGGCGGCGCTCAAGGCCTGGATCGACCATGTGGTGCGCATCCAGCGCAGTTTTACGGTGAATGAACAGTTCGCCAAAGTCGGCTTGCTGCAGGACCGGCGTACCTTTGTGCTGGTCAGTTCAGGAAACGCCCACAAGGGCCATGAGCCCGACTTCCTGACCCCGTACATGAGCACCATCCTGTCGACGGTGGGCATCCACTCGGTGGATTTCGTCTACCTGCCGGCCATGGTGCGCGGTGAAGAAGCGGTCAACCGCGCCCTGGAACAGGCGCACCGGCAACTCGCGGTGGCAATCAGCTCTGGCCTATAAAAATAATGGCGCTAGAATCAGCGCCATTCTTGCGCCTGACTTCCTGATACGAGCCCCCCCATGAGCTTTGATTTCGACACGATCCACCCCCGCCTCGGCACCGGCAGCACCAAGTGGAACCGCTACCCGCAAGACGTGTTGCCGATGTGGATCGCCGACATGGACATCGCCGCCCCGCCCGCCGTCCTGCAAGCCCTGCACGCGCGCCTCGACCAACAGGTGCTGGGCTACAGCGTCGCCGGGCCGGATGTGCGCGAGGCAATCATCGCCGACCTGTGGGCCAAGTACGCTTGGCGCGTGCAGCCGGATGAGCTGCTGTTCCTGCCCGGCGTCGAGCCCGGCTTCAATATGGCGCTGCACGCGTTTGTAAAGCCGGGCCAGCCGGTGGTGCTGCAAACCCCCAACTACCGGCCGATTCGCCTGGCGCCGGGGCACTGGAACCTGCCGCGCATCGAAGTACCCTTCGAGCTGATCAACGGCGAATACCTCACGCCAATGCCTGCGATGTGCCAGGCGCTGACCGGCGCGGGTGCGCTGTTGCTGAGCAACCCGCACAACCCCATGGGCAAAGTTTTCCCGCGCGAAGAACTGCTGGCCGTGGCCAACGCCTGCCTGGAACATGGCGCGCTGATCATCTCCGACGAAATCCATGCCGAACTGTGCTTCGACGGCCGTCGCCACATCCCCACCGCCAGCCTCAGCCCCGAGATTGCCCAGCGCACCATTACCCTGATGTCGGCGAGCAAGGCCTACAACGTGGCCGGCCTGAAGACCTGCTTTGCGGTGATCCAGAACGCCGAGATCCGCGAGCGCTTCAATAATGCCCGTTGCGGCATGGTCGACAGCGTCAGCCCCCTGGGCCTGGAAGCCACCCGCGCGGCCTACAGCCAGTGCAGTGATTGGCTCGACGCGCTGGTGCAGTACCTGCAAAGCAACCGTGACTACCTGCTCGACGCCGTGCAAACCCGCCTGCCTGGCGTGGTCATGCATGCGCCACAAGGCACCTACCTGGCTTGGCTGGATTGCAGCGCCCTGGGCCTGGATGACCCACAGCAGTTTTTCCTGGAGCAGGCCAAGGTCGGCTTGAGCGCCGGGATCGAGTTTGGTGACGACAGCCAGCAATTCGTGCGCCTGAACTTCGGCTGCCCACGGGCCATGCTGGAAGAAGGCTTGCAGCGTATGGAGCGTGCCCTGCGCAACCGTCAGGCCTAATCTGGCCGGCGACGGTCTATTGCAGGACAACTGGGCTGACAACGTGGAATACGCCCACTGCGAAATCCACCCGGTGGCAGTGGACCGAAAATCGCTAGAATCATGAACGCCCCCGCCTGAGTGCGGGGGCAGTCATTTACAGTTTGGCAATGGACACTTCGGTGGACTTCACAAACGCAATCACCTCACTGCCCACCTTCAATTCCAGGTCACGCACCGAACGGGTGGTGATCACCGAAGTGACAATGCCGGACGCGGTCTGCACGTCGATTTCCGACACCACTTCCCCCAGCAGGATTTCCTTGATCACGCCCTTGAACTGGTTGCGCACGTTGATCGCTTTAATGGTCATGTCGGCTTTCCTTTTGGCTGTTGGGTCAATCCGCACGAATGCGCAGGCCCTCAAAATGCGCCATCGCCACGAACATTAAAAGGAATATATAACTCTTTATTTATTCGATACAGATATATGCGAACTGTTGCCCAGCCAACAGCGCTTCAACAATCTGCCCTCTCCCACCACAGCTTAACGCCTCCTGAACCCTGGAAACACGCCTCCAAAGCACATGGCACAGAGACTGCATATTCCTATAAAGCATGATGGAACATGCAAACCAAATTTTCTGAATATAAGAAAAGTCTTCTCTCAACGCCTTGCCGGAGCTGTTCCATGAAAGCCTTCACCCAACGCCTATTCGGCGCCTGCGCCCTCGCGCTGTGCCTGCAACCCCTGGCCCACGCCGCCGACACCGATCCCGCCGAAGTCAACCTCGACTACGCCTATTACTCGCCCGTCAGCCTGGTGCTCAAGCATTTCGGCTGGCTGGAACAAGCCTTGCCAAACTCCAAAGTGGGCTGGGTGTTGAGCCAGGGCAGCAACCGTTCCCTGGAATACCTCAACAGTGGCGGCGTGGACTTTGCCTCATCCGCCAGCTTGTCGGCGGTGCTGAGCCGCGCCAACGGTAGCCCGATCAAATCGGTTTACGTGTACAGCCGCGCCGAATGGACCGCGCTGGTGGTGCGCAAGGATTCACCGTCCAAGACCGTCAACGACCTCAAGGGCAAGAAAATCGCCGCCACCAAGGGCACCGACCCGTACCTGTTCACCCTACGCAGCCTGCAACAGGCCGGGCTGAAAAAGGACGACGTGGAACTGGTGCACCTGCAACATCCGGACGGCCGCACTGCGCTGGAAAAAGGTGACGTGGACGCCTGGGCCGGTCTCGACCCGCACATGGCCGCCAGTGAAATCCAGGCCGGTTCGCGCCTGCTGTACCGCAATAAGGACTTCAACAGCTACGGCGTGGTCAGCGTCACCGAGAAATTCGCCAAGGCGCATCCGCAGACCATCACCAAAGTGCTCGGTGCCTATGAAAAGGCGCGGGATTGGGCGGTGAAGCACCCGGATGAATTCGCCAAGCTGCTGGCCGACGAGTCCGGCCTGCCGCTGGAAGTGGCCAAGCTGCAACTCTCGCGCACCGACTTGAGCACGCCGTTCCTGAGCAGCAAGGACGTGGTGGCGTCCAAGGCGGCCGCCCCGATCCTGGTGTCGGAAGAACTGGTGCGCAAAGGCGTGAACGTGGACCAGGTGATCGACCAGTTGATTGACACCTCGTTCGGCCATTAAGGAGCCCGTGATGACCAGCAAAGCCCAAGCATTGCCCCTTGCCGCACCGGTGGTGATCAACCGCAGTGCCTGGCCAAGGCGGCTCAAGGGCCTGGTGTTGCCGGTGCTGATCCTGCTGGTGCTGGAGGTGGTGGTGCGCGTGGGTTGGCTGCCGTCGTACCAGATGCCGGCACCCAGCGAGATCGCCGTGACCCTCACCGACCTGGCCGAAGGCGCATTGTGGAAGCACATCAGCGCCAGCCTTGGCCGGGTACTGTTGGGCTTTGCCATTGGCGCCAGCCTGGCCCTGGTGTTTGCCGCCTGGGTCGGTTTGAGCCGAGAGGCCGAAGCCTACCTGGAACCGACGTTTGCCGGGCTGCGTTCAATCCCGAGTCTGGCCTGGGTGCCGCTGTTGCTGCTGTGGCTGGGCATCGACGAAACCTCGAAGATCGTGCTGATCGCGATTGGCGCGTTTTTCCCGGTGTACCTCAATGGCGTCGCGGCCATCCGCGATATCGACCGCAAGCTGGTGGAAGTCGGGCAGATGTACGGTTTCAGCCGGTGGCGGCTGGTGCGTCGGATCCTGCTGCCCGCCGCCCTGCCCGGCCTGTTCACCGGGTTGCGCAGTGGCTTGAGCCTGGCGTGGATGTTTCTGGTGGCGGCCGAGCTGATCGCTGCGACCAAGGGCTTGGGTTACCTGCTCAGTGATGGGCGGGAGACTTCGCGGCCGGATATCGTGCTGGCGGCGATTATCGTATTGGCGCTGTTGGGCAAAGTCAGCGATGGCCTGCTCGCAGCACTGGAAACGCGTTGCCTGGCCTGGCGCGATACCTTCCAGGGAGCCGGCCAATGAGCGTGCAACCGCTGTTGGATATTCACGTCGCGCGTAAAAGCTTCGCCAACAGCACCGTGTTGAAAGACGTGCATTTGGTGTTGCAACCACGGGAAGCCGTGAGCCTGCTCGGCCCCAGTGGCTGCGGCAAAAGCACCTTGCTGCGCATCGTCGCCGGCCTGGAAACGGACTTCCAGGGTGAACTGCACAGCCCCGATGGCGAAGTGGCCTTTGTGTTCCAGGAGCCACGGTTGATGCCCTGGCTCACGGTGGAACAGAACATCGGTTTCAGCGATGACAACCACTACGACAAGGCTTGGGTCACGCAGTTGATCGAGGAAGTCGGCCTCAAGGGCTTTGCCCAGGCACTGCCCAAGGCATTGTCCGGCGGCATGGCGCAGCGGGTGGCCATTGCGCGGGGGTTGTATTCACGCCCGCAGGTATTGCTGCTGGATGAGCCGTTCAGTGCAGTGGATGCCTTTACCCGCATGAAGCTGCAGGACCTACTGCTGCAACTGGCCGAGCATCATGCCATTGCCTTGTTGCTGGTGACCCATGACGTGGACGAGGCGCTGTACCTGAGTGACCGGGTGCTGGTGATGGACAACCGGCCGAGCAGCATTCGCCAGGAATTGGCGGTGAGTCTGCCGCACCCGCGTGACCGGCGTGATCCGTTGCTGGCGCAGCTCAAGGCGCAATCCCTGACTGAGCTGCAACGTGCCCACGTGATTTAGACGACCTTGCGCAAGGTCACCCAATACCGCGTCCGCGCCTGCACCTCCAGCCCCAGGCTTGAGGCCAGCAGGTTGAGGATGCGGTCGGTGTCGTCCAGGCGAAAACTACCGGTAACCCGCAGGTCTTCCAGGTTCGGCTCCCAGCGCAACACACCCGGTCGATAACGCTCCAGCTCCCGCAGAAAGTCACCCAGCGTCTGGTTCTGCGCGGTCAGCACGCCATCGCGCCAGCCGAGTTGCAGCAGATCGAAAGGCACCCAGGTCCCTAGACCGCTGGCTTTGAGCGGCGCTTGCTGCCCACCTTGCAAGGTCGCCATCTGCCCGTTCAAATCGCGCACCTGGACCGAGCCCTTGAGCACCGACACCAGGCAACCCGTGGCCAACTGCCGCACACACACCTCAGCCTGGCTGACCCGCAGCTCGCCGTAGCGTGTGTGCACGGTCATCGCCGTCGTGCCTGGTACATTCAACGCCAGCTCGCCTTCGACCAGGCTGATGCGGCGCTGCGTCAGGTCTACGTCCACCGCCGTAGCGGTATTGAGCTGCAAGCTGCCGCCATCGGCCAGGGACATGCGTTTGCGCTCGCCGGTAGCAGTATGCAAGTCGGCACGCCAGGTCTCGATGGGCAATTGGCGGCTGATCAACCACGCGGTCGGCACCAGTGCAGCGATCCCCAGCGCACGCTTGAGCACGGCACGGCGTCCCGGTTGCGGACGGTCGAGGCTGGCCATCGCCAAGGCCTGGGGCAAGTCGCTGAAACGCTGGCGCAGGGTCTGGGCTTTTTGCCAGGTCTGTTCATGCTGGGGGTGGCTGTCACGCCAACGCTGCAACGCGGCGTGATCACGCTCGGTGGCCGCACCGGACTCCAGCAGCGCCAACCATTGCGCGGCGGCGCGGGCGACGTCGCGGCTCACAGATCCACCAGCAGGCAGTGTTCGTAGGCCTGGGCCATGTAGCGTTTTACGGTGCGTTCCGACACGTCCAGGCGTTCGGCGATCTCTCGGTAGCCCAAGCCTTCCAGTTGGCTCCACAGGAAGGCTCGGCGGACCAACACCGGCAAACCATCGAGCAATTCATCCAAGGCTTGTAGTGTTTCCAGCACTAGCCAACGCTGTTCGGGCGACGGCACGCAGGCTTCAGGGAGACTCGCCAAGGCCTTCAGATAGGCCTGTTCAAGGCTGCGTCGCTGATGAAAATTCACCAACAGGCGCTTGCCGACGGTGACCAGATACGCACGCGGCTCCTGCATCTGCGCAATCGGCTGGGCGCTGGCGAGCACGCGCAAAAACGTATCCTGGCTCAGGTCAGCCGCATCCCAGGCATTGCCCAGGCGCCGGCGCAGCCAGCTTTCCAGCCAACTGCGGTGGTCACGGTACAGGCTCGACAGCGTCAGTTCGGGGGCGAGGGTCGGAACAACAGCATCATTCATGGCAAGCGACCTGCGCGGCGCGAGTGAGTCTCAAATGAGATTCATTCTATTTAATATCGTGCCGACGCACCATGCCCTTTACACATCGCGTTCAAAGCATCGCGGCCTTCTGTCGCAACAAGTCGATAAACAACCCCAGCTCGCGGCTCACCACTTCGCCCTTGCGCAACAACATGCCAAACGGCGCCAGTCGCACGTCGAGGGCCACCGGCAGCGCCACCACCAGGCCCATTTTCAGGTAATCACGCAGTGCACTTTCGGACAGCACCATCACCGCGTCGGTCAGCTGGATCAACTGCTGCATGGAGTACACCGAGCTGCATTCGATGATGTCCGCCGGGCTGGGCAGCGCCAGATCCTGCAGCGCCTGGTCGAAGCCGATGCGCGCCGGGCTGGTTTGCGGTTGCAGGATCCACGGCCAGTCGCGCACCAGTTCATCCAGCATCAACTGCTCACGCTGGGCCAAGGGGTGGCCGGCGTGCACCACCACCAGCAAGCGTTCGTTGCCCAGGGGTTCGAAGCTGTAGTGCTCGTTGTCGGTGGCAGCATTGCGGCGCGAGATAGCCAGGTCGATGCGTCCCTGTTCAAGCAACTGGATCACCTGGTCGCTGGTGTCGCCCATGATGCGGATACGCAGTTGCGGGTTCAGCGATTTGATCTGCGCGATGGAATCCATCACCAAGTCCGGCGCCGCCCCCATGATGGTGCCAATCGACAGGTAACCGTAACCGCCCTGCTGTCGTGCCATCAAGTCTTCGGCACACCGGTCCAAACCGCCCAGCGCGGATTCGGCAAAACGGATCAACTCCTGCCCGAGCGCTGTAGGGCGCATGCCTCTAGGCAGACGCTCGAAGAGATCACAGGCAAACATGTCCTCGATTTCGCGCAGCATGCGCGTGGCGGC
The DNA here is from genome assembly GCF_049897885.1 of Pseudomonas sp. DWRC2-2. Taxonomy (NCBI): domain Bacteria; kingdom Pseudomonadati; phylum Pseudomonadota; class Gammaproteobacteria; order Pseudomonadales; family Pseudomonadaceae; genus Pseudomonas; species Pseudomonas sp. DWRC2-2. The sequence goes on from NZ_JAFCXD010000005.1 coordinate 478,260, forward strand.
AGGCTGCGACATGTTCAGCGCCTGTGACGCACGGTGCAGGTTTTGGCTGGAGCTCAGCGCAACGAGCATATGCAGGTGCTTGTAGCGCAGGCGGTTGAACAGGCTGGGAGAGATCGCGGGACTGCGCATTTTTATCCTTGTTATCGATACCCTGAGGTTATCAGTTGTAAGCGAGATTCGATTTGTAGCGTATTGCTCGGCCGCCGTACAGTCCGTCCCATAAGAACAAAACATCGGACGCCACTATGAAAACCCTCCCCGCGCCCCTGCTCGCCAAGATTTCCTGGCGACTGCTGCCCTTCCTGCTGTTGATGTACATCATGGCCTTTCTCGACCGCGCCAACGTCGGGTTCGCCAAACAAGCTTTCCAGGCCAACACCGGTTTAAGCGACGCTGCCTTTGCGTTTGGCGCCGGCGTGTTTTTTGTCGGCTACGCGCTGCTCGAAGTGCCGAGCAACCTGATCCTGCACCGCGTCGGCGCCCGTCTGTGGATGTGCCGCATCATGGTCAGCTGGGGCCTGATTTCGGCGGCCATGGTCTTTGCGCACAACGAAACCAGCTTTTACGTGCTGCGCTTTTTACTCGGTGTGGCCGAAGCCGGATTTTTCCCCGGCGTCATTCTTTACCTTACCTACTGGTTCCCCCAGGCCGTGCGCGGCAAGGCCATGGGTTTCTTCTATTTCGGTGCGCCGCTGGCCTTCATCTTCGGTAGCCCGTTGTCCGGTTTGCTGCTGGAAATGGATGGGTTTGGCGGCATACACGGCTGGCAGTGGCTGTTCGCGGTGGAAGGCCTGATGGCGACCGCAGTAGGCATTTGGGCCTATTGGTACCTCGACAATCGCCCCGCTGATGCCCAGTGGCTGACCTGCGCTGAACGCCAGCAGATCCAAAGCCTGCTGGACAGCGAAGACCAGCACAAAACCTCCCACGGTCGCAGCCTGCTCACCGTGCTGTGCCAACCCGCGGTGTTGTACTTGTGCCTGGTGTACCTGCTGATCCAGGCCAGCGTCTACGGCGTGGTGTTTTACCTGCCGACCCAAGTGGGCGATCTGCTCGGCACGAAGGTTGGCTTGATGGTCGGGCTGGTCTCGGCCATTCCCTGGCTCTGCGCACTGTTTGCGGCCTGGTGGATTCCCAGCTACAGCGACCTTACCGGCCTGCGTCGCCAGACCGCCTGCCTGACCCTGCTGATGGCTGCAGCGGGCATTGCCTGCTCGGTGACCTTCGCCAACCCGCTGCTGGGCATGCTCGCGCTGTGCTTTGCCGCCTCGGGGTTCATCGCGGTGCAACCGGTGTTCTGGACTTTCCCCTCCAGTTACCTGGCCGGCAGCGCTGCCGCAGCCGGCATTGCACTGATCAATTCCTTCGGCGCCCTCGGTGGCTTCATCGCACCGGTCATCAAGCACTGGGCCGAAGGCGCCTTCAATTCCCCGGCAGCCGGCCTGTACCTGCTGTCCGCCACCACGGTACTGGCTGCATTGCTGGTGCTGGGCATCCATTCACCCGGCCGCACCGCGTCGAAAACGCCGGCCACTGTTTAACGCCAGGAGTCACATCATGGGTCATCTCACCATCAAACACGTCCGCGCTTTTGTACTGCGAGGGGGCGGCGCCGATTACCACGACCAGGCCGATGGGCATTGGATCGACGACCATATTTCCACGCCGATGAGCAAGTACCCCGAGTACCGCCAGAGCCGCCGCAGCTTTGGCATCAACGTGCTCGGCACCCTGGTGGTGGAGATCGAAGCCAGCGATGGCACCGTCGGTTTCGCTGTGACCACTGGCGGTGAACCGGCGGCTTACATTGTCGAGAAACACCTGGCGCGCTTTCTCGAAGGCGCCCGCGTCACCGACATCGAAAAAATCTGGGACCAGATGTACCAGTCCACCCTGTATTACGGGCGTAAGGGCCTGGTGATCAACACGATTTCCGGCGTCGACCTGGCGTTGTGGGACCTGCTCGGCAAAATCCGCCAGGAACCCGTGCACCAACTGCTCGGCGGCGCGGTGCGTGATGAGTTGCAGTTCTACGCCACCGGCGCGCGCCCGGACCTCGCGCAGAAAATGGGTTTTATCGGCGGCAAAATGCCCCTGCACCACGGCCCCAGCGAAGGCGAAGAAGGCCTGCGCAAGAACCTCGAAGCGCTGGCGACCATGCGTGAACGGGTCGGCCCTGACTTCTGGCTGATGCTCGATTGCTGGATGAGCCTGGATTTGAACTACGCCACCAAGCTGGCGATCGGCGCCCATGAGCATGGCCTGAAGTGGATCGAAGAAGCGCTGTCCCCAGACGATTATTGGGGCTATGCCGCCCTGCGCAGCAACGTGCCCAAAGGCATGTTGGTGACCACCGGTGAACATGAAGCCACCCGCTGGGGTTTCCGCATGCTGCTGGAGATGGGTTGCTGCGACATCATCCAGCCCGACGTCGGTTGGTGCGGTGGCCTCACCGAACTGGTGAAAATCTCGGCGTTGGCGGATGCGCATAACGCAATGGTCGTGCCCCACGGTTCGTCGGTGTACAGCTATCACTTTGTCGCCACCCGCCATAACAGCCCATTCGCCGAGTTCCTGATGATGGCGCCCAAAGCGGATGAAGTGGTGCCGATGTTCCACCCGCAATTGTTGGGCGAACCGGTGCCGGTAAATGGCCGCATGCGCTTGTCGGCGTTGGACAAGCCGGGCTTTGGCGTTGACCTGAACCCGGACTGCCAACTGCACCGTCCCTACAACCGCTGAGGAACCCGCCATGAACATGCCCCGCAATGGCTTCAAGGCCGCCCTCGCCAAGGACGCCACCCAATATGGCATCTGGGCCGGTTTCGCCACCGGCTACGCTGCCGAGATCGTCGCCAGCCTCGGATACGACTGGATGCTGATCGACGGCGAACATGCTCCCAACACGGTTCCGAGCGTCCTCAACCAGTTGCAGACGGTCGCGCCGTACAGCACCGCGCCCGTGGTGCGCGCCGTCAACAGTGACGCCAGCCTGATCAAGCAACTGCTCGATATCGGCGCCCAGACCTTGATGATCCCCATGGTCGAAACCGCCGAACAGGCCCAGGCCCTGGTGCGTGCCATGCGTTACCCGCCCCACGGCATCCGTGGCGTCGGCGGCGGTCTGACCCGCGCTACGCGCTGGGACGGCGTGGACAACTACCTGACCACCGCCCATGAGGAGTTGTGCCTGATCGTGCAGGTGGAGTCGCGCCTTGGCGTGGAAAACGTCGCCGCGATTGCCGCCGTAGAAGGCGTTGACGCTGTGTTCATCGGCCCCGCCGACCTGTCCATCGGCCTGGGTCACGCCGGCAACCCCGGCCACCCCGAGGTCCAGGAGCGCATCAAGCACGCCATCGGCGCCACCCTCGCCGCCGGCAAAGTCAGCGGCATCCTGGCGCCCAACGAAGACGATGCACGCCGCTATCAGGCCTGGGGTTGCCGCTTTATCGCGGTGGCCATCGACATCAGCCTGCTGCGCCAGAGTGCCCTGGCCACCCTTGCCCGCTATCGCCCTGCCGCCGAAACGAAAGCGCCTTCGCGTACTTATTGAGGAACTTGCCCATGTCATCCGTTCCCGTTTACCAGAATTTCATCAATGGCCGCTTCAGCTCCAGCGAAGCGCACATTGACGTGCTCAACCCGGCCACCGGCGCCTTGCTGTCGAAGGTGCCAGCGTCCACCGCCGCCGAGGTCGACCAGGCCCTGGCCGCCGCACGCCAGGCGCAAAAGACCTGGGCGCGCAAACCCGCCATCGAACGTGCCGGGCACCTGCGCCGCATCGCCGCCAAGCTGCGCGAGAACGTGGCGCACCTGGCGCGCACCATCACCCTGGAGCAAGGCAAAGTCAGTGGTTTGGCGGAGGTGGAAGTGAATTTCACCGCCGACTATCTCGACTACATGGCCGAGTGGGCACGACGCATCGAAGGCGAGATCATCACCAGCGACCGTCCCAATGAAAATATCTTCCTGTTCCGCAAGCCGTTGGGCGTGGTGGCCGGCATCCTGCCGTGGAATTTCCCGTTCTTCCTGATCGCGCGCAAAATGGCGCCGGCGCTGCTCACCGGCAACACCATCGTGATCAAGCCCAGCGAAGAAACCCCGAACAACTGCTTCGAGTTCGCCAAGCTCGTCGCCGAAACCGACCTGCCCGCCGGGGTGTTCAACGTGGTCTGCGGTGACGGCCGGGTCGGCGGCGCGCTCACGGCGCATACAGGCGTCGACATGATCAGCTTCACCGGCAGCGTGGCGACCGGCTCGCGGATCATGACAGCCGCCGCACCGAACATCACCAAGCTCAACCTGGAACTGGGCGGCAAGGCACCGGCCATCGTACTGGCAGATGCCGACCTGGAACTGGCGGTCAAAGCCATCCGCGATTCGCGCATCATCAACACCGGCCAGGTGTGCAACTGCGCCGAGCGGGTGTACGTGGAGCGCAAGGTTGCCGACCAGTTTATCGAACGCATCAGCGCAGCCATGTCCGCCACCCGCTATGGCGACCCTATCGCCCAGGCGGACGTGGAAATGGGCCCGCTGATCAACCGCCAGGGCCTGGACAGCGTCAACCGCAAAGTACGCACCGCCCTGAGCCAGGGCGCAACGTTGGTCAGCGGCGGGCAGATTGCCGACTTGGGTGCGGGTTTTCACTTCCAGCCGACGGTCTTGGCTGGATGCCGCGCCGACATGGAGATCATGCGCGAAGAGATCTTCGGTCCGGTGCTGCCCATCCAGATCGTCGACGACCTCGACGAAGCCATCGCCCTGGCCAACGATTGCGACTACGGCCTGACGTCGTCGATCTACACGCGCGACCTGGGCAAGGCCATGCACGCGGTGCGCGAAATCGACTTTGGTGAAACCTACGTCAACCGTGAGAACTTCGAGGCCATGCAGGGCTTCCATGCCGGCGTGCGCAAATCCGGCATTGGCGGTGCCGACGGCAAGCACGGCCTGTACGAATACACCCACACCCATGCGGTTTACCTGCAGAGCTGAGCTGGTTAATCGGGGCCGGGCGCGCTAGCGTGCTGGCCCCTCCGAATTTGCTTTTGATAAGGACTGCGTCATGCCCCTGACTTCCTACAGCGGCCCGATCATCGACAGCCATTTGCACCTGTTCGACCCACGTCGCCCCGAGGGCATTCCATGGCCTGAACCCGGTAACCGGCTGTACGCCGCGTACCTGCCGGCGGATTACTGGGCCCTGGCCGCGCCGCACAATGTGGTCGGCGCGATTGCCGTGGAGGCCAGCCCGTGGCGCGACGATAACCGCTGGCTGCTCGACACCCTGCGCAGCGAACCGCGCATGCTCGGCTTTGTCGGCAACCTCGACCCGCTGCACGCCGACTTCGCCAACGACCTCGACGCGTTGGCCAATGAGCCGCTGTTTCTCGGCCTGCGCTACGGCAATCTGTGGGATCGCGACCTGCTGCAAGACCAGGCGCGCCCTGGCTTTATCGACGGCCTGCGCCAACTTGCCGCCAGCGGCCGTGGCCTGGACAGCGCCAACCCAAATCCGCGTCTTGTCAAAGGCCTGTTGCAGTTGAGCGATAGGCTGCCCGAGCTGCGCATCATCATCGACCACCTGCCCAACGCCCAGGTGCCATCCGGCGAAGAGGCGGCCTATCACGCCGACCTCCTGCGCCTGGCCGAACGCCCGAATGTGTTCGCCAAACTGGCGGAGATTCCCCAGCTCGGCCCTCAAGGCTTGATCACCGACACGGCGTTCTACAACGATCGCTTGGCGGTGTTGTGGGAAGCCTTCGGCGAAGACCGCTGCTTCTTCGGCAGTGACTGGCCCAACAGCGATCACCTGGCGGATTTCGCCGCCACCTTGGGCCTGGTCAAGCGCTGCGTGGCCGGTAAACCCGAGGCGGTACAAGCCAAATTCTTCCTGCACAACGCGGTGCGTATCTACACGCCCAACCATGGAGCGCCGTGATGCAGACCCGTGCCTTTCGCATGAACCTCAACCCCGGCCAGGCCGATGAATACCGCAAGCGCCACGACGACATCTGGCCCGAACTGGCCCAGGCGCTGCTCGATGCGGGTGTGGTGGCTTACCGGATTTTCTTCGATGAACCGGGCAATGCGCTGTTCGCCGTGCTGACCCACGAAGACGTCCACGGCCTGGACGAGCTGCCCGGTACAGCACTGATGCAGCGCTGGTGGGCCTACATGCAGGACATCATGCCCAGCCACGCAGACGCCTCGCCGATCAGTGTTGACCTGCTGCCGATGTTCCAACTGACGCGCCCCTGATCCAACCGACGCACAACAACAATAAAAAGGATTCGACTACGTGGAAATCATTCTCCTTGGTGTGATTCTGCACTTTATCGGCGGCTTAGCTTCCGGCAGTTTCTACATCCCTTACAAGAAGGTCCGCGGCTGGGCCTGGGAAAGTTATTGGATCACCGGCGGCCTGGTGTCCTGGCTGATCGTGCCGCTGATCGCGGCGCAACTGACGGTGCCCGGTTGGGTGGAAATCCTGCGCAACGCAGACACCAGCACCCTGCTCTGGACCTACCTGTTCGGCGTGTTGTGGGGTATCGGCGGGCTGACATTTGGCCTGACCATGCGCTACCTCGGCTTGTCCTTGGGCATGTCTCTGATCATGGGCCTCACCTCGGCCCTCGGCGCATTGATGCCGGCGCTGTACCGCGACCTCTTCACCAGCGAAACCGAAGGTACGCTGACCTCGATGCTGGCTTCGCAAGGCGGGCATTGGGTGTTGTGGGGCGTGGCCGTATCGCTGGTCGGTATTGCAGTGTGCGGCAAGGCCGGGCTGATCAAGGAACGGGAAGTGTCCCAGGCGGTGAAGTTCGCCAGTGTCAGCGAATTCTCCCTGGGCAAGGGCATGCTGGTGGCGGTGATTTCCGGCGTACTGAGTGCGTGTTTCAGCTACGGCATTTCCGCCGGCCGACCGCTGGCCGCCGCTGCTGTAGAGCACGGCGCCAACAGCCTGTTCCAGAACAACGTGACCTTCATGGTGATCATGTGGGGCGGCCTCACCACCAACGGTATCTGGTGCCTGTGGCTGAACTGGCGCAACCGCACCTTCCATAACTACACCGACCGCAGCACCCCGCTGCTAGGCAACTATCTGTTGGTGGCGATTGCCGGCACCCTGTGGTTCCTGCAGTTTTTCTTCTACGGCATGGGCGAAAGCCGCCTGCAGAACGACGCCAGCTCCTGGGTACTGCACATGTCGTTCATCATCATCGTGTCCAACTGCTGGGGCCTGTATTTCCGTGAGTGGCACGGCACCAGTGCGGCCAACAAAGGCGTGCTGGTGGCGGGTATCGCGGTGATCCTCGGTGCGATCGCCATGGTCGGCTACGGCAATTATCTCGGCTGATGCCGCTTTTTTTTTGAAGGAGAGTTTTATGTTGCTTGCAGACAAAACCGTGATCATCACCGGCGCCTCCCGTGGCATCGGCCGCGCCGCCGCCCGTGAATGTGCGCGCCAGGGTGCCCGCGTGGTGATCGGCCATAGCGGCAGCGGCCAAGGCACCGAGGCAGCGCACTCGTTGATCGAAGAGATAAAGGCGTTCGGCGGTACAGCCATTGAAGTGGGCGGCGACGCGGCCGACCCGGACACCGGCGACAAACTGGTGGCCGGCGCAGTAAAAGCCTTCGGCAGCGTCGATGTGTTCGTCAACAACGCCGGCATCTGCCCGTTCCACTCGTTCCTCGACATGCCCCGCGAGGTCTACCTGAAAACCGTCAACACCAACCTCAATGGCGCCTACTTCGCCGTACAGGCAGCGGCCAACCAGATGAAAAACCAGGGTCGCGGCGGCGCGATTATCGCCGTCAGCTCCATCAGCGCCCTGGTCGGCGGCGGCATGCAGACCCATTACACACCCACCAAGGCCGGCCTGCATTCGTTGATGCAATCCTGCGCAATTGCCCTGGGGCCGTACGGCATTCGCTGCAACTCGGTACTGCCGGGCACCATCGCCACCGACATCAACAAGGACGACCTGGCCGATGAGGAAAAACTCGCCTACATGACCTCACGCACGCCGTTGGGTCGCCTGGGTGAGCCGGATGATGTGGCCGGGCCCATCGTATTCCTGGCCTCGGACATGGCGCGCTACGTAACCGGCGCGTCGTTGCTGGTGGATGGCGGGTTGTACGTAAACCTCCAGTAACACCCCGCTCCTCCAACCACCACAGTTCCAATGTGGGAGCGGGCTTGCTCGCGAATGCAGTGTGTCAGTCACCGGATTCATGCCTGAACCACCGCTTTCGCGAGCAAGCCCGCTCCCACAGGGGCCTCTGTGTGCCTGGAGTTCGAGTTCCACCCCAATAAAAACAACAATCCAAGGAGCTTTTCCATGCGCACCACCCTACCCCTGGCCCTGCTCTGCAGCGCCATGTCGACCTGCGCCTTCAGCGCCGGTTTACTGGACCCAAACTCCCCCGCCATGCTCGGCGACTGGAACGGCCTGCGCCCGCAACTGGCCGAGCAGGGCTATGACTTCACCCTCAAGTACGTCGGCGAAGTCGGCTCCAACCTCGGCGGTGGCTACAACTCGCATACCACGGCACGCTGGAGCGACCAGTTGATTCTCGGTGTGAACATGGACCTGCAAAAACTGCTCGGTTGGCAAGACGCTACCTTGCGCATCGGCATCGGCGAGCGTCATGGCAAGGACATCACCAACGACCGCGTGCACCAGCCCAACGCCACTGGACTGACCTCCACCATGGAAGTGTTCGGCGGTGGCAATGCCTGGCGGCTCTCGCAGTTCTGGTACGAGCAGAAATTCTTCGAGCGCAAATTCGCCTTGAAACTGGGGCGCTTCGGCCATGGCGAAGACTTCGATCAGTTCCCCTGCGAATTCCAGAACGTGACCCTGTGCGGTTCCCAGGAAGGCAACTGGAATGGCGTGTGGAACAGCTTCCCCATCAGTCAGTGGGCAGTGCGCGCCAAGTACCAGTTCTCCGACGAGTTTGCGGTACAGGTCGGAGCCTACGACAAGAACCCCGGCAACGCCGAAGCCAGCAATGGCTTCAAACCCTTCATCAGCGGCTCCCAAGGCACCAGTTTTCCCATCGAAGCCATCTGGAAGGGCCGGGTAGCTGGGCTGAACTCCGAATACCACCTGGGTTACTACTATGCCAATGCCGACACCAAGGACATGCTCAAGGACGCCGACGGCAACTTTGCCGCCAGCTCGCAAAAGCCCTATCGGATGTATTCCAGCAACGACGGCTGGTGGCTGTCGGGCCAGCAGCAGTTGACCACGGTCGACGGCAACAACAAGCGCGGGCTCAACCTGTTCGCGAACCTGACAATGAATGACCCGGACAAGAGCGTGATCAAAAACCTGATTCAGGTTGGCCTGATCTACCGTGGCCCGTTTGATTCCCGCCCAGACGACACTTTTGGTATTGGCGCGTCGAAATTGCAGGTCAGCGACCGCTATACCCGTAACACGCAGATGCTCAACGCCGCCAATGGCGTACCCGCCATTGATGACCCGCTGTACGTGCCCGAACAGCGCCGCGAGTACAGCTACGAGATCAACTACGGCGTGCAGGCGACTAAGTGGCTGATGGTGCGGCCCAACCTGCAATACGTGAAGTATCCCGGCGGGCTGACGCAAACCACCGGTGCGGTGGTCGGCGGCGTGCAGTTTATTGCCGACTTCTAGTCTTTCTCTGCATCAAACACCTGCCCGCGCCCCACTACGCTGGCAGGCTGGAGCAGCGCACCTGGCGCCAATACCGCATTGGCGCCGATCCGGCACTGGTCACCGAGCAGCGCACCAAACTTGTCGCAACCGGTGCGTTGCAATGCCCCGTCCACTCGTACCAACACTTCTTTGTCATCGCGCTCATTGCGGTAGTTGGCGACGATGCTCCCCGCTTCCAGGTTGATCCCCTGCCCCAGCACCGAATCACCGACAAAGTTGAAGTGCGCCAGCTTGCTGCCGCTGAACACGAAGGACGTCTTCAACTCGGCGCCGGGACCGATGATGCAGTGTTCATCCAGCCAGCAACCGCCACGCAGCAGTGAGCCGCTGGCGATAAAACAGTGCGCACCGATGATCAGTGGCGGCTTGAGCAAGGCACCCGCCTCGACCGTAGCGGTACGGTGAATGGCGATTTCATCCTGAATGAGGTACTCGTCGGCTCGCAGTTCGGCCAACAATTGGCGAACGATGGCCGGCGCCTGTGTGACCAGTGCCCAAGGCGCCAGGTCGGCCCACGGCGCAAGGCAGGATTGAGAGATCGGGGCGATGTAATCGGTAAGTCGGACCAACGTGTAATCCTCTAACGGTCAGAGAAGCCCGAAACGCTAACATGCACACACGAACCTTTACTATTTGTCTTGTTGTGGATATTTTATCTAGACAAGTCACTGAGGTCCGTTCCCCATGCATTTGCCGAGTTACCAAGACGTCATCGCCGCCGCCCAACGCCTGGAAGGCTTCGCCCACCACACGCCGGTATTCACCTCACGTACCCTCGACGCGCTGACCGGTGCCCAGGTGTTCATCAAGTGTGAAAACCTGCAAAGGGCTGGCTCATTCAAGTTTCGCGGTGCTTTCAACGCGTTGTCGCGCTTCGATGATCAGCAGCGCAAGGCCGGTGTGGTGGCGTTTTCCTCCGGCAACCACGCCCAAGGCATTGCCCTGGCGGCGCAGCTGCTGGGCATACCGGCGACCATCGTAATGCCCACCGATGCGCCGGCCGCCAAGGTCGCGGCCACCCGCGACTATGGCGCCCGCGTGGTGCTGTATGACCGTTTCACCGAAGACCGCGAGCAGATCGGCCGTAACCTGGCCACCGAACACGGCCTGACCCTGATCCCGCCCTATGACCATCCGCACATCCTTGCCGGGCAAGGCACCGCCGCCAAGGAACTGCTGGAGACCACCGGCCAGCTGGATGCCTTGTTCGTCGGCCTCGGCGGCGGCGGCATGCTCTCGGGCACCGCACTGAGTACCCGCGCCCTGGCGCCCGACTGCCTGCTGTATGGCGTCGAGCCCGAAGCCGGCAATGACGGCCAACGCTCGTTTCGCAGCGGCAGCATCGTGCATATCGACACACCGGCCACCATTGCCGATGGTGCGCAGACTCAACACTTGGGCGACTACACCTTCCCGATCATCCGCGATCAGGTGAACGACATCCTCACCGTGTCGGATGCCGAGTTGGTGGGGGCGATGAAGTTCTTCATGCAGCGCATGAAACTGGTGGTGGAGCCTACCGGCTGCCTGGGGTTGGCGGCATTGCTCAACGAAGGTGTCCGGTTCAAGGGCCAACGTGTGGGGATTATCGTCACCGGTGGCAACGTCGATATCCAGAAGTATGCCGCGCTGCTCAGCGAGGCCTCATGAAGATCATCCAGACGCCCAACGCCGCCAAGCCCGCCGGCCATTACTCGCAAGCCATCCGCCACGGCGACACGTTGTACATCTCCGGGCAATTGCCGGTCAGTCCGGATGGACAGCACAACCTGTCGGCGTCGTTTGCCGAACAGGCCCGGATAACCCTGAACAATCTGCTGGAGATCTTGAAAGCCGCCGGCGCTACGCCAGAGGATTTGGTGAAGGTCACGGTCTATGTGGCCGGCGTCGAACACTGGCCTGCATTCGATAGCGTGTACGCCGCCGCGCTGGGCGACCACCGCCCTGCCCGCGCGGTGGTACCGGTGCCCGAGTTGCATCACGGGTATCTGGTGGAGATTGAAGCCGTGGCGCGCTACTTGGCGTAGGTGTAGACCGCCGCGCGCGACACGCCTAAGTGGGACGCTACGGTTTCCATGGCCCGGCGAATATCCAGGCAGCCTGAGTCTTTGAGTTCCTGCATCAGCACACGCCGGTCCGCCGTCTTCAACGCACGCGGGGTGGTGGCCAGGCGGGCGGCGAACTGGTCGATACGCGCACGGATGACGTCGGCGCCGGAAGGGTCCAGGGATTCGATGAGCTTGTCGCCGCTGACCGAGCCGAACTGCTCCAGCATGCCTTGCAGGCCACGGAACAATGAGAGATCGACGTTCATGCACAAGGCCGCGACGTACTCGCCACCCACGCCCTTGATGCCAATCGAGGTGCTCTTGACCTGGCGACCGTCGCTGAACTGGTTCTGGTAATTGGCGATGACTTGCGGATAGTCCGGGTCGGCAATCCGCGCCAGGCCCAACTCGGTGGTCGGGTCTCCCGGTGCGCGACCGGACAGGTTGTTATGGATGGCCAGGATCGAGTGCTGCGGGTCGCGCAAGTCGTGCAGCACCACTTCGCAGAACGGGCTGAAGGTCTTGCTCAAGCCTTCGGCAATCTGTTCGAGCTGGCTGATCAGGTGAGTATCGTTGGGAGAGGTGTTTTTCATGCAAGACAACATATCCAGTCCTGGACAGGGCGTCAATTTGCGCACTGTCCCTCAATGTGGAGCCGCACCCGTGCACACGCCCGCCGCACTGATCGATAGCGTAAAAATGCAGCGCAATATCCAGCGCATGCAACAGCGCGCCAATACCTTGGGCGTGCAGTTACGTCCCCATGTCAAAACCCACAAGTGCGCCGAAGTGGTGGCTGCGCAAATCGCCGCGGGTGCCCGTGGCATCACCGTTTCGACGTTGAAAGAGGCCGAGTACTTTTTCGACCTGGGCATCCACGACATCCTCTACGCCGTGGCCATGGCCCCACACAAATTGCCCCAGGCCCTGGCGCTGCGTCGTCGGGGTTGCGCCTTGACGCTGATCACCGACAGCCTTGCCGGTGCCCGGGCCATTGTTGATTTTGGCCGCGAGCATGGCGAACGCTTTGCGGTGATGATCGAGATCGACTGCGACGGCCATCGCTCCGGGGTCAAGCCACACGACCCGCTGCTGCTGGACATCGCACGCCTGCTTGGCGACCGCCTCACCGGCGTGTTGACCCACGCGGGTGAAAGCTACGGCCTGGACACACCTGAAGCACTGCAAGCCATCGCGGAGCAGGAGCGTGCGCGGTGTGTCGAAGCGGCCGAACGCATTCGTGCCGCCGGGATGCTTTGCGCGCAGGTCAGCGTCGGTTCGACACCCACCGCGTTATCCGCCCTCCACCTGGACGGCGTGACCGAACTGCGCGCTGGGGTCTATGCCTTTTTCGACTTGGTGATGCACAACATTGGCGTGTGCCGCCTCGACGAACTGGCCTTGAGCGTGTTGACCACGGTGATCGGGCATCAACCGGAAAAAGGCTGGGTCATCACGGACTCGGGCTGGATGGCGATGAGTCGGGATCGCGGCACGCAATCGCAGAAACAGGACTTTGGTTACGGCCAGGTCTGCGATGAACGCGGTGAACCGATTGAGGGGCTGCTGTTGAGCAGCGCCAATCAGGAGCATGGGGTGGTGCAGTTCCAGGGCGGTGATGTGGATGTGATCGCACAATTCCCGCTGGGCACGCGCCTGCGTATTTTGCCCAACCATGCCTGTGCGACGGGGGCGCAGTTTGGCAGCTATCACGCGCTGTTGGAGGATGGCGGGATTCAGGACTGGCCACGCCTGCGTGGCTGGTAGGGAACCCTCTGTGGCGAGGGGGCTTGTCCCCCGTTGGAGTGCGCAGCGCTCCTGCTTTTTTTGGGGCCGCTGCGCAGCCCAACGGGGGACAAGCCCCCTCGCCACAGGTCTTGTGTACGCCCCTGATTTAACCCGCATCCTCCAGGATCAAGTCAGCGCCCTTCTCCGCCACCATCAACACCGCCGCATGGGTATTGCCCGACGTCACGTTGGGGAAGATCGACGCATCGACAATGCGCAGCCCTTCCAGCCCATGCACCTTCAAGCGCTTGTCCACCACTGAAACCTGCGGGTCCGAGCCCATGGCGCAGGAGCCGCACAGGTGGTAGATCGAGCCGCTGTTCTCACGGAAGTATTGCAGCATCTGCTCGTCGGTCTGCACCGCCGCGCCGGGTAGCACCTCGGCCACGGTGATGCCCTTGAGGGCCGGCGCCTGCATGATCTTGCGCATCAACCGACTGCCCTGGATCACCTCGTCGATGTCCTTCTGGGTGCTCAGGTAGTTGGGGTCGATCAAGGCCGCATCCCGTGGGTTTTTCGAGGCGATGCGGATGGTGCCCCGGCTGGTCGGCCGGCACGGGTTGAAGCACAGCAGGAAGCCGGAATACGGCTCGGGCTTGAGGCTGGCCTTGTTGTTTTTCGGGATCTGGTACGACAGCGGGTTGAAGTACAGCTGCAGGTTCGGGTCCTTCTGTTCGTCGTTACCACGAAAAAAGCCGCCGGCCTGGTTGACGCTCATCGCCAGCGCGCCCTTGCGGGTCAGCAGGTATTTCAAGCCAAGCTTGAGCTGGCCGAACAGCGAACTGAGTTCGTCATTCAGCGTCGGGATATTGGCCTTGTAGTAGTAGCTGGCGCACAGGTGGTCCTGCAGGTTTTCGCCCACTGCCGGCAGGTGCTTGACCAACGGGATGTTGTGTTCAGCCAGCAGGTGCTGGTCGGCCACACCGGACAGTTGCAGGATCTTCGGTGTGTCCACCGCGCCGGCACACAGGATCACTTCCCTGCGCGCCGAGAAGGTGCGCGTCACGCCATGCTGGGTGACGGCAATGCCCGTGGCGCGTTGCTGATCGTCGAACAGCACGCGATCCACCAACGCATGCAACTCCACCGTCAGATTGGAACGGCCGAGCGCCGGGTGCAGGTGCGCAAAGCTGCTGGAACAACGTTCACCGTTGCGCGTGTTGACGTCATACAAACCGGCGCCTTCGAAGTTCGGACCGTTGAAGTCGTCGCTGTGGGCATAGCCCAATTGCTCGCAGCCCTTGAGGAACACGTCGCAGATCGGATGGGTCTGGCCCTTCATCGGCGTGATGCTGATGGGGCCACTGCCGCCGTGGTACTCGGTGTCGCCCAGCGGGTGGTTTTCCAGCTTGCGGAAATACGGCAGTACGTCCGCAAAACCCCAGCCGTCGTTGCCGTTGGCGGCCCAGTCATTGAAGTCATGGGCCTGGCCGCGCACGTAGATCATGGCGTTGATCGAGCCCGATCCGCCCTGCACTTTGCCGCGCGGCGCGTAGATTTCGCGCCCGGCCAACTGCTTTTGTGGCTGGCTGTAGTACATCCAGTTGAAGGTCGGGTTGTAATACATCTTGGCGAAACCGACCGGGATCTTGAACCACCAGGAACTGTCCTTGCCGCCGGCTTCCAGCAGCAACACGGTGTGTTCGCCCGAGGCGGACAACCGGTTGGCCAGGATGCAGCCTGCGGCGCCAGCGCCGGCGATGATGTAGTCATATGTCATTCACGGTTACCGCATCAGTCGTTTTTTTTAGCCCTTGGCGGGCGAAGTGTCTTTCACGTCAGCCGGGGTCGGCGCCATTTGCAGGTGCAGGCGTTCCCCGGTGTACGGCGTGTGCTTGCGCACCACGTCCATGTTCAGTTCAACCCCCAGGCCCGGTTCGGTGGACGGGATGATGTAGCCGTCCTCCCATTGCAGCGGCTTGGTCAGCACTTGGGCATGGAAACCGCCCCAGGTCATGATGCTTTCCTGGATCAGGAAGTTCGGCGTGCACGTGGCCAGCTGAAAGCTCGCCGCTGCGCCAATCGGTCCGTTGTACAAATGCGGGGCGATTTGCGCGTAATAAGCCTCGGCCATGCTCGCGATTTTCTTCGCCTCCAGCAGCCCGCCGCAGCGCGCCACGTTCATCTGCAGGATCGACGCACCGCCGGCCTGCAGCAGCTTGAAGAACTCATACTTGGTGGTCAGCCGCTCGCCGGTGGCAATCGGGATACTGGTCTTGGCCGCGACCTGGGCCATGGCGTCTTCCTGGCCCGGTGGCACCGGTTCTTCAAACCACAGCGGGTCGTATTTCTCCAGACGCTTGGCCAGGCGGATCGCTGACGACGGCACCATCTGCCCGTGGGTGCCGAACAGCAGGTCGCACTTGTCGCCCACCGCTTCGCGGATCTTGCGGCAGAAGGTCTCGCAGCGCTCCAGCACCTCAAGGGATATCTGGTGGCCCGAATACGCGGTGTACGGGCCGGCCGGGTCGAACTTCACGGCGGTGAAGCCTTTGTTCATGTTCTCGATGGCGCACTCGGCGGCCAGGTCCGGGTCGTCGTAGTCGTACTCGCCCTGGCTGTTGACCGGGTACAGGTAGGTGTAGGAGCGCAGACGCTCGTTGACCTTGCCGCCGAGCAGCTCGTAGACCGGCTTGTTGGCGGCCTTGCCGATGATGTCCCAGCAAGCCATTTCCAGGCCGCTGACCACGCCCATCATGGTCAGGTCGGGACGCTGGGTAAAACCGCTGGAATAGGCCTGGCGGAAGAAACGCTCGATATGGTGCGGGTCGTGGTTGAGCAGGTAGCGCTCAAACACATCCTCGATGATCGGCAGCATGGCCTTGGGGCCGAAGGTGGCGGCGTAGATCTCGCCGACGCCTTCGATGCCACAGTCGGTCTTGAGCTTGACGAACAGCCAGTACATGCCACCGATGTGCGGCGGCGGGACAGCAACGATATGGGTTTCAAGGGCGACGATTTTCATCTCAGGCACCTGTCTGGTTGAATTTTTTACGGTTGATTCGGGCGCGCAGGGTCAGGGCCGCGAGGGTGCCGAGCACGCCGATGAAGGCGATGTAGCCGAAATACAGGTTGTAACCGGGCTTGCCTGGGTAGGTGTCGGTCAGGTAGCCGTTGATCAGCGGGATAAAGGTGTCCGGCAGGTAACCCACCACCGAGACAATGCCGATGGCCAGGCCGGTGATGCGCAGCGGAATGTCGCAGCTGTCGAGGATCGCCCAGTACAGGCCACGGATCGCGTAGGTCATCAACCCGATGAAGATCACCGTGCCGATCAGCAGGCCCAGGCTGTTGAAGGCCGGGAACACGATCAGCCCGACCATCGCCAGGGTCACCAGCGCCAGTGCGACGATCAGCACCGAAATATTCGAGAACTTGTCCCCCAGCCAGCCGCCGCCGATGCCACCGATGGGACGCATCCACAGCTTGATGGTGGTGATGGTGCCGGCCATCACGGCGGTCATGCCGCTGCCTTGCAGGTAGTCGGAGAAACTGTAGGTGGCCCAAAACATGTGGTAACCGCAAAACACGATGGCGGTCACCAGCCACAGCTCGGGGATTTTCACCAACGTGGCCAAGTCAGCGATGAGGTTGAACTTGCCCTTCTCCACCGCCGCTGTCTCGGCCATGGACTTGGGATCCTTGAGCAGCACCAGCACGCAGCCGATGGCGATACACACAAAGGAATACAGGTAGACCACGTGCTTGAAGCCCTCGGCCGCCGTCTCGCTGCGGGTTTCGGTGGCATAGGCGAACAGGCCCAGGGCCACAGTGGCCAACAGCGCCTCGACCAACCCGCGACCGCCATCGAGGATGCCGAAAAAACGGCCCTGCTCGGTGTGGTGCGCGATCATCTTCACGCGCTTGAGCACCGAGGCCCAGAACGTCAGGCCGGTGGTCAGGCCCCAGCAACCGAAAATGATCATCAGGCCGGTCATCGACGGCACCGTCGAATACCACAGGCCCAACCCACCGGTGGCAACCAGCGAGAAGAAGATCAGGAAGCGTGGCGGCAAGCGGTCGGCCAACCAGCCGCTGGGCAAGTAACTGAGCAGGAAGATCGTGCCGAGCATGGAATACAGATAGCCCAATTCGCTGTGGTTGATGTGGAATACGTCGAGCATGGTGGTCTGGTAGACCTGGCGCAGGTAGAGGATCGGGTAGATCGCTCCTGCGGCCAGTACCAGCAACATCAATTGGAAATAGCGACTGGCGGTGTCATTTGCCGCGGGCACGGCAACAGGAACCTGGGCAACGGGTGCAGGCTTGGACATCATTCGGACCTCAGGCACCCGATGCACGGGTGCCCCGATAATTGTTTTTATTAAAGGTGTCGCGGGTGTGCGTGGATCAGTACTTCATGACCACCAAGCGGGTCTGGGTGAACTCAAGCATCCCGTGCTTACCGTCATCGCCGCCCAGCCCTGAGCGTTTCCAGCCGGCGTGGAAGCCCTGGTACGGGTCCGCCGGTGTGCGATTGACGTACAACTCGCCGGCTTCGATGGCATTCGCCACTTTCATCGCCGTGCGGTAGTTCTCGGTGTAAAGCACCGACGACAGGCCGAACTGGTGGTCGTTGGCCATGGCCAGTGCTTCATCGATGTCGCGGTACTTGAGCACCGGCAGTACCGGGCCGAAGATTTCTTCCTGGATGATTTCCATGTCCTGGCGGCAGCCGCTGAGCAGAGTCGGCGGGTAGAAATGCCCTGGACCTTCAGGCAGCACGCCGCCCACTTCCAGTACAGCACCGGCAGCGACAGCGCGCTCGACCATGGCGTGGATATTCTGTTGCGAGCTGGCGTTGACCAACGGGCCCATCAGGCTCGCGTCGGTTGCGCGGTCGCCGAACTTCACGGCGCTGATCTTGCTTTTGAGCAGGGCCAGAAACGCGTCATAGATGCTTTCGTGCACATACACACGCTCCACCGCCGTGCACAGTTGGCCGCAGTGGGTGGTCTTGGAGGCAACAATGGCGCTGGCGGCTTTTTCCAGGTCCGCGTCGGCCTCGATGATCGCCGGGGTCTTGCCGCCCAACTCCAGCGAGGGCTTGGCGATGTTGGCCTTGCAGTAATCCAGCACAATGCGCCCAGCATTCACGCTGCCGGTAAGGGTAATCAGACCGACCGCCTTGTGGGTGCAGACACTGGCGGCAGTGGCATGGTCCATGGTCAGGATGTTGATCACACCGGCTGGAATCCCGGCCTTGACCACGGCCTTGGCGATTTCAAACGCCGACAGCGGCGTGTTGTTGCTCGGCCGCACCACCACGGTATTGCCTGCGATCAGCGCCGGGGCGATCTTGCGCAACAGGGTGTAGACCGGGTAGTTGAACGGGATCAGGCAAGCCACGACGCCAATCGGCTCGCGTTGCAGGAACAGGTTTTCGTCCGGGGTATCGCTGGGGATGATCTCGCCTTCGATCCGGCGTGCCCATTCGGCGTGGTAGCGGGTGATCTGCGCGGCGTAGCGCGCTTCGTTGCTGGCGTCACTGACGCTCTTGCCCGACTCGCTGGCCAGCGCCGTGCCGATGGCTTCAGCGCAGCTGTCCAGGGCATCGGCAAAGGCACGCAGGTGTTCGGCGCGTTCGATACTGGTGAGTTTGCCCCAGGTTTTCTGGGCGATGGCGGCGGCGTCGACGGCGGCAATCGCCTCCTCGGCGGTGGCAGCGCTGACGTGGCCGACCAGGGTTTCGGTGGCCGGGTTGTAGACGGCGATCAGTGCGTCACTGGCAGGTTCGACAAAGTGACCGTTGAAAAAATTGCGCTCGAGTTGCATGTGGTTCGCCCAACGTTGTTGTTATCCGAGTGACATGCAGTCTTGTCATCGGCCAGCCGTTGGACAAACGATTTATTGCGTGGGGTAACGTGCGAAAAACGCAGGTTAGTCGGTTTTTACCCTCAGAGCCCGCGTTGGCGCAGCCACTGCAGGAAGCCCTTCTTCACGGGTACCACGGGCGCCTCCTGGGTCAAGGCCTGCGCGGCGTGCAGGCGGAAATCCAGCAGGGTCTTCATGGCTTCGCTGATGTCGTGGCGCGCATCCAGGCACGGCTTCAAGTATTCCTTCTCGATGCGGTACAGGGTGCAGAAGGTCTTGGCCGAAAAATCCGCCAGTGCGGCCTGGTCCGACAGAATTCCCGCCTCGCCGATCACCTCCCCCGGCCCCATGCGCCCGGCTTCGAACTTGTGGCCGCCTTTGGTCAGCATCACCGAGATCACCCCGGACTCAACGATAAACAAATGATCGCTGACCTCCCCCGCCGGCAGGATCATGTCGCCGGCGCGGTAGGTGTGCAGGGTCATGTTCTGGCTGAAGGTATCTTTCTCTTCCTGGCGCAGGGTGGAGAAAATCGACGAACGCTCCAGCAATGCACGGGCGGCGGACATAGCCGCAGGCGCGCTGCTTTCCGTGGCCGAGAGCAAGCCGACACCCGCCGCTTGCAGGTGACGGAAGGCCAGGTCGTAAAGCTGGTTGCGCACCTCGCGCTTGAGGGCCATGGCCGGTACAAAACCGCTGATTTCATACTCGACGCCGCCACTGGCGGACGTTTTGAACGCCACACTCGGCGCCGGCTTGCCCAACAGCGGCCGGCAGCCTTGCATCGCCCGTTCCAGCGCCTCGATCACCGTTTGCGGGCGCGCATGGGGGCTGACTTGCAGGCTGACCGACAGGCCGAACATGTCCGCCGGGCGCGAGAAGTTGATGATCTTGGCCTTGGCCGCCAGGGAATTGGGGATCACTGCCAGGCTGCCCTGGGAGGTTTGCAGGCGCGTGGCGCGCCAGTCGATGTCGGTCACCCGGCCTTCGGTGCCGTCAATGGAGATCCAGTCATCGATCTGATACGGCTTGGTGGTGTTGAGCACGATCCCGGAAAACACATCGCTCAACGTGCTTTGCAGCGCCAGGCCGACAATGATCGCCACCGCGCCGGACGTAGCGAGCACACCCTTGACCGGCAGGTCAAGCACATAGGCCATGGCGGCGATGATTGCGATCAGGAAAATCACAGCGCCTACCAGGTCCTGCAACAGGCGCCCGGTGTGACCGACGCGCTGCATCATCACCGCGCCCAGCAATACCGTGAGAGTACGCGCCGCGAACAGCCACCAGCCGATCTGCAAGGCGGTGGCCGCGAGGTGCAAGGCGGTGTTGTCCGCATAGGGCGCCACTTGCATGGGGTTCATGCCGTCGTTGAACAGCACGGCGCTGTACACGGCAAAGATCGCCAACCGCGCCGCCAGCTTCCAGTTGGCGAGGTTGACGGAAATAAGGCGCCACACGGCGATGTCGATAAAGATCAGCGCCAGGGCGCACAGCATCGGGTGATCAGCGATAAATGAGGGCATCCAGGCGACTCCAGGGCGAATGCCGTGAAGATCGCATGAAATGGAAACGCTGGAAACAAAATGTGGGAGCTGGCTTGCCTGCGATGCAGACGCCTCGGTGTATGAGTGACACCGCGCTGATGCGATCGCAGGCAAGCCAGCTCCCACAGGGTTTTGCGGCGAGCTGTCAGATGTGCATCTGGCCGAATTTCCCGGACTGGAAATCAGCAAACGCCTGATGAATTTCCTGCTCGGTATTCATCACGAACGGCCCATGCCCGACGATGGGTTCGTCGATGGGTTCGCCACTGAGCAGCAACACCTTGGCGTCGTCATTGGCCTCCAGCGTCAGTTGGCGACCATCACGCTCAAACAGCGCCAACTGCCCTTGGCGCGCGACCTCCTCGCCATTGACCAAGACCGTGCCGCGCAGGATCACCAGGGCAGTGTTACGCCCTTCGTGCAGGTCCAATGTGACGGGTTTGCCGGCGTTGAGGCGCAAGTCCCACACGTCGATGGGCGTGAACGTACGCGCCGGGCCTTGGGTGCCAGCAAAGTCACCGGCAATCAGGCGCAGTTGCCCGGCACCGTCGGCCAGTGGCAGTACCGGAATGTCACCGTCGACAATCGTCTGGTAACCGGCGTCGGCCATTTTGTCCTTGGCCGGCAGGTTGACCCACAATTGCACCATCTCCAGCGCGCCGCCGCTGCGGGCAAAGGCTTCGGAGTGGAACTCTTCGTGGAGAATGCCTTTGGCGGCCGTCATCCATTGCACGTCGCCGGGCCCGATGGTGCCACCGGCGCCGGTGGAATCGCGGTGTTCGACTTCGCCATCGTAGACGATGGTCACCGTCTCAAAGCCGCGATGCGGGTGTTGGCCGACGCCGCGACGTTGTTCGGTCGGGGTGAAATCCGCTGGGCCGGCGTGGTCCAGCAGCAGGAATGGGCTGATGTGCTTACCCAGGGT
Source organism: Pseudomonas sp. DWRC2-2 (assembly GCF_049897885.1). Taxonomy (NCBI): domain Bacteria; kingdom Pseudomonadati; phylum Pseudomonadota; class Gammaproteobacteria; order Pseudomonadales; family Pseudomonadaceae; genus Pseudomonas; species Pseudomonas sp. DWRC2-2. The sequence goes on from NZ_JAFCXD010000005.1 coordinate 500,098, forward strand.
GTCGTAGGAAAACAGCGTGCGCACCGGGAAACCGTCGCCGACCCAATGGCCGCGAGGGCTGGTGTAGATGCCGATAAGCTTTTTCATGGTGTACCTCCAAAGTGCCTACACCATAAGTCGGCTGGAGGTTGAGCACTAGCCGGCAAAAGCGGCCTGGATCGTCCTACGTATAGGACAATCCCTTGACTTGGCGCTGACGCAGCAGATTAAACGCGACAAAGGCCGTCAGCGCAAAACAGGCCTGGATAATGATCATCGGTGCGGCACTGCCATCGCGCAGTTGGCTCAGTAACACACCGCTGCAGGTGGCGCCGAACATCTGCGCAAACCCCATCAGGCCAGCTGCCAGACCGGCGCGGTGCGCGTTGGGCATGACGCCGCCGGTGACCGAGCCCGGCAACACCAGGCCGCCGCCCAGGGTGACCAATGCGATCGGAATATCCAGGCCGAGTACCGACAGGCCGAACAGCGCATAAATGACCAGCGCGGACACACCGCCAACGGCGACCATCGTCACGCCTATCGCCACAATCCGCTGCGGGCCCAGGCGCATGATGTTGCGTCGGGTGTAGGTGGAACCGACGATCAGCATCGACACGATCAGCCCGAAATTGATGCCGTACTCAAGAGCGCTGAAGCCCAGCAGGTTGATAAACACCGCCGAAGAACCGGCGATCACCGCAAACATCGCGCCGTAGGTGCACGCCAAGGCCACGGCGAACGCACGGTATTGGCGGCCCTTGAGCAGATCCAGGTACTGCCCGCCGAGGGTGCGCCAATGACCGGCCTTGGGATCGAGGAAGTGGTTGCTCTCGCGAAAGAACAGCAAGGCCAGCAGTAACACCACGCTGCCAATCACCAGCGCCAGGACGATCGGCGCGTGCCAGCCGAACAGTTTGATCAACAGGCCACCGACCATCGGTGCCACCACAATGGCGTAGAGCATGCCGATCATGGTCAGGGCCAGTGCGGGCCCCGCCTCGGCCTTCCACACATCCCGCACCACCGTGCGGGCGAGTACCAACGCGGCGCAGGCGCCCAGGCCTTGCAGCACGCGGGCGGCGATGAACTGGTGGATGTCGTGGACCAGCAGCATCGACAAGGTCGCCAGCACGTACAGCACCAGGCCGCCGATCAGCACCGGGCGCCGGCCAATGCGGTCCGACAGCGGGCCGAACAGCAACTGCCCAAGGCCGAAAGCCGCCACAAAGGCCGACAGCGCCATGAGTGCCGAACCGGCTGGCGCCGCGAGTGCCTGCTCGATGGCGCCGAGGCCGGGAATAATCAATTGGGTTGAAACCTCACCCAGTGCCGTCAGGGCCACCAGTAAAAACAACAGGTTTCGCGAGGGGACCGGGGAGTTTCTCATGAGGGGCATCCGGGGGGCTGGATTAATTTATATTTCGACCATAATATGCGTAAAAAATTATGTCCATAATTTTTTGCCCAATGGTTACCCCCCGGAGCCCGCCATGCACCCTCTTCCCTTGCGTCTTCTCACGCCCCTGGCCCTGTTGATCGTCCTCAACGGTTGCAACAGCAAGGCCGACACCGCCGCCGAAGTGCCTCAGCCACGCCCGGTCCTCGCCGCCAAAGTCGAAGCCGCCGGCACTCAGCAAAGCGCCTATACCGGCGTGGTCGCAGCACGTACCGAAAGCGACCTGGGTTTCCGGGTCGGCGGCAAGGTCATCGAACGCAAGGTCGACCCCGGCCAGCATGTTTCCCGTGGCGACACGCTGCTGGTGCTGGACATCGGCGACTTCGAACTGGCCCTGCGCTCGGCGAAAAACCGCGTCAACGCCGCCCAGGCCCAACTGCGCCAGCGCCGCGACGATGAAAACCGCTACCAGCGCCTGGCCAACACTGGCGCCGTGTCGCGGCAGATCTTCGACCAGTCCGCGACCAACCTGCGCGTCGCCGAAGCCGAGTTGGCCTCGGCGCAATCCGACGCCAGCCAGATCGAAAACCGTCGCACCTACTCCGTGCTCAAGGCCGATGGCGACGGCGTCATCACCGACGTGCGCGTGGATCGCGGCCAAGTGGTCGCCGAAGGGCAGATCGTTGCGCGCCTGGCCCATGACGGTGCCCGCGAAGCCATCGTCAACCTGCCAGAAAACCAGCGCGACCAAGCCTCACAGAAAGCCCTGGCCTTCCCCTTCGGCGCCCCGGACCAGGCGGTGACCGCCACGTTGCGCGAACTCTCTGCCAGCGCCGACCCAACCACCCGCACCTACCGCGCCCGCTACGTGCTGCACGGTGCCGTCGACCGCTTCGCCCTCGGTTCCACCATCACCGTACGCCTGCAAGGCAACGGCCAGGCCCAGCAAACCCGCGTGCCCATTGGCGCACTGCAGGACTCGGGACAAGGCACCGGCGTATGGCTGATCGGCGCGGACGACAAAGTCAGTTTCGCCCCGGTCAACGTCGCCAGCCTCGGCCAGGAAGACGCGCTGCTCAACAGTGGCGTTGTCCCCGGCCAGATCATCGTCGCCCTCGGCGCACACCTGTTGCACAGCGGTGACGCCGTGCGCCTGCTGCCCGCGCAAGTACTGGCCCTCAACCGCAAACAGGACAACTGAGCATGCGCGGTATCAACCTCTCGGAACTGGCGGTCAAGCATCGCGCGGTCACGTTGTTCCTGATCATCGCGATCCTGGCGGCAGGGATCTTCTCGTTCGGCAAGCTGGGTCGCGCCGAAGACCCGTCTTTCACCGTCAAAGTGATGACCATCACCGCCGCCTGGCCCGGCGCCACCGCCCAGGAGATGCAGGAACAGGTGGCCGACCGCCTGGAAAAACGCCTGCAGGAACTGGACTACTACGACCGCGTCGAGACCATCGCCCAGCCGGGGTTCGTGTCGATGCGCATGACCTACAAGGAGTCCACGCGCCCCAGCGAAATCCAGGACCTGTTCTACCAGACCCGCAAAAAGCTCAGTGATGAAGCTGCGAAGCTGCCCAAGGGCGTGATCGGACCATTCTTCAACGATGAATATTCCGATGTGTATTTCGCGCTGTACGCCCTGGAGGCCGAACACCTGCCCCATCGGCAACAGGTGCAGATGGCCGAAGACCTGCGCCAGGGTTTGCTCAACCTGCCGGGGGTGAAGAAGATCAATATCCTTGGCGAGCAAGCGCAACGGGTGTTTGTGGAGTTTTCCTACGAGCGCCTGGCAACCCTGGGCATCAAGCCGGATCAGATTTTTTCTGCATTGGCCGCACAAAACGCCGTGGCACCATCGGGCTTCGTCGAGACCGCCGGGGCCCGCGCCTACATCCGGATCGACGGTGCGTTCGACAGCCTGTCGCTGATCGAAAACGTGCCGCTGGAAGTCAATGGCCGCGTGTTGCGCATCGCCGACGTGGCCACGGTCAGCCGGGGTTATGAAGACCCGCCCAGCTACCGTATCCGCCATCAAGGCGATCCGGCATTGATGCTGGGCGTGATCATGGAGAAGCACTGGAACGGCCTCGAACTCGACAAGAGCCTCAAGGCCCAGGAAGCCAGGATCCAGGCCGACCTGCCGCTGGGCGTGAACTTCGCCAAGGTCTCCGACCAGGCGAAAAACATCAGCCTGGCGGTGAACGAATTCATGCTGAAATTCTTCGTCGCCCTCGCGGTGGTGATGGTCATCAGCCTGTTGGCCCTGGGCTTCCGTGTGGGCCTGGTGGTGGCGGCAGCGGTGCCGCTGACCTTGTCGGTGGTGTTTGTAATCATGCTGCTGACCGGGCGTGAATTCGACCGCATCACCCTCGGCGCGCTGATCATTTCCCTGGGTTTGCTGGTGGATGACGCGATCATCGCCATTGAAATGATGGTGGTGAAGCTTGAGGAAGGTTTCGACCGGATTCACGCCGCCACCTTTGCCTGGAGTTCCACGGCAGCACCGATGCTGACCGGCACGCTGGTCACCATCATCGGCTTTCTGCCGGTGGGCTTTGCCCGTTCCGGTGCCGGGGAATATGCCGGCAATATCTTCTGGATCGTCGGGTTTGCGCTGATCTCGTCCTGGCTGGTGGCCGTGGTGTTCACGCCGTATCTGGGGGTGAAACTGCTGCCGCAGATCAAGCCTGTGCCGGGCGGCCATGATGCAATCTATGCTGGGCGTTACTACCAGAAGCTGCGGGCATTGGTCGAAGCCTGTGTACGTGGGCGTTGGCTGGTCACCGGCTTGGTGGTGGCGGCGTTTGTGCTGTGCGTGCTGGGCATGAGCGTGGTGAAGAAGCAGTTCTTTCCCAACTCCGACCGATCCGAGTTGATTCTTGAGGTGTACATGCCGCCCGGCAGTGCCTTCAAAAGCACCGAAGCGGTGGCCGCGCAGCTGGAAAAAGCCCTGCTGCAAGAGCCGCAAACCACCCTGGTCGACACCTACGTGGGCGGCGGCGCACCGCGCTTCTTCCTGTCGCTGAACCCCGAACTGCCGGACCCGGCGTTTGCCAAGCTGGTCGTGCAGACCCCGGACTCCCACGCCCGCGACGCTTTGAAACTGCGCATGCGTGAACGCATTGCGGCCGGTGAGTTTCCTGCGGCGCGGGTGCGCGTGACGCAGTTGCTGTTCGGTCCGCCCGTGCCGTTCCCCGTGGTGTTCCGTGTGTCCGGCCCTGACGTGGACGTGTTGCGCGGGGTCTCCGAAGACGTGCGCAAAGTGGTCGCCGCCAACAAACTGACCAAGGACGCGTTCCTCGATTGGGGCGAGCGTACCAGCGGTTATCGCCTGGTGCTGGATCAAGACCGCCTGCGTTTGCTGGGTTTCACCCCCAACGAGGTCAAGTCCCAGCTCAATGCCTTGCTCAGCGGCAACCCGATCACCGAAGTGCGCGAGGGCAACCGCACCGTCTCCGTGGTCGCCCGCGCCCAGGGCAGCCAACGCGAAGACCTCGGCAACCTCAACAATATGACCCTGACCAACAGCGCCGGTACCTCAGTGCCATTGGCCCAGGTCGGGCATTTCCAGGCAGTGATGGAAGAGCCGATCCTCAAGCGCCGCAACCGCGCGACCACCGTGGAAGTGCGCGCCGATATCATCGACGGCGTACAACCGCCCGACGTGGAAATGGCCGTGTACAAAGACCTGCAACCGCTGATCGCCAAGCTGCCCGCCGGTTACCAGATCGACATCGGCGGCCCGGTGGAAGAAAGCGCCAAGGCCAACGTCGCCCTGGCCGCGCTGTTCCCGATCATGATCCTGCTGACCCTCACGGTGATCATGTTCCAGGTGCGCTCGTTCGGCGTGATGTTCATGGTCTTCGCCACGGCGCCGCTGGGCTTGATCGGCGCGGTGCCGACCTTGCTGCTGTTCAACCAGCCGTTCGGCTTCAACGCGATCCTGGGCTTGATCGGGATTGGCGGGATCCTGATGCGCAACACGCTGATCTTTACCGACCAGATCCGCCAGAACCAGGAGCACGGCATGGCGATTCGCGAAGCCATCGTCGAAGCCACGGTGCGCCGTGCACGGCCGGTGATCCTGACTGCACTGGCGGCGGCGCTGGCGTTTATTCCGCTGACCTTGTCGGTGTTCTGGTCGTCCCTCGCCTATGTGCTGATTGGTGGAGTGCTGGTGGGCACGCTGTTGACGCTGTTGTTTTTGCCGGCGCTGTGCAGTCTGGTGCTGGGGCGGGAGAAGACGAGGATTGTCGAAAAATCCCACGTAACTGCCGGATAAGCGCTACTCCCCTCCCCTGAAAAGGTCCGCAAAGTCCCTCGCCTGAATACACAGTGCGAGGGATTGCGGATGGATTTTCTTTTTAGTGCTTTGCCTTTTTGTGCGTCATCTGTGGGGAATCGGCGCCGATGACCCACCCTTCCCACATTGCCCTGATTGAATTTGAGCTGGATGGTTTCCATCAGAGCCTGGTGCTTTATCGCCAGCAGATGGACGCGTGGTATTCGCGTGCGCTGGATTCGGTGA
>NZ_JAFCXD010000006.1:0-457561 GCF_049897885.1 Pseudomonas sp. DWRC2-2
CATCGCGGCGGCCCACGGATTCAAGCCGGAGTGAGGGCACACCGAGCCTAGGCGAGGTGCCGAGTGTTGGGGCGAAGACCTTTTGGTTACTTTTGGGGCGTTTGCCAAAAGTGACCCGCTGTAAGAGCGGAACCATAGGTAGCCGTTACCGAAGCAACGGATATGTACACAGCACAACACAAGCCCCCATCACCCTGGCAACGGAATCACCCTCAACGCCCTAACCGACTTATAAGAAAAACTCGAATAAATCTCCTTGACGCAAGGCAACGTCTGCAACACCTCCCGCGCAAACTCCCCAAACGACTCCAGATCCTTCGCCACCACTTCCAACAAAAAATCATAGCGCCCGGACACGTTATGACACGCCACAATCTCGGGAATCTCCAACAACCGCTGCTCAAATGCCCGAGCAATTTCCTGGGTGTGACTCTCCATCATGATGCTGACAAACGCCGTCACCCCATACCCCAATGCCTTGGGTGAGAGAATCGCCTGATACCCACTGATCACCCCGCTCTCTTCCAGGTTGCGCACCCGCCGCCAGCACGGCGAGGTCGTCAAGGAAACGCGGTCGGCCAATTCAGCCACCGTGAGACGGGCATTGCCCTGCAACGCGTTTAAAAGTGCTTTATCGGTGCGATCCAGACTGACAGGCATAACGTGCCTCTATTCATTATTTTTATGAGGTTTTCATCCAAAAACACAGGGACCAGCAGCAAATATTGCAAAGTTCATCTCTGGTTATGAGCATAGCATTGTAGGAAATAAGGAGCGTCCGACATGAACAATAAACACAATGCATTCGGCTTTTCCACCCGCGCCATCCACCACGGCTATGACCCAAAAGACCACCACGGCGCACTCGTCCCGCCGATTTATTTGTCAGCCACCTTTGCTTTCCCAACCGCTGAATACGGCGCCGCCTGTTTTGCCGGCGAAGCGAGCGGCCACTTCTATACACGTATTTCCAACCCGACCCTGGCGCTGCTGGAGTCACGCATGGCCACCTTGGAAAATGGTGAAGCTGCCGTGGCGTTCAGCTCAGGCATGGGCGCGATTGCCGCGACGTTCTGGACCCTGCTGCGCCCCGGTGATGAGGTGATCGTCAGCCAGACCCTGTACGGCTGCACGTTTGCCCTGCTGCACCATGGCATCGGTGAATTCGGTATCAAGGTGCGGCATGTCGACCTCACCGACCTCGAAGCCCTGCAAGCCGCTCTCAGCCCCGCCACCCGCATGATCTATTGTGAAACCCCGGCCAATCCCAACCTGCGACTGGTGGACATCGCCGCCGTAGCCGCCCTCGCCCACCAGCAGCCAAATGTCACCCTGGTCGTCGACAACACCTACTGCACACCCTACCTGCAACGCCCCCTCGACCTGGGCGCCGATGTGGTGGTGCATTCGGCCACCAAGTACCTCAGCGGCCACGGCGATATCACCGCGGGCATCGCCGTGAGTAGCCTGGCCCTGGCCCAGCGCATTCGCCTGCAAGGCCTCAAGGACCTGACCGGCGCAGTGATGTCGCCACAGGACGCCTCGCTGTTGATGCGCGGCCTCAAGACCCTGGCGCTGCGCATGGATCGTCATTGCAGCAACGCCCAGGCGGTGGCCGAAGCCCTGCAGGCGCACCCGGCCGTGCAGTGGGTGACCTACCCAGGATTGCGTTCTTTCCCGCAATACGAATTGGCGACACAGCAGATGAAACTGCCCGGCGGCATGATTGCCTTCGAACTCAAGGGCGGCATCGAAACCGGTCGGCGTTTCATGAATGCACTCAAGCTGTTTACCCGTGCGGTCAGCCTGGGTGATGCCGAGTCACTGGCCCAGCACCCGGCGAGCATGACCCATTCCACCTACACCCCGCAGGAACGTGAGGCGCACGGGATCAGCGAAGGGTTGGTGCGCTTGTCGGTGGGGCTTGAGGACGTGGCCGATCTGTTGGCGGACGTGCAGCAGGCACTGGCCAAATGCACACGTACGGTGACGCGTGCTTCTAAGCCTGTAAGTGTTTAATCCGTTTTTTTAAGATTGGATCCCCTTCCCGTCGCCAGGCTGTACTAGCATAGGTTCCGGCGGGAAGGACTATCACGGTAGGTTATTCGCATTGGCTTGCATCTTAATCCCCGTCGCTATAAGGCCGAATACCTGCACGCCTCATGGACGAAATGATGAACTCACAGCTGTTCCCTCATATTGGCAAAGTCATCGCCAGCACCGGCAGCCGCCATTTCCCACGCATGCTGCATGACCTGATCCTCACCCAACTGGCAGTGGACGCCACCCATATCACGCAATTGCAGGTCAGCGCCGACGGGCACACCCGTCGCAAGATCAGCCCGGTCTACACCGATTCGGTGGAGGCGTTGGGCGACGAACAACCCGCCGCGCAATTGCACCTCACCCGCCGCAAGGATGACGTGCGCTACGTGTTGTCGGTGTATCGCTCGCACCAGTCCGAAAGCTTTTCGCCCCAGGAACGCAGCATGTTGCAGGACTTTTCTACCTTGCTGCTGCCCATGGTGGAAAAACACATCGCCGCGATCCAACCGTGCCGCCAGGACAGCGACGCGGTGGTGCCGGAAAACCAAGGTATCGAAACCCTGCGCAGGCGCATTCAAGAACGACTGGTGCAGTCAGGGTTGACCTTGTCCAACCGTGAGCTTGAAGTGTGCGTGGGCCTGTTGGCCGGGCGCACGGCGCCGGAGTTGGCGGAGCAGTTGGCGTTGAAGGTCAACACCATCGAAAGCTACCTGAAACGCGCGTCGATCAAGCTGGGGATCAGCGGGCGGCATTCGTTGTTGCGGTGGATGTATGCCACTGAGGACACGCTCTCGTAAAAAACACTGCAGAAGCCGGCTTGCCGGCTCCTGCAGCGGGTTGCTCAATCTCTGGCAAGCGCCTCGATCGGATCCAGCCGCGCCGCATTCCTGGCCGGCACAAAGCCGAACACAATGCCGATCAACGTCGAACAGGCAAACGCCGTGATGATCGAGCCTAGGGAAAACACCATCTCCCATTCCTTCACAAACAACGAAAACAGAAAGCCCAGCGCGTAGGACAGCGAGATTCCGATCAGCCCGCCGATCAAACACACCATCACCGCCTCCACCAGGAACTGCTGGCGGATATCCGACTGCCGCGCCCCCACCGCCATGCGAATGCCGATCTCACGGGTACGCTCGGTGACGGACACCAGCATGATGTTCATCACGCCAATGCCCCCCACCAGCAACGAAATCACCGCGATCAACGACAGCAGCAATGCCAGGGAGCGGCTGGTTTTCTGCACCGTCTGCATGATGCTGTCGAGGTTGTTGGTGAAAAAATCCTTGGTGCCGTGGCGTTGCAGCATGAGCTTGTTGACGTTGTCTTCGACCACCTTGCTCGGCTGGCCGTCCTTGATGCGCACGGTGATGCTGTCCAGATGGCGCTGCCCCAGCAAACGCCCCGCCGCTGTTTCATAGGGCACCCACACGTTCAACGCCTTGCTGGCGGCGAACATGTTCTTATTGTCAGCGGTGACCCCGATCACGGTACACGGCAGGTTGCCCACCAGGATCACCTGGCCCAGCGGGTCAACGTTCGGGCCGAACAATCGGTGACGGGTGTTGTGGTCGATCACTACCACCTGGGCCTGGCGCCGCGCATCGCTTTCGCTGAAGGCGATACCGGCTTCGAGCTTCAAGCCCTTGACCTTGAAGTAGCGATCACTCACGCCATTGACCTGCGCATCCAGGTCGATATTGCCAAAGCGCAGCAACAGGTTGCGGCCCACCACCGGCGTGGCACTGTCGACGTAATACAGCTGGTTCAACGCGTCCACGTCCGAAGGCATCAAGGTCTCGATGGCCGAGGCGCGACTGTCGCCAAAACTGGTGCCGGAAAAGATATCGATGGTGTTGCTGCCAATCGCCTGGATGTCCTTGAGCACATAACGCTTGGCGCCTTCGCCGATGGCCGAGATCGACACCACCGAAGTGATACCGATAACGATACCGAGCATGGTCAACAAGGTGCGCATGCGGTGAGACACCAGCGCGACCCAGGCCATGTTGAAGGCCTCCTTGAACAACCCCAGGCTCGCCACCAAGCGCCGGGCGCCGCTGCGTTTTGGCTCGATGGGTGTGTCGCTGGGCAACTCCAGGCCAGCACGCTCATTGGCCTTGTCGCTGACGATCTCGCCATCGCTCACCTCGACGATACGCTGCGCATTCGCCGCAACCTTGGGGTCGTGGGTGACGATAATCACCGTGTGCCCCGCCGCGTGCAGCTCGGCGAGGATACGCATCACCTCTTTGCCGCTGTGAGTGTCAAGGGCGCCAGTGGGTTCGTCGGCGAGGATCACTTCGCCGCCGTTCATCAAGGCGCGGGCGATACTCACCCGTTGCTGTTGGCCACCGGAAAGCTGGCTAGGCCGGTGGGTGGTGTGCCCCGCCAGACCAAGGCGCGCAAGCAACTCCCGGGCCCGGCTGTGACGCGCAGTTTCCGGTGTGCCGGCATAAATCGCCGGCATTTCCACGTTGTGCAAGGCACTCAGATGCGCCAGCAAGTGGTAGCGCTGGAAGATAAAACCGAAGTAATCACGGCGCAGTTCGGCCAACTGCTCATCCCCCAGGGAACGGGTTTCGATGCCGTTGATCTTGTAGCTGCCGGCCGTGGCGTAATCCAGGCCGCCGAGGATGTTCATCAGGGTGGATTTACCGGAGCCTGAGGCGCCGATGATCGCGACCATTTCCCCAGCATGAATCGTCAGGTCGATGCCCTTGAGTGCGATGAATTCACGCTCGCCGGCCATGAAGCTACGGATGATGCCCTTGAGTTCCAGCAGTGGCTGAGTCATCCGTCAGTTCCCCGCCACAGCCGGCGTAGCGTCGCCGATCACCACGTTGTCGCCTTCGGCCAGGCCTTCGAGGATCTGCACCTTCACATTGTTGTTGATCCCGGTCTTCACCTCCCGCGACACTGCCTTGCCTTTCGCGTCCAGCACCCGCAACGAGTAGCTGCCGTCGTTGTTGCGCGCCCCCAGCGCCGCCACCGGCACCATCAGCGCGGCCTCGGCGGTGTCGAGCACAATACGTACCTGGGCGGTCATGGCGATGCGCAGGCGATGGTCGGGGTTAGGCACATCGAACAGTGCGTTGTAGAACACCGCCGTGTTCTGCTTCGGCGTGCCGGCGGTCTGGGTTTCCAGGAAGTTCTGCGGCGCCGGTTCCGTGCCGCGCAGCTTGGCGTAGTAACGCTTGTCGGCCTCGCCGAGGATGGTGAAGTACACCTGCTGGCCGGGGCTGATGTGAATCACATCCGCCTCGGAGACCTGGGCCTTGACGGTCATGGTGTCCAGGTCCGCCAGCTTGAGCAGTACCGGTGCCAGTTGGTTGGCGATCACGGTCTGGCCTTCCTGGGTGACGATGCCCACTACATCACCGTCGATGGGCGCGACGATGCGGGTGTAGGCCAGGTTGACTTTGGCGGTGTCGATCTGGATGTGGGCGCTTTTGATCTGCGCGTCCAGGGACAAGAGGTTGGCCTGTTGCACCTGGAAGGTGGATTCGGCGTCTTCGAAGTCTTGGCGGGAGACTGATTCGTCAATCTGCAGGCCTTTGTAGCGTTCGTACACGGACTTGGCCTGCTTGAGCTGGGCAGCAGTGGCGCGGCGTTGGGCCTGGAGGTTTTCTTCGTCGACCTGGGCTTTGCGCAGGGTGTTTTGCAGGATCAATGGGTCGATTTCGGCCAGCCACTGACCTTTTTTGACCTTGTCGCCGACTTTGACTTTGAGGGATTTCAGTTGGCCGGAGACTTGGGCGCCGACGTCGACCTGTTTGATGCCTTCGAGCAGGCCGGTGGCGAGGACGGCGTTTTCGATGTTGCCGCGTTCGGCGGTGGCGGTGAGGTATTGCGGTGCGTCGGCGGGAGCTTGGACCGTGTAGATGATTAGGCCTATGGCGACTGTGATTACCGTGAGCATTCCTAGTTTGCGTAGCTTTGACTTTTCCATGGGTGGCCTTTGGTCGTGTACATATCCGTTATTTAGGTAACGGGTGATATGGGTTCCGCCCTTACGGCGGGTCACTTTTGAAAAGAGCCCAAAAGTAACCAAAAGGCTCTTGCCCCAACACTCGGCACCTCGCCTAGGCTCGGTGTGCCCTCACTCCGGCCAGCGTGTTTGACGGGGCGCCTAAGATCAAAATCAAAAGCACAGCGGCCTGACAGCCGGCTTGAGTGGTGTGGAGCAAAGGCAAGGGCAAAGGCAAAGGCAAACGCAGTCCACTGTAGGAGCTGGCTTGCCGGCGATGGTCGTTAACGATGACGCCGGAACATCTGGATGATCGCGGCGTTTTCACGTTTTTCGCCGGCAAGCCGGCCCCTACAGAAGACGAAAAGCGTACCCACGATGCGAAGCGAGTCGCTTTTGCTCTGGCTTTTGATCTTCGGCGCCCCGTAAAACCACGCTGGCCGAACGCAGGCTTTGGAGCGTGGGTAACCCGGCAGGACGCCGGGTTAGCCGCGCTGGGCCAGGGATGGCCCATCGCGGCGGCCCACGCTCCAAAGCCTTCGTTCGGGCACACCGAGCCTAGGCGAGGTGCCGAGTGGTGGGGCGAAGGCCTTTTGGTTACTTTTGGGCCTTTCCAAAAGTGACCCGCTGTAAGAGCGGAACCATAAGTCGCCGTGACCGCAGCAACGGATATGTACACCAACAGCCCCCTCACGAAACAACCTCCCCAACCACCAAACCATCCACCCACCACCGCGCCAACCCAACCACATTGGGCGCCTTGAGCAACGTAAAGTGATTCCCCCCGCCATACCAAACCTGCAACCCACTCCCCTGCCGCCGCCACCCCTCAACCATCAACCCCTGCTCCCGCTGATTCCCCGCCGCATCCAACGCCGGATCCTCAGCCAACACCAACCGCACCACACCGTTAAATCGCGCACCCGGCCGATACCGCGTACGCAACGCCGCCGCATAAGTCCGCGCCGGCCCATCCATCGCATCCACAGCCGACCGCCCCGGCAACAGACCAACGCCAACCATCCCTGCGTGTAACTGCCGCCGCTGCGCCACCTCATCCGCTCCTGCAAAATCCCCCAGATCAATCCCCAGCGACATACCCGCAGACAACTGCATCGCCTCAATCAACCGCATCAACGCAGCCGTCGTCGTATAAGGCCTGACAGCGCGCTCCGGAGACTCACTGTCAATCACCGTCAACGAAGCCACCTCCCGCCCCGCCGCCTGCAACCGCAACGCCATCTCCAGCGCAACCCAGCCGCCAAACGAATGCCCCACCAAATGCACCGCCCCCTGCGGACACTCCTGCTCCAACGCCTTCAAGTAACAAGCCGCCGCCACTTCCACCTGACTATGGGGCACCGCCTCACCGTCCAACCCACGCGGCTGCAAGCCAAATAACGGCCAATCCCGCCCCAGCGCTTCACTCAAGCCAATAAACCCGGTGACGCTGTCCCCCGCCCCCGGCACACAGAACACCGGCGCATACCCCGCGCGGCCACTCTGAATCCGCAGCAAGGGCTGATGCGGGGCCTGAACCTGCGGCGTGCACGTCACCAAGGCCTCAGCCATCGCCTGACCCAGCGCCTGGATATGCGGCGCCTGCATCATGCTCTGGTGATCCCCCGGCACCGCCACCTGGCGCAATTGCCCCGGCGCCAACACCTCATTCCAACCCAGGGTTTCACTGCGCCGTGACAACTCGGTAGGCCGCTCACTCGCGCTGAACAGATGCACCGCTATCGGCAACGGAAACAGGCTGTAATGGGCCAACGCATGCCCATGCCCCACTTCCCGCTCGATATAGTTCAAGAGGTCCGCATCCGTCGTCGCTGCCATTTGCGCGTGCAGCACACCTTCATCGCGACAACGTTGCAACAGGCCTGCAAAGTCCAGCTGTCCAACCTGCGCCTCCAACTGCCCAAGGCTCGCCAGTTCATCCACACCTCCCTGTGCTTTCCAATGCGCCGTGCACTGCAACAGCAAATGCCGCTTGAGCGCGTCCGGCCCGCTCCATCGCGCCTTGCCCTGGTCAGTCATGCGCGGTACATAGCTGTCGATCAAACCGAGAAACTCAACCGGCTCATCCAGCCCCAGCAGTTGCATCGCCACTTCATAGGCAAGCACCCCGCCGAATGACCAACCGGCAACTCGGTAAGGCCCATGGGGCTGAATGCCTCGGATCAACCCGACCAGCCGCGCAGCCAGACCTTCCATCGTGTTCAGATGCGGTTCGCCCAGCGCCACGCCCGGCAAGCCATAGATCGGATAGTCACCCGGCAAATGCTGGCCCAGCGCCGGGAAATACACGTCCATACCGCTGAATTCGTGGACCAGGAACAACGGCGCTTGCGAACCACCACTGCGTACCTTGATCACCGACATGTCACGCACCGGCTCATCCGTACGCTGGCGCAGCATCGCGGCGACGGAGGCCACACTGGCATGCTGGAACAGCTCAGCCAGGGACACCTGCAACCCCGCTTCTTCCATCAGGTTGACCAGCCGGATCGCCAGCAATGAATGCCCGCCCAACTCGAAGAAACTGTCATGGCGACCAACCTGCTCCAGCTTCAGCACCTCGGTCCATAGCTGGGCCAGGGTGTGTTCCAGTCCATCGGCCGGTGCTTCAAACTCACGGCGGTTGAACGTGTCCAGGGCCGGCACCGGCAAGGCCTTGCGGTCGACCTTGCCGTTGGCGGTCAACGGCAGGTGATCCAGCGGCACAAAGGCCGACGGCACCATGTACTCCGGCAATTGGCTTTGCAGATAGGCGCGCACGCTGTCGAGGTCGACAGGCTGATCCGCCCAGGTGAAATACGCCGCCAGGCGCTTGTCGCCCGGTGCGTCTTCTCGAGCCAGCACCACCACGTCCTGGATACCGGCGAAGGTCGCCAGACGCGCTTCGATCTCGCCCAGTTCGATGCGAAAACCACGGATTTTCACCTGGTCGTCATTGCGCCCGATGCAGTCCAGCAGGCCGTCCGCCGTCCAACGGCCGAGGTCGCCGGTGCGGTACATCAAGGCACCCTCAGTCAACGGATCTCGTACAAACTTTTCAGCGGTGAGATCAGGTCGATTCAGATACCCCAAGGCCACGCCGTCTCCGCCGATGCAGATTTCACCAGTCACACCCATGGGCACCGGCTGCAAGTAAGCATCCAGCACATGGATCTGCGTATTGGAAATCGGCTGGCCGATCGGCACGCTGTCGGCCTCCTCGGCCAGCGCGCGCACCTCATAGGTGGTGGCGTAGGTGGTGGTTTCGGTCGGCCCATAGCAATGCACCAGGCGCAACGCGGGCGCCTGGGCCAACAAGCTGCGGAAGGCGGCCGGGTCGGCACGCTCGCCGCCGCACAGCAGGATGCGCAAGCCCGCCAGGGCCTGGGGAATCAGCTGCACATACTGGTTGAACAAGGCCGTGGTGACGAACAGCACCGTTGCGTCCGCCAAGGCCACGCCAAAGGCTGCAGGATCCAGCAAGGTGGCGTGGTCGATCACCTGCACCTGGCCGCCGTTGAGCAGCGGGCCCCACACGTCCATGGTGCTGGCGTCGAATGCCGGGTTGGAGGCGAAGGCCACGCGGTCGCTGGCGTTGAAGTCGGCGTAGCCGTTGTTGATCACCAACCGCGTGATGCCGCGATGGGGCACCAACACCCCTTTGGGCGTGCCGGTAGAGCCGGAGGTGTACATGATGTACGCCACGCTGTCCGAGGACTGCGACAGGTCGGGGTTGTGGCTGGGTTGTGGATCAAGGGCCAGGGTGTCCAGGTCCAGGCGTTGCACATCGTAGTCAACGGCCCTATCGCTGCGGGTCAACAACCAGACCGCGCCGCTGTCCTGCACCATGAAGCCCTGGCGTTCGACGGGTGCGTTGATGTCCAGCGGCACATAGGCGGCGGCGCATTTGAGCACGGCCAGTTGGCTGATCAGCAAGTCCAGGCAGCGCGGCAGCAGGATCGCCACGTTATCGCCGGGACGCAACCCAAGGCCCAACAGGTGATGGGCCAAGCGATTGGCGCGGGTATTCAGCTCGCCATAACTCAATGACTGCCCGCCATGCAAAGCGGCCAATGCGCCAGGACGCGCCTGGGCCTGGGCTTCAAACAGGCGTTGCACCGTGTGTTCGCGCGGGAATGATCGCGTGGTGGCGTTGAAATCCAGCAGTTGCTGGCGTTCGGCAGCAGGCAGGATCGGCCAGTGGCTGATGCCCACCGCGCTGCCCTGTTCCAACGCCTGCACCACCTGCTCCACGGCAACCTGCAAGTAGCCGCACAACCGGCGTGCGCCCTGCCCCACGACTTTCAGCGAGAACCCCTCACCCAGGTCATCCACGCTCACTGACAGGCCGTAGTTACTGTGCTCTTCCGCCTTGAGCAGCCGAATGCCCTGCCATGCTTCGCTGGCAGCCTGCGGCGCACTGTGGCGATAGTTGAACAGCGTGTCGAACAGCGGCGTCGTCGCCGGCACGTCGCTGCAACGCTGGGCCAAGGCCAGCGGCGCCTGCTCATGGCTGAGCAATTGACTGAGACGTGCATGGGTGGCCCGCAGCGCCTCGCGCACCGAGTGTTCACCCAGGTCGACCCGCAGCGGCAAGGTATTGATAAACACCCCCATGGCCCGCTCGGCGCCTTCACCACCTTGCAAGCGGCCGAGCATCACGCTGCCGAACACCACGTTGTCGCGGCCCGAGACCTTGCCCAGCACCTGGGCCCAGGCCAGGTGCATCAGGCTGGCGGCGCTGACGCCGGATTGCCGCGCTTGGGTGCGCAGGCGTTGGCTCAATTCCGCATCCAGTGGGCGTTGAATCTGCTCATTTTCGCCCAGGCGTTCGACCTGGGTCGGCTCATCGATATCACCGAGCATTTCGCGGAAGAACACTTCGTGATCCTCTGCACCGACGCGGGTCTGGGCCACATAGTTGCGGTACGGCACCGCCACGCCCAAGGTGTGTTGAGTGCCCATGAGGAACGCCTGCATCTCCTGTTGCAGGATCTCCAGGGCGATGTGGTCCATCACCAGGTGGTGGAACAGCAACGAGGCACTGTGCGCATTGACCACCAGGCGCATCAATGGCGCTTGCGCCAGATCAAGCCGTTCCGGCACCGCGCCGTGTTCGACACGCAGAGACGCCTGGCGCCACACCACCTGCACCGGTTCTTCCAGGCCGTCCCAATGGAACGACGAACGCAGGATGTCATGGCGCTGGATCACCGCCTGCAAGGCCAGGGCAAACGCTTCCAGGCGCTGTGGGCTGTCGAACGCAAATTGCGCGCGCAGCACATAGTCGTCAGCGCCTTGCACCGCACGATGCTGATACAGCATGCCGGCCTGCAACGGCGCCAGCGGGTAGATATCCTGCACATTCGCCGCGCCGCCCGGAATGCAGGCGACGATACGCTCGATGGCCGGCTGATCCAGTTGAACCAACGGCAACATATCCGGGGTGATCGCGGTGCAATCAAGCGCAATGCGATTGGCCGGCACCGCCACTTCCCGGCCCCCACCCAAGGTCGCCGCCAAGGCTGATAAGGTCGGCTGACCAAACAACACCTTCACGTCCGCCGACAACCCGAGGCGGCGCATGCGCCCCATCAGGCTCACCGCGAGCAACGAGTGTCCGCCCAACTCGAAGAAGTTGTCGTGACGGCCCACGCGCTCCACGTTGAGCAACTCGGCCCAGAGGCTGGCCAGGGCGATTTCCGTGTCGCCCTGGGGCGCTTCGTATTCGCGTACCACCACCGACTCGAGGCCCGGCGCAGGCAAGGCCTTGCGGTCGAGCTTGCCGTTGGGGCTCAGGGGCAAGCTGTCGAGGTGCACAAAGATCGCCGGCACCATGAACTCCGGCAGGTGCTGCAACAGGTGCGCGCGCAATCCGTCGATCTCGCTAAACACCCCGGTGTAGTAGGCGATCAAACGATTGTCGCGGGCGATCACGGCGGCTTCGTTGACCGGCGGATAGTCGGTGAGGCGCGACTGGATTTCCCCCAGCTCGATGCGCAGGCCACGGATTTTCACCTGGTCGTCATTGCGTCCCAGGTACTCGATCGTGCCATCCGCCAGGTAGCGGCCCACGTCGCCGGTGCGGTACAGGCGACCGTCGGTGAACGGGTCCTTGAGGAAACGCTCGGCGGTCAATTCCGGCCGGTTCAGGTAGCCGCGCGCCACTTGCACGCCGCCGATGAACAACTCGCCGACCACCCCCAACGGCACCGGCTGCATCTGTGCATCCAGCACATACATGCGGGTGTTGGCGATCGGTTTGCCAATCGGCGTGTTGTCCGGCGTCACCGGGCCGGAGCAGTTCCACGCGGTCACGTCGACGGCGGCTTCGGTCGGGCCATACAAGTTGTGCAATTCGCTGCCCGGCAACTGCTGCTTGAAGCGCCGCACCAGGCTGCCCGGCAAGGCTTCGCCGCTGCACATCACCCGCACCAACCCTTTGGCTTGGCTGACATCTCCATGGGCCAGGAACACATCCAGCATCGACGGCACGAAGTGCAGCGTGGTGATCTGCTCAGTGGCGATCACCTCGCACAGATAGGCCGGGTCTTTATGCCCGCCAGGACGCGCCATCACCAGGCACGCGCCGGTGAACAGCGGCCAGAAGAACTCCCACACCGACACGTCGAAACTGAACGGGGTTTTCTGCAAGACACGATCATGGGCATGCAGGCCATAGGCGTCCTGCATCCACAACAGGCGGTTGACCACGCCGGGATGGTCGTTGATCACGCCCTTGGGTTGGCCGGTGGAGCCGGAGGTATAGATCACATAAGCGCTGACGCCTTCTACACCGGGGTTGTCTTGACGTTGGTGCTGCCAGGTCGACCGGTCCAGATCGACTACCGGCACATCCCCCAGCACCCCTCGTGTCGCGCCCTGGGCCAACACCGCGACCGGCGCGCTGTCCTCCAGCATGTAGGCAATACGCTCCAGCGGATACGCCGGATCCAGCGGCACATAGGCCGCGCCGGCCTTGAGAATCGCGTACAACCCGATGACCATCTCCAGGCCACGTTCCACACAGATCGCGACCCGTGAATCCGGCTGAACGCCGATTTCCAGCAGGTGATGCGCCAACTGGTTGGCCCGTGCATTCAGCTCGGCATAGGTCAATACAACGTCATCAGCCTTGACGGCGATGGCATCCGGTGTCCGCGCCACCTGCGCTTCGAACATAGCGTGCACGGTCTGGTCGAGGTCATAGGTCACCTCGGTGGCATTGAAGTCGAACAGCAAATGCTGACGTTCGCGCTCATCCACCAGCGGCACCTGTTCCAGCACCGCCTGGTCGTTATCGACCATGGCCTGCAACACACGGGTGAAATAGCCGACATAACGCTGCACCGTCGACTCATCGAACAGCGCCACCGCATACTCCAGCGCGCCGATGATCGTGCCCTGCACTTCGCTCAAGTCCAAGGACAGGTCGAACTTGGCAAAATGGCTGTTCTCGACGATGCCTTCCAGGGCCAGGTCGCCCAAAGCCAGGGTTGGCGCGCTGCTGTCCTGCCAGGTCAACAGCGTCTGGAACAACGGGCTGTGGGCCAGGCTGCGCGGCGGCCGGGTGATTTCCACCACCTGCTCGAACGGCAGATCCTGATGGGCCTGGGCTTCCAACGCCAGGGCCTTGACCCGCGCCAGCAGCGCCTCGGTGCTCAGCTCGCCGGAGGTGTCGATGCGCACGGCCAAGGTGTTGACGAACAGGCCGATCAGCCCTTCCACCTCGCTGCGCGTGCGATTGGCGACGGGCGAGCCGATCACCACATCCTGTTGCCCGGACAACCGCGCGAGCAGTGAGGCCCAGGCGCTCATCAAGGTCATGTACAAGGTGGTGCCGTGGCGTTGGCTCAAGGCCTTGAGCCCGGCGGTGAGGCGTTCGTCCAGGCGCACCTCGACACTGCTGCCGGCGTAGTCCTGTTGCGCCGGACGCGGGCGGTCAGTCGGTAAGGTGAGCAAGGCCGGCGCACCGGCCAGCGCCTGCTGCCAATAGGTGCTCTGGCGATGCAACACTTCGCCGCTGAGCCACAGGCGCTGCCACACGGCAAAGTCGCCGTACTGGATCGGCAGCGGCGGCAATGGGTCGGGCTGGCCGTGGCTGAACGCCTGGTACAGCGCCATCAGTTCGCGGGTGAGCACGCCCATGGACCAGCCATCGGAAACGATGTGGTGCAGGGTCAGCAGCAACACGTGGTGGTCGTCGGCCATGACCATCAGGCGCCCGCGCAACAACGGGCCACGCTCCAGGTCGAACGGCGCCGAGGCCTCGCCGTGGATCAACGCATCCAGCGCCTGCTGGGGTTGCGGATGGCGACGCAGGTCCTGCACTTGCAGAGGCAGCACGTCTTCGGCGGGTACGATCAACACTTGGGCGTCATCGCCGTGCTGGGCGAAGCGGCTGCGCAGAGTTTCGTGGCGCGCGACGATGCGGGCCAGCGCCCGTTGCAGCGCCTCGACATGCAACTGCCCACGCAAACGCAGGCCGATAGGGATGTTGTAGGCGGTGTTGGCGCCTTCCATCAGCGCCAGGAACCACAGGCGCTGCTGGGCAAAGGACAGCGGCACTGGTTCATCGCGATTGGCCGGCAGGATATCCGGCAAGGTGCTGCGGCCAGACCGGGCCAGCACCTCGGCGACGGCCGCCAGTTCGGCGTTGGCAAACAAGTCACCGAGCAGCAACTCGACGCCGAGGCGCTGGCGGACCTGGGAGACCATGCGCATCGCTAGCAACGAGTGCCCGCCCAGTTCGAAGAAGTGATCACGGCGCCCGACGCGCTCCACATGCAGCACATCGGTCCAGATCTGCGCCAGCACGCTTTCGATTTCGCCTTCGGGTGCCGCGTACTCGCGGGTAAACACGGCGGTCATGTCCGGCGCCGGCAAGGCCTTGCGGTCGAGCTTACCGTTGGCGGTCAGGGGCAGCGCGTCCAGCTTCACGTAGGCGACCGGGACCATGTAGTCCGGCAGGTGCGCCACCAACTGGGCGCGGATATCGCCCACGGCCAACGGGTCGAGTTGGCGGTTTTCGGTGAAATACGCCACCAGCCGTTCTTCCCGCACCAGCACCACGGCTTCCTGGATGCCTGCCACTTGGTTGAGCTGGGTTTCGATTTCGCCCAGTTCGATGCGCATGCCGCGAATTTTTACCTGGTCGTCGTTGCGCCCCAGGTACTCGATGTTGCCATCCGGCAGCCAGCGCGCCAGGTCGCCGGTGCGGTACATGCGCCCAGCGTTGAAGGGATCTTGCAGGAAGCGTTCGGCGGTCAGTTCCGGGCGGTTCAGATACCCCCGCGCCACGCCGTTGCCGCCCACGTACAACTCACCGGCCACGCCCAATGGCACCGGCCGCTGTTGCTCATCCAGCAAGTAGACCGTGGCATTGGCGATAGGCTTGCCGATATGCAGTGGCTGGCCCGCCTCGACCTTGCCCGACGTCGCAACCACGGTGGCCTCGGTCGGCCCGTAGTTGTTGATCAAGTCAAAGCGCTGCGCACGGCCGAACTGGCGCAGGCGATCGCCACCGATCAGCAAGGTGCGCAGCGTGGGGTGCTCGATCTGCTGGCTGAAGGCGTACTCGGCCACCGGCGTGGGCAGGAAGCACACGTCCAACGGCTGCGTGCACCACCAGGCCAACAACGCGTCGATATCTTCGGTGCCGTCATGGGCCGGTGGCAGGTGCAGGGTCGCGCCTACACACAGCGCCGGCCAGACTTCCCAGGCCATCGCATCAAAGCCGAACCCGGCGACGCTCGCGGTGTGGCGCCCGGCGCACAGGTCGAAGGCGTTGCAGTGCCAGTCCACCAGGTTGGCCACGGTGTGATGCTCCACCATCACGCCTTTGGGCAGGCCGGTGGAGCCTGAGGTGTAGATCACATAGGCGAGGTTGGACGGGGTGACTGCCACCGTGGGGTTGCTCGCCGAATGGTGCTGCCAGGTGTAGCGGTCGAGATTGATTACCGGCACTTCCAGGGCCGGCAAGCGTGCGAGCAAGGCGTGCTGGGTCAGCACCGCCACCGGGGCGCTGTCGGTCAGCAGGTAGGTGAGGCGCTCGGCCGGGTGCGACGGGTCCACCGGCACATAACAGGCGCCGGCCTTGAGGATTGCCAGCAAGCCGGCCAGGGTGTCCAGGCCTCGGCGCGCAACGATGGCAACGCGGTCGTCCGGCTTGACCCCCAGCGCCAGCAGGTGATGGGCCAGCAGGTTGGCTTGCTGGTTAAGTTCGGCATAGGTCAGCTGACGGCCCGAATGCACAGCGGCAATCGCGTCCGGTGTGAGGGCGGCCTGGGCTTCGACGCGAGCGTGCAGCGTGGTGCCCTGGGGAAAATCCGCTTGCGTGGCGTTGAAGTGTTCCAGCAGCAAACGCTGTTCATCGGCAGGCAGCACCGAGACTTGGTTGAGCGCCGTGTGCGGCGCCTGTTCCAACGCGGTCACCAGGTTGTCCAGGGCGGTTTGCAGGTAAGCGCAGACACGCTGTGGATCGACCTGGGTGGTCGCCAGCAGACGCAGGATGAACCCTTCGCCCAGGTCATCCACGCTCAGGGTCAGCGGGTAGTTGGTGCGCTCATCCGAACGCAGCGTCTCGATGCCCTGCCACGCGGCCACGGCTTCGCTGCTGGTACCGGTGCCGCTGTGGCGATAGTTGAGCAACGCACTGAACAACGGCGTCGGCGCCACCACCCCACTGCACCGTTGCGCCAGCGCCAGGGGCGCGTGTTCGTGGCGCAGCAGCGCGGTGAGGCGCGTGTGGGTGGCCTTGACTGCGCTGCGCAGGTCGCCGCCGCCCACGTCCACACGGAATGGCAAGGTATTGATGAAAATCCCCAAGGCGCGGTCCGTGGCATGTCCACCTTGCATACGGCCCATCAGTACGGTGCCAAACACCACTTGGGATTTGCCGGCCAGCACGCTCAGTACCTGGGCCCAGCCTAGGTGGAACAGGCTGGCAACGCTGACGCCCAGCGATCGAGCCTGGGCGCGCAGGCGCTGGTTGAGCGCGTCCGACAGCGGCCAATCCAGTTCACTGATGTCACGGCCATCGCCCTGCACATCCTGCAAGCCGAAGGGCAAGGTCGGCTCGACCACATCGCCAAGCATCTGCTGGAAAAACGCCTCATGCTGTTGCTCGCTGACACCCAGCCGCGCCTGCGCCACGTAGTTGCGAAACGGCACGGCGTGGCCCAGTTGCCCGGCGTGGCCTTGCAGGAACGCCTGCATTTCATGGCGCACCACTTCCAGGGCACTGTGATCCAGGGCCATGTGATGGAACAGCAGCATCGCGACGATGCGCCCCTGCGCCGGGTCCTTCGCCCAGGCCAGGCGCAGCAGCGGCGCCTGGGTCACGTCCAGCCGGTAATGGCGGGCATCGAAGCGCGCGTGCAGTTGGGCAGCAATATCACCGTCGGCCGGGTCGAGTTCCAGCGCCTGCACCGGCAACTGCGCGCTGCGCCAGACCACTTGCGACGGCTGTTGCAATCCGTCCCAGACTACGCCAGTGCGCAGGATGTCGTGACGGTCGATCACCCCCTGAAGGGCCAGGGCAAACGCCTCGAAACGCTCGACACTGTCGAAGGCGAATTGCGACTGCATCACATAAGGGTCGCCCTGCTCGGTGCTGACGTGGTGAAACAGGATGCCTTCCTGCAGCGGCGCCAGCGGGTAGATGTCCTGGATATTCGCCACGCCGCCGTCGACCGTGGCGACGATACGGTCGATCTCCTCCTGGCTCAGGTCGGACAGGGTCAACATGGCCGGCGTGATCCGTTCGGCATTGGCCGGGATGCCATTGGCCGGCACCTCGTTTGCCGCCGAATACTCGCCGGCCTTGATCAGTTCGATCAGCGCCGGCTTGTGTTCACGCAAGGCGGCGAGGATCACCGGGTCGCTCAGCGCTTGCTTGTTGCCTTGCACCGACAACTGCTCGCCCTTGAGCGCAAGTTGCACATCCTTGGTTTTCAGCGTCGCCAGCAGTTCGAGAATGCTCACAGGACGATCTCCATTCGTTCAGTCATCGCGGCGTAGCCAGCCAGGGTCGGCTGTTCGAACAACGCACGCACATCGGCTTCCATGCCTTCCTGGCGCAAGCGCCCGATCAAGCTCACGGCGAGCAGCGAGTGCCCGCCCAGTTCAAAGAAATTGTCCTGGCGCCCTACCCGTTCCACGTTGAGAAGCTCGGCCCAGAGTTGCGCCAGGAGGATTTCGGTGTCGCCCACCGGGGCTTCGTACTCGCGCACGGTCAAGGCTTCGCTGCCCGGCGCCGGCAAGGCCTTGCGGTCGAGCTTGCCATTGGGGCTCAGCGGCAACGCGTCGAGGTGCACGAACAGCGCGGGCACCATGAAATCCGGCAGGTAGTGCAGCAGGTGTTCGCGCAGGTCCGTTGCCCGAACGCCGGTGTAGTAGGCGACGAGCCGGTCTTCACGAGCCAGCACGGCGGCCTCGTTGACCTGCGGATGTTCCAGCAGGCGTGCCTGGATCTCACCGAGTTCGATACGCAGGCCACGGATCTTCACCTGGTCGTCGTTACGGCCCAGGTACTCGATTGTGCCGTCAGGCAGGTAGCGCCCCAGGTCGCCGGTGCGGTACAGGCGGCCGTTGGTGAACGGGTCCTTGAGGAAACGTTCGGCGGTCAACTCCGGCCGATTGAGGTAGCCCCGCGCCACCTGCACGCCGCCGATGAACAACTCGCCCACCACGCCCAAGGGCACTGGCTGCATCTGTGCATCGAGCACGTACATCCGGGTGTTGGCGATGGGTTTGCCAATCGGCGTGTTGTCCGGCACGTCCGGGCGCGCACAGTTCCAGGCAGTCACGTCCACCGCCGCTTCGGTCGGGCCGTACAGGTTGTACAGGCCGATACCCGGCAGTTGCTGCTTGAAGCGCCGCACCAGGCTGCCCGGCAGGGCTTCGCCGCTGCACATCACACGTTGCAGACCCGCCGCCTGGCTGACATCACCATGGGCCAGGAACACATCGAGCATCGACGGCACAAAGTGCAATGTGGTGATCTGTTCGTTCGCGATCACCTCGCACAGATAGGCTGGGTCTTTATGCCCACCAGGACGCGCCATCACCAGGCACGCACCGGTGAACAGCGGCCAGAAGAACTCCCACACCGACACGTCGAAGCTGAACGGGGTTTTCTGCAACACCCGGTCGTGGGCCTTGAGGCCGTAGGCGTCCTGCATCCAAAACAGGCGGTTGACCACGCCAGGATGGTCGTTGATCACGCCCTTGGGCTGGCCGGTGGAACCGGAGGTGTAGATTACGTAGGCGCTGAGGGCCTGCACCTGTGGGTTATCGATAGATTGGTGCTGCCAGGTCGGACGGTCCAGATCGATCACCGGCGCGTTGCCCAGCAAACCACGCGTGGCGCCTTGGGCCAGCACCGCGACAGGCGCGCTGTCTTCCAGCATGTAGCCGATACGTTCCAGCGGATACGCCGGGTCCAGCGGCACATAGGCGGCACCGGCCTTGAGGATCGCGTACAGCCCGACCACCATGTCCAGGCCGCGCTCCAAACAAATCGCCACCCGCGAATCGGCTTGCACGCCCCTATCTATGAGGTGATGCGCCAGTTGGTTGGCCTGCGCGTTCAGTTCGGCGTAGGTCAATGCCAGCTCACCTGCCTTGACGGCGATGGCGTCCGGTGTGCGCGTCACTTGCGCTTCAAATAGGCCGTGCAGGGTCTGGTCGAGGTCATAGGCGACCTCAGTGGCGTTGAAACCCGACAGCAGTTGCTGACGTTCCTGAGCCTCCAGCACCGGCAGGCGATTGACCGCCAACTGCGGCGCCTGCTCCAGCGCGTCGACCAGCCCCTGCAAGGTCACTTGCAGATAACCGCAGAGGCGTTGCGCGCCAATCGACTTCGCGGTCATGGCAGTGAGACGGAAGCCGTCGCCCTGGTCGTCCACGTTCAGCGTCAACGGGTAGTTGGTGCGCTCCTCGCTGGCCAGGGTCTGGATGCCTTCCCAGGCCTGGGAGACTGGCGCCTGCTGGCTGTCGCTGTGGCGATAGTTGAGCATGGCGCTGAACAACGGCTGCGGCGCGGCGACGCCACTGCAACGCTGAGCCAGGGCAAGGGACGCGTGTTCATGCCCGAGCAATGCAGTCAACCGCGCATGGGTCTGCTTGACCGCCACGCGCACGCCGCTGCCATCGATGTCCACGCGCAACGGCAAGGTGTTGATAAACATGCCCAGCGCCCGGTCACTGCCTTTACCGCCTTGCATGCGCCCCAGCAACACAGTGCCGAACACTACGTTTTCCTGGCCGGAGGTGCTGGCGAGCACCCGCGCCCACGCCAGGTGGAACAGGCTGGCGGCGCTCACGCCGAGCAAGCGCGCCTGGGTCCGCAGGCGCTGGTTGAGAGTTGGGGCCAGGTTCAGCTGGACCTCTTCGATAGCATTACCGTCGCCGCGCACATCCTGCAGGCCGAATGGCAAGGTCGGTTCGCTGATATCGCCGAGCATCCCACGGAAGAACTGCTCATGTTCGTCCTCGCTGACACCCAACCGCGCCTGGGCCACGTAGTTACGGTACGGCGTGGCGTCGCCGGCAGGTGGTGGCAACCCGAGCAGGCTGGCCTGCATCTCATGGCGCACGCCGTCGAGGGCGGTGTGGTCGAGGGCGATGTGGTGGAACAACAGGATCGCGACCACGCGCTGATTGGCCGGGTCCGGCGCGTACACCAGGCGTATCAGCGGCGCCTGATGCATCGGCACACGGTACTGGCGCGGGTCGAAGCGCTGGTGCAGTTGGTCGATCACGTCCGCCTGCACCTGCAAGCGGGCCTTGCGCCACACTACTTGCAGCGGCTGGGCCAGGCCTTCCCAGACCACGGCGGTGCGCAGGATGTCGTGACGGTCGATCACCTGTTGCAGCGCCTGGGCGAAGGCATTCAAGCGGTCGAGGCTGTCGAACGCCAGGTGCGATTGCAGCAGGTAAGGGTCGCCCTGACCCGCGCTGATGTGGTGGTAGAGAATGCCCTCCTGCAACGGCGCCAGCGGGTAGATGTCCTGCACATTGGCAGCACCGCCGGGCACCTGGGCAACGACGTGGTCGATGGTCGATTGGTCGAGTTGCACCAGGGACAACAGATCCGGGGTGATACGTTGGCAGCCCGCCGGAATACGGTTTTCCGGCACCGACACATCGCGCCCACTGCCCACGGCAGCCGCCAGCGCGGCCAGGGTCGGCTGGCTGAACAGCACGCGCACATCGGCACTCAGGCCGACCTGGCGCATGCGTTCGATCAGGCTGACGGCCAGCAACGAATGGCCGCCCAGCTCGAAGAAATGGTCATGGCGCCCGACCTGCTCCACTTGCAGAACCTCGGCCCAAATGCGTGCCAGGGTGCTCTCAACCTCGCCTTGGGGTGCTTCATAATCGCGCGTCAGCAACGCCGCCTGATCCGGTTCCGGTAACGCCTTGCGGTCGAGCTTGCCGTTGGCGGTCAGGGGCAAGGTCTGCAGCTTTACATAGGCGACCGGCACCAGGGCATCCGGCAACTGGGCTTGCAGTTGCGCGCGCAGGGTATCGATATCCAGCGGTTTTTGTTCGGTGAACCAGGCAATCAAGCGCCCTTCGCGCACCAGCACCACGGCTTCGCCGACGCCGTCCAGTGCGGCCAGGCGGCTTTCGATTTCACCCAGCTCAACCCGCACGCCACGCACTTTCACCTGGTCATCGTTACGCCCCAGGTACTCGATATTGCCATCCGGCAACCAGCGCGCCAGGTCGCCGGTGCGGTACATGCGGCCCTCATTGAACGGGTCTTGCAGGAAGCGTTCGGCGCTCAGGTCCGGACGGTTCAGGTAACCGCGCGCCACGCTGCTGCCGCCGACATACAACTCGCCCGCCACCCCCACAGGCACCGGACGCAAGTGCGCGTCCAGCAGGTAGACGCTGGCATTGGCGATGGGCCGGCCGATATGCAGCACCTGCCCGGCGCGCACGCGGCCGGAGGTGGCAACTACCGTGGCTTCGGTGGGACCGTAGTTGTTGATCACTGCAAAGCGGCGTTCCTGGGTGAACTGGCGCAGCCGATCACCGCCAATCAGTAGAATGCGCAACGTGGGGTGTTGCAGGTTCTGGCTGAAGGCGTATTCGGCCACAGGCGTTGGCAGAAAGCTGACGTCCAGCGGTTGCGCCAGCCACCAGTCGAGCAATTCATCGATATTTTCATTGCCCACATCGGCCGGTGGCAGATGCAGGGTGGCACCCACGCACAGCGCCGGCCAGACCTCCCAGGCCATCGCATCAAACCCGAAACCGGCGACGCTGCTGGTGTGGCCCGTCGCATCCAGGCCAAAGGCCTCGCAGTGCCAGTGCACCAGGTTTTCCACGGTGCGGTGTTCCACCATCACACCTTTGGGCTGGCCGGTGGAGCCGGAGGTGTAGATGACGTAAGCCAAGTGCGCCGGGGTCAATGCACTCAGTTGTGGGTTGCTGACGGCCTGCTGCTGCACGCGCGGATCGTGCAGGTCGAGGCTGGTAACCGCACCCAACAGGTCGCGGGTACTGGCTTCGGCCAACACCGCCACAGGCGCGCTGTCTTTCAGCAAGTAGGCGATGCGCTCGGCGGGGTACGCCGGGTCGATAGGCACGTAGCCGGCACCGGCCTTGAGAATGCCCAGCAAGCCCACCAGCATCTGCGGGCCGCGACGGCAGCACAGGGCGACGCGATCGTCGGGCTGCACGCCCTGTTGCAACAGATGATGGGCCAACTGGTTGGCGCGAATATTGAGCTGCTGGTAGGTCAGCGATTCGCCGTCTTGCACCACGGCGATGGCGTGAGGTTGGCGCTCGGCCTGGACCTCGAATGCCCCATGCACCGTGTGGCCCTTAGGGAAATCACTGGCGGTGGCATTGAACTCGCGCAGCAGGGTTTCGCGCTCCGCTGTCGGTAGGATCGGCAATTGACTGAGTGCGGTCTTCGGTGCGTTTTCCAGCGTGTCGACCAACTGCTCGACGGCGTTATGCATATAGGCGCACATGCGCTGGGCGCCGATCTGCGGCAGCGCCAAGACGGTCAGGCCGAAGCCTTCGCCCAGGTCATCCACGCTCAAGGTCAGCGGGTAGTTGCTGCGCTCCTCACCACCGAGCAGTTGCACCCCTTCCCAGATGCCATGGCCGTCGCGGGCCATTTCGCCAGGCGTGCTGTGGCGGTAGTTGAGCAAGGCACTGAACAGCGGCGAGGCATTCGCCACGCCGCTGCAACGCTGGGCCAGCGCCAGGGACGCATGTTCGTGGCCAAGCAAGGCGCTCAAGCGCCCATGGGTCGCCTTGACCGAAACCGCCGCCGGCGCTGCTACATTGACCCGCAGCGGCAAGGTGTTGATGAACATGCCCAGCGCACGGTCCGCACCGTCACCGGCCTGCATGCGGCCCATCAATACGGTGCCGAACACCACGTCGTCACGCCCGGACACCAGACCCAGTACCTGCGCCCAGGCCAGGTGCATCAGGCTCGCCGCGCTGACGCCCAACTGCCGCGCCTGTTCGCGCACCCGCTGGGCCAGCACGGCATCCACCGGCCATTCGGCTTCTTCGATGTCACGCCCATCGCCCTGCACGTCTTGCACGCCGAACGGCAGGGTCGGCTCATCCACGTCAGCGAGCATGTCGCGGAAGAAGGCTTCGTGTTCCTCCACGCTGACACCCAGGCGCGCCTGGGCCACGTAGTTGCGGAACGGTGCCGCCTCGGGCAAGTCCTGCGCCGGGTTGAACAGGAACGTGCGCATCTCCTGGCCCACCACTTCCATGGCGGTGTGGTCCAGCGCCAGGTGGTGGAACAGCAGGATCGCCGCGACGCGGTTGTGCTGCGGATCCTGGGCGTAAACCATGCGCAGCAGCGGCGCCTGGGTGATGTCCAGGCGGTAATGGCGGGCATCGAAGCGCGCGTGCAGTTGTTCGATGACGTCGCCGTCCGCCGGGTCCAAGGCAACCTCTTGGACAACCAGTTGCGCCTCACGCCACACCACTTGCACCGGGCTGTCCAGGCCCTCCCAGACCACGCCGGTACGCAAGATGTCATGGCGGGCCACCACCTTTTGCAATGCGCCCATGAACGCGTGCAGGCGCTCGATACTGTCGAATGCCATGCGCGATTGCAGCAGGTACGGATCACCCTGCTCGGCACTGATGTGGTGGTAAAGAATGCCTTCCTGCAGCGGCGCCAGCGGGTAGATATCCTGTACGTTCGCCGCACCGCCCGGCACGTTCGCGACGATACGCGCAATAGCCGTCGGGTCGAGCTGTACCAGCGTGAGCATGGACGGCGTGATCTGGGTGCAACCCGTTGGAATGCCATTGGCCGGCACCACGACTTCCCGGCCACTGCCCACGGCGGCGGCCAGCGCCGCCAGGCTTGGCTGGCTGAACAACACACGCACATCGCAGCTGAGGCCGACCTGGCGCATGCGCTCGATCAGGCTGACCGCCAGTAATGAATGTCCGCCCAACTCAAAGAAGTGATCGTGACGACCCACGCGGTCGAGCTTGAGCACCTCCTGCCAGATCTGCGCCAGCTGGGTTTCCACTTCGCCTTCCGGCGCTTCGAAGCCACGGCTGAGCAGCGCACTCTGGTCCGGCACCGGCAGGCCCTTGCGGTCGAGCTTGCCGTTGGCGGTCAGCGGTAGCAGCTCCAGCCACACATAAGCCGACGGCACCATGTAATCCGGCAGGTGGCCTTGCAGGTGGGCGCGCAGTGTTTCGATGTCCAACGGCTCGCTAGCGGTGTAGTAGGCCACCAGGCGCTTGTCGCCGGGCTCGTCTTCACGGGCCAAGACCACAGCGTCTTTTACGCCAGGGAAGCTGGCCAGGCAGGTTTCGATCTCGCCGGGTTCAATCCGGAAACCACGGATCTTCAACTGCAGGTCATTGCGCCCCTGGTACAGCAAGGTGCCGTCGACCTGCCAGCAGGCCAGGTCACCGGTGCGGTACAGCAGGCCTTCACCAAACGGGTTCGGGATGAATTTTTCGGCGGTCAGTTGCGGCTGGTTCAGATACCCCTTGGCCACGCCCGAGCCACCAATGTACAGCTCGCCCACCACGCCCAACGGCACGGGTTGCTGGCGCCGGTCGAGCACGTAAGCCTGGGCATTCGCTATCGGGCGGCCGATGGGAATGCCGCCCTCGCCCACCGAGGTGATCTCGAAGGTGGTGGAAAAGGTGGTGGCTTCGGTAGGCCCGTAGCCGTTGAGCAGGTGCTGGGGTTTGCCGTGTTCAAGTACGCGACCAATCACCTGCGGGTCGAGCACATCGCCGCCAACGATCAGGTAGCGCAGCTGGCGGAACACCGGCATCAGCGCATCGGCGTATTGGTGGAACAGCCCGGCGGTCATCCACAACACGCTGACGGATTGCTCCTGCAATAACGACGCAAACGCCGCCTGGGACAACAGCACGCCATGCTCGACCACTACCACGCAGCCGCCATTGAGCAAAGGTGCCCATACGTCGAGGGTGCTGGCATCGAACGCCGGGTTGGAGGCGAACGCCACGCGGTCGCGCGCGTTGAATTCGGCGTAACCGTTGTTGAGCACCAGCCGCGAGATGGCGCGGTGCGGCACTTGCACGCCTTTGGGCGCCCCAGTGGAGCCGGAGGTGTAGAGGATGTAGGCGACGCTTTCGGCGGACTGCGGCAGTTCAGGGTTACGCGGCGACTGGGCATCCAGGTTCAGGTCGGCCAGGTTGTTGAGCACCCGGTGCGCACCACTGTCCTGCACGATAAACGCTTGGCGCTCGACCGGCGCGTTGACGTCCAGCGGCACATACACCGCGCCGCACTTGAGGATCGCCAGCTGGCAGATCAGCAGATCGAGGGAACGCGGCAGCGCAATCGCCACGCTTTCGCCCGGTTGCACGCCCTGGCTGAGCAAGTGGTGGGCCAGGCGGTTGGCATGCCGGTTGAGGTCGCGGTAACTCAAGGACAGCTGACCATGCACAACCGCCACGGCCTCTGGACGGGCCAGCGCCTGGGCTTCGAACAGCTGATGCACGGTGAGCTGGGACGGGTATTCACGGGCGGTGGCGTTGAAGTCCACCAGCAATTGGTGACGCTCGGCGGCCGGCAGGATCGAGACAGCCTGCAACGGCGTGGTCGCCGCCTGCTGCAACGCGGTCACCAGATGGCGCAACGCGGTGAGCATGTACTCGCCCACGCGTTGTACGTCGAGGGTCGCGACGCCCTGTACGGTGAGCGCGAAGCCCGTGCCCAGGTCATCGACGTTAAGCACCAGCGGGTAGTTGCTGCGCTCTTCGGAACTGAGAATCTGGATACCGGAGGCGGCGAACGGGCTGTCCCCCGGCGCCTCCCCCGGTGCGCTGTGGCGGTAGTTGAGCAAGGTGCTGAACAGCGGCAACGAACCCGGCACGCCGCTGCAACGCTGGGCCAGGGATAACGAGGCGTGCTCATGCCCGAGCAACTGCGCCAGGCGTGCATGGGTGGCGCGCACGCCGGCTTGCACGCCGACCGTGCCGAGGCTGACCCGCAGCGGCAAGGTGTTGATGAACATGCCCAGCGCACGGTCGGCGCCCTCGCCGCCCTGCATGCGGCCCAGCAACACGGTGCCGAACACCACGTCCTGTTGGCCCGACACCTGCCCCAGCACCTGGGCCCAGGCCAAATGCACCAGGCTGGCGGTGCTCACCCCCAATTGCCGCGCCTGTTCGCGCAAACCCAGGCTGAGTGCCGGTTCCAGCGGCAGGTGGGCGTCGAGGATGCCACTGCCGTCGCCATTCACGTCCTGCAGGCCGAAGGCCAAGGTCGGCTCATCGATATCGCCGAGCATTTCGCTGAAGAAGGCTTCGTGCTGGGCCTGGCTGACGCCGAGTCGCGCCTGGGCCACGTAGTTGCGGTACTGCACGGCGTCCGGCAGTTGTGCGCTGTTGCCAGACAGGCTGGCGCTCATTTCGTCCACCAGCACCTGCAACGCGGTGTGGTCCAGCAGGATATGGTGCAACAGCAAGATACCGACAAAACAATCCTGCTCTTGCGAGTAGGCGAAGCGCATCAGTGACGCGCGGGTCAGGTCGAGGCGGAAGTGACGCGGGTCGAAGCGTTGCTGCAATTGGGCAAGCGACTCGTCGCTGCGCTCAACGGCCAAGTTCGCCTCGCGCAAAACCACCTGCACCGGCTCGTTGAGACCCTCCCAGAGAATCGCGGTGCGCAGGATATCGTTGCGTCCGATCACGCTGTGCAGTGCCTGGCTGAACGCGTCCACCGCCAATTGGTCGTTGAAACTGAACTGCACCTGCAACACGTAGGGATCGCCCTCGGTGGTCGCCAGGTGATGGTAGAGAATGCCGGCCTGCAACGGCGCCAGGCCGTAGATGTCCTGCACGTTGCTGAGGCCACCGGATACGCTCTGGATGATATGGTCGAGCGCCGCCTGGTCGAGTTCCACCAACGGCACCATGTCCGGGGTAATGTGCTGGCTGGCCTGGGTGATCAGGTTGGCCGGGACCTGCACCTCCTGTTGCCCACCCACGGCTGCGGCCAGTGCCGCCAGGGTCGGTTGGCCGAACAGCACGCGCACATCGGCGCTGAGGTCGACCTGGCGCATGCGTTCGATCAGCTTGACCGCCAACAGCGAATGGCCGCCCAGTTCGAAGAAGTTGTCGTCACGGCCGACCTGATCGAGCTTGAGCAGGTCTTGCCAGATCGTGGCGATGGCGGTTTCCACCGCGCCTTGTGGCGCTGTATAGCCGCGACGGGCCAGGGCGTCCGCATCCGGCGCGGGGAGTGCCTTGCGGTCGAGCTTGCCGTTGGTGGTCAGCGGGAATTTATCCAGCTGCACAAAGGCGCTGGGCACCATATGCTCGGCCAGACTCTGCAGCAGATGGTCGCGCAGGTCGGCTGCCTGTAGTTCGCCTTCGGCAATCACGTAGGCCACCAGGCGCTTGTCGCCCGGTTCGTCTTCACGGGCGATCACTACGGCATCACGTACGCCAGGAGCCGTGGCCAGGCGCGCTTCGATCTCGCCCAGTTCGATGCGGAAACCGCGGATCTTCACCTGGTCATCGTTGCGCCCCAGGTATTCGACGCTGCCGTCGGCCAGCAGGCGGCCGAGGTCGCCGGTCTTGTACAGGCGCTGGCCGGTGGCCGGGTCGGCCAGGAAGCGCTCGGCGGTCAGTGCTTCACGGTTGAGGTAACCGCGCGCCACCCCGGCGCCGCCGACGTATAACTCACCGACCACCCCCAACGGCAGCGGCTCGCGACGCGCATCCAGCACGTACAGCTGCAAGTCGGGAATACGCACGCCAATCGGGCTGACGCCAACCAATTGCGCATCCGCCGCTTCAAGGGCGCGATAGGTCACATGCACGGTGGTTTCGGTGATGCCATACATGTTCACCAGTTGCGTCCCGGCGTTGATCGCCCGGGCGTACCACGGCTTGAGCATGCCCGGCTCCAGCGCCTCGCCACCGAAGATCACTTGGCGCAAGGAATGGGATTGCGGGTTCTGGCTTTGGGCAGCAATCAATTGGCGGAAGGCGCTCGGTGTCTGGTTGAGGATGCTCACGCCTGCTTCGCAGAGCAGCGAATAGCACTCATCCGGCGAGCGGCTGACCAGTTGCGGCACGATCAGCAACTGGCCGCCGTGCATCAGCGCGCCCCAGATTTCCCATACCGAGAAATCGAAGGCGAACGAGTGGAACAACGCCCAAACATCGTTGGTGTTGAAGCCGAACCAATGCTCGGTGGCCGTGAACAGGCGAGCCACCTGGCGGTGTTCGATCATCACGCCCTTGGGCTGGCCGGTGGAGCCGGAGGTGTAGATCACGTAGGCCAAATGGGCCGGGCTGACCCTGACCCGTGGGTTGACGAGGGACTCACCGCGCAAGCCATTCAGGTCTATCTGTGGCAGGTCGCCGACCAAGTGACGCGTGTTGGCTTGCACCAGCACCGCCACCGGCGTGCTGTCGGCTAGGGTGTAGGCAATGCGCTCCAACGGGTAGGCCGGGTCGATCGGCACATAGCCGGCGCCCGCCTTGAGGATGCCGAGCAAGCCAATGATCATCTCCGGGCCGCGCTCCACGCAGATCGCCACGCGGTCATCCGGGCAGATGCCTTGGGCCAGCAGGCGATGGGCAACCTGGTTGGCGCGCTCGTTCAGCTGGCGGTAGGTGAGGCGCTGGTTGTCGAAGCGCAAGGCGATGGCTTCGGGCTGGGCGGCGGCGTGGGTTTCGACTTGCTGATGGATCAGGGCGGTGTCGGCGTAGTGCGCGGGGCTTTGATTGAGGCTGTGCAGCAGGGTGTGGCGTTCGGTGTCGGGCAGGATATTCAGGCCGCTGAGCGGCATGTCCGGTCGTTGCTCCAGGGCATCAGCCAGGCTTGCCAGGGCGGTGTGCAGGTAAGTGGCAACCCGTTCGGCACCGATGGATGCGTCGACCATCACGGTCAGCGCGAAATCCTCCCCCAGGTCATCGACGTTGACGGTCAGCGGGTAGTTGGTGCGCTCCTCGGCACCCAGCACGCGGATGCCCTCGGCCACCTCGATCACCTCGGCCATGTCCGTGGCGGCGCTGTGGCGGTAGTTGAGCATGGCGCTGAACAGTGGCGTCGGTGCCGCCACGCCACTGCAACGCTGGGCCAGCGCGAGGGACGCATGTTCGTGGTTGAGCAAGGTGGTGAGGCGTTCATGCGTGGCCTTGACCCCGGCACGCACGCCCTGTTCGCCCACATCCACACGCAGGGGCAAGGTGTTGATGAACATGCCCAAGGCCCGCTCACCGCCCTCGCCCGCGCCCATGCGACCGAGCATCACGGTGCCGAACACCACTGCTTCACGCCCGGAGACCACGCCCAATACGCGGGCCAGCGCCAGGTGCATCATGCTCGCCACGCTGACGCCAAGGGGACGGGCCAGAGCGCGCAGGCGGCGGCTCAGTGTGCCGTCGACGGGGGTGCGTGCCTCGTCGATGCCCAGGCCATCACCCTGTACGTCCTGCAAACCGAAAGGCAGCGTCGGCTCATCGATGTCCGCCAGCATCTCGCGGAAGAACGCCTCGTGGGCCTGCTCGCTGACGCCATGGCGTACCTGGGCGATGTAGCTGCGAAACGGCACAGGCTCACCGGCCTGGGCGTGCTCGCCGGCCAGGTACAGCTGGATTTCATGGCGCACCACGTCCAGGGCGGTGTGATCGAGGATGGTGTGATGGAACAGCAGCGTCGCCGCTACCCGCCCAGTGAGCGAATCCTCGGCAAACACCAGTCGCAGCAGCGGCGCCTGGCCCAGGTCCATACGATAACTACGCGGATCGAAATCAACCGCCTCGCAAGACAGGCTCGCCTTGCGCCACACCACTTGCAACGGCTCGTCGAGACGCTCCCAGACCATGGAGGTGCGCAGGATATCGTGACGATCGATCACCCATTGCAGCGCTTCGGCAAACGCCTCCAGACGCCCACGGCTGTCGAACTCGAACTGCGCGTGCAACACGTACGGATCGCCCTGCTCCGCCGACAGATGGTGGTACAGCATGCCTTCCTGAAGCGGCGCCAGTGGGTAGATATCCTGCACGTTAGCCGCGCCGCCGGGGATGGCCGCAACGATTCGGTCGATGGCCGCCTGTTCGAGCCTGACCAGGGGCAGCATGTCCGGGGTGATGCGGTAGGCCGGGCTCAGCCAGTCGCCGCCATGTTCGGCGACCAGTTCGAGCAGCCGGGGCTTGTGGGCGATCAATTGATCCCACAGCGCATCGTCCAGCGCTTCGTCATCGCCGAGGATGATCAGGTCGCCTTCTTCCAGTTGCAGACGGATCGCATGGGTGGAAATCGCTGCCAATAATTCGCTGAACTGCATGGGGTAACCTGCCTGATAAGTCACGGTGGAGAAGAAAGTCCGTTTTCAGCTGCCGCTTGAATCGGGTGCTGTGCGCCCCGCATCCAAAAAGCGGGCGCAGCCGGGGGCCTGGAGAGGCTTCCGGCAGGCTTGGAAAATTAAGGGATTTGGCAGGCGGGGGGTGACATGGGAAGCGGGGACAAGGGGGGATTGGGTTGGTTCAATCTGTGGTGGGAGCACCCACCACAGCCCCATTCATGGGGTTTTCAGCTTCAGGTGACGCGCATACCACGGCCGCTTTGGCACCCGCTTGAACAAGCCCTGCAACATTCCCTCGTCTTCACCAAAAGTAATGCGCAAGGCCAGCTTCATGACCTCCGGGTCCATCTCCATCGACTTGCCCACCTGCAACCCCGGCGTGGTGCTGCAACCATGGGTGTCCGGGCCCAGCCAGGGGTCGCCGACTTCCACCCAACGGCCCGGTGCGAACCAGGCTACGCCGTTGACTTGCAGGCGC
The DNA here is from genome assembly GCF_049897885.1 of Pseudomonas sp. DWRC2-2. Classification (NCBI taxonomy): domain Bacteria; kingdom Pseudomonadati; phylum Pseudomonadota; class Gammaproteobacteria; order Pseudomonadales; family Pseudomonadaceae; genus Pseudomonas; species Pseudomonas sp. DWRC2-2. The sequence goes on from NZ_JAFCXD010000006.1 coordinate 31,325, forward strand.
TGGACTTCGCCCGGATTGAAGCGTTCATGGGCGCGAAACCAGTCTTCGATGCGGTCGTCGATCCAGCCATGGAAATGCCAGAACACCGGGTTGACGTGGGATGAGAACGGGTCGCCGAGGAAGTCGTTTTCCGCCGCATACCAGCGTGCAGCGAAGTCGGAAGGGTCGCGCGCCATGGGCACGGGGGCACCATTGGAGGGGTCGCGCGGCACCGAGGCCCAGCGCATGTGCAGCCAGTCGTGCAGGCCCAGTTCCATCTCGGAGCCCAACTGCCCCAGGGTGAATTTGGCCAGGTAGCGTGGGTCGCGGTATTGGGACTCCCACACCTGGAAATTGCTGTGGTAGGTCTCGGCGGCCTTGATGTCACTGACCCATTGGGTGTACTCGCTGTCATCCGGCGCCCACCAGGTGGGTGGCAGCGCAAAACCATCGTGGTTGTCGAAATAGCGCAAAAAGCCCAGGCGATCACGCTCAAGGGCCGGTTGCGGCTCGGGGAATTGCGGCCACGAGGGCAGGTCCTGCAGGGACCGCGCAGTGCCGAGCATGTGGCGGTGCATGAAGAAAAAGTCGATCCCCGAACCGTTGCGGTCTTTGCGCTTGCCCCGCGCATCGCGTTCCTGGCCGCGCGGGCCGGGTTGCCAGCCGATGCCGCGCAAGGCCTCGCGCTTTTCCTCGGAGAGTTTGTGCCACTGGTCACGGGTGGCGTGCCACAGCTGGTGGAACAGCCGGTGTTCAGGGGCGATCAACCAGGCCAGCAGGGTCGGATTGAGGCCGATGCGTTGGCGGGCTTCGGGGAACCATTGTTTATGGGCGATGAAGCGGTTATCGCGCTCGACCAACGCCAGGGGGCGGTCCAGGTCGAGGATCCGCCCGCTGAGGGTGCTGCTGCCGGCGTTGGCAAAATCGGCCCAGACCTGGTCGAGGGTCATCTTGAATTCATAGGCGGGCGTACCGTCGGCCGAATCGCGGTCGATCAGCCGCCAGTAGAGCACGGCGCTCTCCCCCGTCAGCAGGTCACCCAACACCCGGTAGCGCGGCTCGCCGTCGGCGCGCAGGTGGGCGGCGGTGTCCAGGTAACCGCGCAAACCGCGTCCACGGGGCGCGATGTCGAGCAGCAGTTGCAAATCTTGCAATGGCAGCCCTTTGAGGCCGGCGTCGCGGCCTTCCAGGCGCAGGTCCCACACCCCACGCAGGGTGTTCGCAAGGTGCTGGCCGGCGGTGTCGGCCAGGTCCACCGTGGCTTCACCGGGGGTGATGGGGAATTCTTCTTCGCGCGTCAACTCGCGATGGGCATAGAAGGCGGCCGGCACCGCGGCGCCTGTCAGCGCCAGGCCTGCGATGAACCCACGTCGAGAGATGGTCATTGTCTACCTTAGGAAACGGCTTTATCAGAGCTAGAACGTTTGCCCGCCGGGGAAATTTACCGAGACGCCCTCGCCGCCTAAATTTTGCCGCCGATCACTCGTTCATCCCTGATAGCGAAGGCCTCAACTGACTGAGATGGCAATGACAAAACCACGTTCGAAAAAGGCGCTGTACATCGGCTTGCCACTGGCACTGGCCATCGGTGCCGGGGCCGGTTTCCTGGTCTGGGACCACTGGTTCAAAGGCAATGCTGGCTACCCGCTGGAGGTGATCAAGCAGGCCAATGAAATGCAGGACCGGCTGCTGTCGTTCGACAGCCATATCACCGTGCCTGTGGACTTCGGCACCGCCGGCAACGAGGCGGACAAGGACGGTGAAGGCCAGTTCGACCTGGTCAAGGCGGCCCGCGGGCGTTTGTCTGGCGCGGCATTGACCATCTTCGGCTGGCCGGAAATCTGGAACGGCCCCAACGCCCCGCACAAGCCCACCGACGGTTTTGTCGAAGCCGCGCGCAACGAGCAGGAAGTGCGCTACAAGATCATCAGCGGCATGGTGCGCGACTTCCCCAACCAGGTCGCCATCGCCTATACCCCGGATGATTTCCGGCGGCTGCACGGCGAGGGCAAGTTCGCGATCTTCATCAGCATGCTCAACGCCTACCCGCTGGGCAACGACTTGAACCAGTTGGACCTGTGGGCGGCGCGCGGCATGCGCATGTTCGGCTTCAGCTACGTGGGCAACAATGCGTGGTCGGATTCATCGCGGCCGCTGCCGTTTTTCAATGATTCCACCGACGCCCTCGACGGCCTGTCGGACATCGGCAAACAAGCGGTGCACCGCCTCAATGACCTGGGGGTGATCGTCGATGTGTCGCAAATGTCGACCAAGGCCCTGGAGCAAGTGGCGCAATTGAGCCGCACGCCAATGGTGGCGTCCCATTCGGCGCCACGCGCCTCCGTGGATATCCCGCGCAACCTGAGCGACAAAGAGCTGCAACTGATCAAAAACAGCGGCGGCGTGGTGCAGATCGTCGGCTTCTCCGCCTATCTGCGCCCGCTGAGCCAGCCGACCCAGGACAAGCTCAACACCCTGCGCACCCGCTTCGACCTGCCACCCCTGCCCAACCTGGCCGTGGCGCTGATGCCGGGCGACGCGATCATTGCCGCCTGGCCGGAACACAAGTTCGGCGAGTACGCCAGTGCACTGTACGGCATCCTCGATGAAGAGCCGAAGGCCACCCTCAAGGACCTGGGAGATGCCATCGACTACACCGTGCGCAAGATCGGTATCGACCATGTCGGCCTGTCGTCGGACTTCAATGATGGCGGCGGCGTCCAGGGTTGGAACAACGTCGGCGAAATACGCAACGTCACGGCCGAATTGATCCAGCGCGGCTACTCCGAAGCTGATATCGCCAAGCTGTGGGGAGGCAACTTCCTGCGGGTGTGGGACCAGGTACAAAAAGCCGCCAAGCCCTTGGCCAACCGTTAATTATCCAGAAGCCAGTCCATGACCGACCGCCGTACCTTTCTCAAGCAGGCTGGGGTATTTGCCGCCAGCCTGCCACTGGGCACCGCCCTGCTCCCGCAAGCCATCGCCGCCAATGCACCCACCGATGACCCATGGACGGGGCTCAAGCAACTGTTCAACCAGGACCCGACTTACCTGCACTTTTCCAACTTCCTGGTGGCGTCGCACCCCAAGCCGGTGCGCGAGGCCATCGAACGCTACCGCGCGCAGATCGATCGCAACCCAGGGTTGGCCATGGACTGGGACCTGCAGGAAACCTGGAAACGCGAAGGCCAGGTGCGCGAGTGGGCCGGTCGTTACCTGAAGGCCACCCCACCGCAAATCGCCCTGACCGGCAGTACTTCCGAAGGTTTGGCGATGATTTATGGCGGGATCAAGGTGCGACCTGACCAGGAGATCCTCACCACCGTCCACGAACACTATGCCACTGAGTTCAGCCTGGATTTCCGAGTGCGCAAGGAGCAGACCCAGGTCCGCAAGATTCGCCTGTTCGACAACGCCCACCGGGTGTCCACCGACGAAGTGCTGGGCAACATCCAGCGCAATATCCGCCCCAACACCCGCGTACTCGGCATGACCTGGGTGCAGTCCGGCAGCGGCGTGAAGCTGCCTATCGGCGAGATCGGCAAGCTGGTGGAGGAACACAACCGCAACCGTGACGACAAGGACCGCATCCTCTATGTGGTGGACGGCGTGCACGGATTCGGCGTGGAAAACCTCGACTTCCCGGACATGCACTGCGACTTTTTCATCGCCGGCACCCACAAATGGATGTTCGGCCCGCGCGGCACCGGCCTGGTCTGCGCCCGCGACCCGCAAAACAAGTACGTGACACCGATGGTGCCGACCTTCTCCGAAGACAAGGACTTCGCCACCATCATGACCCCGGGCGGCTACCACGCCTTCGAGCATCGCTGGGCGGCGGACGAGGCCTTCAAGCTGCACCTGCAATTGGGCAAGGCGCAGGTGCAGGCGCGGATTCACGCACTCAATACCGAACTGAAAGAGCAATTGCTGGCAGAGCCGAAGATCGAACTGGTCACCCCGCGCAACCCAGAACTGTCGGCGGGCTTTACCTTCTTCCGCGTCAAGGGCCAGGACAGTGATGCCGTCGCGGCCTACATGATGAAAAACCGCGTCGTGATCGACGCCGTGGACCGCGATGCCGGCCCCGTCATCCGCACCTCCCCCGGCCTACTCAACTCTTCCGCCGAGATCCAGCGCTTCATGACCCTGCTGAACCAGCGGGCGTGACGCACACCTTTTTCCCTTTGAATGAGAGGCCCACATGAACAAACCCCTCACAGCCCTGGCGCTCACCGCCCTGTGCGGCGCCTTGCTGCCCACCCTGGCCCAGGCCGCCGCACCGCAACCCGGCAAGGTGTTCAAGGATTGCAAGGACTGCCCGGAAATGGTGGTACTGTCCGCCGGCACCTTCACCATGGGCACGCCCGAGGATGAAGTCGGCCGCGAGCCGGATGAAGGCCCGATGCATGAAGTGACCTTCGCCAAGCCGTTTGCCATGAGCCGTTTTCATATCACCGCCGGCGAATGGGACAGCTACGTGCGCCAGACCGGCGTGAAGATCGCCGATGGCGACACCCGCCCCGGCCGCGAATGTATCGCCAGCAAGCCACGCTATCCCCAAGGCCCGCGCCAGCCGGCGGTGTGCATGGACATGGATGACATCAAACGCTATGTGGCCTGGCTGTCGAAAAAGACCGGCCAGCAGTACCACATGGTCAGCGAGTCCCAGCGCGAATACGCCGCGCGCGCAGGCTCAACCGGGCCGTTCCCCTTCCCGTTCGATGAAGGCAAGGACTACAGCATCGCCAAGCATGCCAACACGTACGGGCCAGCCGATGGCTACAGCTATTCGTCACCGGTCGGCAGCTACCCGCCGAATGCGTTTGGCATGTACGACATGCATGGCAACGTCTACGAGCGCGTGGCCGACTGCGAGCACCCCAACTACATCGGCGCGCCTACCGATGGCAGCGCGTGGATGGAGCCTAACTGCGAGGGTTACATGATTCGGGGTAATGACTGGGGTGAAGCGCCGGTGTTTTCGCGCTCGGGTAACCGCAACACCATCTATCCGCAGACGCGCGGGGATTGGATTGGGTTTCGGGTAGTGCGCGACCTGTAACACAGGAGACTTAATGTGGGAGCAAGCCCGCTCCCACATTTTTAACCGTGCCCGCGTTAGATTCCTTTTTGGGCCAGCAACGCCAATCCTTCATGCAACGCCGGGAACAGGCTGTTATTGAAGTTGTTCCAGCGCAACTCAAGGATGGTGTCTTGCGGCGTGATTTCGGTCTTGAGCACGTCGTGGAACACTTCACCCGAATCGATGCCGTTGTCCACGTAGTGGAAAGACGCGCCCGTGAGGTACAGCGGCTCCGATGGCGTGGTGGCCTTGGTCGCCCAATCCGTGATCGTCAAACCACGCGCACCGTACAAGGCGTTCCAGGTGGCATAGGCACCGCGGCGCTCGTACGGCGATTCAATACGGGTAATGCCCGGATGGATGTTCATGATACGGCGGGCAAATGGCGCACCGGGGCGCACCAGCTCATCCAGGATCACCAGCAAACCGTCCAGCACCACGATATCGGCCTTCAACTCCACCAGCGTGTCGTGCAGGCGACGCTCGAAGTCCTGCTTGCCGGCGATGTGTTCCGCGCTGCCCCGTGGCAGGCGTCGATAGGTCGACGGCACGCTCAACAGCAAGTCATTGACCAGGCGCCCCTGCACGCGCAGGTCGGCCGGATACAGCCACTGGCGACCCGGCTGGTAGGCGAAGCCGTAGTCGGCCACCAATTGCTGATCCCGTGGGTTCTGCTCGTCGTCGTCATACACCACGCCCACCAGGTTGTAGGCCTCGCCCAGCGGCGTGTCGTTCAGTGCGCCCGCCAGGGATTCCAGCACCGACATCATGTAGCGCTCATGGTCTTTGTACGCCACCGGCTGCCCGGCCTTGTCGGCCGCGGCATTGCGCAGGGACCACACGTACACCAGATTTTTTTTCGTCATTGTCTCGCTCTCGCTGGAAAGATCAGGCACGCGCCAATACGCGTGCGCCTACACCACAAGAACGAACCAGCCGCCGTGCAATTTATCCACCCCCTTCACCATCGGGCACACCGAGCTAAATAGTCGCGCCAATCCTTCGTTTGTCATGGGTAAGGGTCTGTGTGCCCAGCCCCCTCTTTTTCACTTTCCGGGAAGTATTTATGACCGACCCCAAGCGCGGCGCCTTCAGCGGTTTGCTCGCATTGCTCAGGCCCTTTCGCACCATCGTGACGGTCTCCGTCGCCCTGGGCATGGCCGGCGGCCTGGCCATCACGTTGCTGCTGGCGACCATCAACAATGCCCTGCACTCCTCCACCGGAATGACGCAGGGGGTGATCCTGACGTTTGCGGCGCTGTGCCTGCTGGCACTGACCAGTTCGATTGTCTCGGATATCGGCACCAACTACGTCGGCCAGAGGATTATCGCGGCCCTGCGCAAGGACCTGGGCGAAAAGGTGCTATCAGCGCCCATCGAACAGATCGAGCAGTATCGCTCCCACCGCCTGATTCCGGTGCTGACCCATGACGTTGACACCATCAGTGACTTTTCCTTCGCTTTCACTCCGCTGGCCATCGCAACGACGGTGACCCTGGGCTGCCTGGGCTATCTGGCGTACCTGTCGGTGCCGATGTTCCTGATGATGGTGGTCGCCATCATCATTGGCAGCAGCGTGCAATTCATCGCCGGCGCCAAGGGCATTCGCGGCTTCGATGAGGCCCGCGACCAGGAAGACGAGCTGCAACGCTACTATTCGGCGATTGCCTCGGGCGCCAAGGAGCTGCGCATCCACCGGCCCCGCCGCTACCGCATGAACACCCACCGCATCCAGGAAACCGCTGATCGGATCAGCGACATCCAGGTGCGCTCGGTGAACATCTATATCGTCGCCAAGACCTTCGGCTCGATGTTGTTCTTCGTGGTCATCGGCCTGGCCCTGGCGATGCAGGCCTACAACCCCAACCCGGACCCGGCGGTGATCACCGGCTTCGTGCTGGTGCTGCTGTACATGAAAGGCCCGCTGGAGCATGTGGTGGGTTACTTGCCGATCATTGGCAAGGCGCGGATTGCCTTTGCGCGCATTACCGAACTGTCCGAGCGCTTCTCGTCTCCGGAGCCTCACCTGCTGATGGACGGCAGTGAAGCCCCAAAGCCGGTCGTGAACAGCCTGGAATTGCGCGGCGTGAGCTACAGCCCGCCACCGGTCGAAGGCAGCCAGCCGTTCCACCTGGGGCCGATCAACCTGAGCATCCAACAGGGCGATATCGTGTTCATCGTGGGCGAAAACGGCTGCGGCAAGACCACCCTGATCAAACTGTTGCTGGGCCTGTATCAACCCCAGGCCGGGGAAATCCGCCTCAACGGCGAAACCGTGACCGACCCCGCGCGCGACGACTATCGCCAGCTCTTCACCACGGTATTCGCCGACTACTACCTGTTCGATGACTTGGTACAGGGCAGCGCCACGCAGTCCCTGGACAGTGCCGCCAAGTACCTGGAGCGCCTGGAAATCGCGCACAAGGTCAGCGTCAAGGACGGCGTATTCAGCACTACCGACCTGTCCACCGGCCAGCGCAAGCGCCTGGCACTCGTGAATGCCTGGCTGGAAGAACGCCCGGTGCTGGTGTTCGACGAATGGGCCGCCGACCAGGACCCAGCCTTCCGCCGCGTCTTCTACACAGAGCTGCTGCCAGACCTCAAGCGCCTGGGCAAGACCATCATCGTGATCAGCCATGACGACCGCTATTTCGATATTGCCGACCAGTTGGTGCGCCTGAGTGCAGGGAAAGTCGTTGCAGAACTGGAGCCCGCATAAATTTTTCCGGTTTATGCGAGTGCGAACGTCTCATATGCAGCAATGAGAATTAACCGCATTAAGTACCCATCTGCCAACACTTAAAAAGAGAAACATTCCATGCCAGTACGGCTTGCCCTCAGCCCATTGAGCACCGCAGTTTCCATGCGTCGGGCCTTGAAATTAAACGTCCTCCCCAGTGCCCTGGCCCTTGCGGTCAGCTTGCCGGTGGCGGGCTATGTTCAGGCGCAAGAGTTCGAATTGAACATCCCGGCGCAACCCTTGAATACGGCGCTGCAGGTATTCGGTCAACAGACCAACCTGCAGATCCTGTACAGCCCGGATACCGTCAAGGACAAGCACAGCAGCGCCGTCAGCGGCAAGCTGGACCCGGTGCAAGCCATCGAGCGCCTCCTGGGGGGGACCGGCGTGAGTTACAGCCTGCAAGGCAGCTCGATGATCATCAACGCACCCGGCTCCGGGACCGGCGCCGTGGAACTGGGCGCCACCCAGATCAATGCCAACCAACTGGGCACCATTACCGAAGGCACCGGCTCCTACACGCCGGGCACCATCGCCACCGCGACCAAGATGGTGCTGACGCCGCGCGAGACGCCGCAGTCAATTTCCGTCGTGACCCGCCAGACCATGGACGACTTCGGCCTGAACGGTATTGACGACGTGATGCGCCACACGCCCGGCATCACCGTCTCGACCTTCGACAGCGAACGCACCAACTACTACTCTCGCGGCTTCCCGATCCAGAACTTCCAGTACGACGGTGTACCCACCACGCGCAACGAAGGTTACTCGGCCGGCCAGACCCTCAGCGACATGGCGATCTACGACCGCGTCGAAATCCTCAAGGGCACCACCGGCCTGATGACCGGCGCGGGCGGCCCTGGCGGCACCATCAACCTGGTGCGTAAAAAACCCACCGCCGAATTCCAGGGCCACGTTGGCCTGGGTGCGGGTTCATGGGACAACTACCGTTCGGAGCTGGACGTCAGCGGCCCGCTGACCGACAGCGGAAACGTACGCGGGCGCGCCGTAGTGGCGTACCAGGACAAACATTCGTTCATCGACCACTATGAGCGCAAGACCAATGTCTACTACGGCATCCTCGAATTCGACCTGTCGCCGGACACCCTGCTGACGGTCGGTGCCGATTACCAGGACAGTGATCCCAAAGGTTCCAGCTGGTCCGGCAGCCGCTCGCTGTTCGATGGCGTGGGTAACGAAATCAAGTTCGACCGTGGCTACAACAACGGGCCGAAATGGAGCAGTTGGGGACAATACACCCGCAGTGTGTTCGCCACCCTGGAACACGCACTGGATAACGGCTGGATCGCCAAGGCCAACTACAGCAACCAGCTCAATGGGTATAACGCGCCACTGGGTTACGCGTCGCCGATCTCGGGGACGACCGACAGAGCGTCGGTCTATGGCTCCAAATTCACCGGCAAGACCATCAGCAACAACGGGGACTTCTATCTTTCCGGGCCGTTCAGCCTGGGGGGACGTGAGCACCAATTGGTCGTCGGCTCCTCGGTTTCGCGCTCGCACTGGGAAGGCAACGACTACTACGGCTATGAAGCGACCTATAGAGACAGCAACAACTTCCCGCTCTATGAATGGAACGGTGACAGCCTTGAACCACAATGGGGCCCGGCCCACGAGAAAGACGACATCACCCGCCAGGCGGCGGTCTACTTCTCGACACGCCTGAGCCTCACCGACGATCTGTCGCTGTTGCTGGGCTCACGCCTGACCGACTACCGCTTGACCGGTACCAACGACTCGCGTGAGACCGGCAAACTCATCCCGTATGCGGGCGTGGTGTACGACCTCAACGAAAACTTCTCGGTCTACGGCAGCTACACCTCGATCTTCATGCCGCAACAGCTGCGGCCGGACCGCAACAACAAGATGGTCGAGCCGGACGAGGGCGAGAACTACGAGATCGGCTTGAAGGGCGAATTCTACGACGGTCGCTTGAACACCAGCCTCGCCTACTTCGAGATTCATGAGTCCAATCGTGCCGAGGAAGACACCGAGTACAACAACAACATGCCGGCCAACTCGCCTGTCGAGTGGGCCTACATGGGCGTCCAGGCCACGACCAAGGGCTGGGAAGCCGAGATGTCCGGTGAACTGCTGCCGGGATGGCAAGTGCAGGCGGGTTATACCCACAAGGTGATCCGCGACGACGACGGCAAGAAGTTCTCGACCTGGGAACCACAGGACCAGCTGAACTTCTACACCAGCTACAAGCTGACCGGCGCCCTCGACAAGCTGACCATCGGTGGCGGCGCGCGCTGGCAGGGCGAGGCTTGGCAGGATGTCTACAACCGTGGCAAAAGCGTGACCCAGCGTTTCTCCCAAGACCCGTACTGGCTGGTTGACGCGATGGCGCGCTACCAGATCACCAAAAACCTGTCGGCCTCGGTCAACGTCAACAACGTGTTCGACAAGCGCTACTACACCAACATCGGCTTCTACACCTCGTCCTACTCGGGCGACCCACGCAACGTAATGTTTTCGACGCGTTGGGATTTCTGATCTGACAGGCTGAACCCCAGCACCCCCCGACACCCTGCGCAGGCCCAGCCTTCGCAGGGTGTTTTTTTATGCGTGCGGGTTCATAATCCGCCGCCCACAAAAAAGCCTCAGGTCACACCACGTGACCTGGGGCTTTCTGTTTTACCGGCCTTTACGCCATGGCCGTCACAAAGCTGCGAACGAACTCAGCGTTATCAATGATGCGTTCATGATCCACCTCAATCATCGTCGAGCGCACCACACACCCCTGGCCGATCACCCGCTCCATGCCAGCCTCGATCAGTGCCTTGTGCTGGCCCGCGCGACTCATGGCCGCCCACCAGCAGCTGACAGGCGCCTTGAGCGCCTTGAAGTCAGCCTGTTCCAGGCGTTTGAACAAGGCGCGGTCAACGTCCCAGGAGATCTGTGCTTCATTGCCATCCAGCAGCGCTTGCTTGACCTCGCGGAACGCGTCACCCAGCGAACCCTCGGCCCATTCGACAAAGCGCGTCCACTGCTGATCTTCATCCTGGCTATTCGCCTGCACGTCCTGCCACGCAGCCTCGATGGCCTCGGCAAACCCTGGGAACATCACGCCCAGCAGTGCCACGCGCCGCTCGCTGTCAGAGCGCTCACCCGCATCGGTAATCACCGCTGCGTCCCAGTATTGCGTGAGCCAGCGAGGCGGTGCCGAGTCGATCCAGCCGACAAACTCCACGTCCCTGCCCGCCCGTTCCAGGCCGTGCGCAACCTCTACCGCCAGGTTACCGCCCAGTGACCAGCCCGCTAGACGGAAAGGACCTTCGGGCTGGGCCTCCAGCAACTGCGCCGTGTAATCCTCAACCATGGCGGCCCATGCCGGGACTTCTATGCCCTCTTGCGCCAACGCACGACAGATCACACCCACCACCGGCCGCTGTTCACGCAGTGCCAGGGCCAAGGCCTTGTAGCAATGCACCGAACCGTAGCTGGGGTGGAACAGGTAAAGCGGCGTGCCTTCGGTCTGGCTGTTGAGCGGGACCAGCAACGAACGGCGCGTCGTCCCTTCCAGACAAGCGACCTGAGTGCGTACGGTCGGATTGAGCATCAACTGGCTGACCGACAGACCGATGCCGCTGGCCTTGCGAATGCGCTCCTTGAGCATCAATACCAACAGCGAATGCCCCCCCAACTCGAAGAAGTTGTCGTTCACACCCACCTGTTCCACACCAAGTACATCCGCCCAGATTGCGGCTATTTTCTGTTCCAGCTCGGTTTGCGGCGCTTCAAATGGCTGGGTCGACTGCGTGTCCGGCTTGGGCAGCGCCTTGCGGTCCAGCTTGCCGTTAGGGCTCAAGGGCATGTGCTCCAACAGCAGCCACTGCGCCGGCACCATGTAGTCTGGCAAGTGGGTGGCCAGGTGAGCGCTGAGGATTTCACGCCAGTCTTCACCTGGCTCCTGCAAGACCAGGTAACCCACCAGATGCTTGCCGTCCACGGCCAACACCGCAGCCTCACGTACCGACGGATGCTCCAGCAGCCGAGCCTCGATTTCACCCAGCTCAATACGCAGGCCGCGCAGCTTGACCTGATGGTCGATACGCCCGGCGTATTCGATCACGCCGTCGGTGCGGTAGCGGGCCAGGTCACCGGTGCGGTACAGGCGCTCGCCATTTACGAAGGGGTGCGCGATAAAGCGTTCAGCGGTCAACGCCGGCCGGCGATGGTAACCCCGCGCCAGGCCCACGCCGCCCAGGAACAGCTCGCCCAGCACGCCGGCAGGCACTGGCTCGAAATGGCTGTCGAGCACGTAGCACCCCAAGTTGGCAATCGGTTTGCCGATAGGCACCGCGTCACGGCCCTCGTCCACGCACGTCCAGTGGGTCACATCGATCGCGGCTTCCGTCGGGCCATACAGGTTGTACAACCCGGCGCGCGGAAGTTTAGCGAACACTTGCTGTTGCGCATCCACCGGCAGCGCTTCACCGCTGCACACGATGCGCTGCAAGCTAATGCAGGTCGACACCGCCGAGTCCTGCAGGAATGCCTGCAACATCGACGGCACGAAGTGCAATGTGGTGACCTGCTCTTGGTTGATCAGGCTGACCAGCTTGCCCGGATCGCGATGATCACCGGGCGCGGCGACGACCAGGCGTGAGCCGGTCATCAAGGGCCAGAAGAATTCCCAGACGGAGACGTCAAAACTGAACGGGGTTTTCTGCAACACCGTATCGCTCGCATCCAGGGCATACGCCTCCTGCATCCAGTGCAGGCGGTTGGCCAAGGCCGAATGACGGTTACCCGCACCTTTGGGCTGGCCTGTGGAACCGGAGGTGTAGATCACATACGCCAGGTTCTCGCCGTCCAGGACAACACCTGGGTTGGCGTCGCTATAGCCTTCGAAACCGCTCACCTCCAGTACCAGGGTTTCCAACCCGTGAGGAATCGGCAACTGCTCCAGCAGATGGGCCTGGGTCAACAACAGCTTCACGCCGCTGTCATCGAGCATATAGGCCAGGCGTTCACGCGGGTATTCCGGGTCCAGCGGTACATAGGCACCACCGGCCTTGAGCACTGCCAGCAGGCCTACCACCATTTCGATGGAGCGTTCTACGGCCAGGCCCACCAGCACGTCCGGGCCTACGCCGGCGGCGATCAATCGATGAGCCAGGCGGTTGGCGCGACGGTTCAGCTCGGCATAGCTCAGGCGCTGCGCACCGAACACCAGGGCCGGTGCGTCTGGCGCCAGGGCTACCTGGTCTTCGATCATCTGGTGCACGCCACGGTGCAACGGATAATCCCGCGCTGTCGCGTTCCAGTCCTCGACGATCAACTGGCGCTGAGCAGCGGGCAACGACGGCAGGTCCGCCAGGCGCTCCACCTGCGGCAGCGTCAACGCCAGCAGCAACTGCTGGAAATGCGCCGACAGGTTAACGACGTCCTGCGTGTCGAACGCGGCGTGATCGTAATTGAACTCCATCGCCAGGCGATCACCCATGGCCAGCAGTACGGTCAGCGGATAGTGAGTCTGTTCCAGGCTGTCCATCGTGCCGAAACGCAGGCCCGCCGGGGATCCTTGCTCTAACGCCTCAGACACCGGGTAGTTCTCAAATACCAGGATGCTGTCGAACAGCGCTTCGCCGCCCAGCCCTGCCCAGCGCTGGATCTCGAACAGCGGCGTGTGCTCCTGTTCACGCAGGCGCAGGTTTTGTGCCTGCACCTGCTGCAACCAATCATCCACGCTCAGCAGCGGGCTCGGCGTGGCCACCACTGGCAGCGTGTTGATGAACAACCCCACTTGCTGTTCGATACCCGGCAATTCGGCCGGGCGTCCCGCCACCGTGGCACCAAAGGCGACGGTGTCCAGGCCGGTATGACGCTGCAACAGCAACAGCCAGGCGCTTTGCACCAGGGTATTGAGCGTCACCTTGTGGCGCTGGGCAAACGCTTTGAGCTGGTCGGTGGCCGTCTGCTCCAAGGTCAGCCGGTGAACGCCATTGACTTGGGACACTTCCTGTTCGCGGGCGAGCCCACGGGACAGTCGCGTTGGCGCCTGCAAGCCCGCAAGCTGGGCTTTCCAGAAGGTCTCGCTGATGAGCGGATCCTGTGCCTGCAACCAGCCGATGTAATCGCGATAGCGTCCGTTCGGCGCGCGTAGCGATTCGCCGGCGTATTGTTGCAGCACCTCGCCAAACAGCTGCGAAGCACTCCAGCCATCCATCAGAATGTGGTGGTTGGTGTAAATCAGGTGATGGCTGTCGATGCTGGTACGCACCACGACCAGGCTCAGCAAAGGCGCCTGCTCAAGCACGAAGCCATCTGCACGAAGGGTTTGCGCCAAAGCATCGAGCGCTTCTCCGAGGTCTTCACGCTGCTGCCAATCGTGCTCGACCAAAGGCACCTGGGCCGTCTTGTAAACCACCTGCAACGGCTGCTCCAGTTCGGTCTGCCAGAGGAACCCGGTGCGCAGGATGTCGTGGTGCTCCAGAGCGACCTGCCAGGCCGCCCGGAAACGCGCCACATCCAACCCTTGCACGTCAACGCGCATCTGGTTGATGTAGTCGCCCGAGCCCTGGCCGAACAAGGATTGGAACAGCATGCCCTGCTGCATCGGCGACAGCGGGTAAATATCGTCGACCTGGCTCAACGGCAACGCCAGGCCATCCAACTGAACCTGGCTCAAGCGGGCCAGTGGGAAGTCCGACGGGGTGGCGCCGGAGTGTTCAGGCTGGCAGCAATGCTCGATCAGCGCCTTGAGCTCTTGCGCGTAGTCATCGGCCAGTTGCTGGATGCTCGCCGAATCGAACATCTGCTGGCTGAAGCTCCAGTTCAGGTTCAGCTCACCGCCATACACCTGGCCGTTGATTTCCAGCCAGTTGCCCAGCGATGCATCCGGGCTCTGGTCGCTGCCGGCGGCATCACCAGAAGGCGCAAACAAGCCCTGCTGTTCATTGCCATCAAAACTGGTATCGAACTGGCCCAGGTAGTTGAAGGTGATGCGCGGTTGCGGCAGGCGTGCCAATGCGTCACGCACATCGGGCTGGCCCAGGTAACGCAGGGCACCAAAACCGATGCCCTTGTCGGGAATCGCGCGCAGCTGCTCCTTGATGCCCTTCAATGAATCCGCCAGGGTCGAAGCCGGGGTGAGTTTTACCGGGTAGAGGCTGGTGAACCAACCGACCGTACGTGTCAGGTCGATATCCTCGAACAGGTCTTCGCGGCCATGCCCTTCCAAGCGGATCAGGGTCGAATCGTGGCCGGTCCAGCGCCCGATCACCCGCGCCAGCGCCGTCAGTAACAGGTCGTTGATTTGAGTGCGATAGGCTGCCGGGGCGTCCTGCAGCAGGCGACGGGTATGGCTGGCGTCCAGGTGCGTAGTTGCGCTGCCGGCATGGCGGTTGCTCAGGCTCGCTCCTGGCTTGGCGCTTGGCAGGTCGGCCTCGGCGCCGTGCAATTGTGCTTGCCACCACGCCAGTTCCTGGGTCAGTGCCTCGCCTTGGGCGTATTGCTGAAGACGTTGTGCCCAGTCGCGGGTGGAACTGGTCTTGGCAGGCAATGCCACTGGGGTGCCTGCGGCGAGTTGGCGATAGGCCGTTTGCAAATCCTCCAGGAGAATCCGCCACGACACGCCATCGACCACCAAGTGATGGATGACCAGCAGCAAGCGCTGCGAACCATCGTCCAATTGAACCAGCACGGCGCGCATCAGCGGGCCCTGGTCGAGATCGAGGCTGCGTTGCGCCTCCTCGCCCAAGGCCGCAAGCTCTTCAATGTCGTGCAGCGTGCTTTGCCACAACACAGTATCGGCCTGATGGTGCTCGGCCGCACGGTACAGGCCCTGCCAGCCCTGCGCGCCTTCGGCAAACCGCGAGCGTAACGCATCGTGGTGCACCAGCAACGCTTGCAAGGCCTGGGTCAATGTGGCGGCATCGAGGTGTTCGTGGGGCTGCAGCACCACCGACTGGTTCCAGTGGTGACGTTCGGCAATCTCATCGGCGAAGAAGGCTTGCTGAATCGGCAACAGCAACGTCTCGCCACTCAAGGCGGCCTGGCTGATGGTCAAGCCTTCGACACCCTGACGCGCGACGCCCGCCAGGCTTTGTACGGTCTGGTGCTGGAACAGGTCCTTGGGCGTGAACCGGATGCCCGCTTGCCGCGCACGGCTGACCACCTGGATCGAGATGATCGAATCGCCGCCCAGCTCGAAGAAGTTGTCGTTCAAGCCCACCTGCGGCAAGCGCAGCACGTCGGCCCAGATGGCGGCGAGCTGTTGTTCCAGCTCGCTTTGCGGCGCCACGTAGGCTTGTTGCAACAGGCTTGCGTCCGGTTGCGGCAAGCCTTTGCGGTCGAGCTTGCCATTGGGCGTCAGTGGCATTTGCGCCAGGAACATGAAGTACGTCGGCACCATGTAGTCCGGCAGACGGGTTTTCAAAGCGCGGCGCAGGGTTTCGCGGAACTCGGTTTCGTTGGCAGGTCCAGCATTGGCCGGCACCACGTAGGCCACCAGTTGTTTACCGGTCGGACCTTCCTGGGCGACCACCACGGTTTCGCCGACGTTATCTTGTTCACGCAGGCGCGCTTCGATCTCGCCCAGTTCGATACGGAAACCACGGATCTTCACCTGATGATCGACACGGCCGAGGTAATCCACTACCCCGTCCGGACGGCCACGGGTCAGGTCGCCGCTGCGATACACGCGGCTGCCCGGTTTGCCGAATGGGTCCGGTACAAAGCGCTCAGCCGTCAGTGCCGAACGCTCCAGATACCCTCGGGCCACGCCCTCGCCGCCCAGGTACAGCTCGCCGGCCACGCCGACAGGTTGCAGATTGAGTTGCGAGTCGAGCACGTAGCCGCTGCGGTTGCCCAGCAAGGTGCCGATTGGGGCATAAACCGCGCCGCACGGATCGCCCCGGCGGGCCTTCCACAGCAATGGCGTGACCACGGTTTCAGTCGGGCCGTAGCCGTTGAAAAGGTAGGTCGGCTTGAGCGCGCGCCAGGCCAGGTCATAGCTGGCCTGGGCGACCGCGTCACCACCAAAGCAGTACACCCGCACAGCCGGTGGGTTGCCGTCACGCTCGGCATGCTCGGCCAGCTGTTGCAGGTACACCGGCGGGAACACGGCCATGGTCACGTTGTGACGATGCATCTGTTCGTAGGTGTATTCCGGCAGCCACAGGCTGTCGTCACGGATCAACACGCTGGCGCCGTTGATCAACGGGTGCATCCAGCCTTCGTGGGAGCCGTCGAAGGCGAACGACATGAAGTGCAGTTCGCAGTCAGACGGGCTGGTTTCATAACGCTCGCCAGTGGCGATGATATGCGCCACCAACGGGCCGTGGGACACCGCAACGCCCTTAGGCATGCCGGTCGAACCCGAGGTGTAGATCACGTAAGCCAGGTTATCGCCGTCCAGCTTCACATTGGGGGCAGTATCGCTGTAGCCAGCCCATTCTTCAGTGTGGTCAATCGCCAGGCTGTCCAGGCCGTCGGCCACCGGCAGTTGCTGCTGCACCGCCGTGTGAGTCAACAGCAACTTCGCACGGCTGTCCTGCATCATGTACAGCAGACGGTCACGCGGGTATTCCACGTCCAGCGGCACATACACGCCACCGGCTTTCATCACCGCCAGGAACGCCACCATGATTTCGGCACTGCGCGGCATGGCGATGGCCACGCGCACTTCCGGGCCGACGCCACGGGCGATCAGCGCGTGGGCCAGGTGGTTGGCCTGGCGGTCCAGCTCGCCGTAGGTGAGTGTCTGTGCATCGAACTTCACCGCCACGGCCTGCGGGTTTTCCCGGGCACGGTCAGCGAACAGTTCATGGACCAACCGCTCAGCAGAGAAGCCCGAACCGCTGCGGTCCCACAGTTGCAGGATCTGCTGGCGCTCGGACGGATCGAGCAGGTTCAACTGGCCGATGCTCTGCTGCGGATCGGCAACCATGCCCTGCAGCAGGTTCAGCCAGTGCCGGGCCATGCGCTCGATGGTCGACGCATTGAACAGGTCGGTGGCGTAACCCAGGGTGGCCCAGATGTTCTCGGCGCCCTCATGCACATCCAGGTCCAGGTCGAAGTGGGCGGTCTGGCTTTCCCACTCCAACCCTTCCACCCGCAGCGTGGACAGTTGATGGGCCGTGCCGCCCAGCCGCGCTTCGGTCTGATGGTTGAACATCACTTGGAACAGCGGGTTGAGGCTCAAGCTGCGCTCGGGTTGCAGCGCTTCCACCAGTTGCTCGAATGGCAGGTCCTGATGGTCCTGGGCTTCCAGCGCGCGTTGGCGGGCCTGCTGCAACAGTTCCAACACCGAGGTCTGCTCGTCGATATCAGCCTTGAGCACCTGGGTGTTGACGAAAAAGCCCAGCAACCGCTCGGTCTCGACACGGTTGCGGTTGGCAATCGGCACGCCCACGCGCACATCTTCCTGGCCGCTGTAGCGGTGCATCAACGCCTGGAACGAGGCCAGCAACAGCATGAACATCGTCACGCCTTCACGCTGTGCCAGGCCCTTGAGGTCTGCGACCAAGGCGGGCGGCAGCTCGACAAACAGGCGCGCACCGCGATGGCTTTGCTCAGCCGGGCGCTGGTGGTCAAACGGCAGTTCGAGCACCGGTTGCTCACCGCCGAGCAACGTTTGCCAGTAGGCCAGTTGCCGTGCTTTTTCTCCGGCGTCCATCCACTCGCGCTGCCAACGGGCATAATCGGCGTATTGGATCGGCAGGGCCGGCAGTTGCACGGGCTGGCCCTGGCTGTAGGCGCTGTACAACTGCACCAGCTCATCGACCATGATCTGCATCGACCAACCATCGGAGACGATATGGTGTTGCACCAGTACCAGCACGTGTTCGTCTTCACTCAGGCACAGCAGCGTGGCGCGTAGCAACGGGCCCTCTTGCAGGTTGAACGGCCGGGCGATCTCGGCCTCGACCTGCGCCTTGACCTGCGCTTCATCGCTGCGCACCAACGCAATCTCGATGCGCGCTTCTGGCAGGATCACCTGCACCGTTTGCTCATCGCCCTGATGCAAATGCGTGCGCAGGCTTTCATGGCGCGCCACCAGGGTATCGAAGCTGCGTTGCAGGGCGTCCAGGTCCAGCTGCCCCTTGAGGCGCAAGGCGCTGGGCACGTGGTACGCGGTGCTTTCTGGGTCCAGCAGCCAGAGGAACCACTGACGCTCCTGAGCGTAGGACAACACCAACGGCAGATCGCGATTCGCCGGCACCAACGCAGGCGCGGCCGAACCACCGCGTTTGCCCTCGGTGTGCAGCGCGGCCACAAAGCCCTCCAGGCGCGGCTGCTCGAACAGCACGCGCAACGGCAACTCGATCCCCAGGTTATGCCGCAGGCGCGAGGCCACTTGCATGGCCAGCAACGAATGGCCACCGCGTTCGAAGAAATGGTCCGTCAGGCCAATGCGCTCGGCGCCGAGAATCTCGGCCCAGATCGCTGCCACCTGCTGCTCCAGCGCACTGACGGGCGCCACCCAGTGGTGGGTGACCTGGCTTGCGTCAGGACGTGGCAAGGCATGGCGGTCCAGTTTGCCGTTGGGGCTCAACGGCAAGCGCTCCAGGAACATGAAATGCGCCGGCACCATATAGTCCGGCAACTCATCGCGCAGGACAGCACGAATCTGCTCGCGCAACTCTGCGTGCTCGGACGCCGGCAGAGGGGTGACCAGGTAGGCAATCAACTGCTGGTCGGCCGCAATCACCAAGGCTTCGCGCACACTGTCTTGGGCCAGCAAGCGGGATTCGATTTCACCCAGCTCGATACGGAAACCACGCACCTTGACTTGATGGTCGATACGCCCGATGTATTCGATCACGCCGTCGGCACGGTAGCGGGCCAGGTCGCCGGTACGGTAGAGCCGCCCGCCGCCGATAGGGTCAAAGGGATCGGGAATAAAACGTTCGGCGGTCAGCCCGGCCCGGTTGAAGTAACCGCGCGCCAGCAGTGGCCCGCCAATCACCAGCTCGCCGGCCACACCGACGGGCACCGGATTCAGGCTGGCATCCAGCAGGTAGATGGCGCGGCCGTCCAATACACGACCGATCGGCATCATCTGCGTGACGGCTTCGCGCCCCTCCACATACCCCGCGCAATCCAGGGCGGTAACCGTGACGGTCGCCTCGGTGGGTCCGTAGGTGTTGAGCAGCCGCACATGGCCCAGCCCGGCATAACGCCAGGAGGCCAGCCCTTCCGGCGGCATCGCTTCGCCGCCCGCGTGCACCTGCCGCAGGCGGCCATAGTCGCGTACGCCGCGCTCGGCAAAGTCACGGGCGATCAAGTGCCAGTAGGCGGTGGTCAGGTCGACCACCGAAATCTCATGTTCGATCAGTTGCGCATAGAAGGTGTCGCTGTCCCACAGCTCACCGCCGCGCACCACCACGGCCGCACCACAGCACAGCGCCGGGTAGAGTTGCTCGACAAACCCGTCGAAGTTGAACGTACCGAACTGCAGCACGCGGTCTGCGGCGGTCAGTTCGAACAACTCGATAAACACTTCAACATGCCGCGCCAGCGAGGCCTGGTCGATGCCGACGCCTTTGGGCCGCCCGGTCGAACCGGAGGTGAACATCAGGTACGCCAGGTTCGTGGGGAACGCACGTACGGGTGGGTTGCTGTCCGGGTATTCGGCCAGCCAGTCGGCGTCGGCTTCCAGGCAAATCAGCGCCAGCCCGGCGCTGATCGGCAGGCGCTCCAGCAGCGGCTGCTGGGTCAGCAGCAGCCGCAAGCCGCTGTCCTCGATCATGCATTGCAGGCGGTCCGCCGGGTATTGCGGGTCCAGCGGGACATAGGCGCCGCCGGCCTTGAGGACCGCTAACAGCGCAACGATCATTTCCAGCGAACGGTCCACCGCTACGCCAACCAGGCTGTCGGCAGTAACGCCCTGCTCGATCAGTTTGTGCGCCAGGCGGTTGGCGCGCAGGTTCAAGTCGGCATAGGTCATGCGCCGTTGATCCATGATCAGTGCAATCGCCTGCGGCTGGCTCACCACCTGTTGCTCGAACTTATGCAGCACGCTGCTGTGGGCGGCACGCGTCGGTTGTGGCGGGTTCCACTGGTACAGCATTTGCGCCTGTTCATCACTGCCCAGGATCGGCAGGTCAGCGACACAATGACGAGCATCGCTGACCACACTCTTCAGCAGGTTCTGCCAGTGCGCGGCAAAGCGCTGCAAGGTGCTGGCATCGAACAGCGCGGTCGCGTAAGTCAGCGAAGCCAGCAGGCCTTCGTCTGACTCTTCGGTGTCCAGGCTCAGATCGAAGTGCGCCGTATGGCTGTCCCACGCCAGCCCCTCCACACGCAGGCCAGGCAATTGCTGGCCGTCACGATTGGCTTGGGCAGCCGACTGATGGTTGAACATCACCTGGAACAACGGGTTGTGGCTCAGGCTGCGCTCGGGCTGCAACGCCTCGACCAATTGCTCGAAGGGCAAGTCCTGATGCGCTTGTGCGCCCAGTGCCTGTTCCTTGACCTGCTGCAACAGCTGGGCAAAGGTCATGTGCCCGTCAATGTCGGCCTTGAGCACCTGGGTATTGACGAAAAAGCCGATCAGTTGTTCGGTTTCCAGGCGGTTGCGGTTGGCGATGGGCACGCCGACGCGGATATCCGACTGGCCGGTGTAGCGATAGAGCAGTGACTGGAACGACGCGAGCAGCACCATGAACAGCGTGGCGCCCTCGCGCTGCGCCAAGGCACGCAAGCCCTCGACCACCGACGGTTGCAGCACCAGGTCCAGGCGTGCGCCCTGATAGCTCTGCATGGCCGGGCGCGGACGATCCAGCGGCAGCTCCAACACAGGTTGCACATCGCCCAAGCGGGCACGCCAGTACGCCAGTTGGCGGTCCTTTTCACCCGCTTCCATCCAGCTACGCTGCCATTGGGCATAGTCGGCGTATTGAATCGGCAGATCCGCCAAGGTCGGCTCAAGGCCCTGGCTGTAGCCGGCATACAGGCTCACCAGCTCATCGACCATCACTTGCATCGACCAGGCATCCGAAACGATATGGTGCTGTACCAGCACCAGCACATGCTCGCGCTCGCCCAGTTGCAGCAGCTTGATGCGCAGCAACGGGCCGGCCTGCAGATCGAATGGCTGGGCGATTGCGTCTTCGACCAACGCCTGCAACTGGGCCGGCTCAGTCGAGCCCAGCACTTGATAGTCGATGATGGGCGCGGCTTGCGCGATCACGCGCTGGACAGTCTGGTGCGTGTCAGCGAAAAACACAGTCCGCAGGGTTTCGTGGCGCTGCACCAGGGTATCGAAGGCCCGTTGCAGGGCTACGCGATCCAGCGTGCCCTCTAGGCGCAACGCGGCAGGAATGTGATAGGCCGCGCTGTCCGGCTCCAGTTGCCAGAGGAACCATTGGCGCTCCTGGGCATACGACAGCAGCAGCGGCTGATCGCGGTCGGCCAAAGTGATGCGCGCAACGTCGGCGCCCTTTTCACCCAGCGCCTGCACAAACGCACCCAGTACCGGCTGCTCAAACAGGCTTTTGAGGGCCACGTCGATCGCCAATGCCTGGCGTACCCGTGACACCACGCGGGTCGCCAGTAACGAGTGACCGCCCAATTCAAAGAAATGGTCTTCAAGGCCAACCTGCGGCACACCCAGCACTTCGGCCCAGATCGAGGCCACTTGCTGGGCTTTCTCGCCAACCGGTGCCACATAGCGTTTCTGCAACAGGCTGGCATCCGGCTTCGGCAGTGCCTTGCGGTCGAGCTTGCCGTTCGGCGTCAGCGGCAGGCGTGCCAGGAATAGCATGTGCGCCGGCACCATGTAGTCCGGCAGTACGTCGCGCAACGCGGCCTTGAGTGTTTCGCGCAGGGCGCCCTGGTCGGCATCCGAGGTCGCGCTGTGCGTCACCAGATACGCCAGCAGTTGGTCATTCTCGGCCATCACCACGGCTTCGCGCACGCCACGCTGCTCGCGCAGACACGCTTCAATCTCACCCAGCTCGATTCGGAACCCACGCACCTTGACCTGATGGTCGACGCGGCCGATGTACTCGACCACGCCATCCACGCGATAGCGCGCCAGGTCGCCGGTGCGATACAGCCGCTCGCCATTGCGCGCAAACGGGTTGGGCACGAAGCGCTCGGCGGTCATGGCTGCCCGGCCGTGATAACCCCGTGCCAGGCCGACACCGCCAATCAGCAGTTCGCCACTGGCGCCGACCGGGCTTGGGGTGAGTTCGCTATTGAGGACAAACAACGAGGTGTTGGCAATCGGCCGACCGACAAAAGGCATCGGTTCAACCAGCGGGTGGGCCGCCGACCAAATGGTGGTTTCCGTCGGGCCGTACAGGTTCCACACCGCGCCGCCCTGGGCGAGCATGCGCTGGGCCAGGTCGGCCGGCAACGCTTCGCCACCGCACAGGCTCTTGACCCCGTGCAGCAAGGCACGGCGGTCACTGTCCAGCAGCATGCGCCAGGTCGACGGCGTGGCTTGCACCACGTTGATTACCTGGGCATGCACCAGGCTCAGGATCGCCTCTGGGTCCTGGGACACTGACTTGTCCGCCAGTACCACGGTGGCACCTACCGACAGCGGAACGTACAGCTCAAGGGCGAAAATATCGAAGGAGAACGTGGTCAGCGACAGCAGGCGCACGCTGGCGTCGATGCTCAGGGTCTGCGCCATGCCCAGGGTGAAGCTGCTCAGTGCGCCATGGCGCACCATCACCCCCTTGGGCTTGCCGGTGGAACCGGAGGTATAGATCACATAGGCCAGGTGTTCGCCGCTCAGCTCGACCTGCGGGTTGTCGCTGCCGTAGCACGCATCCTCCTGCTCGCTGATGAACAGCAGCTGCTGGTCGGCTGCCAGGGGCAGGCGCTCGTGCAGGTCGCCGGCGGTCAACAGGACCTGTGCGCGACTGTCTTCGAGCATGAACGCCAGCCGCTCGGCCGGAAACTGCGGGTCCAGCGGCACATAGGCGCCGCCGGCCTTGAGGGTCGCCAGCAACGCCAACACCATGTCCACCGAACGATCCAGGGCAACGGCCACCAGCACGTCCGGGCCCACACCCGCCGCACGCAGGCGATGGGCCAGGCGGTTGGCACGCTGGTTCAGGTCGGCGTAACTCAGCGCCTGGCCATTGCAGAGCAGCGCCGTTGCGTCCGGACGCATCTGTGCCTGGGCTTCAAACAGCCGATGCACCCCCGCATCCTGCGCGAATGCCTGGTGTGTGTCGTTCCAGGTGTGCACCAGTTGCTGCCATTGCGCATCGTCCAGCAACGGCAACTCGCCGACGCGGCCGTTGCAATCCTGCACCACCCGGTGCAACAGACGGTGCCAGTGCGCAAGGAAACGCTCCAGGCCCGGTGCGTCAAACAGGTCGGTGGCGTAGGTCAGGGATGCATGGATGCCGTCAGCCGACTCCTGGGTGTCGAGGTTGAGGTCGAACTGCGACGTCTTGCTGTCCCACTCCAGCCCCTGCACCTGCAGGCCCGTGACGCTGCCGCCAGCGCGCTGGGTGTCGGTCTGGTGGTTGAACATCACCTGGAACAGCGGGTTGTAGCTCAGGCTGCGCTCCGGCTGCAGTGCTTCCACCAATTGTTCGAACGGCAAGTCTTGATGCGCCTGGGCCTCGACCGCGCGCTGGCGGGTTTGTTGCAGCAGCTCGCGGAACGTCATCTGCCCGTCGATATCGGCCTTGAGGATCTGCGTATTGACAAAAAAGCCGATCAAACGCTCGGTTTCTACCCGGTTACGGTTGGCCACCGGCACACCGATGCGGATGTCGCCCTGGCCGCTGTAGCGATGCAGCACGGCCTGGAACGACGCCAGCAGCAACATGAACACCGTCACGCCTTCGCGTTGCGCCAAGCTTTTGAGACCCGCCACCAGCGACGTTTCAAGTGTCAGGTCGAGCCGCGCACCGCGGTAGCTCTGCACCGCAGGGCGTGGTCGGTCCATCGGCATCTCCAGCACCGGTTGCTCGCCACCGAGCACGCCGGTCCAATAGCCCAGCTGGCGCTCGCGCTCACCCGCCTCCATCCAGCTGCGTTGCCACAGCGCGTAGTCGGCGTACTGAATCGGCAAGGCCGGCAATTGCAGGTCCTGCCCTTGGGCATGGGCGGCGTAGAGCTGGACCAACTCGTCGACCATGACCTGCATCGACCAGCCATCAGAGACGATGTGATGCTGTACCAGCACCAGCACATGTTCCTGGGGTGCCAGGCGCAACAGCTTGACCCGTAACAGCGGGCCTTGCTGTAAATCGAACGGCTGGGCGATTTCAGCCTCCACCAGGGCCTTGAGCTGTGACTCCTGAGCATCGACCAGCGCGATGTCCACCCGCGCCTGCTCGGCAATCACCTGCAAGGCGCTGTCGCCCTCTTCCTGCAAATGCGTGCGCAGGCTTTCATGGCGCATCACCAGCGTGTCAAAACTGCGCTGCAGCGCGGCCACATCCAAGTGGCCGGTCAGGCGCAGCGCCCTGGGCACATGATAGGCGGTGCTTTGCGGCTCCAGTTGCCACAGGAACCACTGGCGTTCCTGGGCATAGGAGAGTCGAAGGGGTTCGCCTTCCTGGCGCTTGAAAACCGGGGCAATCTCAAACAGGTTGATGCCTTGCTGCTTGAGCATTACCGCCAACGCTTTCTTTTGTTGCGCCGAAAGTGACCCTACCGACTCGATTAATGCTTGCACGCCACGCCCCTCAGGAAATCAATTTATCCAAATCTTCTGCTGATAGACGTTTGAGGGCCTCCAAGGATTTAGCCAATGCGTCCTGCACCGGCGAATTATTTGTCTGCTGGGCCGCTACATGGGCACTGAACTCGGCCAGGGTCGGGGTGGTGAAGATCGATTTGACGTCGAATTCGGCGTGCAACTGCTCGCGCAGGCGCACCACCACCTGGGTGGCCAACAGCGAATGCCCGCCCAGCTCGAAGAAGTTGTCGTGCAGGCCTACCCGCTCCACGTCCAGCACTTCGGCCCAGATGGCGGCAATCTGCTGCTCCAGTTCGCTGTTCGGGGCGACGTATTCCCGGGCCTGCAAACTGGCGTCCGCCTTCGGCAGGGCCTTGCGGTCCAGCTTGCCGTTGGGGCTCAGGGGCATCTGCTCCAGCAGCATCCACTGGGCCGGGACCATATAGTCCGGCAGCTGTTGCGCCAGGTAGGCACTCAACACATCGCGCCAATCGTCGCCGGCGTTTTGCAGCACCAGGTAGCCCACCAGGTATTTGCCGTCGATCGCCAGCACAGCGGTCTCCCGCACCCAGTCGTGCTCCAACAGACGCGCTTCGATTTCGCCCAACTCGATGCGCAAGCCACGCAGCTTGACCTGATGGTCGATACGCCCGGCGTAATCGATCACACCGTCTTCGCGGTAGCGCGCCAGGTCGCCCGTGCGGTACAGGCGTTCGCCCTTGACGAACGGGTGGGCAACAAAACGCTCGGCAGTCAGGGCCGGACGGCGATGGTAACCTCGCGCCAGGCCAATGCCGCCCAGGTACAACTCGCCCAGCACACCGACGGGGACAGGTTCGAAGTTGCTGTCGAGAATGTAGCAACCGAGGTTGGCAATCGGGCGACCAATGGGCACCGCATCGCGGCGTTCATCGACACAGGTCCAGTGGGTCACGTCGATGGCGGCTTCGGTCGGGCCGTACAGGTTGTAGAGCCCGGCCTGCGGCAACTTGGCGAACACCTGCTGCTGGGCATCCACCGGCAAGGCCTCGCCGCTGCACACGATGCGGTGCAGGGTGTGACAGGTCGCCACCGTCGGGTCTTGCAGGAAGGCCTGCAACATCGACGGCACAAAGTGCAGCGTGGTGACCTGCTCTTGGTTGATCAGCTTGATCAGCTTCGCCGGATCGCGGTGATCGCCCGGCGCCGCCACCACCAGGCGCGAGCCGGTCATCAATGGCCAGAAGAACTCCCACACCGACACATCGAAGCTGAACGGGGTCTTTTGCAGCACCGTGTCGCTGACGTCCAGGCCATAAGCCTCCTGCATCCAGTGCAGGCGGTTGGCCAGGGCTGAATGGCGGTTGCCGGCGCCTTTGGGTTGGCCGGTGGAGCCTGAGGTGTAGATCACATAGGCGAGGTTTTCACCGTGCACCACGATTTCAGGATTGGCGTCGCTGTAGCCTTCGAACGTGGCTTCACCCAGCACCAGGCTATCCAAGCCTTGCGGAATCGGCAGTTGCTCAAGCAAATGTGCCTGGGTCAACAGCAGTTTCACACCGCTGTCGTCGAGCATGTAGGCCAGGCGATCACGCGGGTATTCCGGGTCCAGCGGCACATAGGCGCCGCCGGCCTTGAGTACGGCGAGTAGACCGACCACCATTTCGATGGAACGCTCCACGGCCAGGCCCACCAGCACGTCCGCGCCCACACCGGCTTCGATCAAACGATGAGCCAGGCGGTTGGCACGACCGTTCAGCTCGGCATAGCTCAAGCGCTGCTCGGCAAACACCAATGCCGGGGCGTGCGGTGTGCGCGCCGCCTGCTGCTCGATCAGTTGATGCACACAGTGCTGCAACGGGTAATCCCGCGCCGTGGCGTTCCAGTCAACGACCACTTGTTGGCGTTCCGCCACCTCCAACATCGCCAAGTCGCCCAGACGTTGTTGGTCGCCGTCGAGCATGGCTTGCAGCAGGTTGACCAGATGGCGGCCGTAGGTTTGCACCGTGCTTGCCTCGAAATGCGCACGCGCAAAGCCGAACTGCACCGACAGCGTGTCACCGACGTCCACCAACACCGTCAGCGGGAAGCTGGTTTGCTCGCGTGAATCCGGCAGGCCAAAACGGATCCCGCTGCCGCCGCTCTGCTCCAGGGCCTTGGATACGGGGTAGTTTTCGAACACCAGGATGTTATCGAACAAGGCTTCACCCCCCTGCCCGGCCCAGCGCTGGATATCGTACAGCCCAGTATGTTCATGCTCACGCAACGCCAGGTTCTGCGCCTGCACCGCTTGCAGCCAGTCGGCCACGGTCTGCTGGGCATCCACCGCACAGATCACCGGCAAGGTGTTGATGAACAGCCCAATCTGCTGCTCCACCCCCAACAGGTCGGCCGGACGCCCGGCCACGGTGGCACCGAAAGACACCACCGACTGCCCGCTATGGCGCTGCAACAGGACCAGCCAAGCTGCCTGGATCAGGGTGTTGAGCGTGACTTTGTTGTTGCGCGCAAAGGTTTCGAGGCGCGCAGTCAGCGGGCGATCCAGGCTGAGCTGATGCTCGCCATGCCCGTCCGCCGCCGTCGGTTGGCTGCTGCCCAAGCGCGTTGGTGCTTGCAGAACGCTCAGTTGTTCGCGCCAGAAGGTTTCAGTCACTGCGGCATCACGCTGCTGCAGCCAGCCGATGTAGTCGCGATAACGCCCGGCCGCTTCAGGCATTGCGACACCGGCATAACGTTGCAGCACTTCACCGAACAGCCGCGAATTGCTCCAACCGTCCATGAGGATATGGTGGTTGGTGTAGATCAGTTCATGGCGTTGCTCCTCCGTACGCACCAGTACCAGGCGCACAAGGGGCGCCTTGGCCAGGTCAAAACCCTGGCGACGTTGAACTTCCTGAAGGTTCTGCAACTCCAGTTCGCGCTCCGGCATGGCGCGCCAATCGAGGTGTTCGATGACCAAACGGGCCTCGCGGTAGACCACCTGGCATGGCCATTCCAGCTGGCCTTCCCAGAAGAA
Source organism: Pseudomonas sp. DWRC2-2 (assembly GCF_049897885.1). Taxonomy (NCBI): domain Bacteria; kingdom Pseudomonadati; phylum Pseudomonadota; class Gammaproteobacteria; order Pseudomonadales; family Pseudomonadaceae; genus Pseudomonas; species Pseudomonas sp. DWRC2-2. Next base: position 59,760 of record NZ_JAFCXD010000006.1, read on the forward strand.
CCCGCTGCGCAGCACGTCGTGGGCTTGCACTGTGGCATCCCAGGCCTGCTGGAACCGCGTCACATCCAAACCATCGGCGGTCACGCGGATCTGGTTGATGTAGTCGCCGGCGGCCTGTTCGTAGAGGGTGTGGAATAACATGCCCTGCTGCATCGGCGACAGGGTGTAGATGTCTTCAACGGCGTCGGCGGCCAGCGGCAAGGATTCCAGCTGCTGCTGGCTCAAGCGCGACAACGGGAAGTCGGAGGCCGTCACGCCGTTGTTGCCGGGGGTGCAGCAGTGTTCGACCAAGGCCGTCAGTTCGCGGGTGAAGGCCATGCTCAAGGCTTCGATCTGCGATGCATCGAACATCAGCGGACTGAACGTCCACCCCATGTGCAGTTCACCGCCGTACACCTGGCCATTCAACGTCAACCAATTGCCCAGCGGTGCATCCGGGCTTTGTTCGGTGCCGGAGCTTTCTGCCGAGGGTACGAACAGCCCTTGCGGCTGGTCAAAGCTGCCGTCGATCTGGCCGAGGTAGTTGAAGGTAATGCGCGGCACCGGCAACGCGCTGAACACCTGGCGCGTGGCGTCGTCGCCCAGGTAGCGCAGCGCGCCGAAGCCCAGGCCCTTGTCCGGCACCGCACGCAGTTGCTCCTTGACCTGCTTGATCGAGGCAGCCAGAGATTCGGCCGGGGTCAGGCGCACCGGGAACAGGCTGGTGAACCAGCCCAGGGTGCGGGTCAGGTCGATGTCGTCGAACAGCTCTTCACGGCCATGGCCTTCCAGCTGGATCAGGCTGGAGGCTTGCCCGGTCCACTGGCAAATAACGCGTGCCAAGGCAGTCAGCAGCAGGTCGTTGATCTGGGTGCGATACGCCGTGGGCGCCTGTTGCAGCAATTGCCGGGTGCGCTCTGCATCCAGTTGGCTGACAACCGTCTGGGCCAGGCGGCCCGGACGTGCACCTTGCGGATCACGGCAAGGCAAATCCGTCGGCACGCCTTGCAGCTGTTGCAGCCAGAAGGCTTTTTCCGGCTCGATTGATTCGCTGCGGGCATGCGCCTGCAAGCGTTCGGCCCAGGTTTTGAACGAAGAGGTCTTGGCCGGCAATTTCTGCTGGCGATACAGGCTTTGTAGGTCTTCGAGGAACACGCGCCAGGACACGCCGTCCACCACCAGGTGGTGCATGACCAACAGCAGGCGCTGTGAGCCGTCAGCCATGTCTGCAAGTACCGCACGCAACAATGCGCCTTGTTGCAGGTCGAGGCTGCGCTGGGCGCGCTCGCACAGGGTTTGCAGTTCGGCGGCGTCCTGCACGCTGGCCTGCCATAGCAGGGTTGCAGGTTGCGCGTCATGCCGCGCGGTCCAGCCTTCGGCCTGCTGGCTGAAGCTCAGGCGCAACACGTCGTGGTGCTGGGTCAGCGCTTGAAGCGCAGCTTCCAATGGCTCAGCAAGAAGATATTGGCGTGGCGTCAGCAGCAAGGACTGGTTCCAGTGATGACGGTCCGGCAGGTGCATGTCGAAGAACAGTTGCTGGAACGGCAGCAACGGCGTCGCGCCCTGCACCGGGCCCTGGTCGATCACCTGTGCCGTCTGCAATTGCGCCACGCGGGCCAAGCCGCGCACCGTCTGGTGCTGGAACAGCGCCTTGGCGGTGAAATGAATACCGGCCGCCCGCGCGCGGCTGACCACCTGGATGGAGATGATCGAATCGCCGCCACGTTCGAAGAAGTTGTCGTTCAAACCCACCTGCTCAACGCCCAGCACGTCGGCCCAAATCGCGGCGATCTGTTGCTCCAGTGCACTGTGCGGCGCTTCGTAGTGGTGAGTGGCTTCGGGTTTGGGCAGCGCCTTGCGGTCCAGCTTGCCGTTGGGGCTCAAGGGCATCTGCTCCAGCACCACCCATTGTGCGGGCACCATGTAGTCCGGCAGATGTTGACCCAGGTGCGCGCCCAACGCGTCGCGCCAGTCATCACCGGCGTTTTGCAGCACCAGGTAACCCACCAGGTATTTGCCGTCGACCGCCAGCACGGCGGCCTCACGCACCCAATCGTGCTCCAGCAGGCGCGCTTCGATTTCGCCCAATTCGATGCGCAGGCCACGCAGCTTGACCTGATGGTCGATACGCCCGGCGTACTCAATCACGCCGTTGTCGCGGTAGCGCGCCAGGTCGCCGGTGCGGTACAGGCGTTCGCCCTTGATGAACGGGTGAGCGACAAAACGTTCGGCGGTGAGCGCCGGTCGACGGTGGTAACCCCGCGCCAGGCCGATACCGCCCAGGTACAACTCGCCCAGTACACCGACCGGCACCGGCTCAAAGTTGTTGTCGAGGATGTAGCAGCCGAGGTTGGCAATCGGACGGCCGATTGGCACCGCATCGCGGCCTTCATCGACGCAAGTCCAGTGGGTCACGTCAATGGCCGCTTCGGTCGGGCCGTACAGGTTGAAAAGCCCGGCGTGCGGCAGCTTGGCGAAGACCTGCTGCTGGGCGTCCGCCGGCAAGGCCTCGCCGCTGCACACGATGCGCTGCAGGCTTTGGCAAGTCGACACCGCCGGATCCTGCAAGAATGCCTGCAACATCGACGGCACAAAGTGCAGCGTGGTGACCTGTTGTTGATTGATCAGGTTGATCAGCTTGGCCGGATCACGGTGATCACCCGGCGCGGCCACCACTAGGCGCGCGCCGGTCATCAGCGGCCAGAAGAACTCCCACACCGACACGTCGAAGCTGAACGGGGTCTTTTGCAGCACCGTGTCGCTGGCGCCCAGGCCATAGGCTTCCTGCATCCAGTGTAAGCGGTTGAGCAACGCCGAATGACGGTTGCCTGCGCCTTTAGGCTGGCCGGTGGAGCCCGAGGTATAGATCACATAGGCAAGGTTTTCGCCATCCAGGGCAATGCCCGGGTTGGCGTCGCTGTAGTTTTCAAAGCCAGACTCACCCAACACCAGGGTTTCCAGGCCTTGGGGAATCGGCATCTGTTCACGCAGATGCGCCTGGGTCAGCAGCAGTTTTACACCACTGTCTTCCAGCATGTAGGCCAGGCGCTCACGCGGGTATTCCGGGTCCAGCGGCACGTAGGCGCCACCGGCCTTGAGCACGGCCAGCAGGCCGACCACCATGTCGATGGAGCGCTCCACTGCCAGCCCCACCAGTACGTCCGGCCCAACGCCGGTCTCAATCAGGCGATGGGCCAGGCGGTTAGCGCGGCTATTCAATTGGGCGTAGTTCAGGGACAAGTCGTTGAAACACAGCGCCAGTGCTTCCGGCTGCGCCAGCGCCTGGGCTTCGATCAACTGATGCACCCACTGCCCTTGCGGATAGTCGCGCTCGGTGGCGTTCCACTGACAGAGGACTTGCTCGCGCTCATGGGCGTTGAGTGTCGCCAGGTCCTGCAAAGGCGATGCGCTGTTCGCCACCGCGTCACGCAGCAGGCTCAGCCAGTGTTCGCCCATTCGCGTGACAGTCGCCGCGCTGAACAGGTCGGTGGCGTAGGTCAACGAGGCCCAGATGCCTTCGCCGCTTTCCTGGGTATCCAGGCTCAGGTCGAACTGAGCGCTGTGGCTATCCCACTCCAGGTTGGCCACGCGCAGGCCGGGTAGCTGCTGCGCGGCGGCCGTTGAATTGGCCTGGTGGCTGAACATCACCTGGAACAGCGGGTTATGGCTCAGGCTGCGCTCGGGTTGCAGCGCTTCCACCAGTTGTTCGAAAGGCAGGTCCTGGTGGGCCTGGGCTTCCAGCGCGCGGCGCTTGGTGTGCTGCAGCAACTGCGCAAAACTCATCTGGCCATCGAGGTCGGCCTTGAGCACTTGCGTGTTAACAAAGAAGCCGATCAGCGATTCGGTCTCGACACGGTTGCGGTTGGCAATCGGCACGCCGACGCGAATATCCGGCTGGCCGCTGTAGCGGTACAGAAACGCCTGGAACGAGGCCAGCAACAGCATGAACATCGTCACACCTTCACGCTGTGCCAAGGCTTTCAACCCTGCAGCCAATGCCGGTTCCAAGGCAATGTCCTGGCGCGCGCCACGAAAGCTCTGTTGCGCCGGGCGCGGTTGGTCGAAGGGCAATTCCAGTACCGGCTGCGTGCCGCTGAGCTGCTCGCGCCAGTACGCCAGTTGACGCGCCTTCTCCCCCGCTTCCATCCAGCTGCGCTGCCACAGCGCGTAGTCGACGTACTGGATCGGCAGCGGCGCCAAGGCACAGTCCTGGCCCTGGCTGTAGGCGGCGTAGAGTTGCATCAGCTCTTGCACCATCACGCCCATCGACCAACCGTCGGAGACGATATGGTGTTGCACCAGGACCAGCACGTGCTCCTCTTCACTCAGTGCGAACAAGCTGACGCGCAGCAACGGGCCTTGCTGCAAGTCGAAGGGACGGGCGATTTCAGCTTCTACCGATGCCTTGAGGTTGGCCTCGTCAACCGCGCTTTCGGTGATCTCGAGGGCAACATGGGCGAGCACTTCCTGGGCGCGCTGCTCACCGTCCAGATGCAGACGGGTGCGCAGGCTCTCATGACGTGCCACCAGGGTGTCGAAACTGCGTTGCAAGGCCGCCTTGTCCAAGCGCCCGCTCAGGCGCAGCGCACCGGGGACATGATAGGCGGCACTGTCCGGGTCCAATTGCCAGAGAAACCATTGGCGCTCCTGGGCGTAGGACAGCGGCAGGTGCTGGCCGTCCTCGCGGATCGAGGCAATCGGCAGTTGAGCGAAGCTCATGCCCCGGCTTTGCAGACGCTGATAAAACTGCTGGCGCTGTTCCAGAGGCAGGCGAAGAAAGCGCGAAACCAGATCGATGTTTGGGTTGGAAAGCATGGTTCAAATCGCCTCTAGTTCGCTCAAAAAGTCACGAAGATCATCAAAGTCTTCCGCGCTGCCGGCACGGAAGGTAGCGGCGGCCTGTACATAGGCGCGCAGCGTTTCGGTCTGGAACACTTCCAGCAGCGGCACTTCCAGGCCCAGCTCGGCCTGGACCCGTGAGGTAATCTGGATCGCCAGCAGGGAATGGCCGCCCACTTCAAAGAAGTTATCGTTCAGGCCCACTTGCGGCAGGCGCAGCACCTCGGCCCAGATCGCGGCGATCTGCTGCTCAAGCTCAGTTTCCGGGGCCACATAGGCTTGTTGCAGCAGGCTTGCGTCCGGTTGCGGCAAGCCTTTGCGGTCGAGTTTGCCGTTGGGCGTCAGCGGCATCTGCGCCAGGAACATGAAGTGCGTCGGCACCATGTAGTCCGGCAGGCGGGTTTTCAGGGCACGGCGCAGGCTGTCGCGGAACTCCGCCTGGTCGGCCAGGTTGGCATCCGCCGGCACCACGTAGGCCACCAGTTGCTTGCCAGTCGGACCGTCCTGGGCGACCACCACGGTTTCACCGACGTTGTCCTGTTCACGCAGGCGCGCTTCGATCTCGCCCAGTTCGATACGGAAACCACGGATCTTCACCTGATGGTCGACACGCCCGAGGTAATCCACTACCCCGTCCGGACGGCCACGGGTCAAGTCGCCGCTGCGATACACGCGGCTACCCGGCTTGCCGAACGGGTCCGGTACAAAGCGTTCCGCCGTCAGTGCCGGACGCTCCAGGTAACCCCGTGCCACGCCCTCGCCGCCCAGGTACAACTCGCCAGCCACGCCGACAGGTTGCAGGTTGAGTTGCGAATCCAGCACGTAGCCGCTGCGATTGCCGAGTAATGTGCCGATCGGTGCATAGACGGCACCGCACGGATCCCCTTTGCGTGCCTTCCACAGCAACGGCGTGACCACGGTTTCAGTCGGGCCGTAGCCGTTGAACAGGTAGGTCGGCTTGAGCGCGCGCCACGCCAGGTCGTAGCTGGCCTGGGCGACCGCGTCACCACCAAAGCAATACACCCGCACAGCCGGCGGGTTGCCGTCACGCTCGGCGTGTTCGGCCAGCTGTTGCAGGTACACCGGCGGGAATACGGCCATGGTCACGTTATGGCGATGCATTTGCTGGTAGGTGTATTCCGGCAGCCACAGGCTGTCGTCACGGATCAACACGCTGGCGCCGTTGATCAACGGGTGCATCCAGCCTTCGTGGGAGCCGTCGAAGGCGAACGACATGAAGTGCAGTTCGCAATCGGCCGGGGATGTTTCATAACGCTCGCCGGTCGCGATGATGTGCGCCACCAACGGGCCGTGGGACACCGCCACACCCTTGGGCAGGCCGGTGGAGCCGGAGGTGTAGATCACGTAGGCGAGGTTGTCGCCGTCCAGTTTCACGTCCGGTGCGGTGTCGCAGTAATCAGCCCAGTCTTCGCTGCGATCAATCGCCAGGGTGTCCAAGCCCTCGGGAATCGGCAATTGCTGCAACGCGCGGCTATGGGTCAGCAACAATTGCGCACGGCTGTCTTGCATCATGTAGAGCAAGCGGTCACGCGGGTATTCGATGTCCAGCGGCACATACACGCCACCGGCTTTCATCACCGCCAGGAACGCCACCATGATTTCAGCACTGCGCGGCATGGCAATCGCCACGCGCACTTCCGGGCCGACACCACGGGCGATCAACGCGTGGGCCAGGCGATTGGCCTGGCGGTTCAGCTCGCCGTAGGTGAGTGTCTGCGCATCGAACTTCACCGCCACGGCCTGCGGGTTTTCCCGGGCACGGTCGGCCACCAACTCATGGACCAGACGCTCGGCCGAGAAGCCGGCGTCGGTCTGGTTCCACAGTTGCAGGATGTGCTGTTGCTCATCCGGGCCCAGCAGATTCAATTGGCTGATCGGTTGCTGTTGATCGGCAACCATCGCCTGCAACAGGTTCTGCCAGTGGCCCGCCATGCGCTCGATGGTCGCCGGGGCGAACAGGTCGGTGGCGTAACTCAGCGAGGCACGCAGCGTCGCCTGGCTTTCTTCCACGTCCAGTGCCAGGTCGAACTGCGCCACGCCTTCATCCCAGCTCAGCACCTCGACGTCCAGCTCGACAAGGCGCTGCAAATGATGGTCGGCCGAGGTCACGCGATGGTTGAACAACACTTGGAACAGCGGGCTGAGGCTCATGCTGCGTTCGGGTTGCAAGGCTTCGACCAGTTGCTCGAACGGCAGGTCTTGATGGGCCTGGGCTTCGAGGGAACGCTGGCGGGCCTGTTGCAGCAGTTGCACCACGCTCATCTGGCCGTGGATATCGGCCTTGAGCACCTGGGTGTTAACGAAAAAGCCGATCAGCCCTTCGGTTTCCAGGCGATTGCGGTTGGCAATCGGCACGCCGACACGCACGTCTTCCTGGCCGCTGTAGCGGTGCAGCAACGCCTGGTAGGACGCCAACAGCACCATCGGCAACGTCACGCCGACGCTCTGCGCCAAGCGACGCAGACCGGCCAGGAGCTGCGGCTGCAATTCAATACCCAGACGCGCACCACGGTGACTTTGAACCGCTGGGCGCAGGTAATCGAAAGGCAACTCCAGTACCGGCTGCACGCCGCCCAACTGGGCCTGCCAGTAGGCCAATTGGCGGGCCTTTTCACCGGCCTCCATCCAGTTGCGCTGCCACAGGGCGTAGTCGGCGTATTGAATCGGCAAGGCCGGCAAATCGGGCATCTGCCCCTGGCTGAAGGCGGCGTAAAGCTGCACCAGCTCCTCGACCATCAATTGCATCGACCAGCCATCGGACACGATGTGGTGCTGCACCAGTACCAGCACATGTTCGTCTTCACTCAGGCGCAGCAGCTTGGCACGCAGGAGCGGCCCGCGCAGCAGGTCGAACGGTTGCGCAACGACGTCAGCGACGCGTGCCCTGAGGTTGGCTTCATCAGCTTCAGCCAGGTCGATTTCAATCAGGCCCGAGTCTTCAATCACCTGCACCGTGCCAGCGGCGTCCTGGCGCAAATGGGTACGCAGGCTTTCATGGCGTGCCAGCAAGGTGTCGAAACTGCGTTGCAGTGCGGACAAGTCCAACGGGCCTTTCAAACGCAATGCGCTGGGGATGTGATACGCCGTGCTGTGCGGGTCCAGTTGCCAGAGGAACCATTGGCGCTCCTGGGCATAGGACAGCGGCAATGGTTGGTTGCGATCGGCCTTGAGCAACGCTGGCGCCGTCACGCCCGCCTCACCCAGGGCCCGCACGAAATCACCCAGCAACGGGTGTTCAAACAGGGTCTTGAGCGCCACTTCCAACGCGAGAGCCTGGCGAACCCGCGACACGATGCGCGTGGCCAGCAGTGAATGCCCGCCGAGTTCGAAGAAGTGGTCGTCGAGACCGACCTGCGGCAGGTCCAGCACTTCGGCCCAAATGGCCGCGACCTGTTGCTCACGTGGCGTCACTGGCGCGACATGGCCCTTGCTCAGCAGCGCTGCGTCCACGGCCGGCAATGCCTTGCGGTCCAGCTTCCCGTTTGGGGTCAGGGGCAGGCTGTCGAGGAACACCAGGTGCGCCGGTACCATGTAGTCTGGCAGGCGCTCACGCAGCGCGGCCTTGTAGACCTCCGGCGCATCAGGCGCAGTGCTGACCAGATAAGCGATCAGGCGGTCGTTGTCGGCCAGGACCACGGCTTCGCGCACGCCGGCATGCTCGCGCAGGCAGGCTTCGATTTCGCCGAGTTCGATGCGGAACCCACGCACCTTGACCTGATGGTCTACACGGCCGATGTACTCCAGCACACCGTCGACACGGTAGCGGGCCAGGTCGCCGGTGCGATACAGACGCTCACCGGGTGCACCATACGGGTTGGGCACAAAGCGCTCAGCCGTCAGTGCAGGACGCTCGTGGTAACCCCGCGCCAGGCCAACCCCGCCGATCAGCAGCTCACCAGCCGCGCCTATCGGGCTGGGTGTCAATCCGGCGTTGAGGATGAACAATGCGGTGTTGGCGATAGGCCGCCCGACCAAAGGCTGCGCCTCATGCAGGCGATGGGCGGCCGACCAGATGGTGGTTTCCGTCGGGCCATACAGGTTCCACAAAGTCCCTTGCAGGTCGAGCAGACGCTGGGCCAAGTCCGTCGGCAACGCTTCGCCGCCGCACAGGCTCTTGATCCCGTGCAGCAATGGGGCACGCGGGCTCTCCAGCAGCATGCGCCAGGTCGATGGCGTGGCTTGCAGTACGTTGGCGCACTGGCTGTGCACCAGGTCGATGATCGCTTCCGGGTCGAGGGCCAGTGCCTGGTCACTCAACAACACGGTGGCGCCCACCGTCAGCGGTACAAAGAGCTCCAGGGCGAAGATATCGAACGAGAATGTCGTCAGCGACAACATCCGCGCGTCCGTACCGATGTCCAGCGTGCCTGACATCCCACAGGTAAAGCTGCACAACGCCTGGTGGCGCACCATCACCCCCTTGGGCTTGCCCGTGGAGCCGGAGGTGTAGATCACGTAGGCCAGGTGTTCCGGTGTGACATTGACGTGCGGGTTGTGCTCGGCAGCGTCGGCATCCTCGACCATCAGCACCTGCAGCCCCTGCGGCTGTACCAGACGGCCCTCAAGATGTGGCTGGGTCAGCAACACGCGGGCGCGGCTGTCTTCAAGCATGTAAGCCAAACGGTCCGCCGGGAACTGCGGGTCGAGCGGTACATACGCGCCACCTGCCTTGAGGGTCGCCAGCAAGCCGACCACCATGTCCAGGGAGCGCTCGACATGCACCGCCACCAGCACGTCCGGCCCCACACCGGCTGCGATCAGGCGATGGGCCAGGCGATTGGCGCGGCGGTTGAGTTCGCCGTAGCTGAAGGCTCGGCCATTGAATTGCAGTGCCAGTGTGTCCGGTTGTGCCAGGGCTTGCGCCTCGAACAAGTGATGGACGCAGAGCTCGCGGGGATAGTCGACAACCGTGTCGTTCCAGGTCTCGACCATCTGCTGCCAGTGCGACGCGCTGAGCATCGCCAGTTCGTCCACCGCTTGTGAGGCATCGCGCACCACGGCGCGCAGCAGGTTTTGCCAGTGCTCGGCCAAGCGCTCGACGGTCGCGGCGTCGAACAGGTCGGTGGCATAGGTCAAGGACGCCCACAGACCGTCAGTGGATTCTTCAGTCTCCAGGTTCAGGTCGAACTGCGTGCTGTGCCCGGTCCAGTCGACCGGCTGCAAGTCCAGGCCAGGCAAGCGAACCGACGCGGCGCGCAGGTTGTCCTGGTGGTTGAACATCACCTGGAACAGCGGGTTGTGGCTGAGACTGCGCTCCGGTTGCAGGGCTTCCACCAGCTGTTCAAACGGCAGGTCCTGGTGAGACTGAGCTTGCAGGGCGTGCTGCTTGACCTGGGCGAGCAATTGCTCAAATGCCATCTGCCCGTGCACGTCCGCCTGTAACACTTGGGTGTTGACGAAAAAGCCGACCAGACGCTCGGTTTCCAGGCGATTGCGGTTGGCGATCGGCACGCCCACGCGAATCTGCGACTGGCCACTGTAGCGATGCAGCAAGGTCTGGAACGACGCCAGCAGCACCACGAACAGGGTCACGTCCTGACGCTGGGCCAGGGCCTTGAGTTCAGCCACCAACCCGCTGTCCAGATGGACTTGCCGGCGCGCGCCGCGATGGCTTTGCACCGCAGGGCGCGGATGGTCCAGGGGCAACTTCAGCACCGGATGCTCGGTGCCCAGGCGTGTGCACCAGTAATCGAGCTGGCGCTGTTTTTCACCGGCCGCCATCCACTCGCGTTGCCACAGGGCATAGTCGGCATATTGAATCGGCAGCGCAGCCAACGGGGTGTGGCCCTGATAGAGCGCCACCAGCTCGTCGACCATCACGTGCATCGACCAACCGTCGGAGATGATGTGGTGCTGGGTGATCACCAGCACATGGTGCTCGGGCTCGACCTCCAGCAATTTGACGCGCATCAGCGGGCCATTGACCAGGTCGAACGGGCGCTGGATTTCCTGCGCCACGGCGTGTTCGATGGCCGAGGCCTCCACGCGCTGCTGTTCGATCGGCATAGCCAGGCTTGGATGAATGACTTGCCAGGTGTGCTCGCCCTCTTCCACAAAGGTAGTGCGCAACGGTTCATGACGTTTCACCAGAGCCTGGAACGCGTGCTCCAACGCCGCGACATCCAGCTTGCCGCGCAGGTGCAGCGCACTCGGCACATGGTAGGCAGCGCTGGTCGGGTCGAGTTGCCAGAGGAACCATTGGCGCTCCTGGGCAAACGACAGCGCCAGCGGCTGGTCACGTGTCACTGCCACAAGCGGCAGTGCCGTGGTGGCCTGCAACCCTGCGCAAGCGGCTGCGAACGCTTCCAGCGTCGGCTGTTCGAACAGCGTGCGCAAAGGCACTTCCAGCTTGAGGTCATGGCGTACCCGCGAGACCACTTGGGTGGCGAGCAAGGAATGGCCGCCACGCTCGAAGAAGTGGTCATTGAGCCCCACCTGCTCCACCTGCAACACGGCTTGCCAGATGGCGGCCAGTTGCATTTGCAGGGCATTTTGCGGGGCTGCATAGGCCTGGCGCGCTTGATTCAGGTCGGGGGCCGGCAGCGCGCGACGGTCGAGCTTGCCGTTGTTGTTCAATGGCAGCGCATCGAGGGTGACCCAATGCCCCGGCACCATGTAGTCCGGCAGGGACTGGCGCAAGGTGGCTGCCAATGCGGGCAAGTCCAGGGACTGCCCATTGACGGGCACCACGTACGCCACCAATTGCGTGCCCGTCGCACTCGACTGCGCGATGACGGCGGCTTCGCGCAACTGCGGCACGGCTTGCAGGCTGGCTTCGATCTCGCCCATTTCCACGCGGAAACCACGGATCTTCACTTGATGATCGATGCGTCCGACGTACTCAAGCGCACCCGCCGCGTTGTAACGGGCCAGGTCGCCGCTGCGGTAGAGACGCGAACCCGGCACGGCGGAAAATGGGTCCGGCAGGAAGCGTTCAGCAGTCAGCGCCGGACGGTCGAAATAGCGCTGGGCCAGGCCGTGTTCGGCGCCGATGCACAATTCGCCAACGCCCTCTGTTGCCAACAGGTCGAAACCGCTGTCCAGCACATACAAGGAGCGCCCCTGGATCGCCCGGCCTATCGGCACGCCAAACGCATCGCTGGCGTCCGCTAACTGGCAGTCGTGCACGCTGGACACCACGGTCGCCTCGGTAGGCCCGTAGGTATTGACCAGGCGCACGTCGCCCAGGCCAGCGGCGTGCCAGGCGCGCAGCCCTTCCACCGACATTGCCTCGCCGCCCACATGCACCTGGCGCAGGTTGCCCAGACTGCGTGGGTCGACAGCACATTCCTTGGCGAGCAAGTACCAGTAAGCAGCCGGCAAATCCGCCAAGGTCACGCCTTGCTCGATGATTTCCCGGGCCAATTGCCCGGCGTCCCACAGTTCATCGCCGCGCATGATCAACGCAGCGCCGACACACAGGGGTGGGTAGCATTGCTCGACGAAGCCGTCGAAGCTGAAGGTCGCGAATTGCAGCACGCGGTCCGCAGCGCTCAAGCGGCTATAGGCCTCGGCGCTGTCGCAGAACTGGCCGAGGGCGGCATGATCGATCGCAACCCCCTTGGGTAGCCCGGTGGAGCCTGAGGTGTAGATCACGTAGGCCAGGTCGGCAACGGCTGCGCGGTTGACTGGATTGGTCGACGGGTAATCTGCCAACTCTGTGCCAGAGGCCGTGAAGTCCAAACGCTCCAGCCCTTGAGGCTGTGGCAGGTCCGCGAGCAAACCGACCTCGCTGAGCAGCAGATCGAGGCGGCTGTCCGACAGCATGTAAGTCAGGCGATCCACCGGGTAGCTCGGGTCGAGCGGCACATAGGCGGCGCCGCTTTTGAGCACGGCGAGCAAGCTGACAATCAATTGCGGACCGCGTCGAGCCGCCAGGCCGACGCGTTGGCCAGGCCCAACGCCCAGCGCCAACAGGCGATGGGCCAGACGGTTGGCGTGAGCATTGAGCTGCGCATAGCTCAGGCGTGCATCGCCTGCTTGTACCGCCAGCGCCTCCGGCGTAGCGGCGGCCTGGGCGGCGATACGTTCGTGCACGCGCAGGTCGTTTTGTGCGGCACCCGGCGACTGGCTGAGGGCGAGCATGTCGCGCTGGGCAACGTCGTCGAGCAGACGCAGATTGCCAAGCGATACCTGGGCATCCGTGAGCATCTGAACCAGCAAGTGTTGCAGGTTGCCACTCAGCCGAGCGACCTGCTGTGCGCTGAAACGCGCTTGGTCATAGCCAAACTCCAGGCGCAGGCTGGCACCCAGCTCGATCCCCAGGGTCAGCGGATAGTGGGTCTGTTCATGGTTGTGCAGGCGGCCGAACACCAGGCCGGCTGGCGCGCCTTGTTTCAAGGCTTCGGCCACCGGGAAGTTTTCGAATACCAGCAAGGTGTCGAACAGCGCACTGCCCTGCTGCCCCGCCCAACCCTGGATGTCATACAGCGGCACATGTTCGTGGTCGCGCAGGCTCAGGTTGAGGGCTTGCAGTTCGTTCAGCCAGCCGGCAACCGACTGCGCGGGCGAGGCTGCGCTGACAATGGGCAGCGTGTTGATGAACAGGCCCAGTTGTTGTTCGATCCCCGGCAATGGCGCCGAGCGTCCTGCGACAGTGGCACCAAAGGCCACGCAATCTTGCCCGGTATAGCGTTGCAACAACAGGCTCCAAGCGCCTTGCAGCACGGTGTTGAGGGTGACTTTCTGGCGGCGGGCAAACTCACCGAGGGCCTGTGTGAAGTCGCCCTCCAGCAGCACTTGATGGCCGGCCATTCCCTTGCCGTCGGTCGGTACACGCAGCGCCTGGGCCAGCAAGGTTGGCGTTTGCAACGATGCCAGGCTGGTTTTCCAGAACGCTTCACCTGAGGCTTGCTGCTGCAACCACCCCAGGTAATCACGGAACTGCCCCTGCGGCGCCGGCACCTGTTGCCCGGCGTAGTGAGCGATGACTTCGCCGAGCAACTGGGCGTTACTCCAGCCGTCCATGAGGATGTGGTGGCTGGTGAAGATCAGATGCCAGGCAGTGCCGGCACCCCGTACCAGCATCAGGCGAAACAGCGGCGCCGCATTCAGCACAAAGCCTTTCCCGCGTTCGGCAGCGGCGAGCGCATCGAAATCGGCGTCGATGTCTTCGATGACTTGCAACTGCACATCCACCTGGCGTTGGATCACCTGGTGGGCGCTTTCCAGACCGAGCAAGTGGAAGCTGCTGCGCAGGATGTCATGGCGGTCCAGCGCGGCTTGCCAGGCACGGCCGAATGCCAGCAAGTCCAGACCATCGATGTCCAGGCGCAACTGGTTGATGTAAGCCTCGGCCTCGGGCTCGTACAGCGTATGGAACAACATACCCTGCTGCATCGGCGACAGCGGGTAGACATCGGCAATCGCCGGCCCGGCGATGGGCAAGGCGTCCAACTGCGACTGGGTCAGGCGTGCCAACGGAAAATCGGAAGGGGTGACTTGCCCTGCTGGCGTGTCGCAACAATGCTTGATCAAGGCCTTGAGTTCGGCCACATAGTCATCCGCCAGGCGCTGGACCGTCGCGACATCGAACATCTCACGGCTGAACCCCCATTGCAGCGCCAGTTCACCGCCATACACCTGCCCTTCCACCGTCAGCCAGTTAGCCAGCGGCGCCTCGGGATCCTGGGCCTGCCCACTGCCTTGGGTAGCCGGAACGAACAGCGCCGACTCGTTGAACTGGCGGTCGAACTGGCCCAGGTAGTTGAAGGTGATGCGTGGCACAGCCAGGCTCGACAGGGCCTCACGGGCATCCGGCGTCCCGAGATAGCGCAGCAGGCCGTAGCCGATGCCCTTGTGCGGTACGGCGCGCAGTTGCTCTTTTACCGATTTGATTGCAGTCGACAGCTCGCCATCGGCTTGCAGGCGTACTGGGAACAGGCTGGTGAACCAGCCGACAGTGCGGCTCAGGTCAACCGTGTCGAACAGGTCTTCGCGGCCATGGCCTTCCAGCTGGATCAGCGCGGCGGGCTGTTCGCTCCAGCGGCTGATGACGCGCGCGAGTGCGGTCAGCAGCAGGTCGTTGACCTGGGTGCGGTAGGCCGCTGGCGCGTCTTGCAGCAGTTGACGGGTATGTTCGGCACTCAGGCGAATGTCGACTTTGCTGCCCAAGCGGTTTTGCAGGCTGCCCTGGGGGTTGTCGCACGGCAGATCGGCGCTCGTGGTCTGGGCCTGCCAGTACGGCAGTTGCTCGTCCAGCGTCAACGCATGGGCCTGCAACTGCTGCGCCCATAGCTGATAGGCGCTGGTCTTGGCCGGCAATGCGGCATTGTGGTAGACCTGTTGCAGGTCTTCGAGCAGGATGCGCCACGATACGCCGTCTACCGCCAGGTGATGCACCACCAGCAGCAAGCGCTGGGAGCCGTCGGCCATCGCCACCAGGGCAGCACGCAGCAACGGGCCCAGCTCAAGATCAAGACTGCGCTGGGCTTCGTCGCAGAGTGCGGCCAACTCAGCGTCATCAGCAACTTGGGTTTGCCACACTTCAGCCGTTGTCACGGGCTCGGCATGGGTTTGCCGCCACCCGTCAGCCTGTTGCACAAACCGCAGGCGCAGGGCGTCGTGGTGGTTGATCAGTTGGGTCAACGCCGCTTCAAGCCGTGCAGGTTCCAGGGTTTCCCGTGGCGTCAGCAGCAGCGACTGGTTCCAATGCTGACGCACTGGAATCGCCTGCTCGAAAAAGCTCTGTTGCACGGGCGTGAAAATGACTTCGCCGGTGACTGGCCCTTGGTCGATGATAGCCGCTTGCTCGCGGGTCGCGACCAGCGCCAGGGCGCGCACACTCTGGTACTGGAACAGGTCCCTTGGACTGACGCGAATCCCCGCCTGGCGCGCACGGCTGACCACCTGGATGGAGATGATCGAATCGCCGCCCAGCTCGAAAAAGTTGTCTTCCAGGCCGATCTGCTCGACGCCCAGTACGTCACTCCAGATAGTCGCCAGTGTTTTTTGCAGGTCGTTTTCCGGTGCGACATAAGCCTGTTGTGGCGCAGCATCCGGCACCGGCAAGGCCTTGCGGTCGAGCTTGCCGTTGGCGGTCACCGGCAGCTTGGCCAAGTACATTATATGAGTGGGTACCATGTACTCCGGCAGGCTGCTCAGCAGCCAGGCCTTGAGATCGACCGGCGCCCGGTCTTCCAGCACCAGGTAGGCCACCAACTGCTTGCCGCCCTGCACCAGCACCACCGCCTCGCGCACCGAGGGGTGTTGCATCAGGCGCGTCTCGATTTCACCCAGCTCGATACGCAGGCCACGCAGCTTGACCTGATGGTCGAGGCGGCCGAGGTATTCGATGACGCCGTCGCCCCGTTGGCGCACGCGATCGCCGGTGCGGTACAGGCGCGCACCGTCGCCGAAGGGGCTGGGCACAAAACGTTCGGCAGTAAGTGCCGGACGTCGATGATAACTACGAGCCAAGCCAGTGCCGCCCAGGTACAGCTCGCCGCTGACGCCAGCGGGAACCGGGTTGAGCTGGGCATCGAGCACGTAGGTGCCGAGGTTAGCGATGGGGCGGCCGATGGGCACGCTGTCGGCGCCTTCGTCGACGCAGGTCCAATGGGTGACGTCGATGGCGGCTTCGGTTGGGCCGTACAGGTTGAACAGACCGGCTTGGGGCAACTTGGCAAACACTTGCAATTGCGCATCCAGCGGCAAGGCTTCGCCACTGCAGACGATGCGGCGCAGGCTCGTGCAAGCTTGCACGCCCGACTCATGGATAAACGCCTGGAGCATCGACGGCACAAAGTGCAACGTGGTGATGCCGTGCTGCCCAATCGTCTCGATCAGGCGTGCCGGTTCGCGATGCTCGCCGGGCGCTGCAACCACCAGGCGTGCGCCGGTCATCAGCGGCCAGAAGAACTCCCACACCGACACGTCGAAGCTGAACGGGGTTTTCTGCAGGACCGCATCGCTGGCGTCCAGGCCATAGGCTTGCTGCATCCAGCACAGGCGGTTGACCAGCGCGCGATGGCTGTTGCCAGCGCCCTTGGGCTTGCCGGTGGAGCCGGAGGTGTAGATCACGTAGGCCAGGTTCAGCGCATGCAGGGTGACTTGAGGCGATTCGATACTGTAGGCATCGAGCCAGTCGGCGGGCTGGTCCAGGGCAATCACCTGAATGCCTTCCACAGGCAACAACGGCAACAGACTGTGTTGACTGAGCAACAACTGAATACCGCTGTCTTCGATCATGTAGGCCAGGCGTTCCTGGGGATACTCAGGATCCAACGGGACGTAGGCGCCACCTGCCTTGAGGATAGCCAGCAGGCCGACCACCATTTCAATCGAGCGCTCAACGCAGATTCCGACCAGAACGTCCGGACCTACGCCCTTCTCGCGCAAGGCATGAGCCAGTTGGTTGGCGCGAGCATCAAGCTGGGCATAGGTCAGCGTTGTGGCGCCGAACACCAGCGCTGGCGCGTCGGGCGTGGCCTGTACCTGGTCTTCAATCAGGTGATGGATGCCGCACTCGATCGGGTACGCCTCGGCGGTCTGGTTCCAGCTGTGGACCAGCACTTGCTGCTCATCCGCATCCAGCATCGGCAACTCACCGATGCGCTGCGCACCGTCGGCCACCATGGCCTGCAACAGACGGATCCAATGCCCAGCCATGCGCTCGATGGACGCCGCGTCGAACAGGTCATTGGCGTAGGTCAACGCGGCGTGCAGGGTGCCGGATTTTTCATAGGTGTCGAGGGTCAGGTCGAACTGAGTGGTGCGGCCTTGCCACTCCACAAGCGCCAGTTCCAGGCCGGAGGCCGTGCTGACGCCCGCAATGTCGGCCACCACCGGCTGGTGGTTGTACATGACCTGGAACAACGGCGTATGGCTGAGGCTACGCTCTACCTTGAGGGCTTCCACCAGGCGCTCGAACGGCAATTCCTGATGGGCCTGGGCGCCCAGTGCGTGCTCCTTGATGCCTTGCAGTAATTCGGTGACAAGGGTTTGCCCGGTCAGCTCGGTGCGTAGCACTTGGGTATTGACGAAAAAGCCGATCAGCCCTTCAACTTCAGTACGGTTGCGGTTGGCGATTGGCACGCCGACACGGATATCGACCTGCCCGGTATAGCGATGCAGCAGCACGTTGAACGCACCGAGCAAGAGCATGAACAAGGTAACGTTGTGCTTTTGTGCGCAGCTACGCAGTTGTGCGGCCAGCGTGGGTTCGATCGCGAAATTATGGCGCGTGCCCTGGTAACTCGGCATGGCCGGACGTGGGCGATCCGTGGGCAGTTCCAGCACCGGGTGCTCATCGCCCAGGCGCGCTTGCCAGTACTCCAATTGTCGAGCCTGCTCACCCGCTTCCAACCAGCGGCGTTGCCACAGGGCGTAGTCGCTGTACTGGATCGGCAAGGCCGGCAGTTGCGGCGTTTCATTGCGCTCATGGGCGTCGTAGCAGCGGATGAACTCCTCGATCAGCACGTTCATCGACCAACCGTCGGAGACGATGTGATGCAGGGTCAGCAGCAACACGTGTTCCTGCGTGTCGAGCGTGAGCAATTGCACGCGCAATAGAGGGCCGTTCTCCAGATCGAACGGCAGCAGCGATTGACGGATCGCGGCGTCGTTGACGGATTGTTCGCGCTCAGCGGGAGGCAGGTGGCTCAGGTCGAGTTGATCGACGACCAATGATTTTGCTGTCGCGACCAGCAATAGGCGCTCATCGCCCTGTTGCTGGAATACCGTGCGCAGGGTTTCGTGGCGCGCAACCAAGCTGGAAAACGCCTGTTCCAACGCAACCAGATTCAACGTGCCTTTGAGGCGTACAGCGCCCGGCAAGTTGTAGGCGCCACTGGCCGGGTCCAATTGCCAGAGAAACCACATGCGCTGCTGCGCGTAGGACAGCGCCTGGCGATCCTCCGCCTCCACCCCTGCCGGAATCGGAAACCGGGAAAAATCCACCCCTTCTTTCTGCAAGGCCTGCAGGAACAATTGGCGTTTTTCCAGGGGCAACCCGATAAACCGGCGAGCAAGTTTCAAGGAGTCTTCAGCATTCATTTCTTGGAGTCCGGAGCAATAGGCGGGAAGCACAAAGGCACGTCGTCCCTATAAAACGAACCGGACAGGGAAAAATTAGCGGGGAGTGGAAGGCGTGGAGCGAGGTGTCATCAAGGGTTACATCAATCTCGGCAGAGACACCCGAACCCGAGCTAGCATTGACGAACACCACTTTTTGCAACTACATTTAGTTACACGCAGGGAACGCCGTGTCCAAAAATGAAAAGCTGCTCGCCAAACTGCTCAATGAGCACATGGCATTTACCTGGCCTGAGCTCGTAACGCTGCTGCGACGACTGGGCTACACACAGATTGAAGGGGCTGGAAGCCGGGTCAAATTCGACATCGGCGACCCCAGTGCAATGATTACCTTGCACAAGCCTCACCCTGGCAACGAACTGAAACACTACATTCGGCGCCAGATCATCGAACAGTTGAAATCAGGAGAACTGATTCAGTGAACAACCAACTGAAACACAAGGGCTACATCGGCTCCATCGAAGCCAGCGTCGAAGACAACTGCCTGTTCGGCAAGATTCTGTTCATCAAGGCGTTGGTGAGCTATGAAGGGAAAACCGTCGCTGAACTGGACGCTGCATTTCGTGAGGCGGTGGATGACTACTTCGCCACTTGCCAGACCCTCGGGCAGACCCCGGAGAAGCCCTGCAAGGGTTCCTTCAATGTCCGGGTCGGCCATGACTTGCACTTGGCGGCAGCCCTGGCGGCAACCCGCAAAAAAGTGACCCTCAATGACCTGACACGCCAGGCCTTGAATGAGTTTTTACAGCATCATGGCAATGATGCATGCCCTGCGGTTAGCTGATTAACCCAACCGCCGATAACCCAACACTGCCGCCCCCAGCACCACCGCCCCCGCCGCCAACGCCACGTAGAACCCGCTGGTGGCGCCTAAGTGGTCAATCATCCAGCCGGAACTGGCAGCGCCAATGGCCACGCCGATGCTGAGGCCGGTGATCAGCCAGGTCATGCCTTCGGTCAAGCGGCTGGCGGGTACGATCTGCTCCACCAAGGCCATGGATACAATGAGCGTTGGAGCGAAGAACAGCCCGGAGATAAAGATGGCCACCGCAAGTCCCGGAATGTTGGTTACCAACAGCAACGGCAAGGTGGTCAGCGCCGTAGCCATGCCACAGAACAGGAACTGCCGGGGCAATGATGCCTTGAGCTTCAGGGTGCCGAACGCCAGCCCTGCCAGGCATGAGCCAATAGCGTACACCGACAACACTATGCTCGCCGCCGCCGGCTGGCCCTGATGCTGGGCAAAGGCGACGCTGACCACATCCACCACGCCGACAATCACGCCCATGGCCAGCAACAGGATCATCAGGATCAGCACCGAGGGTGAAGCAATCAGCCAGCGGCCGTGGTGGCCCTGATGCGCATGCACGGGTGGTTCGGTCTCACGCTGCAACACAAAGGTGGTAACACCCAACGCCAGCAACAACGCGGCGACCAAAGGCCCCGCCTCCGGAAACAGCACCACGCTCAACCCCACTGAAATCGGCGGGCCGATGATGAAACACACTTCGTCCAGTACCGATTCCAGGGCAAACGCGGTTTGCAGCTTGGGTTGGCCCCGATATAGCTCGGTCCAGCGTGCCCGCACCATGGCCGACATGTTGGGCATGCAACCCGCCAGCGCGGCGAACAGAAACAGCAGCCAGTTCGGCGCTTGCAGACGGGTACACAGCAGCAACATCAACAACGCCCCGCCGCCCATCAATGCGGCAATCGGCAGCACTCGGCCCTGACTGTATTGGTCCACCAGCCGCGACACCTGCGGCGCACAAAACGCCGTGGCCAAGGCAAAGACCGCTGCGACCGAGCCCGCCAGGCCATAGCCGCCATGCACCTGCGAGAGCATGGTGATCAAACCGATCCCCGTCATCGATACCGGCATGCGCGCCAGCATGCCCGCCAGCACAAAAGCCCGGGCGCCAGGGACCTGGAACAACTCGGCGTAAGGGTTTGCCATCCTGCTCGACCTCTTCATGAATGCCCCGAAACTTGCTATCCGCAAGAATCGAGGCAAAATACATACGGTGCGTATGTGATAAATCATGCTTAACATACGCAGCGTATGTCAATCTTTCCCTTGTCGATTGTGAGCCCTACCATGAGCCGAGCCCGTGCCGAAATGATCGAAGACACCCGCGCCCGGCTGATTGCCAGCGCGCGCCAGGCCTTTGCGACACAAGGTTACGCGAATACATCGATGGACGACTTCACCGCCCGTGCCGGCCTGACCCGAGGGGCGCTGTACCATCACTTTGGGGACAAGAAAGGTCTGCTGGCCGCCGTGGTTGCCCAACTCGACAGCGAGATGGACGCGCGTTTACAGCGTATCTCAGATGAAGCTTCAGACCTCTGGAGCGGCTTTTGCGAACGTTGCCGTGCCTACTTGCGCATGGCACAGGATGACGAAATCCAACGCATCGTATTGCAGGATGCGCCGGCCGTGCTGGGTGACACGGGCTCCCAGCAACACTGCGTGGAGTCATTGCGCCAACTGATTGAGGCGTTGATGCAGGCTGGAGCCGTCCCCCACGTCCCGAGCCTTGCGCTGGCGCAACTGATCAACGGCAGCCTGGTCAGCACTGCCCTGTGGATCGCCCGGGATGAACACTCGGACGAGCGACTCGAACAGGGCCTGTTAGGTCTTGAACTGCTGCTGCGCGGCCTGAGCCTCACACCAACCGCTTGATCTGCTTGTGTCGCCACACCAACCGGTAATACGCGGTCTGCAAAGCCAGCATGGCCAGATAGGTCACCGGGAACGCCATCCACACGCCCTCCAGGCCGAAATGCGCGTTGAACAGATAAGCCATCGGCAGTTCGACGCAGAGCACACAGAAAATCGAGATCACCACCGGCATCAGTACCACACCGCTGGCCCGCATGATCCCGCCCACCACCGCCTGGAAGCCAAACACCAAGATGCTCCACAGCATGATGTGCAGCAGATGCTCCGCGTTGACCCGTGCCGCATCGTCAGTAATGAACAGCCCGAGCAACCAGTGGGACAACACATAGCCCAACACAATCAATCCGCCGGTGAGGCACAGGTTGATCGACAAGCCGGTGCGCAAAATCGGCCCGATACGCTCCAACCGCCCGGCACCGATCGCCTGGGCACCCAGGATCGAGGCGGTGATGGCGATCGACAACGCCGGGAACTGCACGTAGTTAACGATTTGTGTCACCGCGCCATACGCCGCCGTGGCCTGGGAGCCATGGCCGTTGACCAGGGCAAGGATGACCAATTCCGACAGCGACAGCACCACCATCTGTAGGCCGGTCGGCAAGCCGATGCGCAAGACTTTGCCGAGAATCACGCGGTCCAGGCGCAAGGCCGCAAGCAACTCACGATCCGGCGCCATCACATGGTGCTTGTGGCGCAGGCGCAAGATCAAAAACAGCATGGCCAAGGCATTACCTACCAGCCCGGCATACACCGCGCTCTGGATGCCCATGGGCGGCAGGCCGATCCAGCCGCCAATCAGTGCAGGGGTCAGCAACAGGCCGACCAGGGTCGACACCATCAACGCCAGCAACGGCGAGATAGTGTCGCTGACGCCGCGCAGCAACTGGGTGTAAAGGATGAACACCAGCAACAACGGCATGATCAGCATCATCTTCTGCGCATAGCCGACGGCATCGTCCAGCACATCAACCGGCGTGCCTAATGCCTGCAACGCCGGACGTGCAAACAGACTGCCCAGCACCGCTGCGATCACACCCACCAGCGCGCCCAGCGTCAAGGTTGCTCCGGTAATCACCTTGACCATCCCCGTTTCCTGCGCCCCCCAGGCTTGGCCGATCAACACTGAGGCGCCCGCCCCCAGGCCGATCACCAAGGCAATGAAGAAAAACACAATGGGGAACATGCCTGACACCGCCGCCAACGCTTGGGTGCCGAGCATTTGCCCGACATAGATGCCGTTGAGGGTGCCGGAAAAACTTTGCAGGAAGTTGGACAGCACCATGGGTGCCAGAAAGATCAGGTAGATCTGCCACAGAGGGCGTTGCAAAGGGCTTTGCATGAAAAACGGGGCCTCGGATCACTAAAGCGTCCGAGGGTTATACCGTAAGTGGATCCCATCTTCCTGTGCTTTCGGGTTCCACCACCCGGCAAGCGTCGTGCAGGCATTCGGGATATCCAGGTTTTATTCCATCAATTCGCTCGATGGCAGGGTCAGCAATTTCTGATTGGACGCGTGACAGGCGGGTCGATAGATTCCCCAGCGAAGATAGCTATTAGCCATCACCTCTCAACTCCCTGAATATCGAGCGTTCCATGAAAAAACCTGTCTCGTTGGCGATGCGTATCGGACTGGGCTTTGCGTCCACCCTGTCGTTGCTGGTGCTGATCACCGCCGTCGGAATCCAGCGCGTGGGTTTTATCGACAGCACCCTCAAGGAAGTGTCCGAAAAAGCTGCTGTGGTGCAGCGTTATGCGATCAATTTCCGTGGCAGCGTGCACAACCGCGCCATCGCCATCCGCGATGCCGTATTGGTCAAGGATGAACCGTCGCTCAACCGCCACCTGGCCGAGATCGACCAGCTCAAGCGCGATTACCAGGACTCTGCGGTGATGATGGATCGCCTGTTCGCCAACGCCGCCGCCAGCGCCGAGGAATCCCGTCTTTTGGCTGATATCAAGGCCATCGAGACCCAGGCCCTGGCCTCCACCGAACGGGTGATCAGCCTGCGTCGCGGCAATGACATCGCCGGCGCCCAGGACTTGCTGCTGGCCCAGTCGTCGGCTCACTACACCGAATGGCTCAAACGTGTGAATGCCCTGATCGACTTCGAAGAAGCCCAGATCAAGCAACGCCTGGACACGGTGCAAGCCGCCGCCAGTAACTTTGCCGTGCTGATGCTGCTGGCCAGCGCCGTCGCGATCCTCTTGAGCGTGCTGGTGTCCCTGTTGATCATCCGCAAGGTCAAGGCCACTCTTGGCGCCGAGCCGGAGGAAGTCGCCGAGGCGATCCGTCGCCTGGCCAATGGCGACTTGAACCAACCTATCGAAACCCGCTACCCCGACAGCGTGATGGGTATTCTGAAAAACGCCCTGGCGCGCCTGGGCGACACCATCACCGAAGTACGTTCGGCAGCCCAAGCCCTGCGCCACGCCTCGGTCACCCTGTTGTCCGTAGCCAGCGACAACCGTCAGCAGATCACCCTGCAAACCAGCGAAGCCCAGCATGTGGCGGCTGCGATCACGCAAATGGCGGCCTCGGTCAGTGAGGTCTCGGGCTACGCATCCGCTGCGTCCAAGGCGACCATTTTGGCGGACGCAGAAGTCGACAGTGGCCACCGCCTGGTCGGCGAAGTGACCGTGGCTATCGAGGAGCTCGCAACCATCCTCGACCAGGCCACCAGCCGGGTCAACCAAGTGTCCAGCGACAGTGAAAGCATCGAAACCGTGATCGAAGTGATCAACGCCATCGCCGCCCAAACCAACCTGCTGGCACTCAACGCGGCCATCGAAGCGGCGCGGGCCGGTGAGCATGGTCGTGGTTTTGCGGTGGTGGCCGATGAAGTGCGCTCGCTGGCGACGCGCACCCAGGAATCGACCCAGGAGATCCGCGACATGATCGGCAAGCTGCAAAGCGGCACCCAGGACGCCGCCGATATCATGCAACGCAGCCGCAGCCTGGCCCAGGTCACCGTGGCGCAGACCCGCGATTCACAGGTGGCCCTGGGCAAGATCAGCCAGGAAGTGGGTGCGATCAATGCGATGAACGCGCAGATCGCCAGTGCTTCAGTGCAGCAAAGCGCGGCGGCGGAAGAAGTCGCGCAGAATGTCACACGCATCCACAGCTCCACCGTGCAGTCGGCGGCGGGCTCCGAGCAGGTGGAGCATTCCAATCACGAACTGGCGGAGCTGGCGGATCGCTTGAGTACCAAGGTGGCGTTTTTCAACGTGGCCTAGCGTTTGTCGCGCTTCATCTGCATGGTCAGGGTAAAACGGTCTGCGGGGTAGACCGTTTCCGACACCGCAATCACCCCGCCAGCCTCATCGCGATACTGGCGGATGATATTGAGCCCCAACGCGCCACCCTGCGCCTTGAGGCTGGCGGCCAACTCAGCTGACAGCTGCACCGGCCGCACCTGTTGGTCCACCACATCGATATGCCGCGAGAACGCCTTGCCGATCAACGCGGCGATCAGTTCATCCGGATGCTTGCGCGCTTCGGGAATTACCTCGGCATAGGTTTGCTCGGCGTACACGTCGGTCCAGCACAGCGGCGCGTTACCGGCGCTGGCATCGACCTTGATGCTCGACACACAGAAGTAATGTCCGCCCGGTTCCAGCCCCAGGCGTCGCGCCAGCGCGATATCAGCGACGAACTCGCGAACGTCCTGGATATCGCGGATATGGGTTTCGGCCACCTGCACCAGGTCGGCCACCGACGCCATCGCCTGGGAATAACCGCCCTGGGGTGAGGCGGCTTCGACCCGCGTCCCCACGCGCTTGCGCCGCGAGACCATGCCCTGCCCCTGCAACTGATCGATGGCCGCGCGCACGGTGTGCCGGCTCACCGCGTACAGCGAGCAGAGTTCGAATTCGGTCGGCAACAACGACCCCACCGGGTAATGGCCGCTGCCAATCTGATCGATCAAGTCCTTGGCAACCGCCGCATAACGCCTCTGGCTCACGCTTTCCATTTTTACCCTCGTTGTCGAGTTGACAGTGTATCAGCACAGGCGTAATCATATTGTACGGACATATTAAATATGTATGGTTTAAAAATAACAATTAGGATTTTCCCATGTCGAGCACCGTTTTTGATTCCGCCCTGTTCCGCGACATGTTCGGCACCGCCGAAATGCGCGGTGTGTTTTCCGATAAAGCCCTGATCGAACGCTACATCGAAGTGGAAGTCGCCCTGGCCCGCGCCGAAGCCCGTTGCGGCGTGATCCCAAGCGAGGCCGCCGAGCAGATCGCCGCGCTGTCGAAATACGAGGCCCTGGACCTGGCGCTGATGCAACACGAGACCGAGATCGTCGGTTACCCGATCCTGCCGTTGGTGGAGCAACTGTCGAAGATCTGCGGTGAAGCCGGCCGCTATGTGCACTGGGGCGCGACCACCCAAGACATCATGGACACCGCCGTGGTCCTGCAGGTCCGCGCTGCGCTGGCCATCGTCGAGCGTGATATCCAGGCTGTACGCGGCTTGCTCGCCGGCCTGGCCGAGCGCTATCGCGACACACCGATGGCGGGCCGCACCCACTTGCAACACGCGCTGCCGATCACCTTCGGCTACAAGTGCGCGGTGTGGTTGAGCATGTTCGATCGCCACGCCGAGCGCCTGGTGGAGCTGCGTCCACGCGTTGAAATCGGCCAGTTCGCCGGGGCCGCCGGCACCCTCGCCTCCCTCGGCGACAAGGGCCTGGAAGTACAGGAAGCCTTGATGGCCGAACTGGGCCTGGGCGTGCCGCAAGCCACCTGGCACGTGGCCCGCGATGGCCTGGCCGAAACCCTGAACTTCCTCGGCCTGGTCACCGGTTCCCTGGGCAAGATCGCCCTCGACATCATGATGATGATGACCAGCGAACTGGGTGAAGTGTACGAACCTTTCGTAAAAGGCCGTGGCGCCAGCAGCACCATGCCGCAGAAGCGCAACCCGATTTCCTGCGAGCTGATGTACGCCGCCGCCAAGGGCGTGCGCCAACACGCCGGGCTGATGCTCGATGCGATGATCCAGGACTTCGAACGCTCCACCGGCCCGTGGCAGGCGGAGTGGATCGCCATCCCCGAAGCCTTCGCCCTCAGCGCCGCGTCCCTCGGCCAGGCGACCTTCATGCTCGCCGGCCTGGAAGTACGCCCCGAACGCATGCGCAAGAACCTCGACATGACCCAGGGCCTGATCGTCGCCGAAGCCGTGATGATGGGCCTCGCCCCGGCCCTCGGCCGCCAGGTCGCCCACGACGTGGTCTACGCCGCGTGCCGCATGGCCAATGACCAGGGCACCAGCCTGCTCGACGCCCTGCTCGCCCAGGGCGAAGCCACCGCGCAACTGGACCTGGCCGAACTGCAACGCCTGACCGACCCGGCCAACTACCTGGGGCTGGCGCCACAGATGGTCGATATCGCGCTGGCGCGCCCAGGCTCAGTCAAACGCTGATCTTTCGGGCACATCGGGTTTTTGTAGTGAGCGGGCTTGCCCCGCGCGAGGCAAGCTCGCTCACCACAAAAGCCAGGCTCCTGACACATCGCTCAAACACAGCCAATAACAACAATGAGATCACAGACATGTCATCCACCCCCGTAAAAAAACCGCTCTACAAGGACCTGACTTTCCAGGTCGTCGCCGCCATGTTTCTCGGCATCGCCTTCGGCTTTCTCGCTCCGGAGCTGGCCGCCAGTTTCAAGATCCTCGGCGATATCTTCCTCAAGCTGATCAAGACCGCCGTCGCGCCGCTGGTGTTTTTCACCGTGGTCCACGGCATCGCTTCGGCAGGTGATATCAAGCGCGTCGGCAAGGTCGGCCTGCGTGCGTTGATCTACTTTGAGGTAGTGTCCACCATCGCCCTGGCCATCGGCCTGCTGTGGGGCAACCTGTTGCAGATCGGCTCCGGCATGCACGACGCGCACCCGAGCAGTGCCGCCGCTGCCGCCGCCAGTGCTGCGGTTGCCAAGGGCCATGCGCCCGCGTCGACCATGGACTTCATCTACGGCATCTTCCCGGACAATTTCGTCGGTGCCTTCGCCGGTGGCCAACTGTTACAAGTGCTGGTGATCTCGGTGTTGTTCGGTTTCGCCCTGCTGGCCTTGAAGCCTGAGCGTCGTGAGGTGATCGAAGACGGCCTGAACCGCATCTCCGAATGCTTCTTCGAGTTCATCAACCTGATCATGAAGTTCGCGCCCCTGGGTGCCTTCGGCTCGGTGGCTTATGCAGTAGGCAGCAATGGCACCGCAGTGCTGATGTCCCTGGCCAACCTGGTGTTGATGTTCTACGTCGGCATTGCGTTCTTTATCTTTGTGGTGCTGGGCGCGGTGTGCCGGTTGAGCGGCTTCAGCCTGTGGCGCTTCCTCACCTACATCAAGGATGAAATCTTCATCGTGCTCGGCACCGCATCGTCGGAAAGCGCCCTGCCGCGCCTGCTGCAAAAGCTCGAAAAATTCGGCTGCTCCAAGCAGAGCGTCGGCCTGGTGTTGCCCACCGGCTACGCGTTCAACCTCGACGGTACATCGATCTATATGTCGCTGTGCGTGCTGTTTATCGCCAACGCCTACGGCGTGCCGCTGAGCTGGGAGCAACAGCTGGGCATCATCGCGATCATGTTGGTGACCTCCAAGGGCGCGGCGGCGGTGTCGGGCGGCAGTTTCGTGGTGTTTGCCGCAACCGTCACTGCTATCGGCGTGCTGCCGGCAGAAGGGCTGGCGCTGCTGTTTGGCGTGTACCGTTTCATGTCCATGGCGATTGCCACCTGCAACACCATCGGCAACAGCGTGGCGACGGTGGTGGTGTCGAAGTGGTCTGGCGAGTTCTCCCAGCAGACCGCCCAGGATGAATATCAACGCGTGCTCGGCCGTGCTGCCGGCGCGGCGCTTTAACGGAGCCTAGTGATGACTGCTCTGCGAATCGAACATGACGCGTTCGGCCCGGTGTCGATCCCGGCCGACCGTTACTGGGGCGCACAGACCCAACGGGCACTGGAGGTGTTCGGCAGCAAACAGCCGTTCCCCGCCAGCCTGATCCGCGCCTTTGGCCAACAAAAACGCGCGTGTGCCCGCGCCAATGTACGGCTCGGCGCGCTGGCCCCGAGCCTGGCACACGCGATCGAACTGGCGGCGCAGGCCTTGGCCAACGGCGAGCTTGACCTGCATTTTCCGCTGTCGGTCTGGCAGACCGGCTCCGGCACTCAGACCAACATGAACGCCAACGAAGTCATCGCCAACCACGCCAACCTCGCGCTTGGCGGTGAACTGGGCAGCAAGTCGCCGGTGCATCCCAATGACCATGTGAACCGCTCACAGTCGTCCAACGACAGTTTCCCCACGGTGATGCACCTGACCACCGTGCTGGAACTGCGCGGTCGCCTGCTGCCTGCTTTGGGCCATCTGCGTGATGGACTCAACGCCAAGGCAGACGCCTGGCAGGACGTGCTGAAAATCGGCCGCACCCACCTGATGGATGCGGTGCCGATGAGCCAGGGCCAGGCCTTTGGTGCGTTTGCCCAGCAGATCCAGCATGGCATCGCGCGAATCGAAGCCTGCCTGCCGCGCCTGCGCCTGCTGCCCCAGGGCGGCACGGCGGTGGGCACCGGGTTGAACACACCGGTCGGTTTTGACCTGGCGTTTTGCGAAGAAATCAGCCGACTCACCGGCGAACCCTTCGAAACCAACCCCTGCAAATTCGAAGGCATGGGCACCCACGATGCCATGGTCGAAGCCTCCGGGGCGCTGAATGTACTGGCTGTTTCCTTGACCAAGATCGCCAATGACATCCGCCTGCTCGGTTCGGGTCCGCGTTGCGGCCTGGGTGAATTGATCGTGCCGGACGATGGCCTGACCTCCTCAATCATGCCCGGCAAACGCAACCCGACCATCGCCGAAGTGCTGGTGCAGGCGGCGATGCAGGTGATGGGCAATCACACCACCATTACCTTGGCGGGCGCTTCCAGTACCTTCGAATTGAACGTGGCCAAGCCGGTGCTGATCCACAACCTGCTGCACTCGATCGAGGTCCTCACCGACTGCGTCAGCCTGTTCACCC
This sequence comes from Pseudomonas sp. DWRC2-2, assembly GCF_049897885.1. Lineage (NCBI taxonomy): Bacteria > Pseudomonadati > Pseudomonadota > Gammaproteobacteria > Pseudomonadales > Pseudomonadaceae > Pseudomonas > Pseudomonas sp. DWRC2-2. Next base: position 89,345 of record NZ_JAFCXD010000006.1, read on the forward strand.
ACAAGCTGCTGAGCGGCCTGGAGGTGAACCGCCCACAGTTGGCGCGCAACGTGGAGCATTCGTTGCTGATGGCGACGGTCCTGAACCCGCTGCTGGGTTATGACCGCGTGGCGCAGATCACCCGCAAGGCGGCGGATGAAGGCTTATCACCCAAGGAGGCGGCGGTGCAGCTGGGGCTGATCACCGCCGCAGAGTATGAGCAACGGGTGCGACCTGAAAGCATGATCAGCCCCGGCTGATCACAGGCTCAGCCAGCACGTTGACGCCCTGATCAGGCCGATACGCGCCCGTTGTCGAGGATAAAGTTGATGTTATCCATGTCGAAGCGCTTGTCCTCGTAGCCTGGCCCGCCTTGGTTGTTGGTACCGATATCCAGTTCCCGCAGAAGGCCAGGACGGTTGAGAAGCTCAGCGGCAAAGTGTCGCGCTTCAGGGCTGAACGTACGATTTGATGGCGTCTGACCAGCCGCTTCCTTCAACTCATTGACGTTGATGTATTGATCGTCCGCGCCAGCGGTAAATTGCCTGAAGTTATCTTTCACGCCTTGAATCAAGTCGTGGTTACTCATGTTTTTGTACTTGTCCGAGGAATAGGCCAGGTTTTCCCTGGAGAACGCTCCGTCGAACACGCCCATGCTGCTCTGGTCGAGTTCCTTGAACACATCACCCCGCTCAAGCAGCTCATTGGCCAGGTCTTTTTCGGCTTGGGTGGCCGGCTGGCCATCCAGTTTGCATCCACTGGCCACCGCATTCAGGGATTTGTCGGTGATCAACCCAGGGGAACTCGGGTCTTCAAATGAACTGAAACGGGCCTGTATCTTGTTGAGAAGCTGCTCCTTGCTGTCGTTCGCGTAAGGACGCTGGCCCGACGCAGACAGGGATGGCTGTTGCCAATCGGCCTGAGGTGAGCAATGGCTTTCCAGGCGCTGGCGCTGCATGCCGCCACTGTACCGGCCTGGAAACTCGCGCATGGGAGGTGCTTCTTGCTGCTCACTTTGATCAATGGTGCGCTCCACATCGCCCATGCTGATCAACCCATCTGTAGAACCTGCGTGGCCGATTGAATCCAGCATCGTGTTCAATTCGGGACGTTGGAGAATCTCCCGTGCCAAAAACGTCATCCGATCATTGAACGGATTACCGGTCAGCGGGCGATTGGCGACCTGCTGGAGGGTTTGCTGTGTCACAAACCCACTGTCAGCACTCTGGAAGTAATCGAAATTTTTCGCGAAATCCCGCGCAACCTCTGAGTTGGGTACGCGCCAGCCAGGGCTCCCGGAGGACGCTTGGGGCTGCTCGAAACGAGGACTGAAATCACTTCTAAAAGGAGTTTCCTGACGAAGGTTTACATAGGACATGGCAAAGGCCTCAGAGACTGGAATCGATAACTGCCCACCCGAATCGGCTGTGCGGCGGATCAACGTTCCATCTGTGGCGATGAGCAGAAAAACGGTTCCTGCGCGTATTAACGACGGCCATTCACCCGCACTTGGCCGCCCTCTGAACTACCCACCAAAGGTCTGCGAGGGCCGGCGCAACGTCGGATCAAACGGATTGATCCTTGGACCAATCGCCGCCGCTTCGCGCTTGAGCAACTCCACCACCATCGGCAACCGGCTCGGCCCCAGCCGATCACTGATGGTCGCCACGCTCAATGCCGCCACCGCATGCCCGTCACGATTGAGGATCGGTACCGCCAACCCCGCCATACCTTCCAGCACCCCAGTATTGCGTGCCGCATAGCCCAGGTTGCGCACGTTCTCCACTTCCGAGCGCAGCAGCACTTCGTCATACAGGTGGAAGTCCTTGAGCCGTGGCAGGTTGTAGCGGATCACCGTCTCGCGCTCTTCCTCCGGCAAGAACGCCAGGATGGCCAGGCTGCCCTGCCCTACGCCCAACGCCACGCGTCCGCCGATGTCCCCGGTGAAGGTGCGGATAGGGTACGGGCCTTCGCTGCGGTCCAGGCAGATTGCGTCGAAGCCTGAGCGCGCGAGCAGGAACAGTGAATCACCCAATGACGCACTCAGGCGCAGCATGCTCGGTCGCACCAGGTCACGCAGATTGCCAGTCTTGCCCGCATTCGCCGCCAGGGCAAAGAACTCCAGGCTCAGGCGATAGCGCTTGCTGCGCGCATCCTGCTCAACCATGCCTTCGTCCATCAGGCTGCGCAGCAAGCGGTGGGTGGTGGGTTGGGACAGGCCCACCTGTTGCGCAAGCTGAGTGACGCGTTCGCCACCCTCCGGCACGTCGCCGAGGGTACGCAGCAGCGCGAACAGTCGGGACACCCCACCGGAGCCGACTTCTTTGGCGCTGTCATTTCGATCAGTGGAATCCATAACAATCAATATCTCAGTAAATTCCGGTGAGTGAATAAATACGAAAATAATAGTCCGTTCAGTGAAATTCCATCTTCCGCCCATCCTAGTCTTCGTCCTAATCTGCGTCCACAGGGGCGACATGAACAACTAACGGCAGCCGACTCAAGATCGAGCGCCAACGCACCGGCAACACTTCATTCGCATCTGCCCAAAACAAAAAAGCGCGTTTCGACGCGACTCAAAAAAGGTGGAACGCAGACATGGCATTTCTCCAACTCAACGCCTTGAGCAAACGCTACGGCGCCGTCGATGCAGTGGTCGCCACCGACCTTGCGGTGGAAAAAGGCGAGTTCGTATCACTGCTCGGCCCTTCGGGCTGCGGCAAGACCACCACCCTGCAAATGATCGCCGGCTTCGTTGATGTGAGCGGCGGGCAGATCCTGCTCGACGGCCGCGACATCACCCATGCCAAGCCCGCCAGCCGTGGCCTGGGCGTGGTGTTCCAGAGCTACGCGTTGTTCCCGCACATGACCGTGCGCGACAACGTTGCCTTCGGCCTGAAGATGCGCAAAGTGCCGGCGGCGCAGATCGCCAGCAAGGTCAAGACCGTATTGGAACTGGTGCGGCTGGCGCCCCACGCTGACCGTTACCCACGCGAGCTGTCCGGTGGCCAGCGCCAACGTGTGGCCCTGGCCCGTGCCCTGGTGATCGAGCCGCCGGTGTTGCTGCTGGATGAACCGCTGTCCAACCTCGACGCCAACCTGCGCGAAGAAATGCAGTTCGAAATCCGGCGCATCCAGTGCGCCGTGGGCATCACCACCTTGATGGTCACCCACGACCAGGCTGAGGCGCTGTCCATCAGCGACCGCGTGGTGGTGATGCAGGCCGGGCGCGTGACCCAGATCGACGCGCCGTACAAGCTCTACGAATACCCGCGCACGCGGTTCATCTCGGACTTCGTCGGCAAGGCCAACCTGTTGCCGGGCGACTACGATCAGTTGGGCACTCCACAAGTCCGCCACGAAAGCGGTGACGGCGAACTGACCCTGAGCCTGCGCCCGGAAAAGATCCAACTGGTGGACGCCGGCACCGGCCGACTGCAAGGCAAGGTCCTCGACAGCTACTTTTTCGGCAGCCAATGGCTGTATCGCATCCACACCCAGCTTGGCGAAATCACCGTGGTGCGCAGCAACGACGGCAGCGCGCCCCTCGGTTGCGGAGCAGCGGTGGGCCTGGACTGGCAATCCAGCCTGCTGCGCGTATTGGCGGCGGATGAGGTGCGCGCATGAGCCGGGGCTATCTGTTGTCATTGCCCGCCCTGGTGCTGTTTGTCGGGCTGCTGATCCTGCCGTTGGGCCTGACGCTGGTGTTGTCGTTCAACGTGTTCGATTACCAGGTGGGCGTGAAGGGCGATGAGTGGACCCTGGCGCATTACCTGTCGCTGTTCAGCGATTCATACTTTTACGAAATCTTCTGGCGCACTTTCTGGATCAGCGCCTTGGTCACCCTGCTCTGCGTGGTGATCGGCGTGCCTGAGGCTTACATCCTCAGCCGCATGGGCACCCCGTGGCGCTCGATCTTCCTGATCCTGATCCTCACGCCGCTGCTGATCTCGGTGGTGGTACGCGCCTTTGGCTGGAGCCTGCTGCTCGGCGCGGACGGGCTGGTGAACCAAATCATTCAATTCCTCGGTGGGCGCCCGGTGAAACTGTTGTACACACCGTTCGCAGTGATCATCGCCCTGGTGCACGTGATGCTGCCGTTCATGATCATCCCGGTGTGGACCTCCCTGCAGAAGCTCGACCCATCGGCAGAACAAGCGGCGTTGTCCCTCGGCGCCAGCCAGACCACGGTAATGCGCAAGATCGTATTGCCCCAGGTGATGCCCGGCGTACTGTCCGGCACGCTGATCGTGTTCGGCCTGGCCGCCAGCTCCTTTGCGATCCCCGGCCTGCTCGGCGGGCGCCGCCTGAAAATGGTCGCCACTGTGGTGTACGACCAGTACCTCTCGGAACTCAACTGGCCCATGGGCGCGACCATCGCGGTGGTGCTGCTGTTGGTCAATCTGCTGATCATGCTGAGCTGGAACCGCATGGTCGAAGGCCGCTACAAAAAGTCCCTGGGGGTTTAAGCGCATGTCCAGAAACGGTCCTTTGGCCCTGGGTTTCCACACCCTGGTGGTGCTGTTCATGATGGCGCCGCTGGTGGTGGTGTGCCTGGTGGCCTTCACCCCGGAAAACACCTTGAGCCTGCCCACCTCGGGCTTCTCGCTGCGCTGGTTCCGTGCGGTGTTCGAGCGGGCGGATTTTATCCAGGCGTTCTACAACAGCCTGATTTTGGCATTTACCGCCGCGAGCCTGGCGACCTTGATTGCGGTGCCGGCCGCCTTGGCGATCAGTCGCTATCAGTTCCCGGGGCGTAATTTTTTCAGTGCGTTGTTCTTGTCGCCGATCATCATTCCGCACCTGGTGCTTGGCGTGGCGATGTTGCGCCTGTTCGCACTAATGGGCGTGAACGGCAGCTTCACCTGGTTGATGCTCGCGCACGTGGTGATCATCACGCCGTATGTGCTGCGCCTGGTGTTGGCCGCCGCGATTGGGATTGATCGTAGTGCCGAGCAGGCCGCGGAGTCCTTGGGCGCCAGTCGCTTTACGTTGTTTCGCCAGATCACCCTGCCGATGATCCTGCCCGGTGTAGCGGGTGGCTGGTTGCTGGCGTTCATCAACAGTTTCGATGAGGTGACGTTGTCGATCTTTGTCAGCTCGCCAGCGACCCAGACCCTGCCGGTGCGCATGTATGTGTATGCCACCGAGTCCATCGACCCGATGATGGCGGCGGTGTCGGCGCTGGTGATTGCACTCACGGCCGCCACCATGATCTTGCTGGACCGGGTCTATGGCCTGGACCGCGTGCTGGTGGGGAAACATTGATGGCTCTGTTCAAACGCCTGGCCGAAACCCAACGCCCTGCCCTCGCCTTCACGCTTGACGGGCAACCCGCCAGCGGTTTGCTCGGTGACACCTTGCTGACCGCCGTGCTGACCTGCGCCGAACACCTGCGCGGCAGTGATTTCAGCGCCGAACCTCGGGCCGGTTTCTGCCTGATGGGCGCGTGCCAGGATTGCTGGGTGCGACTTGAAGACGGGCGTCGCGTACGCGCCTGTTCGACGCTATTGGAAGAAGGCCAGGCCATCCGCCGCGATCCGGGGCGCCAGTCATGAAGCCTGTGGTGATTGTGGGCGCAGGCCCGGCCGGGATCAGCGCGGCGCGCACGTTGCTCGACCATGGCATCAACCCTTGTCTGGTGGATGAAAGCCTGCGCGGTGGCGGGCAGATTTATCGGCGCCAGCCACTGGGCTTCCAGCGCACCGCCAAGCAGCTTTACGGATTTGAAGCACGCAAGGCCGAGGCCGTGCACCGCACAATCGATGAGCTGGCACCGCTGATCGACTACCGCCCGGAAACCCTGGTGTGGAATGCCGAGGACGGCCGCCTGGATATGCTCAACAACGGCCGCGCCGAAAGCCTCGAGTACGCGCAACTCATCGTCGCCACAGGCGCCACCGACCGCATCCTGCCCGTGCCGGGTTGGACCCTGCCGGGCGTGTACAGCCTGGGCGCGGCGCAAATCGCGCTGAAGTACCAAGGCTGCGCCATCGGCGAGCGTGTGGCGTTTTGTGGCAGCGGGCCGTTGCTGTATCTGGTGGCTTACCAGTACGCCAAGGCCGGCGCCAAGGTGGTGGCGGTGCTCGACAGCGCGCCGTTCAGTGCCCAATGCCGTGCATTGCCGGCGCTGCTAGGGCAACCGGTCACCTTGGCCAAAGGCTTGTACTACCGCGCCTGGTTGACGGCCCATGGGATCCCCGTGCATCAGGGCGCCACGCTTGAACAGATCGACGGAGCACAACGGGTCAGCGGCATTCAATGGGCTGATCAGAGCTTGGAATGCGACGCCGTGGCCTTCGCCTATGCCCTGCGCAGCGAGACGCAACTGGCGGATTTGCTCGGCTGTGAGTTCACCTGGAATGCCTTGAACCGCGCGTGGCTGCCACAACGGGACAGCGCCGGACGCAGCAGCGTCAACGGCGTGTACCTGGCGGGCGATGGGGCTGGGATCATGGGCGCGGACGCCGCACAAATGGCCGGTGAACGTGCAGCGCTGGCGGTGCTGGAGGACTCGGGTGTTGCAATCGATCAGCGCCGCCCTGCTGTTCTGGAGCAACAATTGGCGACCATCCAACGCTTTCGTCATGGTTTGGAAACTGCGTTCCCTTTTCCGGCGAACTGGGCGGCCGAAGCCCCCGATGAATTGATCCTCTGTCGCTGCGAAGAAGTCCGCGTCGGCGACGTGCGCGCGGTGGTGGATGAAGGCCATTGGGAGATCAATCGCGTCAAGGCCCACTGTCGCGTCGGCATGGGCCGCTGCCAGGGCCGGATGTGCGGGTTGGCGGCAGCGGAAATTGTCGCGGAGCGCAGTGGCCGGGCCATCGAACACGTCGGCCGCTTGCGGGGCCAGGCACCGATCAAGCCGCTGCCGTTTGGCGTGGAGGTGCAGCCGTGATCGACGTCATCGTACTGGGCGGCGGGATTGTCGGCGCCTCAGCGGCGCTGATGCTGGCGCAGAAAGGCCAGCGCGTGGCGCTGGTGGAGCGGGACTTTTGCGGCTCCCATTCCAGTGGCGTCAACTACGGCGGCGTGCGGCGCCAAGGTCGGCCATTGCACCAGTTACCGCTGTCGCAACGCGCCCACCAGCTGTGGGCAGACTTGCCGGGATTGATCGGTATCGACGGCGAGTACTTGCGTTCCGGTCATTTGAAGCTGGCGCGCAGTCATGCCGATTTCGCCGCGTTGCAGGCGTATGCCGAGCAGACACGGGGATTTGGGCTGGATTTGCAGTTGCTGGATTACGCGGAGCTGCGAGCACGCTTCCCCTGGGTTGGCGATATCGCCGTCGGTGCCTCGTTGTGTCCGGAAGACGGCCACGCCAACCCTCGCCTGGTGTCGCCCGCCTTTGCCCGCGCGGCGAAACGACACGGCGCGCAGGTTTATGAACAGTCGCCCGTCACACGTATCGAGCATGACGGCCAGCACTTCCAGGTGCACTGCGCCAACGGTCTGCATCTTCAAGCGCCGTGGCTGCTCAATTGCGCCGGGGCGTGGGCCGGGGCGGTGGCCGAACAGTTTGGCGAAGCGGTGCCGATGACCTCGGCACACCCGGCGATGCTGGTCACTGAGCCCTTGCCGATGGTGATGGACGTGAGTACCGGCGTTGAAGGCGGCGGGATCTATGCGCGACAGGTCGCCCGGGGCAATTGCATCCTCGGCGGTGGTCGCGGCTTTGCCCTCGGTCCGCAACAAGCACGACCAGGGCAAGCCGCGGTGCTGGAGATCCTGCGCAATGCCGGTGAGCTGTACCCGTTTCTCAAGGGTGCCCAGGCCATCCGTACCTGGAGTGGCACCGAAGGTTACCTCCCCGATCACGAACCGGTGATCGGCCCCAGCAGCACGCAACCCGGCTTGCTCCACGGTTTCGGCTTTGCCGGCGCCGGGTTCCAGCTCGGTCCCGCGGTCGGTGAAGCCCTGGCAGAGATTGTCTGCACCGGGGCCAGCCGCCAACCCATCGAAGCGTTTTCCATCCGTCGTTTCCAAGCCTGAGAGGAAAAACATCCATGAACCCACGTATCGCGCTGTCCTGCTTGTCCCTCGCCCTGCTCGCCTCAACGGCGCACGCCACGCCCACGCTGTACCTGGGCATGAACGGCGGCACCATGGAACGGGTGTACGCCGACAAGGTGCTGCCCGCGTTCGAAAAGGCCAATAACGTCAAGGTGGTGATCGTGCCCGGCACCTCGTCGGACATCCTCGCCAAGGTCCAGGCCAACAAAGACAACCCGCAGATGCACGTGATGTTCCTCGACGACGGCATCATGTACCGCGCGATTTCCATGGGATTGTGCGACAAGCTGGCGCCCAGCCCGACCCTGGAGCAGATCCCCGCCAAGGCGAAGATCAAGGAACAAGCCGTGGCCGTGACCCTCGGCGTCACCGGCCTGGGCTACAACGCCAAGATGTTCAAGGAAAAAGGCTGGGCCGCCCCCACCTCCTGGATGGACCTGGCCGACCCGCGCTTCAAAGACAAAGTGGTGTTCCAGTCCCTGGCCTCCTCCACCTTCGGCCTGCATGGCTTCCTGATGTTCAACCGTCTTCAAGGCGGCGACGAAACCAACGTCGACCCCGGTTTCAAGGCCTGGCCGAAAACCGTCGGCCCCAACGTGCTGGAATACATCGCCAGCTCCGCGAAGATCTCCGAGATGGTGCAGACCGACGAAGCCGCAATCTTCCCACTGACGCCCACCCAGGTCGCCACCCAGAAACTGCTCGGCGTGCCCATGGAGTATGCGCAACCCAAGGAAGGTGCGGTGGTGCTGAACGTGGCCGAATGCGTGATCGCGCGCAACGACCAGCCGGAGCTGGCGCAGAAACTCGCCGCGTTTTTGCTGACCGCCGAAGCCCAGGCCCCGGCGTTGGAAGAAGGTGACCAGATCCCCTCGAACCCGACCACACCGACCACCGACAAGACCCGCGCACGGGTGGAAGCGATGCAGGGTTACTTGCAGACGGCAATTTCGATTGATTGGGACCAGGTCAACCAGGCGCGGCCGGAGTGGAATGCGCGGTGGAGTCGGTCGATCGAGCGGTAGGCGATTATAGTGGGGCTCCCACGTGATTGAAGTGGGAGCTACTTTTGCTTTTCCCAGCGGTCTCCAATCTTGAGTCAACTGGTATATTTTTTATTAATCCTTCTCGCCGTTTTTCGTTGAATGCGGATTTCAAACAACTTTCTCCGCAATTCTCTGTAACGTTCGCAATTGAGCAAAAGTAATCCCAGCATTGGAAATACAACACCCAGAAAAAACGCCACCGTATGCGGACGGTATTGAATCGTTGGAATAACCAGCAGGAGGCAGAACGCGAAATAGCCAACCAACAAGCCCGTTGCCCATCTGTGTCCACGCACAATCATTAAATTGGAAAGTCCGAAAAACACTGTCAGCGACAAAAGGCCCCAACCAGACAATTCCGTTCTCAACGACGGTTCAAGCCTGCGTAAATAGTGATCACCAACCAAAATGGTCACCATCGCGGTGGAGAAAATAGCCATGAATATCGTGCCCATGAACACGGGAAAGTAACGGACAAGGAAGCTGGTGAGTGAATCATTCACTCTGCAATCTCCTCGTACAAGCCGACAACTACCGTCGTAGCGCTTCCAATATGACCGGTCTGATAACTTCCAACCAGCCCCAAGCTCCCGCCCAAGACGTCTTTCAACTGAGTCAATGTGGCGTGTCGAATCTGGCTGGGACTGTAACTTTTTGGAAGCACGCCCTTTCGTTGCTTTAGCTTCAGTATCTTTGTGGTCAAGCTTGGATCTCTAAGATTCAACAGTTCGCTGGTCAGTTTTTTTCGCTCTTGGCGAGACAACCCGCGCAGAACTTCGAACCAGCCTTTACCTAGTGTCTTTTTCGAGGTTTTGATCAGCCGTACGGTCGTCAGCGTACCGGTTCCTATCCCTATCAGCGAAATGCCGTCCAATATCGGCGTGACAGTGCTGTACCACTCCGAATCATCCATAAGATCGTTTTCGCCCGGGCGGTATTGTTCGTTGAAGGTTCGAATCGAACCAATCACACATTGGGCGGAGCTGGCAATTGCCGCGGAGACGCCTGCGGCGACCACAAAGCTGCTCACCCCCGCAGTAAACGGAATCGCCACAGAACCACTGAGCGCGACAATCCAACCTATCACCGCAGCCCCGCAAGACAACGATGTGTTGATCGCTTCAAATACAAGCTGCGACTCGCGCGGCTCACTCTCCAACCTACGCACAAAATCCAACCTCGCCAACGAGCCAGGCATCTCCCGCAAAATCACCCGCTTGGGCAACACGCTGCAAATCGGCTGAAACTCACGCAACGTCACGGGCCACAGATGTGAATCGAGATACACCACCCCTGCTCCCGCAATCGCCGGATCGGCGTCGATAGCCGCAAACAACCGGCGCAAATCAATACTGTTTTCCACCCGCTCACGCGTTGTGAGGTGGGCACTGGGGAAACCGTCCTTCAAGACACTGCTAGCCATTCCTTTACCCCTGAATGCACAAGAGCGCAGAGCGTAAAGAATCAATATTCGGCAAGAATGTCGGAAATTTTCCTTTTTGCAGCCGGACGCCTCCCGCTCTCACCTTGGCGTCTTGAGGTCAATCGTCGAAATGGGAAAAGTACGCCCCGCGCCACTCTCGGCGGATGAGAAGACAAGGAGCGAACATGGCAACCGATATGTTTTTGAAACTGGGAGACATCAAGGGTGAGTCAAGGGACCAGGCCCATCGCGATGAAATCGATATTTCCCGCTGGGGCTGGAGGATGACTCAATCTGGCTCGATGCACAGTGGCACGGGCGGCGGAGCCGGGAAGGTCGATATGGCCAATCTCTTGATTGAGAAGTCCCTGGATAAATCTTCGCCCAACCTGATGATGGCCTGCGCAACCGGCAAGCACTACCCCGAGGCGCGGATCGTGGTGCGCAAGGCCGGAGGCGACAGCAGCGTGGAGTACCTGGTGATCGCCTTGAAGGAAGTCATGGTCGCCTCCTACGACACGCGTGCCGCCTCAACCCAAGACGTGCTGACCGAGGAAATCAGCCTTAACTTCGCCAGGGTGGAAATCAGCTACCAGCCACAGAAAGCCGATGGCGGCAAAGATGGCGGGCCGATTCGGTTCGGCTGGAACATCCGCGAAAACATCAAAATCTGATCGTCGGCTCAAACCGGAATGATAGGCAGCGCACGCTTGTGCGCTGTCTTGCTGTATGCGCCCTCGACCCGGGTTCTCACCCGCTCACTCACCGGCTCGCCCATCAGGTACGCGTCGATCTCTGCGTAAGTGCAGCCGTAGGCCTGTTCATCCAGCTTGCCCGGCACAAGCTCTTCCAGGTCGGCAGTCGGGTGTTTGTGCACCAGGTTGTCCGGGCCGCCAAGGGCCGTGGCGAGCAGGCGCACCTGGGTTTTGGTCAGGCCCGACAATGGAGCCAAGTCACAGGCGCCGTCGCCGAACTTGGTGAAAAACCCCATCAGCGCTTCAGCGCCGTGGTCGGTGCCGACCACCAGGCCGTTGTGCAGGTTGGCCACCGCGTACTGGGCGATCATCCGTGTGCGTGCCTTGACGTTGCCCTTGATGAAATCGACATGGGCGGCGCTGGCTTGGGTGGCGGTCAGGCTGGCCATGAGGCCGTCGACGCTGGCGGCGATGTTGAGGGTGTCGATCTGGTCCGGGGTGATGAAGTCCAGGGAAGCCTGGGCGTCGCGTTCGTCGGCCTGGGTTTTATAAGGCAGGCGCATGGCGATGAAGCGTGCAGCGTAGCCTTCGTCGCGCAGCTGCTCCACGGCCAACTGGCACAAACGGCCAGCCGTGAGGGAGTCAACACCCCCGCTGATGCCCAGTACCAACGCCTTGCCGCCGGAGCCGCGCAAGGTGGTCTTGATGAAGTCGATGCGCCGCTGGATCTCTTTGGCTTCACCGCCTTTGACCAGTTGCCGATTGATGTTCAGTTCCTGTGCGATACGTGCTTGCATGTCACACCTCCACGCTGCCGACATTGAATACGTGTGCTGCGTACTGCAAAAACGAGGCGTCTTCGCAGACGTTCTTGATCGGGTCATCCGAGAATTTCACCACCGGCTCGCCGTGCACCCGCACCAGTTTCATCACGATGCTCAGCGGCTCGACGCCCTCCACATCGCAGGCCAGGCTGGTGCCCATGCCGAAGCCGAACTTGGCCTTGCCGCGCACGTGCCGCAGGATCGGCAGGCATTTTTCGAAATTCAGGCCGTCGGAGAACATCAGGTCCTTGGTCATCGGGTCGATGCCCAGTTGCTGGTAGCGGGCCAGGACTTTGTCGGCCCAAGCGATGGGGTCGCCGGAGTCCTGGCGCAGGCCGTCATACAGCTTGGCGAAGTAAAGGTCGAAGTCCTTGAGGAAGAAGTCGGTGCTGATGCAGTCAGTCAAGGCGATGCCGAGACGGCCCCGGTATTCGCGCACCCAGTTTTCCAAAGCGGCGTTCTGGCTTTCGCGCAGGCGGCCCAGTTGCTGGTGCACCATCAGCCATTGGTGGGCCATGGTGCCGATCAGCGGCAGGTCGAATTCGTAGGCCAGGTGCGCATTGCTGGTGCCGACGAACTGGCCGGGAAAGTCGCGACGCATGATGTCGACCACTTCGCGCTGGGCCTTGAACGACAGGCGACGACGGGTGGAAAAATCGGACACACGTAGGTCGGCGAGTTCTTCGCGGCTGAGGTTTTTCTGCAGCCAGTCGAATTTCTGGTAAAGCTTGCGGGTGACATCTTCCAGTGTCACGTCGGGGTATTTGTTGCGGTTGCGCAGCTCACTGACCAGGGCCAGGACCGGCTGTTCGAACATGATGCAGTGCAGCATCGGGCCGACCACGCGGATGTTCAGTTGGCCGTCGATTTCGCTGACGTGGATGTAGCGCAGGTTGAAGCGGAACAGACCGAGGAAACGCTCGTAGTCCGGGGTGAGGTATTCGCGAAAGCGTGGATTGAACAGAAAGCGCAGCTCACCTTCGCGCATACGCAGGCTGGCGAGTTGATCCAACTCGGCACGGATTTCAGGAATCAGATGACCGAGCTTTTCCTTGGACCGCACAATGAAGTTGTACTCCACATCGACATTGGGGTACTGGTGCAACACGGCCTGCATCATGGTGAAGGTGTAGTAGTCGGTGTCGAGCAAACCCTGGATAACGGGCGTTTCGTAGTCGTAGGCACTTTCCATGGTGTGTCTCCTTAACGCGCGGCCATCGCGGCCAGTTCTTCGCGGGTGCTGCTGATGACAGCACCGGCCTTGAGCAACTCATTGACCGCCTGCACGCCGCCCTCCTGCGTAATGGCCCGGCACGCCGGCAAGTGCAAAACCACTTCCAGGCCAGCCTTGAGCAATTGCAACGCGGTGGTCTTGACGCAGTAGTCCAGCGCCAGGCCGCCGACGATCACGCGGCTCACGCCTTGGGCCTTCAAGTACTCGATCACGCCGGTAGACAGTTTGTCGTGCAGGTCGTGGTAGCAGGCTCCGTAAGGGTGCAGGTCGGGTTCGACGCCTTTCCAGATGAAGTAGTCGTAGTCATAGGGCGTGGGCAACTCGTCCAGCAAGGTGAAGCCCTCGGTGCCCGGCACGCAATGGCTCACCCAGGTCACATCGGCGTGGGCCAGGCCGGTGGGTTGCAGCATCTCGCTGTGCTGCGACACCACCCAGGGCGCGTGCGGGGTGTGGGCGTCCTTGCTGCCGACGCGATGGCCGGCCAGGCTCGCCATGTAGTTGAGTTCGGCACCGATCTGGTCGCCGCCGGCCACGGGCAATTCGTTGGGGCACAGCGGCGTGAAGCTCTTCTGGGCGTCGACATCGAATGAAGCAATGGCGGATATCGAGAGGGTCATGATGGTTCTCCTGTGGCCTGAAAACAAAAGTACACGTCATGTACTTTCATTGCAAGAAACATTTGGTTATCTATCCTGGAGCAAGTACATGACATATCTGCTCGATTCGTTAGACTGTGCGTCATCGCTGTCTAGAAGGACGTCCACATGCCCCTGAGCCCCTACCTCCACACCGTCGACCTGTGCGTAGTGTTTTATTGCCGCGCCTCAGGGGAGCTGAAATTGCTGCTGAACAAACGCGACGCCGAGCCCTTCACCGGGCATTGGGCGCTGCCGGGCGTGGTGGTGAATGGCGGCGTGCAAGATCTGAGCCTCAAGGACGCGGTGGAGCGCTTGCGGGCGAGTGACAAAGTGGGCCTGGAGTTGGCGTGGAGCGAGCAAGTGGGCACGGTGGGGGATGCGTTTCGTGATCCGCGCTGCTGGTCGTCGTCCACTTACTACCTGGCGATCATGGCGGATGAGGCAGAGCTGGGTGAGCATCAGGCCTGGTTTTCACTGGCGGGGGTCGCGGATGGCCGCATCAAGCTGCCGTTCGATCACAACAGCATCGTGGCCGCCGTGCAGGAACGCTTGTTCTCCAAGTCGCTGTACAGCAGCTTGCCGCTGATGTTCCTGGGCGATGAGTTCAGCGCGCCGGAGGCGACCATGATCTTTTCCCTGGTGCTGGGGCGGCCGGTGTTGAAGACCAGTATTCGCCAGCGCTTGCTGAAGCTGACTGAGGCGGGGTTTCTGCGCGAGACCGGGCGCAAGAAGAATGGTGAAGGCGGCAGGCCCCAGGCGACGGTGACGGTTCTGAAACCTGGAGAAATCTACTTCTTCGACCGCAGTTTTGCCGAGTAACGCGTTTTAAAGAACACCGAAAATCACCTGTGGGAGCGAGCAAGCCCGCTCCCACATTCTGGATTGATGTACGGCTCTAGTTCATCCAATTGCCGCCGTCGACGTTGTAGGTTTGGGCCACCACGTAGTCTGCGTCCTTCGAGGCCAGGAAAACCGCCATGCCGGTCAAATCCTCCGCCGTGCCCATCCGCCCAAACGGCACCTCGTCCCCTACCCGCTTTTTCTTCTCGCCCGGTGCCAATCCTTCATGCTTGGCAAACAACGCATCCACACCATCCCAATGCTCGCCATCCACCACGCCCGGAGCGATGGCGTTGACGTTGATCCCCTGTTTGATCAAATTCAACCCCGCCGATTGCGTCAAACTGATCACCGCCGCCTTGGTCGCGCAGTAGATCGCCACCAACGGCTCGCCACGGCGTCCGGCCTGGCTGGCCATGTTGATGATCTTGCCGCCATGGCCCTGGCTGATCATCTGCCGCGCGGCGGCCTGCAAGGTGAACAGCGTGCCGGCGACGTTGATCGAGAACAGCCGTTCGTAGCTGTCGCGCGTGATGTCGACAATGGGCGCCAAGTCGAACAATGCAGCATTGTTGATGAGAATATCCAGTTTGCCGGCGTGGCCGACCACAGCGGCAATCGCGTTGTCGATGGACGCCTGGTCGGTAACATCCATGGCGACGGCATAGGCCTGTGGGCCCAGCTCAGCAGCGGTGGCCTGGGCCCGTTGCAGGTTGATGTCGGCGATGGCCACGGTGGCGCCCTCGGCGATGTAGGCCTGGGCAAAGGCGCGGCCGATGCCACGCGCCGAACCGGTGATCAGTGCGCTCTTGCCTTCAAGTCGTTTCATGAAAAAGTCCTGTTGAAGTTATTTCGGGTAGCCGGCGCGTTTCATTTCGCGCTCGGTGGTGGACTGGGCTTCCAGCAAGGCCTGGTCAACCGACATGCCACCGGTCAGCGCCGCAGAGAACAGCTTGCCGACCGAGGTGCCGATGGCCTGGAACTCGGGAATGGTCACGTATTGGATGCCTACGTACGGCACCGGCTTGGCCGACGGGTGCGCGGGATCGGCGTGCTTCATCATCTCCAGGGTTACCTGGGCAAACGGGGCGGCCTTCAAGTACGCCTCGCTATAGGTGGATTGGCGGGTACCCGGCGGTACGTTGGTGATGCCTTCTTTATCAGCAACCAACTGGATGTAGTCCTTGGAGGTCGCCCAACTGATGAAGGCCTTGGCAGCGTCCTTGTGCTTGGACGTGGCCGGAATTGCCAGGGACCAGGCATACAGCCACGAAGACCCTTTATCGGTGACTTCGGTAGGCGCGGCAGCGAAACCGACACTGTCCGCGACCTTGCTCTGGCTCTTGTCGGTGGTGAAAGAGCCGGCGACGCTGGCATCCACCCAGATCGCGCACTTGCCGCTGTTGAACAGCGCCAGGGTTTCGTTGAAACCATTGCTGGACACACCCGGCGGGCCGTATTGCTTGAGGGTGTTGACGTAGAAGTTGGCGGCCGCCGTCCACTCGGGACTGGTCAGCTCGGGTTTCCACTGCTCGTCGAACCAGCGCGCGCCAAAGGCATTGGCCATGGTGCTCAGCAAGGCGATGTTCTCGCCCCAGCCGGCCTTGCCGCGCAGGCACAGGCCGTATTGGTCCTTGTTCTTGACGGTGAGCTTGGCGGCGAACTCGCCGAGTTGGGTCCAGGTAGGATGCGCGGGCATGCTCAACCCGGCCTGTTTGAACAGGTCGGTGCGGTAGTAGGTGACGGTGCTTTCGCCGTAAAATGGCAAGGCGTACAGGGTGTTGTTGACCGACAGGCCCTGGCGTACCGAAGGGAAGATATCGTCGGCGTCATAATCGGCCGGCAGTTGGGTCAAGGGTTCCAGCCAGTGCTTGGCGCCCCAGAGTGGGGTTTCGTACGTGCCGATGGTCAGCACGTCGAACTGCCCGCCCTGAGTAGCGATGTCGGTGGTGAGGCGCTGGCGCAGCACGTTTTCTTCCAGCACCACCCAGTTGAGCTTGATGTCCGGATGCTGTGCTTCGAACACCTTGGACAGGCGCTGCATGCGGATCATGTCGCTGTTGTTGACCGTGGCGATGGTCACGGTGTCGGCGGCGTGGCTGGGCATGGCCAGCGCCAGGCCGGAAAGCAGGAACAACGCTTGCGGGAGCTTGGACATAGCGGTTTCTACCTGTTGTTTTTGTTGTTGAGGGCCGATTACAGCAGCTTGGCCAAGCCCCCACAAACGCCTGGGGGATGGGCGACTGGTACTTTTTTAACCGGAGCGTGAACGTTAAAAAAGTATCAGTACCTGGCGAAACCAGGAGTAGCGCGCCCATGACTGAGGCGCGTATTTTGGAGCAATTCCAAGCATCATAAGAATCCCACCATGCCCATCAGCCGCGCCAAGCTGTTCGAGCACCGCCCCGCCGAACTCGAAGTGATCCTGCCCGAGCCGGACCATTGCTTCCGCTGGTTCGAACATGACTACCCCTACGACCTGGCGCGCTGGAACCACCATCCCGAATTTGAAATCCACCTGATCCGCCAAGGCAGCGGCAAACTGGTGGCGGGCGACTACATCGGTGCGTTCAGTGCCGGGCATGTGGCCCTGATCGGCCCCGACCTGCCCCACGACTGGATCGGTGAACTCGCCCCCGGCGAACACCTGAGCGGTCGCGACGTGGTGTTGCAATTCGACGGCGCCGCCCTCCTCACCCTGCGCAAGACCCTGCCGGAACTCGGTGACCTGCAACCGCTGTTCGAGCATGCCCGGCGCGGGCTGGAGTTCACCGGCGACACCGCGTTGCAGGCTGCGCGCTTGATGGAAGCCATCGGCAGCGCCCACGGCCTGCAACGCCTGATCCTGTTCCTGCAATTGCTCGACACCCTGAAGAACGCCCCGACGCAACAGGTCAAGGCCCTCGCCAGCCCGTGTTATGCGCCGACGTTGGATGCACGCAGCGCCGAACGCATCAACAAGGCGTTCGACTATCTGATGCGCGAGCTGACCGGCGATGTGCGCTTGTCGGTAATCGCGCAACAGCTGGAGATGAGCGAACCGGGCTTCTCACGCTTCTTCAAGCGCAACACCGGCCACGGCTTTATCGACCTGATGCGCAAATTTCGCGTACAGCGCGCCTGCCGACTGCTGTTGCAAAGCGACATGTCGGTGGCGGACATCTGCTTTGAAGTGGGCTACGCCAATCTGTCGAATTTCAATCGACACTTCCGTATCGAAATGCACCAGACGCCGAGCGACTATCGACGGGAAACCGCGATGCACCTGTTCCAGCACATTGAAAAAATGACACCCAGTCAATTCTGACCAAAAGGTCGACTAAATCCCGTTTTTTTCAATTTGATCAACCGATTGAGCAAACTTGGTACAGCCTGTGCAAACGTTTGCGGTACGAACTTGCCAGCCAAGTTCACCCTTACCCGAAGAATCGGGTTCAAACCGCGTACGAATAGGGATTTTCAATGCACCCCACCTCAAGGCGTCCTGCCTCCTTTGGTGTTTCCTTGCTACTGGCGGCCGTTACGGGAGTACTCAGCGCCCCCATTTTGGCGCAGGAAAAACCCGTGGATGACTCAGCACAGGGCGAAACCCTCAGCCCTGAAGCCAGCCAGGCGAAAAAAGGCGTGTACCTGTCGGACTGGTTCAACCAGGACCTGACATTGATCGGCAGCAAAGACATCAGCTTCGGCCCCAAGCCACAGGATGATGTCTACCTGGAATATGAGTACTTCGGCCGTAAGGGGCCTTTTGAGCTGTACGGCTACATCGACGTGCCGAAGATCCTCACCATCGGTAACAGTAATGACAAAGGCGTGTGGGACCATGGCTCCCCGGTGTTCATGGAGCACGAGCCGCGTATCTCCATCGACTACCTGGCGGGCCGTAGCCTGGCCATCGGGCCGTTCAAGGAGTGGTACGTGGCGTTCGACTGGATCTACGACCATGGCAGCCGCAAGGAAAACCGCGCCAACACCCTGTACAGCGGCCTCGGCACCGACATCGACACCCACTCGCGGGTGAACCTGTCGGCCAACTTCTACGGGCGTTACCAGTGGGAAAACTACGGCGCCAGCAATGAATATTCGTGGGATGGCTACCGCGCGCAGATGAAGTACATCGTGCCCATCGGCAAGTTCGATAACGGCGCCTCACTGACCTACATCGGCTTCACCAACTACGATTTCGGCTCCGACCTGCACAAGGACAACCCGGCGCGCACCGCCAACTCGCTGGTCGCGACCAATGTGCTGCTGTACTCGTTCACCCATCTGCGCTTTACCTTGGTTGGCCGTTACTTCCATAACGGCGGCAACTGGGAAGACGGCAGTGAGTTGAATTTCGGCGAAGGCAACTTCCGCGCCCGTTCCGACGGCTGGGGTTACTACGCCGGCGTGGGCTACCAATTCTGATCAAGGAGCTTTAGATGAACGCGTTTACACGTCTATCAATGGCGGTCGGCCTGGCGCTGCTGCCCCACGTGGTGCTGGCCAATACCACACCGATCAAACCCAAGGTCATGCTGATCACCATGTTCGCCCCTGAGGCGCAAACCTGGATCGATCGCCTGGAACTCAAGCAGGAAGTCCGCGTGCCAGGGCTGTCCGCTGAATACCCGGTGATCCGCTGCAACACCCAGGACGTGTGCCTGTTGGTCACCGGCATGGGCCAGACCAACGCCGCCGCGTCCACGCTGGCCTTGGCCTTGTCGCCCAAATTCGACCTGCGCCAGAGCTATTTCCTGATCGCCGGGATCGCCGGCATCAGCCCCAAGCACGGCACTATCGGCACCGCCGCCTGGGCGCATTACCTGGTGGAATTCGGTACCCAGTGGGAGTTGGATTCGCGGGACGCGCCCAAGGATTGGCCGACGGGTTATATCGGCATCAACACCAAAGGCCCCAACGAGAAACCACCGTTGGACTACAAGACCGAAGTGTTTGAGCTGAACCCCAAGTTGCAGGCCAAGGCGTTTGCCTTGTCGCAGAAGGTGGAGCTGACGGAAAGCAAGGAGTCCGCCGCCTGGCGCAAACACTACCCCGCCGCCCCGGCCAACCAGCCGCCGCAAGTCACCCGCTGCGACACCCTGGCGGGCAACACCTGGTTTTCCGGTACACGCCTGAGCGAACGCGCCGAAGCCTGGACCAAGCTGTTGACCGAAAACAAAGGCGAATACTGCACCACCCAACAGGAAGATAACTCCACCTACGAAGCCCTGCTGCGAGCCAGCCGCGAAGGCCTGGTGGATATCCAGCGCCTGGCGGTGGTACGTGCCGGCTCGGACTTCGACCGCCCGTACCCTGGCTACAGCGAAGTGGACAACCTGCTGAAATACGCGGATCAGGGCGGTTTCGTGCCGGCGCTGGAGAACCTGTACCGCACGGGCAACCCGCTGGTACAGGCGATCCTCAAGAACTGGTCGGCCTGGGAGAAAGGTGTTCCGGAGGCCTGACCGCCGGAATCAAGGCAGGAAGATGATTTTGTCTGTGCTGCCTTGATTCACCTCCTCATAGCACTGCACCCCATCGGCCAGCGCCACTTCACGCAGGCCGGTGGGCAACGGTAACAGGCCTTCATCAAAGAATCGTCCGAACTGCTCCAGCATCACCGCGCACTGCTCGCAGTTGTAGAGCAACGAATTGATCCCCACCACCGAGCCACCTTTACGATACAGCGCCAGGGCCGGCAGTTGTACATGGCCGTCCACCGGCGCGGCGATGATCGCGATGCGGCCGAACGGTGCCAAACCTGCAACGGCTGCCGGCAGCCAGAAACCGGTGGTGTCGAAGACCACATCGGCACCGCCCTTGAACACCGCATTGACCTGCGCACCGAGCTCTTCCGGTTTGCCCAAGGCAATCGCCTCAAAACCTTGCGCCTGCAATACCTCGACCTGCTCTGGTCGACGTACAGCGGCCAGCACCTGGGCGCCACGGATTTTTGCCAGGGCCAGGGTCGCGCTGCCCACCGCGCCATTGGCACCAATCACTAACAGGCGCGTGCCTTGGGTCACGCCACTGCGTTCCAGGGCATCCCAAGCGGTGGTATAGGGCACACCGAGGCTGGCGGCCTGGGCAAAACTCAAATGGCTGGGCTTATGCGCCACGCCCTTGGCCGACACAGTGAGGTACTGGGCGTGGGAGCCATCGGCGAAAAAGCCCAGGTCGCGGCCGGTACCCCAGACTTCCTGGCCCAGCAGTGCCTGCGGCCCTTCCACCACCACTCCGGCAAAATCGCGACCGGGAATGCGCGGCAAGGTGGTGTAGGGAAAGCGGCCGAGCACGTTTTTGACGTCGCTGGGATTGAGGCCGGCGGCCTTGACCTGAACCAGCACTTCACCGGCGGCCGGCACCGGGGTGGCGACGTCAACGAAGCGCAGGGCGGCGAGGTCGCCGGTGGCGGAAAATTGCAGTGCTTTCATGGCCAATATCCATCGAAGTGAAAAAAAATCAGGAGAACCAGGCGCCCACCAGCTGTCGGCCCATGGGCCAGAGCTTTTCACCCAGCAGCATGCCCATCAGGCCCACCAGGGCGATGGCCGGCGGTGCGGGCGAACGGAAATCCAAGGCGCCGTAGATCACGCCGACAAACAGGCCAATGGCGACGGAAATCAGGTAGTTCATGGGGGCAGCGCCTTGTGGGTGGATGCGCTCAGTCTAGAGCGCTGAATCCTGAAGCATCGGCCAAGTGCTTCAGGATTTCGGCCAAACCCGTCAGCCGACGTACTGCGAAGGCGCCACGCCAAGTTCGCGGCGAAACATGTCGCTGAAACTGCTGGGGGCATAGCCGAGGGAACGTGCGATGGCACTGACCGGCTGGCCTTGGATCAGCTCCGCCACCGCCGTGGCCAATTGCACCTGGCGCCGCCATTCGGCAAAGCCCATGCCCAGGTTATTCTGGAACAGCCGCGACAAGGTACGCACACTGGCGCCGGCAGCTTCGGCATGCTGTTCGAACGGGATCTCCAGGGACGGCGCAGCCATGACCGCGTGGCACGCACTGATCAATCGACGGTCGGCGTCCACCGGCATGGCGATGCGCATCGGTGAACGGCGCGCGCGCTGCAGCTCCAGCAAAGCCAGGCTGACCAACGCTTCGTAATACGCCACATCGCCGTTATCGCCCTCGTCCACCAGTGTGACGATCAGCTCACGCAATAACCCACCGACTTCGATCACCTGCACCTGGCTGTCCAATGTGGCTGCCAGGGCCGGGCGCAGGTAGATGTTGCGCATCTGCAAATCCGACACCACGCGAATCCCATGTTCCACCCCCGGCGGCAGCCAGACGGCACGCTGTGGCGGCACCACCAGGGCTTCGTGCGGCGTCTCGACCCACATCACGCCGCTCATGGCATAGAGCAATTGGCCCCAGTCATGGCTATGCGGTTCAACGTACAGCCCACGCGGATAAGTACGCGCCAAGGGCTGCACGGGGACGGCGTGATCACTGAGGTCGGGAGGCGCAGCCAGAGCCATGATGTACACATCAATCAAGGGTGAGCCGCCATGGTAATGACCACCGTTCGACAATCCGAGTGAATTTTTACGGACCACGGAGATCATTGGCTTATACCGGCGCAGCTCGGAAGCGTGCGCTACAGGCTTGATCAAGGAGAGAGACCATGGATGCAATACTGTCGGTCAACGGCAAGGCACGGATCGATTACACCCAGGACACCCTGTTCGGGCCGATTACCCGGCATGTCGAATGCCAAGTGAGCTTGCAACACCAAGCTACCGGGACGGTACTGAAGGTATTCCAACCGTTGCCGGACGATCTACGTGATGCGCAAATGGTGGTGTTTGCGCTGGAGGGACGGCGCACCCGTGGTGTGGTCAAGCATCGTCGACACCTGGCCGACCATAGCCTGCGGCTCGAACTCGAACGGCAATAGGAGCCGGCTGGCCGGCTCCCGCAAGCACGTCAGCCTTTGGCGGATTTGGCGCATTCGCACCCGGTCGCCGCCGCACACGGCTCACCATGGGCATGGTGCTCCGCACAGCCCTGACAGCAATAACCCTTGCCGTCCTTCATTACCGCGTCAGCTCCCAGCACACACTTGCAGTGTGGGCAGGCACAGGTTTTATCTGGCATGGTCAGACTCCTTTTTCGTGGTCGTCCCGGTGCGGCGGGCGCCGGCACCTTAATGAGGGACTGCGGCCCGGCGGCGATGGTTCAAACCGTCAGTCGGCGCGGGTATTGCTGCGGTACATGAACAGCAGCGCCAGGGCCAGGCAGACCATCGCCACGATCCGCGCACCCGACAACTCAATCGCCGGATTGCCCAGCCAACCGAAGTTGTCGATCAGCATGCCCATGCCCAATTGCCCGACGATCACCGCCACCGTCGCCACCGCCGTGCCGACGACAGGCACCGCGCCGACCATCACCATCATGTACACCACACCGAACAAGGCCCCAGTGAGCTGCCATTTAGGCACTTCCAGCAAGCTCACCGCCTGAGCAGGCTCAAAGAACAAGATCAACAACGCGGTGACAATCGCGCCCACTCCAAAAGTCACCAGGCTGCCGCGCAGCACACCCACGGTCTGGCCCAAGCGGCCATTGATGGCGGCCTGCACACTCAACACCGCACCTGCGGCGACTACCACTACCAGTAACAGAATCAGGTTCATCGCCTTAACCTCGCGCAATCAAAACAAGTGCCACCACAATCAGCGCCAGGGCGATCCAGCGTTCGCCATTGACCCGCTTGCGCGCCGCGCCGAACCAGCCGAAATGGTCGATCAGCACGCTCTTGCCGACTTGCCCCGAAAGAATCGCGATCATGGTCATTGCGATGCCGATATGCGGCGTGGCCAGGGTCAGTACCACCACGTAGATCGGCCCCAGGAAACCGCCGATCAACTGCCAGCACGGCAGCTCGGACAACGCCGGGCCTTTTCGCGGGCCGCTGAACAGCAGCAGTAGAAACAGGATCGCCGAGCCCACGCCAAAGATGCTCAAGGTAGCCCACAAATGCCCGACCTGCGCACCCAGTGGCCCGAGCAGGCCCGCTTCAACCGACAAGCCCATGCCAGCCAGGATCACCAACGGCAAAAGCAGCAGCCGCAGGCCGTTTTTTTTCGGCTTGGCTTGCGCCACGCCCTCAATGGAACTTGCTTGCATACACCACCTGCACATCAACAAAGGATTGGATGGCGCACATTATCCGGTGGCCGTGCTGTGCGATAAATGGGAGCATGCCAACAACACCTTTGCGCAAAACGCACAGCCTGGAGGCACGATGCAAGGCTTGAATGAACTGAGCTTCAAGGCGCTGCGCCTGTTCGTCGCCGTGCTGGACCTCGGTAGTTTTTCCGAAGTGGCACGCCGTGAGGGCCTGGCGCCCTCTTCCATCTCCCGGCAAATCCAACTGATGGAACAGGCCCTTGGCCAGCAACTGCTTTACCGTCACACCCGCGCCGTCAGCCCCACCGAAGCCGGACGCTTGCTCGGGCGACATGCGCGCTTGATGCTGGAACAACTGGAAGCCGCCGGCCAGGCGCTGCAGGAACAGGAAAGCGAGCCCAGCGGCCTGGTGCGTATCAATGCGCCAATGGTGTTCGGCCAGCGCCATCTCTCCCCGTGGCTGGGCGAGTTGTGCCGGCGATACCCAAAGCTGCAACTGGATATCCAGCAAACCGACACGTATGTCGACCCGCTGCAAGACGGCACCGATCTACTTTTTCGGATCGGCGTGCTCAACGACTCCAGCATGCAGGCACGCATCTTCGCCCCCCAACGCTTTCGCATCGCCGCCAGCCCGGCCTACCTGGCCCGACACGGCACACCGCAACATCCTGACGAACTGATCAATCACCAGTGCCTGGCCTACAAAGGCATTACCGGCCAGCAACGCTGGTTCTTCCGCAAGGACCAGGGCGATTGGACACCTTATAGCGTCAAGGGCCCGATCACCGGCAACCACGCCGACACCCTCACCTACGCCGCCGAGCAAGGGCTGGGGTTGGTGGTATTTCCCTCTTGGTTGATCGGCGAAAGTCTGCGTGCGGGCACTCTGCAGGCGGTACTGACAGAGTACGACGTGGCGACGACATTGGAGCCTCAGCAAATTGCGGCGCTGTGGCCGGGAAGCCGGCGCTTGTCGCTGAAGGTGCGCACGGTGATTGATTATTTCGTGGAGTGTTTTGGAGCGGTGCCGTATTGGGATCGGTGACCTTTCCAATTCGAGAAGAACGTCGCTATGAAGGAAATTTCCTTACAGAAATAGGTAGGTCCGTTCTGATTTTCCGGGCCAGTATTTCCGGTCCCGGCATGCTGGCGCAGACTCTGACTGTATTTTTCTGAGAGAGCTGCCATGGAATTCACTTACCCCAAAATATCGCGCGCTGCGCGAGCCGCCTCAGCCAGTGGTCTGGCCGTCTTTGATAGCGCACGTAGTTTTGGCTATATTTGGCCAAAATACGGAGATGACCTTATGACTATCGTTCCTTTGGGTGAAGCGAAAAATAATCTGTCGAAGCTGGTTGATGAGGCTGCCGCGGGCAAGGTCATTACTATTGCCAAGCACGGGCGTGCGATGGCTCAACTTGTGCCCGTCGGCACATCCAAAGGTCGGAGAATCGGTGCAATGAAAGGCAAGCTCGTCATTCCTGAAGACTTCGACGCACCTTTGCCTGACGACCTGCTGGATGCCTTCGAAGGCAACCGCTTATGAGAGTGCTGCTGGATACCCATATTCTGCTTTGGACGCTGAGTGAAGATCCTAAGCTATCCAGCAAAGCCAAGAAGCTGATTGAGAACGCAGCAGAGATTTACATCAGCGCTGCAACATTCTGGGAGCTGTCAATTAAGGTTGGCCTGGGCAAACTCACCGTCGACCTGGATGAAATTCGTGAATACTGCCTGGAAAGCGGATTCGTCGAACTTCCCATCACCCCAGAGCATGCGATCGCGGTCAAGGACCTTGAGCACCATCACAAGGATCCGTTTGATCGGCTCATCGTTGCGACCGCCATCAGCGAGCCCATGAAGCTATTGACCGCCGATCCGCAGGTCGCCCAATACACGTCCCTGGCAATCCTGGTATGAGTCGTCCCATTTGCTTCGGTGCGTCTACCCAAATACCCACTGCCCAATCAACCAGGCATTCGCCCCACTGATCACCGCAAACAGAAACCACACCAGCAAGCGTGTCGGTAGGCGATTCACGAACGGCCCCATCAGTTGCTTGTCACCGGTCATGCGGATCAGCGGATACAGCGCAAACGGCAACTGCAGACTGAGCACCACCTGGCTGAGGATCAGCAACTTGCCGATGGCATCGTCCCCCATCAGCCATACCCCCAAAAACGCCGGGATCAGCGCCAGGCCACGGGTGATCAGGCGCCGTTGCCAGCAGGGAATGCGCAGGTTGAGGTAGCCCTCCATGATCACCTGCCCGGCGATGGTGCCGGTAAAGGTGGAGCTTTGCCCGGAGGCCAGCAAGGCAACGCCGAACAGGATGCTGGCGAAGGCACCGCCGACCAGCGGATCAAGCAGGTGGTAGGCATCCTGGATCTCGACCACGTCAGTGTGGCCCGTCTTGTGGAACGCTGCGGCGGCGAGCACCAGGATCGCGGCGTTGACCAACAGCGCCAGGGCCAGCGAGCCGATAGTGTCGATACGCGCCAACTTGACCGCATCCTGTTTGCTGGCCAGGTCCTTGCCGATCAGGCGGGTTTGCACGATGGAGCTGTGCAGGTAGAGGTTATGGGGCATCACCGTGGCCCCGAGAATGCCGATGGCTAGGTACAGCGGTGCAGCATCGCTGATGGCCGACAGTGACGGGGTGAAACCGCTGAACACGTCCGGCCAGTAAGGTTTGATCAGGACCAGTTCGATGAAGAAACACACGCCAATGGTCGCGACCAGCGCCAGCATGATCGCTTCCAAGCGCCGAAAACCCCGGTTCTGCAGGGCCAGGATCAGCAATGTGTCGAAGGCGGTGATGACAATGCCGGTGGTCAGCGACACCCCCAGCAGCAGGTGGAATGCCAGGGCGCAGCCCAGCACTTCGGCAAGGTCGGTGGCGATGATGGAGATTTCTGCTAGCACCCATTGGGTACGTGCAGAACGCTGGCTATAGCGCTCACGGCAGAGTTGCGCCAGGTCCTTGCCGGTGGCGATGCCCAACCTTGAACACAAGCACTGCACCGCCATCCCTGCCAGGCTGGCCAGCAGCACCACAAACAACAGGTTGTAACCGTAGCGCGAGCCGGCCTCGATGGCCGTGGCCCAGTTGCCGGGGTCCATGTAGCCGATGGAGATCAGCAGCCCAGGCCCGGCAAACATGAGGATGCGCTTGAAGAACGAAGCCTTGGGATCAACGGCGACAGAACCCGCCACTTCCGGCGGGCAGAACGGGGCGGTGGCGATTTTTGGCAGGCTGAATTTCACGCGGTATCCCAGGCAAACACACAAGACAGAGGCGCAGCTTATCAGTCGGACGCAACCGTGCGCATCACCGTGTCCCGTGGCAGGTCGAACGCTTCGACCACTTGCACCACCAGGTCCATCTCCTGGTTCAACGCTTCACGCTCCATGCGCTGGCGAATCACGCCGATCACCAGTACCGCCAGGGTGGTGATCGAATACGCAGGGCCGGAAAACGCGCGCACGCCGCTCACCACCAGCATCGCCGCAGCTACCGCCTGCCCCACCACCGGAATCGCCGTGGCCGCACCGCGTCGCAGGATAAAACCGGTCAACCCGGCCAGCGCTGTACCGCTCAACGCGGTGGTGGCCGACCGGCCCACGTCAAAACGCCTGAACAGCCCCTGCTCCTTTTGCGCGGCAGCTTTGAGTTCCGCGTCGAACACCAGCCGGTCCGCATGGCTGAGTTTGTCTTTGTACTGTTCGATGAGTTTTTCGGCGACCTGGGTTTCAAGGTCAGCCAATTCGACGGTATCGAGCGGTTCATCGAACTTGATGCTCAGCCGCTGCGCCACATCCTCAGCAATCTGGCGGTAACTCACGCCATGGCCTCGGGCGAGGTTCATAAAGGTATCGCCGCCCATGCGCTGCAACTCGATGGCCAGCTTGAGCGGCTCGCGCACGCTGGCGTCTATGGATGCACTGCGTTTTTGCGCCATCAACTCGGCGAGGAACTTCAACTCCTCAGGCCGCGCCTGGACCAACGCCGGGAACAGGTCCGCGTCCTCTTCGGCAAAACGCACTTCAGTACTGCGCTGGTCGGAGCAGATCATGCCGCGCCGCTCGTGCAGCAGGTCGGTGTACTGCACCACCGTCTGCAACTGCGGCCAGTAGGCGGCGTGATCGAAAGTCGCCAGGTGCACATTGGTGACCTTGGCCTTGAGCGCCGGCGTTACCGGGATCGCATAGCGGCCGATGCAACGCTCAGTATCCGGCTTCAGGGCCAAGGCCCAGTCTTTGCTGGAGTGGCAGTTGATCACGCGCCCTTTTAGCGGCGCGGACACGTCATCCCACGGGCTGGACGTGCAGATCGCACCGCCCATCAACAACAGGTTGTCCAACGGCAGCTCGCGGGCGGTATCAGGGCTGGCCAGCAGGCTCTTGACCAGAATGCGCGCGCCGAGGGAATGACCAATCAGGTTGATGCGCTGCACTTCAAGGAATTCACCGTGCAGGAAGCTGGCGAGCTCCGGCAGCAGGCTCCTGGCGACTTCGTCTACCCGTGCCTCCACGCTTTTATAGTGATCGAGAAAGTAGGCAATCGCCTTGCCCACGCCCACCGTGGCTGCGCCCAGGCTACCGCCGCCGAGCATCGCGCCGATCACGTCCTTGAATGGCGCGAACAGGTTTTCCAGGAAATGCCCTGCCGGCCAGAACAGCATCAGGTTGGTCGAACCTTCGATGCCCGCCAACTGCGCCTTGAAGCTACCCAGTTGTTGCCGGTTGAAGAACGCCGAATAACCGTGGACATAGAGATTAAGCACATCGCCTTGGGGCTCGCCGCACATCAGGAATGTGGGTTTGCGGGTGCGGTGCATTTCATCCCACTGGTGCTGCATGGGGCGGTGACTCCTGGTGACAAGGGACGGCGATAGTAACAAAGGCTGGGGTTCAACGTCGTACCGCTGGGGGAAAAGGCACTGCATTGGCCTCTTCGTCCTTTCAAAACAGGGAGGCGGCCTTGGACTTGGCCAGGTAGCGCGCCGGTGAATCACCCAGGTTGCGGCGAAACACTGAGGTGAACGCGCTGGAACTGCTGAACCCCAACTCGAACGCCACATCGGTGATGGACGAGCCATGACTGAGCCGCGCCGTCGCCTCCAACAGGCACACCTGCTGGCGCCAGGACACAAAGGTCATGCCGGTGCATTCACGAAAGTTACGGGTAAAGGTGCGCCGGCTCATGCTCGACCAGTCGGCCATCTCGCCGATGGAGATCTTCTGCGTCGGCGCCTCTAGAAAGCGCTGACAAGAACGGGCCAGACGCGCTTCGGAAGGCAACGGCGCACTGAGGGGCAACTCGGGCATGGCGCCGATTTCATCGATCAACAGGGTCAGCACGCAGCAGTCGCGCACGCTTGGCGACGCCGATGGCCCAACCGCCAGTGCCGCTTCCAGAAGATGGCGCAACAGTGGCGAGACGCCAAACACCTGGCAATAGTCCTGCAACCCTGCGCGCTGAGCGGCGTCGTCGTCCAGATAGGTATTGAGCATCACCACATCGCCGCGCATGTGCATCTCGTGGGACACCCCGCCTGGCACCCAGATCGCCCGCTGAGGCGGCACGACCCAATTGCCGAGGTCGGTGAACATTTTCAGCGCACCGGTGGACGCATAAGCGAACTGCCCGCGCCGGTGGGTATGCCGTGGAAACACCGTGCCGGACGGGTACTCGCGCAGCGTCACCACCGCTTCGGGGCTGTCGGGTTCGTAAGGGGAATAGAGGAAGGTCGGAGGCATGGCCCGATTTTGTCAAAGTATGACCTGACATAGCAAGCGGGCCACTACTCTGCCACCTAGAATCGTCGCTCCCCAAGTTGGGTTCATATCGAAGGGATATTCGGAAAATGAGTGTCAAAAACTACTTGGACGTACGAGTAGACGGCGCCGTTCTGATGGTGGGTCTCAACCGCCCGCAGAAACGAAACGCCATGTCTCTGGAAGTCATGCACGAACTGCGCGATACCTTTACCAACATGCCTGAAGGCATTGGTGCCGCCGTGCTCTACAGCACCAGCCAACATTTCTGCACGGGGCTGGATCTGTCGGAAATCCGCGACCAGTCGGTGATCGATAACGTCCAGGCCTTCCGCGAATGGCACAAGACCTTCGAACTGATCCAGTTCGGCAAGGTGCCCGTCGTCGCCGCCATTACCGGTGCCGCCATCGGTGGTGGCCTGGAGATCGCCACCGCTTGCAGCCTGCGCGTGGTGGATGACAGCGCCTTCTTCTCGCTGCCCGAAGCCATGCGCGGCCTGTATGTGGGTGTCGGTGCCTCGGTCCGCTTCCCACGCATCGCCGGCATCGCACTGATGACCGACATGATGCTCACCGGCCGCACGCTCTACGCCAAGGAAAGCTATGAGCGCGGCGTGGCCCAGTACCTGGTGCCGGTCGGCCAGGCGGTGCTCAAGGCCACCGAGTTGGCGCACAAGATCGCCGGCAACCTGCCCATGACCAACTACGCAGTGACCCACGTGCTGCCGCGTATTGTCGATCAAAGCCAGCAGGACGGCCTGATGACGGAAGCCTTGATTGCCGCCGTGGTGTCTTCCGACATCCGCACACAGGATCGCCTGGCGGACTTTCTGGATCGCAAGAAAGACAAGATCCAAACCGCGCCAGCGGTGTAACTCCCGGTCGTGAACGTTGCCGAGCACACCTCGGCAAACCATGGATGGCCTTCACAACTCACTATCAACCCGGTGAAACCATGTTTCAGCACAGCACTCAAGACGATCTTTATCGCAGCAATGACGCGACCGATGAACGATTGATCAAAATCGAACGCAGCTGGCACAAACGCGCACAGATCAAGCTCGATTCCCAGCGCCCGGATATCCAGCTTGACCTGCAGGCGCCGGACTTTCTCGAGGCCCTGTTACCTTTCGCCCATGATCCGCATTACCAGCAATACCCCCACGCCCTGAAGCTGCTGATCCTGTCGGCCGGCTGGGTGATCTACAACCAGAAAACCATCGCCATCGAAACCGAAATCATCTGCCCGTCCTGCATCGACCTGCTGCAGCTCGGCTCACGCCTGAGCTCCGCCAGCGCCGCGACGATTTCCGAAACCCTGGCGGATGAGGCTTATCACACGCTGTTTTCGATCAACATGTGTGAACTAGCCATCACTCAGCGCGGCATGCGCATCAAATGGCCGGAACTGGAACTGACCCGCCACCTGAGCCAGGCCCAGGCCACCCTGTCCGAGGCGGATTTCAAGATCTACCGCCTGGCCTTCTCGCTGGTCTCGGAGACGTTTATCAGCGACTACCTGGCCGACCTCAGCGACGCGCCAGACATCCAGCCGGTGTTCCGCCACGTGGTGGCCCTGCACAAAAAAGACGAACTGGTGCACAAGCACATCTTCCCGCTGTTCGTACAACAGGTGGTCGGTGACTTCACCGCGCAGCAAACCGCCCTGTTCACTCGCGGCATCGCCAACTCGATCCGGATCTTCCCGATGCGCGAGATTTCGGCGTGGCGAATCATCCTGCCGCAACTGCTCGAAGTGTTCGGCGATCAATCGCTGCTGCTACCGACTCAATTTACCGAGACCGGCGAAGCGGACTACTCGGCCATGCCCGAGATCCTCAGCTCCATTGGCATACACCCCGAAGCGGTGCTGCCCGAGCTGCCAGTGATGAGCGAACCGGCCACCACCGTTTAAAACCAGCGTGCCGCTGACCAATACAAATTCAATAGAGTAATTGTCATGTGTGGATACATTGGCGTCTTTGCCAAACAACCTCGTGCGTTCAACCCGAACATGTTCGATGCCGCGCTGCGTGCAATCCATCATCGCGGCCCGGACAGCTCGAGCCAGTGGTTCGACCCCAACGGCCAGGCCGCCTTTGGTTATGTGCGCCTGGGCCTGGTCGGCCTGGGTAACGGCACCCAGCCTATCGTGGCCGACGAAGGCGATCTGGTGATGATGGTCAACGGCGAGTTCTATGACTATCAACGCATCCGCGCCGAACTGGAAAGCTACGGATGCCGCTTCAAGACCTCGTCCGACAGCGAAATCGCCATGCACCTGTACCGTCGCCATGGCGTACGTGGCCTCAAGCAACTGCGCGGCGAGTTCACCATCCTGATCTTCGATCGCCTGCGCAAAAAGCTGTTTGCCGTGCGTGACCGGGTTGGCGTCAAGCCGCTGTACTACACCGAGCATGAAGGTGCCTGGTACTTCGCCTCCGAAATCAAAGCCTTGCTCGCCGCTGGCGTGCCCGCGCAGTGGGACCACGAAGCCTACGCCAATCGCGGCTTTATCCTGCGTGACCGTACCGTCTTCAACAACATTCGCAGCGTGAAACCGGGTTGCTGGATCATCGCCGATGAAAGCGGCCTGCAAACCGAACAGTACTGGGACTGGGACTTCCCGGATGCCCAAGACACCGAACAGCGCAGCGAAGCCGAGATGATCGAGTCCCTGCGCAGCACCATCGAAGAGTCCGTGCGCCTGCGCCTGCATGCCGATGTACCGGTCGGCGTGTGCCTCAGTGGCGGCCTCGACTCCTCGGCCATGCTGGGGATTGCCACCGAGCTGACGGGTCAGCCATTGCAGGCATTCCACTTGTCCTTCGAAGGCGAGCAGGCCTACGACGAGCGCCAATTCGCTGAAGTTGCCGCCCGACACAACCGTGCTCACCTCAACGTGCTGTCGGTGAACTCTTCCGACATGGCGGATAACTTCGAAAATGCCCTGTGGCACGCCGAAATGCCCTTCGCCAACGCTCACAGCGTGGCCAAGTATCTGCTGTGCAAATACGTGCAGAACCAGGGCATGCGCGCCGTACTCACGGGTGAAGGTGCCGACGAAGTCTTCGGCGGCTACCCGCACTACCGTCGTGACATGGTGTTGTACAACCACGAAAACCAGGACCCGACGGCGATTGCCGAACTGACCCGGCGCCTGCATGCCGGCGAAGATCGCTACCTGCCCGGCGGCAAGAATGATGTGAAATGGGTGCAGGACGAACTGGGCCACGGCGTGTCCTGGCTGCAAACCCAGTCGGCGTTGTTCGGCCCCCTGGCGCAGTTGTACAGCGATGACTTCCGTGAGCGTTTCAGCAACACCGATGCCTATCGTGAGTTCTACGACCGCCTGAGCCCACGGGCGCTAAACGGCTGGGAACCGGTCAACCGATCGCTGTACATGGTGGCTAAATCCAGCCTGCCCAACGTGGTGCTCACCTCCCTGGGCGACCGCATGGAAATGGCCGGCAGCCTGGAAGGTCGTCCACCGCTGCTCGATCACCAAGTGATCGAGGCGGCGTGCCGCTTGCCGGTGAACATGAAAGTGCGCGGCGCCACCGAGAAATACGCCTTGCGCGAAGCCATGCGCCCTTACGTGCCGCAGGCCGTGTTGGACCGCAAAAAGCAATATTTCCGCGCTCCACCGGCATCCGAAAGCCCGCAATCGAAGCTGTATGAAATGATCAACGATGTGTTGAGCGGCCCGGCATTGCACAACGTGCCGTTCTTCGACCCGCGTAAAGTACGCGCCTTGCTGGCAACCTTGCCAAGCCTGTCCACCGCACAGCGCGCCTCGGCAGATAACCTGCTGATGGAAATCGCCGGGCTGTGCCTGATGCAAAAACGCTTCGCCTTGAATTGACTTCCCGGCGGCACCTCGCGATTGCGGTGTGCCGCCTGACCCAAGGAGGGTCCATGCTGAAAAAACATCTGTCTCTTGCCGTGCTCGTCACCCTGGTATGGGGGGTCAATTTCCCCATCACCAAGCTCGGCCTGCGTGCCATCGACCCGTTTGTACTCACGGGTATCCGCTTTGCCCTCGCCGCCCTGCCGCTGGTGTTCTTTATCAAACGTCCCGCCGTCAAGTTCAGCTACGTGGCCGCCTATGGCTTCATCTTCGGGCTGGGCATGTGGGGCGTGATCAACTATGGCATCCAAGTGGGCGTGAGCCCCGGTATCGCCTCGTTGATTATCCAGCTCAGCGTGTTCTTCACCATGGGCTGGGGCTTTTTGCTGTTCAAGGAAAAGATCCGTGGCGCGCAGATGCTCGGCGCCGTGCTGGCCTTGATCGGCCTGGCGGGGATCATCTCGACCCAGGAAGGCAACCATGCGGTGCTGGGCGTCATGCTGATCGTGCTCAGCGCGGTGGCCTGGAGCGTCGGCAACGTGATCATCAAGAAATCCGGGGTCAAGGAGATCTTCTCGTTCATGGTGTGGGCCAGCCTGATCCCGCCGATCCCGCTGTTCCTCACGGCCTGGTTGATGCACGGCAGCGCCGCGTTCGAAGGTTTGCAGGCCAGCCTCGACCTGACGGCGGTTTTGTCGATCCTGTTCCAGGTGTACCTGGCCACGCACTTCGCCTACTGGGGCTGGAACTCGTTGCTCAAGCTGTACCCGGTGTCCACCGTGGCGCCGCTGTCGTTGCTGATTCCGGTATTCGGCATCACCAGTTCGATGCTGATTCTGGATGAGCGCATTTCCACGCCGAACCTGATCTCGATCGGGATCATCATCGTCGGGTTGGCGGTGGGGCTGTACCGCAGGCCAGCCAACCTCGCGCCCGTGGAATCGCAGCCGATTGTCCACATGGATAGATAGTCATGGCATAAATTCGGGATTTTGTTCGTGTATTGAGTGCTTTAGCCTGGATCCAGTCCTGTACTGAACCGAAGGAAATACCATGAGCACGCCTGAATTTTTTGTCACTCCCGGCTACGGCGATTACATGCGCGAGCACCTGCATTACTCGCAAGCGGTAAAAGTCGGTAATCGCGTGGAAACCTCAGGCCAAGGGGGCTGGGACGATGAGTTCCAGATCCCCGCCGACCTGGCCGACGAGATCGCTCAGGCGTTCCACAACCTGGAACGCACCCTCGCAACTGCCGGCGCCAGTTGGGAGCACGTGATTCACGTCAACTCCTACCACGTCGGTGGTTTCCCGCCCGAGGTCAACGAGGCGATGGTCAAGAACTACCGCCAGTACATGCCCCAGCATGCGCCGATCTGGACGCAAGTCGGCGTAGAGGCCCTGGGCCTGCCGACCATGCGGGTGGAAATCCGCGTGACCGCGATCATTCCCTGACCCCGAACCTGCGAATCACCCACTCGACAAATACCTTGAGCCGCGCGCTCTGGTGGCGATTGGGTGGATAGAGGATGTGCAGCGGCGTAGCCGGACGCGACCACTGCGGCAACACACTGACCAATTGACCGTTGTCCACGTAGTACTGAACGATGGCTTTGAAATGCTGCCCGACGCCCAGGCCGGCGAGCAGCATTTCCTTGAGGCCGTTGCCTTCATTGGTGGAATAGGCGCAATCGCCCACTTCGATGCGCCTGTCGCCCTGTTCGAAAATCAGTGGCTCCGCTTTACCAGATCCGGCAAAAAAATAGCCGGCCTTGAGGTGGTTGAGCGCCAGATCCTCCGGGGAACCCGGCACACCTCGGCGCTCCAGGTAATCAGGGGCCGCGCAGGTCAAATATTCCAGGTCGGTCACCTTGCGCCCGATCATCGCCATGTCATCCAGCTTGCCGGCACGGATCACGCAATCCACACCCTCCCCCACAATGTTCACCGCGCGATCACTGATACCCAAGGCGATGGTGATATCGGGATACTCGCGATGAAAATCCACCAGCGCCGGAATCAGCAGGCAATTGGCAAACGACGCCGGTGCATCGACCCGCAGATGCCCGCGGGGCTTGAGGACTTGCCCGCGAATGGCACTGTCCACTTCGTCCAACTCTGCGACCAGGCGCCGGGCGTGTTGGTAATATTCCAACCCCTCGGACGTGGGCGCCATAGCTCGCGTGGTGCGGTGCATCAGCTTGATGCCCAGATGTTTCTCAAGGTCGGTGATCAGCTTGCTCACGGTGGAGCGCGGCAGTGCCAACTGGTCGGATGCACGACTGAATGAGCTGGTTTCGACGACGCGAACAAAGGCGCGCATGGCGAGAAGTTGGTTCACAAGGATGACCTTCTGGATAGCTACAAGCGCTTTCAGTAAGCAAAGTTGTCGATCTTGACCTGGCCATCGGGAAACGTCGCAATAATCTCCAACTCGCCGCCCATCGCGCGGATATAGTCGCGCAACGTGCTGATGTACATGTCGGTTCGCCGCTCCATCTTGGAGACGGCCGCCTGGTTGATGTTCAGTGCTTTCGCCAGACTCGCCTGGCTCAGCTGCTGAGCTTTGCGCAACTCATGCAGTGGCATTTCCTGCAGGTGCTGCTGGAACAACAGCTTGGCTTCGGCACGGGACTCCGGTGTCATGCGCGCTTGCAGTTCAGCGAATTTCTTAGCCATGTTTACGGCCCTCTTTACGCAAAGTGTCCAAATGCACGTCATACAGCTTTTCAGCCAACGGGACGTGTTCCTCATACCATCGATGCCGTCCTGTCTTGTCACCACCGATCAGCAACACCGCGCATCGTCGTGGATCAAAGGCATACGACACTCGAAATGGCCGCCCTGCATGCTGTATGCGCAGTTCCCGCAGGTTGCCATGCCGGGATCCCTTGATATCGCTGCTGTGGGGAAAGCCCAGTCCGGGCCCGAAAAGCCCCAGTAAATCAACGCTGGCGGAAACGGAAATTTGTTCCTTTGTTCCCAGGTCATCCCACCAGTCTCCGAATTCATCCGTGTATTCAACGTCCCAGCTCATGAAAATATGCCATCCAAGGAATATAAACTCAAGAGCCTAAAACTAGAGGATGAAGTGCTAGGGCTTCCACCCGTGGGCGCTGGGAAATTGTTTGTACATCCTTCGGATAGAAGACCAGAGCACTCAGCACCTTATAAATCGCCGCGTTATCGCACCCATGCGCAGCAAAAACACAATTATCGAAATGTAAAAAGCGCTCTAATACCCCCCTGTTGATTAGTTTTAAAGATCTTGGAGTTCGCAATGCCCCATGAAAGCAACCTGTTACAAGCAGCCGTGGTGTTCCTGCTCGCCGCCGTGCTGACCGTGCCCCTGGCCAAGCGCCTGCAACTGGGCGCGGTGCTGGGCTATCTGTTCGCTGGCGTGATCATCGGGCCGTCGGTGCTCGGTTTGGTGGGCAACCCGCAAAGCGTCGCGCAATTTTCCGAATTGGGCGTGGTGTTGCTGCTGTTCATCATTGGCCTGGAACTGTCACCCAAGCGTTTATGGGTGATGCGTAAGGCGGTATTTGGCGTCGGCCTCGCGCAGGTGCTGCTCACGGGCCTGGTGATGGGCGTGGTGGCGTTGTGGCTGTTTGGCCAGTCGTGGAACAGTGCGATCGTGCTCGGTCTGGGCCTGGCGCTGTCGTCCACCGCGTTTGGCCTGCAAAGCCTGGCCGAGCGCAAGGAGCTGAACCAGCCCCACGGCCGCCTGGCCTTTGCGATATTGCTGTTTCAGGACATCGCCGCGATCCCGCTGATCGCCATGGTGCCGTTGCTGGCCGGCAGCGATCACCCGACCACCGAAGCGCAGGGCCTGCAACATGTGTTGCAGATTCTCGGCAGCATTGCCGTGGTGATCATCGGCGGCCGTTACCTGTTGCGACCGGTGTTCCGCATCGTCGCCAAGACCGGCCTGCGCGAAGTATCCACCGCCACCGCACTGTTGGTGGTGATTGGCACGGCCTGGTTGATGGAGCTGGTGGGCGTGTCCATGGCCCTGGGCGCCTTCCTCGCCGGCCTGTTGCTGGCGGACTCGGAATACCGCCACGAACTGGAATCCCAGATTGAACCGTTCAAGGGCCTCCTGCTGGGCCTGTTCTTCATCAGCGTGGGCATGGGCGCCAACCTCAGCCTGTTGCTCAGCTCACCGCTGGTGGTGATCGGCCTGACGTTGCTGCTGATCGGCTTGAAGCTGCCCTTGCTCTACGCCGTAGGCCGGCTGGTGGGCGACCTCAATCGCGAAAGCGCCCTGCGCCTGGGCGTGGTGCTGGCGGCGGGTGGTGAATTCGCCTTCGTGGTGTTCAAGATCGGCCGCGACCAAGGCCTGTTCGAACCACATCTGTACGACATCCTGGTCCTGACCATCACCCTCTCCATGGCCGTAACACCGCTGCTGTTGCTGGTGTGCCCGAAGCTGTTCAAGCCCAAGGTCAAGCCGGTGGAAATCCCCGAGGAATACCGCACCATCGAAAGCGACGCGCCCCGCGTGGTTATCGCTGGCATGGGCCGTATGGGCCAGATCGTCGCGCGGATCCTGCGTGCGCAGAACATCTCGTTCATTGCCCTGGACACCTCGGTGGAAACCATCGAACTGACCCGCAGCTTCGGCGGCATGCCGGTGTTCTACGGCGACCCGCAACGCCCCGAGATCCTGCACGCGGCCAAAGTCGACCAGGCGGAGTTCTTCGTGATCGCCATGGACGACCCGGAGATCAACATCAAGACCGCCGAACTGGTGCGCAACCTCTACCCGCACATGAAGATCATCGCCCGCGCACGTAACCGCCAACACGTGCATCGCCTGGTGGACCTCGACGCGTCACCGATTCGCGAGACCTTCTACTCCAGCCTGGAAATGAGCCGCCGCACGTTGGTAGGCCTCGGTTTGAGCCAGGCCCAGGCCGACGCGCGCATCACCCGCTTCAAGAACCACGACCTGCAAGTGCTGGCCGCACAACACGCGGTGTACGACGACGCCGCCAAAGTGATGCAAACCGCCCAGGAAGCCCGGGCAGAACTGGCGCGGCTATTTGAGATGGACCGACTTGAGGAAGAGTCCGACAAGGTATGAGGCTACGGGTGAACGATTTTGCGAAAATTCTGACAGAATACGGCGCAATTTCGTTCACCCCTGGAGCGCTTCATGGCCACTTTCACCAAGACCGCCGTCCTGCTGGCCCTCGCGTTGGCCGCTGGCAGCGCATTCGCCGCTTCCAAGCCGACCACGCAAACCATCTCCACCTTGGGTGGCAAGTTCACCTTCAACCTGCCCAAGGCCTACGCCGCCGACACCCTGCCGGCTGGCAAGGCCGAGGATGGCACCGCTGACACCCAGGGTACGATGTATGCCAACCAGACCACGAAAAGTGTGGTGATCGTCGCCGAAACCGTGCGTAACGACGGGGTAACCATCGGCGATAACGACGCGCAATTCCTTGATGGCGCCGTAGCCGGGTTCGTCAAGGACCAGAGCGCAGCGCTGCCTGACTTCAAGAAACAGAGCGAGAAAAAACTGACGTTCAAGGGCCTGGGCCTGCGCCAGATGGACAGCACCGCCACCCAAGGCGGCGGCAAAACGCTGAACTCCACGTTCCTCGGTGGTTCGGGTAATCACCTGCTGGTGATCCAGGCGATTTCGCGGGCGGATGATGCCAAGGGGCATGCGGCGTTGGTGAAGCAGATTACCGGCGGCAAATAACCCTACGGCGGTCAGTTCAGGCTCTTTTCCAACCAGGCTTTCAGGTCCTGCACTTCCGCCTCGCTGATGGTATGCGGCATGCCGGGGTACCCATGGAACTCCGGCTGCAACCCCAACCCCGTCAGCACCTCATTGGCCCGCGTCCCCGACGCATACGGCAGCGCCTGGTCCAAGGTGCCATGGCCGATAAAGATCGCCAGCTTGCCCAATGACGCATCCTGCTTCAGCTCAGCCTTGAGCACCGGTAACACGCTGCCGCTCAATGCCGCAATGCCACGCAGCAGCTCCGGCCGGCGCAGGCCCACCTCGTAGGACATGATCGCGCCCTGGCTAAAACCCACCAGGAACACTCGATCCGGCTGGGTGTGATATTTGGCGGTGGCTTTGCCGACAAACTCTTCGATCAGCTTCGCACTGCGTTGCAGGTCGGCGGTTTCGCCGTCGTAATCGCCGTCACCGGGCGTCTTGGTAAACCAGCGATAGCCGTGCGGGTCCACCGGCATAGGTGCACGGGCCGACAGGTACGTCCAGGTAGAGGGCAGCGCGTCCTTGATGCCGAACAAGTCCTCCTCGTTACTGCCAAACCCGTGCAGGAAAATCACCAGCGGCTGGTTGCGCGCGTCGCCCTGGGTTTGTTCCAGATACGACAACGGCAAATCGGTGTGCAGCGTGTCGTCGGCATGGGCGGTGCCGGCCACGAGGGTGAGTGCCAAGGCAAACAGTTTGAGCATGGGACGTTACCTCAAGGTTTGCGTAACAGATAAGTGTCCATGATCCAGCCATTTTCCAGGCGCGCGGCCTTGCGCACCCGTTCGATTTCTTCTGCGACTTCACTGACTTTGCCGCTGATCAGGATCTCGTCCGGTGTGCCCAGGTAGGCGCCCCAGTAGATGTCCAGGTCTTGGTCCGCCACGCTGCGGTAGGAGTCTTCGGCGTCGAGCATCACCACCAACGTGTCGGCATCACTCGCCTGCCCCGCCGCCAAACGGCGCCCGG
This sequence comes from Pseudomonas sp. DWRC2-2, assembly GCF_049897885.1. Taxonomy (NCBI): domain Bacteria; kingdom Pseudomonadati; phylum Pseudomonadota; class Gammaproteobacteria; order Pseudomonadales; family Pseudomonadaceae; genus Pseudomonas; species Pseudomonas sp. DWRC2-2. The sequence continues at coordinate 129,516 of NZ_JAFCXD010000006.1, forward strand.
TAGTGATCTCGATGGACTTGCCGATACGGTTAAGCGGCACTTTGTGCTGGGCCGCCAGGGCCTGCACGCTGGTGATGCCAGGGATCACTTCGAACTCGAACTCACTGCGACCGCTGGCAAGAATCGCCTGCAAGATGCGAATGGTGCTGTCGTACAGCGCTGGATCACCCCAGGCGAGGAAAGCGCCCACTTCACCGTCAGCCATTTCTTCGTTGATCATGCGTTCGAAGGTCTGCTGCTTGTCGCGGTTGAGGTCCTGCACGGCGGTGGTGTAGTCGATCTCGCCGCGCACACGCTCGGGGCAATCGGCCTCGACGAAACGGTAGCCGGGCTCGGTGATGTAGGTCTCGCAGATCTCGCGACGCAGGTCGATCAACTTGTCTTTGCTCTGGCCCTTGTCCATCAGGAAAAACACGTCGGTGCGGTTGAGCGCCTTCACGGCCTGCATCGTGATGTAGTCAGGGTTGCCGGCGCCAATGCCGATGATCAGGATGCGTTTCATGGGTTGCTCTCATTGCGGGGCGTGGATTTTGCCATGTTCACGTGCCTAGGCGTGAGCTTCCAGGCGCAGGCGCCAGACATTGTTGAAGCGCAGCTCGGTGGCGGACAGCGGTTCGACGTCGATCCGGTAGAACATCGACAGCGGAAACTGCATGGCGTGCCACATCGCGGCACGGATCACAAAGGGATGGGTGATGGCCACGACATGGCCGGGCTGGAATTCGAGGGTTTTCATCCACTCACCTACCCGCTGGCAGATCTGCTCCACCGACTCGCCACCGTGGGGCGCGCACGTGGCGTCGGTGAGCCAGGTGTTCAACTGGTCACTCTCCAGTTGACCAATGTCCTGGCCCCTCCACCGCCCGAAATCGCCGTCGCGCAGCGCGGCGTCGATTACCCCGTCAGCGCCGAACAAGCCTGCCGTCTGCCGAGCCCTGGCCTCCGGACCACATAACAGTCGCCGGGTTTTCTTGTAGCGATCAGCCAGCGACAACGCCTTGCCCTGCCAATCCATCGCCAACGCCTCGTCATCGGGAAAACGCCCCTGTTTTTGCAGAGGCGTGACGGCATGGCAAATGAGCGTCAAACGAGTGGTGTGCATCGCAGAGTGCTTGAGACCAAGAAGATAAGGCTCCAAGACTGGCGCAGTTAGCGCTGGGGCGCAACGCCTTGTGCCAGATAGAGCACCTGTGACAGTTGTTTTTTGTGGCGAGCGGGCTTGCCCCGCATTGGGCTGCGCAGCAGCCCCAGTGAAGGCACCGAGGTATTCCTGAAAGAACTCTGCGTCGGGTTTTGGGGCTGCTGCGCAGCCCAATGCGGGACAAGCCCGCTCGTCACAGTAGAATTGGGTGGGTTAATAGAAGTCTGTATAGATTGACATCGAAACCGTCAGTCAAACCACTCGCGCCGTCCCTCAAACGTGCCGATGATCAACTCCACAATCATCCGCACCGCCTCCACATCCTCCACCTGCGCATTCACCGCCAGCCACACCTGCCGCTGCATGCTCTCGCCCAACAACCCCGGCAACGCCACCAGGCCCCGGTCAAAACTGCTCATGTAATGCGGCAGCAACCCAATGCACGCCCCACAACGGATCATCTCCAACATCAACGAATACGCGTGCACCTGCACCACCGCCGCCAGACGCTGCTGCACCACCTGATTCCACGGCTGCAACGCGCCCACCTGCGCATCAGGTTGCCACTGCACCAGCATGTAGTCGTCAAGGTCTTCCACGCTGTCCGGCCGTGTGGTCAACCGCGAATAACGCTTGGCGATATGCGGCAAGTACTGCAAGCGTGCCAGGGCCTGTGGCGGCTCGGTAGCGAAGCTCGGGCCAGGCACCGGGCCGTCGGCGTCCGACAGCCACAGCACCACATCCACATCCACCGCTTGCAGCGACAACTGGCTGTCGATGGAGATGATCTCCAGGCGCACGCTGGCATTGCGCCGCAGCAAGGCGATCAGGTCACGGCCAAGGATGTCGTGCAGGATCGGCTCGGCCACTGCCAGCCGAATCAACGGCTGCTCCGTAACCGGCAACCGCCGTTCATGGGCCAGGGCAATCAATTGGGCTTGCAACTGCTGACCATCGCGACTGAGCACCAAACCACTGCCCTGGTAACTGAACAGCGAATGCCGCAGATGCTCTTCAAGCTGCGCCAGGCGCTTGCGTAACAGCGTTGCCTTGATATTCAGGCTGCGCGCCGCCTGCATGAAGCAGCCGCAGCGCGCACTCACCAGAAAGTAGCGCGCCACCTCCGGGTCGATCTCCTGGGCCAGGGCCAGCCAGCTACTGCGCCCCTCGGTCGGGGCGCGATAAGAGGACGGCCCCTGGGGGGCGGACGGTTCTAGAAATGCCATGGGAGACTCCCTGTCTTGTCTGTCTGTGCATCCAATGCGGGTTGACGCGGGTTACTCCAGCACCTTGTTCAACTCGGCGCCGTCGATACTCAGGGTTGCGGTGTTAAGCATGCCTTCGAGGTAGGCCTTGGCGATCTGTTCCTGGCGCTGGGCACGCAGGGCCTGGGTCAGGCGCTCGCGCAGTTCGTCGAGGGTCGCGCTGCGCGCCGGTTGCTGGCCGGTGAGCTTGAGTACATGAAACCCCGCCGCGCTCTGCACCACGTCCGACACGGCGCCGACCTTGAGGCGTGACACGACACTGCGGACTTCCGGCACCAGCTGTTGCAAAGGCTGCATGCCGGAGTCGCCACCGCGTGCAGCGGAGTCGGTGTCCTGGGAAAACTGTGTGGCCAGGGCGGCGAAATCACCCGGCGCAGCCTGGACACGACGGCTCAGTTCCTGGGCCTGGCGGCGCACGTTGTCGACGGTTTGCGGGTCATTGGTCGCCAGGAAAATCTGGCTCACGCGGTACAACGGCGGTGTCACCCATTGCGCCTTGCCACTGTCGTAGGCCTGCTGCAACTCCGCCGCGCTGGGGTAATCGGCCGGCACCTGGCTGACCGAGAGCATGTAGTCGCGAAACACGATCTGCTCGGCGGCGGCGCGGGTCTGCTGCTCCACGTCCGGGCGCTGGCGCCAACCCTGGGCATCGGCTTGTTCGAGCACCGCCTTTTGCGCCAAGCGTGAACGAATCCAGGTTTCCAACGCGCCACGGTTGCCACGCAATTGCTCGCGGGATTCTGCAGGCAGGCTGGCCAGCACGGTTTTCAGTTCCGTCAGGTCGATCTGCTGATTGCCCAGGCGGGCCACCGCCGGGCCGGCCGATACCGGGTTGATCACCGGCGCCGGCTGCTGCGCCGCCACCGGGTCGCTGCCCGGCCGCAGGCTCAAGCCCACCGCCACCACCAACAAGGCCAGCGCACCCGCGCCGACCATCAGGGTTGGTTTCTTCACAATACCGGCACCTCGGCTTCAGCCTGCAACTGCGCGGCCTGCTGGCTGTATTCACGCAAGTAAACGATGAATTCCTGCAACAGACGGTCCCACAGCTCCAACTGGCTGCGCAGGTGCGTGGCGCCAACGCCGGCCACCACCACGTCCATTTCCATCAACAAGAATTCGCCCTGCACCGACAACCGCGCAAAACGTCGCGATGCGTTCCACACTTGGGCCAGACCTTCAGGCAATTCGCCCTGAATGCGCAGCGCGCAGCTGTAGGTGAAATCCACATACGTACCCTGCTCCGCCGCCGGGTTGCCAAAGCGCACGGCAAAACCGATGCCCTGGCTGGCGCTGAGCAATTGCACGATGCCATTTTGTTCAGTCTGGTTGACCCGGTAACCGGCTTCCTGCAACAGCTCGGTGAGGCTCTGGGTGGTGACGCTGGTGATCAATTCACTCATGGTGATTTCTTCCCTGTCGATCAATGATTGGCGGTTGCCTGGGGCGCATCGAAACGGCTCTTGTACAAATCGTCGCCAAAGCCCTGGGCCAGTTCCTCGAACTTGACCCGCGCGCTGCTGGCGAAGGGCTGGCGAATACTCATCACCTCGGCCACATCGATTTTTTCGTAGGCCGCGAGCAACTGCTGGGCCACGCCGTACATCTGTTGATTCTTGACTGAACATTGCTGCACTTGTGTGTCACGTTCACCCAGTTGTGCCTGCAAGCGCGCACGCTCGGCCTCTTTGCCCTTGGCCAGCACCAGCAGTTCGTCATAGGCCTTCTTGAATTTGCCGATCTGCTCGTTGCTGGCCGCCACCTGGGCCTGTGCCTGGCTGTGCAGGCTCTGTTGCTGACCGGCCATTTGCTCGGCTACGCCACGGGCCTGGGCAAGTTCGGCGGTCAATTGCTTGATTTGCGCCTGGGCCTGCTTGGCCTGGTTTTCCGCCGCAATCCGCGCAGCGCTGGCCTGGGCCTGTTCGCTTTGCAGAGCCTGCAATTGCTGGGTGGTGCTGCGCAGTTGCGTGCGCAGGCGTTCCTCCATGCCTTCAGCCGACGCGCCGGTGGTGACCAGCAGCAACAACAGCCCGCAGATTCGCGTGTTCATGTGGCATCTCCGTGCGCATTAAAAGCGCGTGTTGAGTTCCAGTTGCATCACATCGACTTCGAACGGCGCGCCGTACACTTCGGACGCGCTCAACCAACGCGCACTGGCGTAGATGTTCTTTTCGATGCCGTAGTTGGCGCCAATGAAATAACCCTTGGCATTGGTGCCGCCCAGGTGGAACGACGAGTCGTTGAAGCCGTCAGGCAGTGCGTCAGGTTGGATGTATTTGTAGCCGGCTAACACGTTCCAATCGCCGCGCTTGCGCATTTCCAGCGCGCTGCCGAGGGTGAACGAGACCATCAGCGCATTGCCGCCACTTTCAAACTGGCCTTTGCTGTTGATGTTGTTGACGATCTCGCCTTCGCTGCGCTTGAGCATCTCGCCCTTGTCGTAGGCCAGGTTGTGGATGAAGTTGCCTTGGGTGCGCAGCTTGAAATCGCTGGGCAGCTCGGCATCCCAGGCCAGGTTCAGGTCGAGCACGTCGAACTTGGATGCCAGGCCGACAAACTGCGGTTGTGGGGTCAGGCCCGGAGTGGCCGGATTCGGCGTGATGTCGCGCAGCAGGAACACGCTGTTGCCCTTCTGCATGAAGGCCAGGCGCGAGCCGTCGCTGTCACACGCCGGCTGCCCGGACCACGGCTGGCAGGCGCCGGAGCGTTTACCTTCGATGTCGTCAAAGTGGTAGTAGGCCACCGCGCCCTTCAGGCTGTTCTCGCGGTTGATCTTCCAGTTAGCGCCGATCTGCCCGCCAAACAGCCACTTGGTCTCGCTGTCTTCCTTGTCGAAGCCGTTGCTGCTGGCCGAGTCGGAGGTGTACTCCACCGGGAATGCACCCAAGGTGCCGAACAGGCCCCACTGGCTGTTCAGGGCGTGGTTGAAATTGGCGGCGATACCGTCGAAGTTCAGGTCGCCCGAATACATCATGTCCGTGGAATAGAACGGGTTGGCGAAACGCCCGGCGGTGAGGGTCACGTCCGGGGTGGCCTTCCAGCTCAGGTAACCCTGGTCGAGCCAGATGTCTTTCTTGCCAAAGCCGCCGCCCAGGGTCTGGGTGGTGGACACCGGGTTGTTGTCGGAACCGGTGCCCACACGGATACCGGCCGTCCAGTCGGGTGACAGCACGGCTTTCATGCCCAGGCGCGCACGCAGGCGGAACAGGTTTTCGCGGTCCTTGGTGGTGTTGAGCAGCGGCGGCAGCTTGGTGTTGGTGTCCTTGTTGGTGTCGTACGGGCCGCTTTCATTGAGTTTGGCGTAGTCGACGATCTCGTTACTGTTGTTGCCCGAGAAGTAACGCGACTCGTCCCGCAGGCGGATATCACCGTCAAAGCTGATGCGCGAGACCCAGTCCGGGAAGGTGTTGGGCTGGGCCCAGTTTTCCTGCTTGGCGGTGGCCATGACTTCAGCCTTGACCTGGTCGCGGATCTGATCCTTCACCGCCTGCGGCACGTATTGCACACGCACGTCACCCGGCGCTGCAGCCGGACCTGCGGCCACCACCGGCGCGGCATTGGCCTGGCGTGCCTGCTGGGCCTCTTTTTCGGCCTGGGCGATCAGCCCGTTGGCGGTATCCTGGGTCAGCACGCCTTGCTGCACCAACAGGCGGATCAGGTTGATGGTGACGTTTTCCGAGGGCGCGACCGGGGCTGCAGCCGCCTGGCCGACCAGGGTCGCGATGACCATGCCGACCGCCAGGGTCAGTCGATTCACGGGGGAAATCATGTGTACGCAACTCCTGTAAAAAACCGTTGAAATAGGGTGTGTTCAATCCGGACGCCGGCCCTTGAGCGACAGGCGCATGGGCAGCGTCAACGACGCCGGCGGCTTCTGTGTGGCGCGCGGTGCCTGGATCAAGGCGAGCATCTGCGCGTCGGTCTCGGCATCCCCGCTGGACTTGGCCACCAAAGCTTTGGTGACCTGGCCCTCGGCGCCCAACCACAGGTCTATCTGTATCGAGAAGGCCTTCTTGCGCAGCTCAGGGTCTTCGCGCATCAGCCGCTGATAAGTGCCGGCCAGGTACTGCTTGTAGGTGCCCGTCCCCAACCCGCCGCCGCCACTGCCGGCCATGCCGCCGCCCTTGCCGGCGCCGATGTTGAAACCGTCGTTGCCGGACTGGGCGTCGCCATCGATCTGCATCGGGTTGGCCAAGTCTTCGTTAGGCGATGGCGGCGCTTCCTCAGCCGGCTTGACCTCCTCGGGTTCGGGGCTTGGCACCGGTTCCGGGATTTTTTCTTCGACCTGGGGCTCAGGTTCCTTGGGCTTTTCCGGCGGTGGTGGCGGTGGTGGCGGCAACGGGATGATCGTCGGCACCTTCGGCGCTTCGCGGCGCACGCCGCTCATATCATTGGCCCACTGCCACAAGCACCAGGCCGCCACGGCGCCCAGCAACAGGCCGGCACCCCACTTCAATGGGCGCAACGGCGGCTTCTTTTTCACGGGCAAGGGCGCAATCGGGATCTGTGCAGTCATGACTCAGCCCTGGCTCGGTTTGCCGGTAACCAACCCGACCTGGGACAGTTCCAGTCGACGCAGCAGGTCGAGCACTTCGATCACCTTCTGGTACTGCACCATCGCATCGCCACGCACGATCACCGGGAAGTCCGGGTTCAGCGCTTTCTCGATGCGCAGGCGTTCTTCCAGCTCACCGAGGGTCACCGGGTAGGCGTCGAGGAACACCTGGCCACCGTCGTTCACAGAGATGGCCTTGGTCTTGGCCTCCGACAACGACACCGAGGCGCTGGCCTTGGGCAAGTGAATCTGGATACCCGAGACCTGGGCGGTGGCGGTGAGGATAAACATCACCAGCACCACCATCAGCACGTCCACCAGGGGCGTGATATTGATGCTGTCGACGGCGGCATCATCGTCATCGTCGTGGGAGGTATTTACGGAAGCCATGGCGGTTCTCCTCAGGCCGGAACAGCGGCGTGATGGTCACGACGATGCGCCGCTTCACTGTGCTGGCTCTCGCCGTGCATCTCCGCCAGGCGGGTGATGAACTCGTCGACAAACACACGCATGTCCGCGCTGACTTCCTTGTTGCGCGTGATCAGGCGGTTGTAGCCAAACAACGCCGGGATCGCGACAAACAGGCCCATGGCCGTGGCCAGCAACGCCGCCGCCATACCGGGGGCAATCGCGTTGATGTTCACATCGCCGGCCATGGCCGTGCCGAGGAACACCACCATGATCCCCAGCACCGTGCCGAGCAGGCCGATGTAGGGGCCGCCGGCAATGGCGTTGGACAGGGTCGAGAGTTTGGAGCTGAGCGCCTGGTTTTCGCGGGTGCGCACGCCGTCCATGGAGCAGCGGATGGCTTCGATGGTCGCGGCCGAGACCGATGAGGTGTCCGCGCCCTGGGCACGCCGGGTGCGGATCTCCTTGACCGCCACCAGGTACAGGCGCCACAGCGAAGAATGAGCCAAGCGTTCACCCAACTGGGCGTCGTCGGCGTACATCTCCAAGCGCGTGCCAATCTGCGCAAAATGCTCGCGGAACACCTCGTTGGCGCTGCTCACGCGGCTGACCTGGCGGTTCTTGCGCAGCATGATGACCCACGACTGGAACATCATCGCCACCAGCACCAGGATGATCACCCAGGCATCCACCGGCACCGCGTTGAGCAAGAAGCCCAGGCTGCCGAAACCGAAGCCGGACTGTTCTTCATCGACGCCATAGGCCACCAGTTTCGACTCGGCGCCCTGGGCGCTGGCATCGGCCAGCAACAGTGCCGCCGGACGCACTACCTTGGACAGACGCAGCTCATCGATGGCTCCGGCGAATGGCAAATGCGTGCTGCCCGCTTCCGGCAAATCGGCACCGATGGCCAACTGAGAATTGAACGCCGGCAAGGCAACGGCCAGGATGGCGGTTTCACGGCCATTCACATACAGCGAGACCTTGTCACCCTCGGCGGTGAACGCCAGGTGCTGCCATTGGCCGGGGTTCAGCGGTTGGCTCGACACGGCGCGCTGGCCGTCGATTTCCACGAACGGCATGCCTTGGTTCAAGCCCAGCAACAGGCTATGGGGGCCATCGCGGCGGGCAAGCACGACTTGCTCCCCACTGGCCTGGTCCAGGCGCAACCAGGCGCTGAAGGTGAACGCGCCACCCGCAGCGTGTTGCAGCGAAGGGCTGGCCGGCAACATCAGGGGTTGACCACTGAGCTGCAAGGCACGGCCGATCACACCGTCGATGCTCGCACCGGTGGCGTTCAACGCGGTGTTGGCGTAGGCCGTGGTGTCGCGGGCAGGTGTGCCATTGGCGCCATCAAAATGGTAGAGCGCGGTGTAGTTCGGGTCGAAGGTCAGTTGGCCGTTGGCGGTGGCCGGGGCCTTCTGGTTGCCGTAGTACATCCACAGGTCCTGGCGCTGACCGCCTTCGACTTTGGGCACATCGACCCAGATCAGTGCCATGCCCATCAACGGGTCGAAGCTCTCGATCTGGTGATTGAACACGGTTTTGTCATCGGCACTCACAAAACGCAGGTCGGCGCCGTCATCCTTGACCCCATCAAAGGTGAAGTTGCCGGTGTGCAGGCGCACCAGCAGCGCGGTACGGCCCAGGGCCTGGTTGATCGCGGCGCCTTGGGCGGTGGTGTCCACCGAAATCTGTTTGCGGTAGTGCCAGTCGTCCTGCCACCAGGCATGGGCGGTGGCCGGGAGCGTGAAGCCCAGGCAGATCAACAGGCTCAGGAATAGGCGTTGCATGGGTGAAGTCTCCGGAAGAAAAAGTCAGAAAGTCGCCTGCACACTGAAGTGCAGTCGCGAGTCCTGTTTCTGGGTGTTCGGTCCATTGAGCAGCGGGTAGCCCCAATCCAGGCTGCCGGACAACCATTTGCTCAAACTGGCGCGGGTGCCCAGGCCGACACTGGCCAGGCTGTATTCGTCTTCTTGCTCGGGCAGCGGGTCGTGCAAGCGCATGCGCGCGCCTTCGGCGAACGCGTAGAAGCGCCACTCCTGCACATAACTGCCGAGGAACTTGGCCAGGGACGGCGTGCGCAGTTCCTGGGAGAGCAAGTACCCCTCATCCCCGGTGCGCTCCGCCGCGAGGTAACCGCGCACCGATGTGGCGCCGCCGGCGGAATACTGCTCGTTGGACACCAGCGGCCCCGACGCCAGCTGGAAGCCGCCCTTGGTTGCCGACTGCCAGTCGTTGGCGAAGGTATAGGTGTAATTCAGGTCGCCCTTGAGCACGGCAAAACTGGCGCTGGCCTTGTAGCGTTTGTACTCGAACTCTTCGGCATCACTGCCGTAGCCGAAGAACGCGCGAGTACCCACCACCAGGTTCAAACCCAGGCCCAACTGCGCTTGTTCGGTGTAGCGAAAACCGTTGTAGCCGAAGGTGAATGGCGCGTATTTGAGGGGCACCTGGTCGCTGCTGGAACCGAACTTCATCTGTTCGTCGAAGTCCTTGAAGTCCACGCCAAACGAGAACGAGTTGGCCCAGTTGCCCGCCGCCGGCAGGTTGTAAATGGCCGATACACCGTAGGAATGACCCTTGCCCAACACGTTGCTGCCGCCGATGGTGGCGATGTTGCTGTCGGACTGGTAACCGGAGAACTGCAAGGTCCAGCGTTCATCCAGTGGCGCGCTGTAGGAACCCGACCAAACCTTGGCATTCTCGGTGTCCTGGGGCGCGGTGAAGTAGGTCAGGGAAATGCTGTGACCCAGTTGCCAGAGGTTGTCGTACCCCAGGGTCGCCACCGAGCGCAGCTTTTCGGTGTCGGCGCTGTAGTCGTTGTTCAGGCCGATACTGGCGTGCCAGGGGTTCTGGTCTTCCACCTGCAAATCCACATCCATGGTGCCGGGGCGTTGGCCCTCGCGTACCAGCGGCGTGACCTGGCGCCCAGCGCCTCGATTGAGGCCCGCCAACTGGGTTTGCACCGTGGCAAAGTCCGGCACCGCGCCCTCCTCCAGGGCCGGCACCTGCTCGCGGATTTCCACCGGCGAATAGTGCTTGGCACCGACCACGCGCACACGGCCGACCTTGGTCTCGCTGACCTGCAGGTAGACGATACCGTCATCGACCTTCTGCTCCGGCAACTCGACAAACACCGACTGATAGCCACGCGACTGGTAGATCTTCTGCAACGCATCGCGCGCGCCTTCGATATCGCCCAAGGTCTTTTGCGGCCCCAGGAACGGATACACCGCCTCCTCGATCGTCGCCGCATCCAGCACCGTATTGCCGCGCACGAAGTACTCGTTGACGTCGACCTTACGCGCGCCCTCTTCCTCCTCGGCCAACACCGGTTGCGCCAGGCTCCCCAGCGTCACGCAACACAGCGCCAACGTTAATTTGAACAGATGCTCCACACCGCCCCCTGACTGTCTGATTTTTTGCGCCGTCGCCGGATGCCCGGCGTGCGGCCTGCTCAATTGCTGGTGATCGAAGTGCTGCCGTGGCGTGCCAGCCAGGTGTGCAACAGGGCGAAGTTCAACGAGAACTCCGGCATGTGCAGCAAGGCGCCACAAAACACGTCACCGATGATTTTCTGGATGAGTTGCACCGCACGCGGGTTGTTCAGCAGCGTGGCGATGTCGCGGGTCAGTACGTGAATGCTCCAGACCTTTTGGTTGAGGTCCAAGCCGACGAACCAGCGGAACAGCAGGTTGTAGTTCAGCTGTTCATGCAGCTGTTGTTCGCTGGGCACCGAGTACAGCAGTTGCAGCAGCAGGATCTGCAGCACGGTGTGCGGGGCGATCGACATCGCGGGTTCGGCGGTGAGCCAGTCACGGTGCTGGTCGAGCACTTCGTCGATCTGTGGGCGCAGCAGCACCAGGGAATGGCCTGCCGGGATGTAGCTGGAGACTTCCTTGCGAGCGCCTTGCCAGTCTTCCTGGGAGACGATCCAGACCCAGGGTGCGCCGTAGCGATAGACCGAGACCGGCTTCTTGCGCGCCGCTTCGACGATCTTCGACAGGCGCTGGTCGAGCTCCTGCATGCCGACTTTCGAGTAACGTTCCATAGTTCCCATCGCCCCACTCCTGGCATCCTGCTTGCGGCTGAAAAGCCCAACGTTCTGGTGGGCTCAAGCGCGTTACACAGAGGAGACGGGAGTGGCTGGGGACTACCGAACTTTTGTCATGAAAGCTTCATTTTGGATTGGGTGGGGGGCATTTTTTATGGTGTACATATCCGTTATTTAGGTAACGGCTACTTAGGGTTCCGCTCTTACAGCGGCTCACTTTTGGAAAGGCCCAAAAGTAAGCAAAAGGCCTTCGCCCCAACACTCGGCACCTCGCTTAGGCTCGGTGTGCCCGTAATCCGACAGTGATTTGGGGGGCCGCCGCCACGCGCCATCCATGGCGCGGGGCGGCTAAACCGGCATCCCTGCCGGTTTACCCCCCAAATCCCTGCCGAATTCCGGCCAGCGTGTTTAACGGGGCGCCTAAGATCAAAATCAAAAGCGAAAGCACAGCGGCCTGACAGCCGGCTTGAGTGGTGTAGAGCAAAGGCAACAGCCAACGCGGCCCACTGTAGGAGCCGGCTTGCCGGCGATGGTCGTTAACGATGAAGTGGGGTGTCTGGATGAGCGCGGCGGTCTCACGTTTTTCGCCGGCAAGCCGGCTCCTACAAAGGACCGCGTATCTACGATGCGAAGCGAGTCGCTCTTGATCTTGATCTTGATCTTGATCTTGATCTCAGGCGCCCCGTCAAACACGCTGGCCGAACGCAGGCTTGAATCCGTGGCTAACCCGGCAGGACGCCGGGTTAGCCGCGATGGGCCAAGGATGGCCCATCGCGGCGGCCCACGGATTCAAGCCGGAGTGAGGGCACACCGAGCCTAGGCGAGGTGCCGAGTGTTGGGGCGAGGACCTTTTGGTTACTTTTGGGTCCTTCCAAAAGTGACCCGCTGTAAGAGCGGAACCATAAGTAGCCGTTACCGAAGAAACGGATATGTACTCACCCCACCAGATCAAAACCCAACCCCCTGCAACGGCAACTCATAAGACTTCTTAACCGTCCGAACCACCAACGTAGAAGAATAAGTCCGAATCGGAATATCCCGATAAGTCTCCAAAAACCGATAGATATACTCAGTATATTCAGCAGCATCCCGAAACTTCGCCACCATCACAAAATCAAACTCCCCCGTCATCAAGTAGCAGTCCTGAATCTCCGGATGACCAGAAAGTATGTGCTGCATCCTGCGATCAATATCATTACTGTCCCTGTCCAGCTTGATCAGAAAAAACGCCGTCACCTGGATCCCCAGCTTGCGCTCATCCAAGACCGCCACTTTTGCCTTGATAATCCCCACGTTCTCCATCCGACGAATCCGCCGGTAACAACTGGTGGAAGACAGCCCCACACTGTCGCTCAACAACTCCAGGCTCTGGTCGCAATCCTTTTGCAACTTGCCCAGGATCTTCAAATCCATGGCGTCTGTCATCGGTTCTAAATCGTCCTTGAAAATTGCAATGAATCCGTCGCATTGACGGGCCAATTTGCACAAATCCTGCGCAGTGGCTAGTTAACATCGATTCAGCTTAACAGCCTGGCCAACACCTGGCCTCAAGGCGGCATGAGAGGGATCTTATGATAGTCGCGAAACCGACATGGACCGCTGATATCCAAGGACTTTTCAGCGCACCCTACTGGATACCCGCCAGCCAGCGCGCCGCCGTTGCCGCCACTTGGATCGGCTGCATGAATGCCTACGATGTGTTCCTGGAAGACCCGGCGTCGGTCAAGACCTGGTCGCAAACCATCTACCAGCACCTCGCCTCGCGCAACATGCCGCTGACCACCGACCAACAGCAGTTCTGGCCCATCGATGCCCTGGAAACCTTCCGCCTGTGGGTCAACCAGGGTTGGCGGCTGGACAGCATCTCGCCGTTTGACCTGGCCGAGCGCATCCCGCCACCAGCGCTGCCGCACCCGGTCAAGCGCGTACGCCAGGACATCCGCTCGCTGAGCGCCGACGAACTGAACCTGTACCGCGCCAAACTGGATGACGTGATGCGCATCAGCGATCCCGACAGCGGTTCGCCCTGGCAGCGTTACGCCTACATCCATACCAACTGGTGCCTGCATTACCAGGAAGCCTTCGCCCTGTGGCATCGCGCCTATCTGCTGTACCTCGAAGCGTTGATCGACTGCGCGATCCCTTACTGGGACTGGATGGCCGCCGACGCCAGCATCGACGGCAGCCCCCAGGCCGGCCTGCCCCAGGCGTTCCTTGATGAAACCTATGTGCACCCGCAGACCGGCGAAGTGCGGCGCAACCCGTTGCGGTATGCGGCGGCCAAAGACGGCTGTTCCAAGGTGTGCGCCACCGCGCCGGTCGGGGACGTGGATTGCCTGTATGTGCAGCGCAACCCGATGTTCTATACCCAGGGCGAGGCCTTTCGTTTCGAGCGCACCCAACTGTATGGCATGAGCCGGATCTTCCAGCAGCAGGTGGTCGATGCACTCACGTTCACCACGTTCAGCCAGCCCCAAGGGGTGCCGGGTTACCCCTGGGCCAACATCACCAGCTTCGACCCGCCGCAACCGAATGACCTGTACCCAAACCGCGCGCTGAATTTCGACGGGCTCTACGAGCAGCCCCACGACAACTATCACGGCTGGATCGGTGGTGACATGGCCGACAACGCCTACACCGCGTTCGACCCGGTGTTCTGCTCCTACCACGCCAATATCGACCGCATGCTGGAAGTCTGGATCCGCGCCAACCCGGCGGCGCAGTACACCACCCAATGCCTGTTGCAGCCCTTCGCTGGCCATCAGGCGGCCGAGGTGAGCTTCACCAGCGCCGACGCCTGGCGCTACACCACTCTGGGTGACATGGCCCAGGACAGCCGGCACATCGGCTACGACTACGGCACCCCGGTGGCCCCGCAGTTCGGCGCAGCCAAGCCTGCGTGCTGCCCTCAGCAAAAGGCTGCCATCACCGGCCCCTGGGTGGTGTTCGATCACGTGCGCTGCACCCACGACACTTACCTGATCGACGTTTTCCTCAACCAACCGGACGCTACGGCGCAACACGCGAATACCGACAACCCGCATTACGTCGGACGCTTCAGCCGCATCGGCATGGGCCTGGTGGACGACAAGGGCCGCTGTATCACCCAGGGCGTCTCCCGCGCACTGAATGCCGCGCGCAACGCCCAGGCGCTGAACCTTAAACCGAGCGATACAGCGCAGTTATCGCTGATCGTGACCCATCCCGATACTGGCCAGGTATTGACGCCCGATGCATACGCGCCCCTGCCTGGCTTTATCGCGCAACTGGTGTGGGACGACCCACGCCAAACCTCTGCCGGGCCCGCTCCGGGTACCGGTTGCTGCTCCACTTCCACCACCGCCAATGCTGGAGAACCGACATGAGCACGCCCTTCACCCAATTCACCTCCCCGGCCGAACAAGCCCCCAAGGACTACAACAAGCTAGGCCTGGAAAACCAGTTGCCGACCTTCGAAACCGACTGGAACAACAACGTCACCGGCTGGACCCAGATGTCGGTGATCGGCAACCCCTGGTCCAACCTCAACGACGCACCGCGCTCGGGCTACTACAACCCGATTGAAAGCGGCTACGGCACACAGACGCCAGTGACCATCACCTGGCAACCCTTCCCCAACCGGCTGTGGACGTTTTTCTACAACCAGGGCGCCGCCGTGGTCCCGCAACTGGGTGGCAAGGCCATGACCCTGGACCAGGTGATGCAGTTGACCGATCACGGCCAGATCACCCTCAACAACACCCTGTATTCGCTCTACCCGGACCCGAAGGCAACCCAACTGCAGATCCCCAGCGTGCTGTGCAAGTCCATCAACTGGAACGGCCCCTACGCCGACTTTTCACCCTCGGGCCCACGGGGCTGGCTGGATGAATACTGCGAGTGGTCGATCACCCGCGATCCCGACGGCAACATGCGCAGCATCATGTTCACCAGCGAGAACCCGGCGTATTTCCTGACCATGTGGAACATCGACCCGCAGGCCGTGCTGGGTCTGTACAAAGCCTATGTCGACCCACAAGTGAAGATCGAAGACCTGTACCTGCGCTACACCGCCAACGGCCCGACCGGCAACGCCGGCGACCCGGTGCTTGACCCCACCACCGGCCAGCCCGCCTACGACACCGTGAACAAATGGAATTCCGGCACTGTGCGCATTCCCGGCGTGTCGGGCGGCGCAATGCACCTGACCTCCGGCCCCAATACCTTGAGTGCCGAGATCTACCTGGCAGCGGCGGCGACTATCTTGCGCCCGCTCAACAGCAGCCGTAACCAGCAAAGCCTGATCTGCTGCGCCCAGTACGGGCAGAACTACCGCAACTCCGATCCGCATATCGGTTATTCCGCCAACCAGGAAGCCGTGAAAGCCCTGATTTCCTTGACCAACCCCATCGGCCTGTACCTGCAACAACCCAAGTCCTTCAGCACCTGGAAAGGCCCGCAAGGCCAGGACGTGAGCAACTACTGGCGCATCACCCGTGGCACCGCCGGCACCGGGCCGAACAACTCCGACCAGATCCTGCAGGCCGTATTCGAGGTGCCGGCCAGCGCGGGGTTCTCGATCAATGACATCACCATCAACGGCACGCCGATTGACTACGTGTGGGTGATCGCCAACGAGCTGAATGTGGCCTTGAGCGTCACCCCGGCACCGCTCAGCGGCACGCCCAAGGAGTGCGATTGCGTGGCGGCCAACAACACCGATGCGCAACCCTGGCCCGTGCAGTTGCTACCGATTGACCTGTTCTACGGCCAATCCCCCAGCGACTTGCCGGCCAGCTTTGCGCCCGGCAGCTCAGGCCAGTTCGTGCTGGTGGTGCAAGGCGCCGACCCGAACACCACGGCGGCGGATGCACGGGTGCAGTTCTCCAACCCAGGCATCACGGCCCAGGTCACGCAGTTCCTGCCGGATGCTTCGGCGATTCCTGGGCAGACCGACAGCGGCGGCACCCAGGGCTACATCATGACCGTCAGCGTCAGCAGCAACGCGGCGCCGGGGCTGGTCAGCGTGCGCGCGCTGAACCCCAGCGAAGCCGCCAACCCCAGCGCCACCCAGCACCCATGGGAAAGCGGCCTGGCGCTGGTGCCCGTCGCCTGAGTGCCTCCCGGCCGTCCATGCCTGGCGTGGGCGGCCGCCTCTTGAGTCTTGAGCAAGGAATGCGACCATGAACGGATGGCTTCGCCCGCTGCGCCGGGCACGCTTGAATGTGTTGTGCTGGATAACCTGCGTCCTTCTCCCCTTCGCACCCGCACCGGTCAGCGCGGCGTCAGATGCCCAGAGCTGCGTCAGCCAACTGGTGTTCGACCCCACCAGCGGCGGTTTCCTGCCGGTGAACAACTTCGGCACCGAGCAGGACTTTCTCAACTGTTTCGGCTGGCAACTGTTCATCGCCATGAACTGGCCGGTCAACCCCGGCTGGCCGGCCAACCCGAGCCTGGCCGGTGAGCCGGACACGCAAAGCACCGCGGCCCAGTTCGGCGTGCCGCCCACGCCCGGCCAGCCCATGAGCAATGCGCCGGTGTGGGCCAGCTACAAGGATGCCAGCGAGATCTTCCTGCCCGGTGCGCCCAAGCCTTCCGGATGGGGCGTGGAAACCCGGGTGCCGTCCAATTGCACCGCCACCGGCAACCTCAAGGCGTTTTCCACGGGCGCGCGTAAATTCATTACGGCCACCTCCGAAAGCGCGATCAACCGCAAGCACCGCTTCCACTTGTCCAGCGGCACCCAGGTGACCTTGCCGGATTCGATCATGGAGGCTTCCGGCGGCTGGCTCACGGACCAGTCGGGCAACCTGGTGTTTTTCGAGCGCAAGGTCGGCAAGGCCGAGTTCGACTACATCGTCGACAACGGGCTGTACGACGCCGCCAACCAACTGATCGTGGCGCAGAACAGCGACAACCGGCACCCGGCCGGCCTGTCACTGCCGGCCGGCAAACTGGTGCGCGAGCTGCCGGCCCAGGCACTGCCCCAGGAAGAACTCGGCGCCCTGGAACTCAAGGCGGCCTGGCGCGTACTCACCAACAAACCCGAGCTGTACGGGCGTTACCTGACCACCGTCGCCTGGCTGCAACGCCCGGATACGCTGCAGTGCACCCAGGAAGTGGTGGGCCTGGTGGGCCTGCACATCATCAACAAGACCCAGACCCAGCCGAACTTCATCTGGACCACCTTCGAGCAGGTCGACAACGTGCCCGACGGCGGCGCCACCCCGCCCGGCGGCTACAGCTTCAACAACCCGGCCTGCACCGGTGACGCCTGCACGCCCAACGTCGCACGGGTGCAGTGCGATACCACCCACACGCCGCCCAACTGCACGCCCCTTGATCAGCCGGTGCAGGCCACGCGGGTCAATGCCACGCCCCAGGACATGCAAGCGCTGAACACGGCGGTGCAGCAAACTTTTGCGCAGAAGACCCAGGGCCAGTCGGTGTTCCAGTACTACAAACTGGTGAATGTGCTGTGGTCCAAGACGCCCAACGCGCCCAACGATCCCGGCCCTGGACCCAACGTGAAGGTGCCGCTGTCCTATGGGCCGTTTGTCAGCGACCAGAGCGTCGTCGTCGCCAACACCACGATGGAAACCTATGTGCAGAGCGACAACTGCAACGACTGCCATCAGTACGCGGCGATTGCCGGCGGGTCCAAGCTGGCGTCGGATTTCTCGTTCCTGTTCGGCAATGCCGACTCCGCGAAGAATACGCGCCTGATCAAACGCATCGAGGCGTTCAAGACCCTCAAGGACAACCCGTAGCCGACGCAAAAAAAAGGGGCGATCAGCGATCGCCCCGAACAGTACAACGAGAGGTCCTTTCCAAAGTCTTACAGGCTGATCTGCTTGCGCTCCTCATCCGTCAGCCGCGCCCGCGCCTGTTCACTCAGCGGCCCTGCGCCCAGTACCTGCACTGGGCTGTTGGGGTTGTAGCCAGAGGTTTTCTGCGCCGGTGCAGGTTCCTGTGGCAACGGCTCGCTGCCCAGGCTCAACACCTCAACCGTCATGATCGACGGTCGGCCCTGCTTGGCCGCTGCCTGCTGGCTGCGCGCCGCGTCTTCCGCCGCCTGGGACGCCGCTGCCCCGGCCGCGCTGGCCGATGTCATGGCGTTGGTGTTGACCGCCGCAGACACCGGCACCCCGGACGACTTGCCCTGAGTCTGGATGTTCGCCGCGTTCACCACACGCAAGGCGGCGATGTTGACGTTGCCCGACACACGAATGCCCGCCTCGCCCGCATCGATGGTGCCCAGCGGCGCGATCAGGTCGATGTCCCCGGCTGGCACTTCCGGAATCGGGTTGAGCGTGGCAATCCCCGCACCGGTGCTCGGCACCGATGGCGACAGGCCCACATTGCCCCAGTTGTCATAGACACGCTTGGGCGGCGTGTAGACCACGGTGGTCTTGGAACCACGACCGGCGTTAATGTCGCCCTCGCTGGTCCAGCCCATGATCGAACCGCCAAAGGTGGTCATGATGCGGCTCTGGCCAAGCAGGATGCTGCCCAGGGAATACAGCTGGATGTCCCCCGCGCCCTGGGTGATCACACCTGCTGTCGACGGCGGCGCCGTGCCTTCGATGCCGAAGGTCTGGCTGCCGCCGGGGGTGAGCATCTGGATCGAGCCACCGAAGTTGGTGTGCACGCCCGCGCCGCCGAACATTGTGATGTCGCCTTTGTAGGTGATCGGGTTGCCGGCCACGTCCTTGTCCGGAAACAGCGCTGCAATCGCCTCGCGGCCACGCAAGTAACTGCCCTGGCGCACGCTGCCATCGGTGTTGTACTCACGGCCGGCGGCCTTGAGCTCGGCGAAGTACACGTCACGGGCGAACACCCGTTGTTGCTCGGCGGGAAGTGCCGCGTAGTAAATACGGGCCTGTTCGGTGTCTCCGGTAAAACCGAAGCGCTCGACCAGCCAGGCGAGCAACTCTCTCTCGTAGGTCTTGGCGACCTTGCTACCCTGGATCGACTCACCCGGCTGCGCCAGGTTGGCGGGGTTCAGGTAAGCCTCGACAAATCGGCGGTAGTCCGGCCCATTGGGGCCGACGCCGGCTTGCAGGACAATGCTTGCACCCGCTCGATTGTCGCCGGCCGCCACGGCGCCCAGACTGTTCACACCCACTTGGTCATCCATCTGGATATTGCGCCCGGCCGTCAGCTCAAGGGTGCCGGGGCCCGCAACGTTGAAACTGCTATAAAGGATGTCGCGCCCGGCACTGGCAATGGAGATATCGGTTGCGCCGGTGTGCACGAACAGGTTGCCGGTGAACGTGTATTGACCGGTGCTCACGTCCCCCCCAAGGGCACCGTTCAAGCGGGTACCGCTGCTGACGATATCGCGTCCGGCGAGCATCCATACCGGGCCTGCACCTTCGTAGTAGGTCTGTCCGAATCGTGGATCATTTGCCCCGTAAATCGTGAGCGCTCGCCCACTGTTGACCCCCAGCAGGTCACCGCGCAGTGCGTAGAAACGGGCCGGCTCCAAGGCGTCGCCCCACGCAATGCTGGCGGTGTCAGGGCCAAACGCGAACAGCGGATGAAGCCCCAGGCGTGCGATGTTGCCATCACTGGAAAGATTGCCACTGCCTGCGACCGGCAAACTGTTGATGAAGCCCAGGAAAGCAGGATGGTGGATCGTCGCCAGGCTTTGAGGGGCGGCGCTGGAACGGCTGATGGTCAAGTCGCCGCCGTAGATCGAATCGCCCGCCAGCAGTTCCAGTTGCCCGTTGGCCGACGGTGCCAGCACCAGCGCCTGCAGCGGCTGCGGTACATTCGGGTTACTCGTTGACGCACGCCCGTAGTACAGGCTGCCGCTGGCGGCGACCGCACGCAATGTGGCGGGGTAGACCGCCGCCATATCGGTTTCCAGCGTCTGGGTCAGTGGTGTGAGGTTGCCGCCGGAGGAGAACAGATCGACTGCCGTACGCTCGGTCCACAGGCTGAACCAGCTCTGCCCTACCCCGTTGACGCCTTCCTTTGCGTAGGCCAAGGCATTCATCTGCGGTGCACGGCCTGGATCGGCGACATCCTGGAGTACCAGGTCGCCCCGGGTCGCCAGGCTGAAGGTCGAATCCCCTGGCAGCAGGCTCAAGCCGCCGGCTGCCATGGCCGACGTGGAGCGCAGCGGGTCGTAGGCGCGCACTTCGCTGGGGCTCTGGTCCCTGAGCTGGTTGCCGTAACGCAAGGTCAGGCTGCCCAGGCTGCCGCCCGTCACCTGTACGTGGCCGCGCAGGTTCACCAACGAGCCATTGAGGTGATCGACAGTGACCTGACTGGCCGGGTTCAGCGCACCGCCCACCCGCAGGTTCAAGTCGCCACCACCGGTCAGTTGCACGCTGCCATCGGCCGCGACCCGCCCGGTACCGCCGACCGCCAGAACCAGGCCTTGACTGCGGGGGCTGACGTTCTGGGCGGTTGACGACAGCGGGCTGATGATCCCCGCATTGCCCCCCACATCAACCGTAAGGTTGCCGCCGCCCAGAGTACCGAACCCGGTAAAACCGACCATTTGGTCCGAACGGACGTTGGCGACGTAAGAACCGAAATTGATCCACCAGGCGGTCGCTTGTGCCTGGCTGCCCCCGAGGTCATTGCCCTGTCGCCACAACCAATTGCCGACATTGGCTGAATCCTGGCCCAGGTCGACAGGCACAGGACGCGCCACGCCACTCTGCGCAGGGCTGGTGATATTGCCTGTCAGGTTGCCCCCCACTTTCACCAACACATTACCGCCCGTGTCCGGGTACCAGGCGCGGTACAGGCTGCCGGTTTCACCGTTGACCCACTTTTCGTTACCGCCTGCGTTACCCAGGACCTTGCCATTGCTGCCCTTGGCGCGCTTGAGGTTGTACGGGTCGCTAGCCGAGGTTGCAGTGGAGGAGCTGCCGGCGGTGTAGACACCGTACAACGACTCCATGCTCAGGTTGCCTGCTGCCAGCAAATCCAGGTCCGCAGCGCCGGTGCGGATGACACTGAATCGCGTACTGCCGCCCGCCAGCAAGGTGTAGGCATCGCCTTCGGACGAGCAGTATTCCGGCATGTCGTCACAAATGCCGGGGTAGGCGAAACCATCATTCACATCGATGGGCTTGCCCACCATGCTGTTATCGCCATAGACATCCAAAGAGCCCTGCTCTGTCCAGACCAACGCACCCTGCCCGTACATCCCATAGTGACTGTCGGCCAACCGAAGGTTGCCCGTGACCGGATGTGGTTGCAGCAGGCGACTGTCCGCCGCGCCGGTGTCCGCGCCGGCCACCAGCCGAATCGACCACGCCTGCGAGCCCTCCTCCAGCATCGGCGCAATCGCCCAGTTCTTGCCCTGGCGCCCGGCGTCGGCGACACGCAGCTGTACCGAGTCTGCACCGCCCGGCAGCTTGACATCGGTACCCGACGGCAACAGCGCGCCACGGGGCAAGACTTGGCTGCCCGCCAGCTTGATGCTGGTGGCCAAAGGCACCCCCTTGGGCCAGATCAGCCCTTTGACGTTGGCCGAGCTGCTCAGCAAGGTGCCAGCGTCCAGTGTGCTGCCGGCGACGAGGGTCTGGCTCTGAGTCAGCAACGTGCCTGCGGCGAACAGCACATTGCCCGATGCGTCCCGAACGGCGGCCGCCAATACCGTACCGGCAGGCAGCACCAAGGATTGGCTGAGCGATGCCGCGACGGGCAACCGCGTGCCGGCAGGCAGGAACAGCGGCTGCGTCGACACATCGAAATTGAGCGTCACGCCGCCTGGAAACAGCGTGCCATCCGCCAGGGTCACGCCACTGCCCGGCACCACCACCGTGCCGCCGGTGTAGTCGATACCTGCACGCAGGACCCAGCCATTGTCATCGTCGGTTTCGGGCGGCGGCGCGAAGCCGTCGTTGATACTGCCGTAGATATTCAGGTCGCCACCGGCGCGCAAGGTCAGGCTGCCGGCCTCGGTGAGCTGGGTCGACTTGAGGCTGGCGTAGCGATAGCCGGACAGGTCCAGGTCGCCCTGTACCACCAGGTCGCCGTCGGGCGTCTTGCTGATGATCTCCACACCGGGCCGCAGGTGGAAAACATCGCCGTAGGTGGCGTTATTCAGGCCTGCCAGTTTGTTCTGCAGCAGGTTGGTATTGGCGAGCGCGGCATTGATGAACGTCGTGCTCAGTGCGTGCTTGCCGTCGAGGTAGTCTTGGTCGATCGCCTGGTACGGACGTCCGTTCGGGGTGGCATCGGTCTTGGTCGGGGCATCGTCGTAGGTGACCATGCCATTGAGCGCGATGGAGCGCGCACCGGTGATGGTCAGGCGCCCACTGGCATCGATGGCAATGTCATTGCTGCCCAGACGCGGCGCATTGAGTTCCAGGGTGCCGCGGCTGCGCCCGTCATTACCGGCCACTGCCCCCGTGCCATGGCGCAAGTCGATGCGCACGCCATCGGCCAGGGTCAACTGGCCCTGGCCTGAGCCGAGCACAACGGTGGCGCGGTTCGGCGCGTCGATGACCTTGCCATAACTGTCCACGCGCACTTGCGTGCCATGGGCATCGAGCACCGCCGTACCGTCCAGGACCAGGCCGTTCCTGGCGGCCAGGTTGATGCTGCCGACGCGTTCGCCGCTGGCGTCTACCAGGCCGGTAACGCGCAGGCTGCCATTGTCGACCGAAACGTTGACGCTGTTGGCCTTCACATCGCTGCCGATGATCAGATCGCCTTGCTTGAGCTGAAAGCTGCGCGAGCCATACACCTGGCCTTGATTGAGGCGTTGGTTGAGGGCGGCGAACTGCTCGTTCAATGTTCCGCTTGCACCCAGCCGCTGGGCCTGAATCTCCACCGCGCCCGCCAGGTAAGGCACCCGCGTACCGCCGGCATCGTAGTCGCCGCTGCTGCCGGCGACGATCCTGCCCGCCAGGTCGACGGTGCCCGCCGCGCCCTCTACGGCCACCGCCCGCAGCCGACCCGCCTGGTTGTGCTGCGCCGACAGGTCGATGGTCGAACCGGCCGCCTGCAGCACGTTGCCCGCACGGCTTTCCAGCAGGACCTCGCCGCCAGCGCTGTATTTAGTCAGGTCGTTGAACGCAATGGCCCGGCCGGCCACATCGATCAATGCCGCGTCAGTCAACACCACATCGCCACGGGCGCCCAGGGTGAGCTTGCCGCTGGGCAATACCACCGCGCTGGCCAGGCGGATGCTGTCGCCCTGCATAGACAACTCGCCGCCAATGCCTTTCGCCTCGCCCACCGGACCCGCCGAGGCGCTCACATCAATGGCGCCACCGGCAGTGACCCGGTTGACTGAGCCGGCTTCACCGGTCATCAACGGTGTGAGGATATTCAGGTTACCGCCACTGTAGGCAAAGCCCTTGACCGCGTCATACGCGCCCTGACGCTGGTACACCGAGAGGCTGCCTTTATGGTTGGCGGTGATGCGCTGGCTGGCGTTCAGGTTGACGTTGGCAAAGCCCAGGGCCAGGCGGTCCAAGGACTGGGTGGTGCTTGGCTGGGCAAAATCCCCATAGCCGAACTCGATGCGCTCGGCATGGATATCCAGGCGCCCGCTGCCGCTGCCGGCACCGTCGGTCACTGCCGCCACAGGCGGTGTCGCGGCCCCCTGCCAGATCAGGTTGGCGGTGTGGATGGTGGCCACATCGTTGGCGCCGCCCGAACCATAAATAGCCGGCGTGGACAGCATCAGGTTGCTCAGCATCGACTTGCCGGTCGCCGAATCATAAGTGTCCAGGGTTGTGGTGCCATAGAAGTTGAAGCTGTCGCGTGCCGACAGCTGCAGGGTTTCCAGGGCCGGCGCGCCAAATTGAGTGTCACCCCGCAGCAGGCGCTCCAGGACTTGCTGGGTGAGGGTCATGCCCACCGGCAGGCGGTTGCCGGCAGCGGCAGCAGCCAGGGCTTCGGGGCTACCGACGTTGATGCTGGATACGCCCAGGTTCAGGTGGCGGGTGCCATAACGCACCTGCGCACCCATCTGCAGGGTGCTGTCGGTCAAGGCCACGAGCGTGCCTTCGGAGTACAGAGCGGTCTGGCCGCTGCACGGCGCGCTGGTGCAAGCCCCCAGCTCGATCCCGCCGCTGGTCACACCCGCCATCGGCGTTGCTGCGACCACGTTGAGCAGGCCGTTGGACACCGCCAGCATATTGGACATGTTGTAGACAAAGCCGTCACGTGCGTCATAACTGGCCTTGCCGCGACCAATGGTGTTGATCGAGGCCCCCTGTTCGACGGTTATCTTGCCGGTAGAAGACACCAGCAACACTTCCGGTGCCGCCAGGTTCGCGCCATCGCGCAGGTTGATGTTGCTCACCGCACCGTTGGCCAGGTTGATGTAGTTGCCGCCCTGACCGTAGGTCACTACCGTCAGGCCACCGATCAACAGACGCGCCGCGCCGAGCGCGTTGAGGCTGTCGGCCTCGACGCTGATGCCGCTGAAACCCGTGGTCGCGCCCTTGCCTGCCGCGACAATCTCAATGTCCTTGCCCGTGCTCTTGTTGCCATTGGTCAACGCCACGGTGCCACCGTAGCCGCCGTCGGCGGCCTCGAAGCGACCGATACCCTTGAACGAAAAGGCATTGGCACCCGCACCCGGGCTCAGGTTGAGTTGCAGGGTCTTGGCATCCAGCGGCAACAACGCACGCGGCACCCCAAGTCGGGCTGCGTCGGCCACGGCGAATTGCGCATAACTGGTCTCGTTGTATTGGGAATAACGGCGCAGGGTGTCGGCGGAGGTGAGGATCACCTGGCTCGACGTACTGTTGCCGATGCCGGTATTGGCGATGGACAAGCGCCCCGCAGTCGACCATGAGCCGTTGCGCAGCAGCTGTGGCGTGCCCTCGCTGCCGAGCCCCGCCAAGCCGTTGATTTCCAGGCGGAAGGCCCCCGGCATCAGGGCATATGTGGACGGCATCAAAGTGTAAGTGCCCGCTGTCAGCCCCGGCACACCGGCACCAATCGTGATTTGCTGGCCAATCAACGGGTCGCTTGCCCCGCCCTCCGGCCCCACCGGGGCATACCCTGGTTGCGCGCCCGGCACGATCGCATAGACCGGGTTGGTGCCCAGCCCCGGCAACACAAAACCGCCGGTGGCCCCGAATTGCACCAAGGGGTTGTAGCGCGCATCGGTAGAACCGCCGCGCCCGGAAATAAACCCGGCCCCGAGCAGCTCGCCGCCGCCGGACAGGTCCACGATAGCGCCAGGCTGCACCGCCACCGATTCGCCACCCAGGACCATCCCGACATTCAGGCTGCCGTTCGCGTTGGGCAACGCCCCCTGCCCAAGGAATGTCACGGTCTTGCCGTTGTACTTGTAGACCTGGCCGTCCACGGTGCCGCCGTAGGGCAGCACCAGGCCCTTGCCACTCACCGATGTCAGGCTGCCGGGCAGCAGCTCGACGCGGCTGGCCCCCAGGTTGCCGATTTCGATCAGGCCCAGGGGCGCACGTACCACCCCGCCCTGCTTGATCGTGGGGCCGCCCAGTTGCAGACGGCCGAACGCCGAGTACGGCATGGCGGCATCAGCAGTCCCCGTGCGCGCGATCGTCAAGGTGCGGGTCGGGTCGTACTTGAAGCCAGAGAAGGCATCGATAAAACCGGCCAGCACCCGTGCGCCGACTTCCGTCGCCGGGTACAACTGCGCGGCGCGCAGCGTCATATCGCCTTTGGTCATCAACTGAGTACTGATGCCCTGCGCGATCACATCCGCCCCGGCACCGGCCAGGAAGCGCAGGTCACCCTGGCTGCTTAACTGCACATCATCGAACCCACGGCGATCAATGCCCTGCTTGCTGACATCGCTCAACGTCAGGTCACTCTTGTTGCCAAACAGCACGTTGCCGCGCACATCGATCAGGTTGCCACTGGCCTGGAACAGCGCCTGGCTGGCACGTTGCGACATATTGGACGCGAGCACCGGATGCAGGTACTGGTCCTTGCTGGGGTCAAGCGGCGCAAGGATGCCAGCCAGCAGCAGATAAGGCGCAGACAGGTTGATGCGAGCGTTGGCGGCGGCGTTTTCGGCAAGGCCCATGGCCCCGCTGTACAGGCGCAGACTTTGCCCCATGTTCAGCGACACATCACCGTCGAAGCTCAACACGCCATTGCTGAGCAAGGCCAGGTTATCAAAGCCGCCGGTGGTGACCTGGTCCACACCGAGGCGGCCATGACCGTACTCGAGGGTATTCGGGAGGGGGCTGGCTTGATGGGACTGGCTGAGCACCAGTTCACGCACCTTGAGCACCGAGTCGGTGACCGCCGCCTTGAGGTAGTAAGGCGTTTCCAGTGCCAGCGACAAACTGCCGCCCGCCGCACCGGCACCGCCGGCGCGGGCGACAAAGCTGCCATCCAGATACAGGCCGTTGTTGGAAGCAAAGCTGATGCTGCCGCCATTGCTGGCCACCTGCACCCGGCCCTGGCCCGGAATGTCGAGCATCGCCTGGCCACCGGAAGCGTCCAGGCGCGCGCCGTCGCGCACCACCACAAACAGGTCGCTGGTCTTGGCAATCCCGGTGGCCAGGTCAATTTCGCCGCCGAGGCTGATCCTGCCACCCTTGCTGACCTGGCCGTAGAGGCGACCGCGATTGTCCGCGGCACTGACCGCACGGGCTGCCACATCGATTACCGCGTGGTCGCCGACCCAGATCGAGCGGTTATGCCCGGCGGCATTGGCCACCTCGGAACCGACAGCGGTCAGGCCACCCAGACTGACGCTGCCGCCCCAGGCATTGAGCGTGCCGTTCAGGGTCAACTGACCCACGCTGCGCAGGTTGATGCTCTGGCCCGGGTCGACGTTGATCACCGCGCCCCGGCCCACTGTCAGGGCTGTGGTAGCCAGTTCGGCCGCCGTGGATTCCTGCCGGCCGGCGGTCAGGGTCAGGCTGGCGCCACGGCGCTGGGTCAGCACGCCTTTGGCAGCGTCTTCCTGATACAGCGCAGGGGTCCAGCGCTCCAATGCCGTGGCAGGATCGCCACCGGTTGGCGCAGCGGACGTCTGCTCGCCAAGGCGATACACCGGCGTGGTGACATCCACCTGGGTGCCGTCAGTGACCAGCAGGCCCTCGTTGCCGGTGATGTCATAGGCCGAGAAGCCCTTGTTGAAGAAGTCTTGCGCCAGTCGCACGGTGCCGGCGTCAGGCGCCCCGGCGCTGTTACCGATCTGTACCTTGCGGGCCTGCAACGCCAGGGTGCCGCCGCCATTGACACCATAACCACGAATCTCGCCCTCCAGCCCCAGGCTGCCCAGTGCCCCCAAGGTCACGTCACCGCCCTTGCCGCCGATGAGCTTGCCATCCACACCGAGCGTGGCGCCGGAAGACGCATCCACCACGCTGCCTGACGCCAGGTTCAGGTTGCCGGTGCTGCGCAGCGATACCTTGCCGCCGTTCACATAGGCCACGCCTTCACGAAGGCTCGGGTCCAGTGCCAGATTGTTCCAGCGCCCGGCGGCGTCCAGCTTGACGCCTGTCGCCACATCGACACGTCCGCTGCCCGCTAGGATCACATCGCCGACAGTGTTGCCCGAGTTGAGGTTGACCTGATTGAGGATGTTGCCCGCGTTGATACTGCCCCCCCGGGCGGTGAGATTGGCGTTGATACCGACCCCCGGCCCGAACAAGGTGATGTCGCCGCCGTCTGCCACCTTGAGCGCGCCATTCACCGTGATCTGCTGCTTGGCGCCCACCTTGATCGCACCCAACTGGTAACCGTTGAGCGCGTCACTGTCGAGTACCATCTTGCCTTGGCGATCCGCCGGCAAGGCGGTGGTGAGGTCCAGGCCGTCGGCGATTTTCTGTGTCTTACTATCGATCAGCACCTGGTCGGCGGTGCCGCTGAGGGCATAGCGCAGGGTGCCGGTGGTCTTGTTGTAGATCGGAATGTACTGGCCGATGATCAACTGCGCCCGCCGGGCCATGGCCTTCTGGGATTGCTGGTAACCGTCGAGGTTGATGTTCGGCGCCTGGGTCTGGCGGTCGCCCTGGAACACATCGCTGAGCACTTGCCCTTCCAGCACCGCGCTGGTGGTGCCGATGACCAGCTTGCCGGCGTCGCGGCCCACGGTGTAACCGGCCTCATAACGACGTTGCGGCGCAATCAGCGGGTTGTAGTAATACTCGGTCTGGCCCCAGCGTACGCTGTTGTCTTCATAGCCTTTGTACAACCCCGAATAAAGGATGTCGCCCGGCGCCTTGGACAGTTCATACAGCTGGCCATTGGGCCCCTTGAGCCAGGTCTGCTGGATATAACCGGCCTGCACATCCACAGTGCCGCCCGACAGGTTGATCTGCGCACCCTGCTGGGTCACCACATCCTTGCCGGTGAACGTCACGGTGCCGCCCTGGGCCATCCATTCGCCGACCGAGTGGCCCTGGGTGCCGAGGTAACCGCCCACTTCCAGCAGGCCGCCGGCGGTGTACCAGCGGTCCGTCGCATAGCCATTTGTGCCTGCCGGTACAAATACCAGCTCGCGCAGGTCCACCCACACATCGTTGTTGATCAGTTGCCCACCGTCACGGTTGACCGGCGCATCGCGCTGCTCGTTGCCCTGCACGTTGATCTTGATGTTGTTGGATTCCATCGACACCTTGACGCCGACCGCGCCCGACACATCGATCATCGCGCCATCGCGCACCAGGCTGCGCCCGGTTGCACTGACCGCCACCTGGCCGCCGGTAGCCAGGGTGATCGAGCCTTTCTGGAAGTCAACCGTGCCGCCGCTGACGATCTCGATGCGTGACTGGTCAGTGCGGTCAGCCACGGCGCTGATGTTATTGAACTGGCCTGTGATCAGGTTCGCGGGCGTGCCATCAAGCTTGATCAGGCCGTTATCCTTCTGGCCGTTGAGCGCGGTGCTGCCACTGCTGTCCAGCAGGATTGCGGTGGTGCTGCCCTCGCCCAGGGTCACGCTGCCGCTGGAGTCGGTGGCGGAGTTGAGCAGGTGAATCGTGCCGCGTGTGTCCACCGAGGTGCTGGCCAGGGCCACGCCGTTTTGTTGTACCTGATGCCCGGTCAGGGTGATGTCTCCGGTGGAGGCCATGATCAGACCACTGTTGGTGACTTTGCCGGCGCTGCTGCCGGCGTTGAGACTGGTCGCCACCTCGTTGCCGCGCGTGGTGGAGCGGTCGTTGCCGGTGGTGCCGACGCCCTTGCGAATGTAAAAGCTGTCACCGGCGGCCAGGGTGGTCTGGCCCTTGGCGGTGATGACAGTACCGGCGTTTTCCACTTCGGTACCGAGCAGCAAGGCATAACCGCCGGCGTCGGTGGAGGTGGCCGGATTGTGGGTCTGGATCAAGGCTCCGCGCTGCACCTCGACCTTGCCTGCCGCATCGGTGAAGGTCGGCTGGGTGCCGTTGGCATCGACGTAGAGGCCGTGCTGGGTGAACTGCGCGTCGGTGATGTTAGCCGCTGCGGCGACCAGGTTACGCACATTCACCTGGCTGGTGCCGCTGAACACCACGCCGTTGCGGTTCATGATCATTACCGTACCGGCGCCGTTGATCTGGCCCTGGATCTCACTGGGGCGCGCATTGGGATCGTTGACGCGGTTGAGCACCGCCCAACTGGCCTGCTGCTGGAAATCCACGGTGGTGTTGCGCCCGACGTTGAACGTCTCCCAGTTGAGGATCGCCTTGTCGGCGGTCTGCTCAATGGTCACCGTGGTCTTGCCGCCGGATTGACTCTGGGTCGGGTTCTTGGCGTTGGTCCAGCCCTGGGTCAGGCCGTTGTCCACCTGCAAGCCGCCCTTGCCCAGGCCATCGGGAACATTCGAGACCAGGCCGAACGCCGCCTGACGCCCCGCCGCTTGTGCGGCCTGCTGGGCCGCGATCGCCGCGACGCTGGTGTTCAAGGTGCTGATGGAGCGCGACAACTGCTGCTTGACCCGCGCCTGCTGGTTCAATGAGGGAATCCCCGGCACCTGGCCCGCGCCAGTGCGTGCCGCCGTGGCCGCCTGGGACGCGCCCTTGTCGGCAAACCAGCCGGAACTGAACGCTGTGGCCGCCTGGGCATTACCCGCCACCATCAACAGCGCAATGGCATGGGCCAACGGCTTGAGGCGCAGGACAGTCGCTTGGGCTTTCAGGTTTACCGGTGATTTGCAGCGGACCATCTGGAATCTTCCTTCTTTGTTTTAGCCCAGGGGCAAGACAAGCTCACGTATGAGGGTTAGGCGGTTGGCGAGGGGCGCGACTGAACTTCTGTCATGGAAAGTTCACATGGGGCTGTTAGTGCGGGGCAAAACGACACAAACGCAAAAATCAGCAACGGCACAGGCCGTTGCTGATCAGGTGTTGCCGGTCGGTGAACGCTTGGGTTACTGCGGACGACCGATGCCGTTGCAGACGTTGGTGTTGCCGATGCTCAGGGCGTTGGAAGCGGTCAGGAAGCTACCGCGAATGGCGATTTTCCAGTTGTTTGGC
Organism: Pseudomonas sp. DWRC2-2; assembly: GCF_049897885.1. NCBI lineage: Bacteria > Pseudomonadati > Pseudomonadota > Gammaproteobacteria > Pseudomonadales > Pseudomonadaceae > Pseudomonas > Pseudomonas sp. DWRC2-2. The sequence continues at coordinate 160,312 of NZ_JAFCXD010000006.1, forward strand.
AGTGGCACGAAAGCGTTGGCTTCGATGGCTGCGTCGTTGTTGGCAGACGAACCGTAGTGCTTGGTGAAGAAGTCACGCACTTGGGTGGTCTGGGTGGCATCGGCGTAGCACTGGCTGAAGATTACGTTGGTGAAGCCCAGGATCGGGTAGCCCGACGTTGGGTAAGGCACCACACCTGCGGTATTGGCTTTGCCGAACACGGGAACCCAAGCGTCAGGGTTGCCACGGTCAGCGACAGCTGGCAATGGAACAGCGTTGATGGCAGCGGATACGTTGCTCGAAGCCGGTGATACACCCTGGACCGCCACACCGTTGACTACGTCCTTGCCCACGCGAGCGACTTTAGTTGCGTCATCCAGACCGGCCAGGGTCGGGGCGGCAAAGTCAGGGCTCATGTAGGTGATACCGCCGTCGGTACCGGCCAGGGTGGTCATCACGCCTTGGCTGCCAGTTGCGGAAACAGCACCGGCAGGCAAGCCACCGGTGTAGCTGGTGCCGAAGGTGGTGGTGACATTGAAGGTGCCGGTTTCAGCGCACTTGGCATTCAGGAAGCGCGTAAACAGCTCGGTGGTGCCACTGCTTTCGCTGCGGTAAACCACTTTGATGGCGCCACTGCGACCCGAACCTGTGATACCGCTCCAGTCGGCAATACGACCGGAGAACACACCGCACAGCTCGTTGACGCTCAGGTCAACGGCAGCAGTACCGCTTTGGTTGAAAGGGATGGCAACCGAAGTACCCACCGATGGCACCTGGATCAGCTTGCCCCAGGTTGGTTGCTTGGCCGATGCGTAGGTCGACAGTTCAGTGGCGCTCAGTTTGGAATCGCTGCCCGCCCAGTGCACGTTCACGTTGGAAACGCCAGCCTTCAACTTAGTGTAGTCGTTGGTCAAGAAAGCTGCCTTGCCATTGCCGCTGCCCACACCGATGTACGGGGCAAAACCTGCGGTCAACACGCCGGATGTCTGGTACAGCGCTTGTGGCAGAGTTGCGCCGCCGCCGTTGATGTCGGCCATTGCAGCCTGGGCCGAGCACAGTGCAGCGAGGGTCATGGATACCGCGAGAACGTTGCGCTTAAACATGAAGAATCTCCTTTCGTCGTGTTTGTACGTTTGGGGTAGATGGCTCTTGCATGACGCCATGGCTTCGGTCCCAAGCCGTATTGCGGGGGTGGCTGGGGGTGAAAACCATGGAGAGAAAGTCGCAGTTTCCGATGACAGCTGTGGGAAAAAACCTCGGGAGGAACACCTTGATTTTTAAAAAGATTCTCGGGTGTTTTGGTCATGGTTCTGAGCGGTTTGGGCGCAGGTGACAGCAAGGTTTCAGCAACGGTCGAGGGCCCTGGGCTGGAGACAGCGCGGGCCGTGTGACGCGCAAGAAAGGTGACGGAATGAGGAACCCGAGGTCGGTCGGGTGAGCTAGGTGACCAGTTGATTGATTTCAATGATCGGCAACAGCACCGCCATGACAATCACCAGCACCACAGCGCCCATCACCACGATCATCAGCGGCTCCAGCAACGCGGTCATACCCATGGCCCTTCGCTCAATATCCCGCGACAACGTCTGCGCCGCACGCTCCAGCATCGGTGGCAGCGAGCCGGTTTTCTCGCCGCTGGCGATCAGGTGGATCAACACCGGCGGGAACACTTTCTCCACCGCCAATGCCGGGGCCAGGTTGACGCCCTCGCGTACCTTGGCAGTGGCGTCGTTGATACACTGACTCAGGCGATCATTGGACAGGGTCTGCCGCGCCGCTTCCAGGGCGCGCAACAGCGGCACCCCGGCCCCGCCGAGAATCGCCAGGGTCGAGGCAAACCGCGCGGTGTTCAGGCCCAGCACAAAACGACCGATCAGCGGCAACCCCAAGACGCGGCTATGCCAATTCAAGCGCGCCACCGGGTTACGCAAATACAAGCGCCAGCTCCAGAAGCCGCCAACGATCCCGGCAAAACACAGCCAGCCCCAAGCGCGGATAAAGTCACTGGCGTTGAGCATCGCCAGGGTCAAACCCGGCAAATCCTGGCGCGCCTGGGAAAACGCACTGACCACCTGCGGCACCACGTAGCTCAGCAGGAAAATCACAATGCCGATGGACACCAGCCCCACGACGCCGGGGTAGATGAACGCGGTGAGGATCTTGCCGCGCAGGTTATTGCGTTCCTCGATATAGTCAGCCAGGCGCTCCATCACCTGGGCCAGGTCGCCGGACTCCTCCCCCGCCGCAATCAACGCGCGGTAGATCGACGGAAAATCCCGCGGCCGCGCCGCCAACGCGTCCGCCAGACGCATGCCGCCGCGTACGTCGGCGCGCACAGCGGCAAGGGTCTGGGCGATGTGTTTTTTCTCGGCCTGCTCCACCGTGGCACTCAAGGCGGCTTCCAACGGCAGGCTCGCGCCCAACAGGCTCGCGAGTTGCCGCGTAGCCCACGCCAGGTCGTTGTCCGACAGTTTGGCGGTGAACAGGCTGCTGCCAGCCGCCGTCTGCTGGCCGCCTTCGATCTGCACCAGCAATGCCGTCAAACCCCGGCTACGCAGGTTGGCAAACGCCGCGCTCTGGCTGTCGGCCTCCACGTGCCCAGCCTCGACTTTGCCGCTGGCATCGGCGGCCTCATAACGATAGCGATTCATCAGGCGTCCCGTGTCACACGCAGGATTTCTTCGGGCGCGGTGGCGCCGCTGCGCACCCAGCGCTCGCCGTCTTCACGCATGCTGAACATCCCGGCGCGGCGCGCGGCCAGGCGCAGGTCCTGCTCGTTGGCCCCTTGGTGGATCAGGCTGCTTACATCGTCATCGACGCAAAACAATTCATGGATACCGGTTCGGCCGCTGTAGCCGATCTGGTTGCACTGCGCACACCCGACCGGACGCCACGTGCCCGGCGCGGCCGGGTCTTCCTGCTTGCAGTGCGGGCACAGGCGACGCACCAGGCGCTGGGCCAATACACCGAGCAACGACGAGGCCAACAGGAACGGTTCGACGCCCATATCGATCAGCCGGTTGACCGCCGACACCGCATCGTTGGTGTGCAAGGTCGCCAGCACCAGGTGGCCGGTGAGCGAGGCTTGCACGGCGATTTGTGCGGTTTCCAAGTCACGGATTTCACCGATCATGATGATGTCCGGGTCCTGGCGCAGGATCGCCCGCAGGGCCAGGCCGAAGGTCATGTCGATCTTGGCGTTGACCTGGATCTGGCTGATACCCGGCAGGTCGTATTCCACCGGGTCTTCCACGGTGAGGATGTTGCTGGTGCTCGCATCCAACCGCGCCAGTGCGGCATACAAGCTGGTGGTCTTGCCGCTGCCGGTGGGGCCGGTGACCAGCACGATGCCGTGGGGTTGGCGGATCAGCGTATCCAAGCGTGCCAGCAATTGCGGCTCCATGCCCAGGGTTTCCAGCTGCAGGCGCCCGGCTTGTTTGTCCAGCAGGCGCATGACGACGCGTTCGCCATGGCCGGTGGGCACCGTGGACACGCGAATGTCGATGGGCCGCCCGGCTACGCGCAGGGCGATACGGCCGTCCTGGGGCAGGCGTTTTTCGGCGATATCGAGTTGGGCCATGATCTTGATCCGTGAGACCAGCGCGCCATGCAGGGCCTTGCGCGGCGAGACCACGTCACGCAGGGTGCCGTCGACGCGGTAGCGCACCACGGAGTGGGTTTCGTAGGGCTCGATGTGGATGTCGCTGGCTTCGTCGCGGGCGGCTTGGGTGAGCAAGGCGTTGATCATGCGGATCACCGGGGCACCGTCCTGGGTGTCGAGCAGGTCGGTGATTTCGGGCATGTCTTGCATGAGGCGGTCGAGGTCGACTTCGTTTTCGGCGGCGCCCACTACGGCGGCGGCGCTGCCGGTGTCGGCGTAGGCGCTGGTGAGCAGGCCGTCGAGTTCGTCGTCGCGCACGTGTTCGATGTGGGATTGGCCGAATTGGCGGTGGACTTCGCTGATGGACCAGCCGGGGGTTGAGGGGCACACGGTTAGCAGGTGGCCGGCTTCGGTGGGGCGCAGGAGGATGCGTTGGGATTTGGCCCAGGCGTACGGGAGCAGGCTCATAGTGGTGTGCCTTTTTGCGGGTGTACATATCCGTTTTTTGAGTAACGGCGGCTATTGGTTCCGCTCTTACAGCGGGTCACTTTGGAAAAGCCCCAAAGTAACCAAAGGGCTCTTGCCCCAACACTCGGTACCTCGCCTAGGCTCGGTATGCCCGTAATCCGACAGTGATTTGGGGGGCCGCCGCCACGCGCCGTCCATGGCGCGGGGCGGCTAAACCGGCATCCCTGCCGGTTTACCCCCCAAATCCCTGTCGAATTCCGGCCAGCGTGTTTGACGGGGCGCCTAAGATCAAAATCAAAAGCAAAAGCACAGCGGCCTGACAGCCGGCTTGAGTGGTGTGGAGCAAAGGCAGTTTTTTGTGCATCGCTGATTGCTTTTCTGTGGGAGCTGGCTTGCCGGCGATACAGGCACCTTGGTGAATTAGATAGACCCAGGCGATACATTCGCAGGCAAGCCAGCTCCCACATTTGACCGGGGTCGACAATCAGAAACCGGTCGGCTCCAAGGCCGCCGCGCTCTGCTTTTGCTTTGGCTTTGGCTTTTGATCTTCGGCGCCCCGTAAAACCACGCTGGCCGAACGCAGGCTTGAATCCGTGGGTAACCCGGCAGGACGCCGGGTTAGCCGCACTGGGCCATGGATGGCCCATTGCGGCGGCCCACGGATTCAAGCCTTCGTTCGGGCACACCGAGCCTAGGCGAGGTGCCGAGTGGTGGGGCGAAGGCCTCTTGGTTACTTTTGGGCCTTTCCAAAAGTGACCCGCTGTAAGAGCGGAACCATAAGCGGCCGTTACCGAAGAAACGGATATGTACACGGCGATCACTTCGGCACCGCCCGAATCACCGCCCTCGGCCCATCCCCGGGAATCGCCTTCTCCACCGAAGGCAACTGCGGCGCCTGCACATCCGGCATCGCCCAACTATGCTCCGGCTGCAACCCCCCTTGCGCCCGCCGCATAAACTCATACCGATTCAACGTAATACTGCGCCCCGCCCCACTGTCCCGGATAATGTAAGGCCGCAAAAACACCATCAGATTGGTCTTGTTCACACTGCGCTTTTCATTCCTGAACAACGCCCCCAACCCCGGAATATCCGACAACCACGGCACCGCATCATTACTCTGGCTATACCCATCCTGCAGCAACCCACCGAGCACCATGATCTGCCCGTCATCCAGCAAAATACTGGTATCGATCGCCCGCTTGTTGGTCACCGTCCCGGCCTCCACCGAAGCCCGCGCATCCACCGTACTCACCTCCTGGTAGATATCCAGCTTCACCGTACCGCCTTCGGAAATCTGCGGCCGCACATTCAACTTCAGCCCCACCTCCTCACGCTGCACCGTCTGGAACGGGTTGTTGCTGGTGCCCCCTCCGCCAGTCACATAACTGCCGGTGACAAACGGAATCGTCTGCCCCACAAAAATGCTCGCCGCTTCGTTGTCCAGGGTCAGCAGGTTAGGCGTGGACAGAATGTTGGTGCCACCCTTGCTCTTCAACGCACGCGCCAACACCTTGAGGTCGAGCACCTTGCCGATACCGGGAATATCCACGGTGCCATTGACCAGCCCCACATTCAGGCCCTTGGGCAATACGTCGATACTGGTCTTGCTGGTCGGCGTGCTGTTCACGCCGCTGCCGCCGAGGTTCACGCCACCAAACCCGCCCTTGCCACCGAGGTTCCCGGCTTGCCACTGCACGCCAAACTCGGTGGCATCGTCTTCACCGACTTCTACGATCAGGCTTTCGATCACCACCTGGGCGCGGCGCTGGTCGAGCATGTCGATCACTTCACGCAGGTTGCGGTACAGCGGATCCGGCGCAGAAATCAGCAAGGTGTTGGTGGTGGCGTCGGCCTGGATGGTCACGCCGCCGGCGCTGAACGCGGTGTCTTGATCATTAGCGGTACCGTTGGTGTTAGCCGTTGAACCCGTGGACTGCCCATAACCAGATTGCACACCACTGCCGGTAGGGGTACCGCTGCTGTTTTGCGCGTTGCTCGCGCCTTGGGTGTTCTTGCCATTGCCGCCCATGGCGCTGAGCTTGCCACGGGCATCGTCGCTGACGCCGGAATCGCTTTCGCCGGTCAGCAACCCACGCAGCGACTGGGCCAACTTGCCCGCCTGGGCGTTGCGCAGGTACACCACGTGCATGTTGCTGGGGTTGCTCTGGGCGTTGTCGAGTTTGTAGATCAGGTTACGCGCCAGCTCGGTGCGCTCCGGGCTGCCGGAGCGGATGATGATCGAGTTGGAACGCGGGTCGCCGATCACGTTGATCTTCTGGGTCTGGTCGGCGCCTTGGGTTTCCAGCAGTTCGGAAACCATGGCGGCGATGTCCACGGCGATGCCGTTCTGCACCATCACCACGTCGGTGTCGATGGCGCTGGGGGTGTCGATGCCGTTGATGATCTGCGCCACACGCGCGAGGTTTTCCGCGTAGTCGGTAATAACGATGCTGTTGTTGCCGGGGTAGGCGTTGATCGGGTTGTTCGGCGATACGATGGGGCGCAGCACCGGGATCAGGTTCACCGCGTTTTCATATTGCAGGCGGAAGGTGCGCGTCTGCATGCCACTGCTGCCGGCGCTGTAGATCGGGCCGCCGAGTAATTTGGCATCGGCTTCGGGCACCACCTGGGCCACGCCGCCAACGTCAACCACGCTGAAGCCCTGCATGCGCAGCGCCGCCAGCAGCATGTCGTAGGCCTGGTGCGCCGGCACCTGGCCTTCGCTGACCAGGGTGAGGTTGCCCTTCACACGCGGGTCCACCAGAAATTGCTGGCCGGTGGCGCGGGACAGCGCGCGCACCACCGCCTGGATATCGGCGTCGACGAAGTTGAGCTGAACCGGCTGGTCACCCAATGGGTTGCGTGCCTTGACCACCGCCGGGGCGTGGCCGCGTGCGCTGTGGGTGACCCGGTGTTGCACGGGGGCTTTGGGGGCCGGTTCGCGCAGGCGATCCTGCAAGGTCTCGCCGTTGCTAAGCGTATCGGCAAGCGGTTGGCCGAGTTCGCTGTCTACCAGCAACGGCTTGGTGGCCTGCTGGCTGCTGCATGCGCTCAGGGCCAGCACCAGCAACGGCGCGACCAGGCGAAACGGGGGAACTGACCACTTCATGAAGCTTCCTTAGCGCCAAGCGCCTGATCCATGCGAACGGTCCCGGACACAGTGCCGGCCGAGTTGTCGACGGTGTCGAGGCTGCGTTGCAATCGCGCCTCGGACACCTCCAGGAAAAACGAACGGGCATTGCCCAGCAGCCACCCCACCACGGCATCGGCCGGGGCGTTATCGAAGGTCAGCCGCCACCCCGTGGGCTCCAGCGCCTGCAACTGGTAATGGCCTTGCAGACCTGCGCTATCCAAGGTCTGGCGCAACGTGCTTTCGTCGCCTTGCCTGGGCGCGGCGACGTCCTGCAACAGCACCTGCAAGGCTGCGGCCTGGGCGCGCAACTTGGGGGTTTCGGCCTGCCAGTAATCGATCTTCTTCAGCGCGGGCTGCACCAGCACCAGCCAGGTCAGCAGGCTTGCCAGCACCAGCCCGGCACCGCCTAACAGGCGTTTTTCACGCAAGGCCAGGCCACTCCAGAACACCTGGGCCTGGCTGCGCAGTCGCTGCACTTTATTCATCGCCGGCTCCTGGCTTTTCTGCGGGCTGGGTCGGGGCAATCGTCCAGGCCTGCTCATTGCGACTGGCGGTAAACCCGGCCTGCGCCAGCGCCGCCTGCCATTCACCCTCGGCGGCCGGGTTACGGCTGTCGGCGAGCAGTTCAATGTGCAAGCTGCCCTGTTCAAAGCTCAGGTTGTCGACGCTGCCGACCATAAATGGCAGGTTGCTGCCGGCCAGTTGCAGAAGGCTGGTAAAGCGTTGGCCGGGATCGGCGGCCGCACCGGTCTGGCGAGCGGCCAATTGCTGGCGGGCTTGCTGCAAGGGGTTGAGCACCACCGGCAACTCGGGAAACGCCTGGCGCACCTGTTGGCTCATCAACGCTTTAAGGCGTTGGCCCTCCTCCACCTGACGTGCGGCATACAGGTTGAGGCCAAGGGTCCAGATGGCGGTGGCAAGCGCGACACCGGCGAGCGCCCGACCCCATCCAGCCGTTGAGGGTTGACTGAGACGGCCGTGCAAGCTCCACGTGGGTACCGTGCCACTCCAACGCTGCGCCGCTTCAACCAGTGGCCGCTCCAGCGCCTGCAAGCCGAGCGGGTGCACCGTGCCTTGTTGCAGGCTGTCACGTGTCAACAGATAGCCGTCATCCAACGCCGCAGCCCCCACCGGCAAGGCAAAGGGCGCCGGGTAAAGCCCGCGCAGCTTGAGTGGCAGTTGCGCAAGCCGCTCCAACCCGGCCCTGGGCACCCACGCGACTTGCACGCGCCCATCGCTTTCGCACGGGCCGTGGGCCACCTGCATCTGTTCCACCGGGCCGAGGATCAGCGCCTGCGCCGCGCAGGCCACGGCCGCCGCCGTTTTCGCAGCGGGTAGCGGGGGCAGCTCCAGGCTGGTGAGCAGGCTGTCGCGGGGGTGCAGGAAACAGTCCATCGCCTGGCGGGATTTAGCCAACTGCACCAGGCTTCCATACCCTTCTTCAATGATTGCGCCACGCTCCAGCCAGGCAAATCTGACCTGGCTGTCGGCGGTCAATTGATCCAGCGGCGGCAAGCCGATGCGCAGGCGTTTCATACGCCCACCCGCGACCAGATCACGCGCGGCTGACGGTCTTCAGGACGATGCAACAAGGCATCGATCGTCACCCGCCGCTGTTCACGCCGCGCCTGGCCCTGCACACGGAACCACTCACTGGTAATGCCCACCTGCACCGACTCCACGTCCACCTGAGGCAAACGCAGGCGGTTGACGAAATCCCCGCGGTTGATGAACCACTGCCCGCTATCACGCTCGGTCACCAGCCCATGGGCCTGGGACAGGCTGAGCTGTGGCACCACCGCGCTGAGCACTTCGGCGCTGGCAGTGTTGCCATTGACCCACGTAGGGCCGGGCAACACGCTGATATAGGCATGCATGCGCTGCAATACGATGGGGTCGAGGCCTTCGATGCCGCTCAGGTCATCCAGGTTGCGCAGCATCGGGTATTTGGCGGGCGGTTCATAAGAAGCAATCACCCGTTGGCTGATACGCCGGCTCACCGTAGGGTCGACGCCGATCAACCGGCACAGCCGCTCGAAGCTCTGCAACTGCTCGGCGTCCACCTGCTGGCGATTGACCAGGTTGCGCAAGTTGAACTTGCCCTGTTCATCCTCGATCCGGCCCTCGAAGTCGCCACGTTGGGCGCGGGCCCAAGCCTGGTCAAGGCGGGTCAATACGTCCTTCTGACGTGCGTCCCAGAGCATCTGCCGGCTGCGTTCAAGGCCACCCTGCAACAACCATTGCCCCTGAATGCGCAGTTGCTCGGCTTCCAGACCACGGGTGAACACGGTCTGGCGCGTGAGCATGGCGCCGGCCAACACGGCGACCACCGCTGCGATCAGCAAGGCGCTGATAATCGCCATGCCGCGCTGCTTCGCCGCTGGGGGCGAGTACCGTTTCATGCTGGGCCTTACAGCTGCCAGGAGCCGATATCGGCATTCACACCCTCGCCATCCGGCTGGCCGTCGGCACCGAGGGAGAAGACGTCAACCTCACCATTGGCGCCTGGGTTGAGGTAGTGATAAGGGTTGCCCCATGGGTCGTTGGGCAACCGTTCCAGGTAGGCGCGCCAGTTGCTGTTCTTCGCGTCCGCCGGGCGCTCCACCAGCACTTTCAATCCCTGGTTCATGCTGGGGTAGGAACCGTGGTCGAGGCGATAGAGTTTCAGCGCCTGCATCAACCCACCAATGTCCTGCTTGGCCGCCGTGGCACGTGCCTGGTCCGGCCGGTCCAGCACCTTGGGCACCACCATGGCGGCCAGGATCCCGAGGATGACCACCACCACCATGATCTCGATCAAGGTGAAACCACGCTGCCCGCGAGGGCCTGGCAATGGGGACGTTAGGCGCGCGATATCCATCTCGACATTCCTTGGCTTGAGTGCAATTCGAGCCGCAGTGTTGCAAGAACACATGTCAGTCGTATTGAAAATCCTCGGGAGTTTCAGTCGCCAATCGGTCAACTGCCGGCGCTAGTCTGCGGGCCTGTTTCCCGGCTTTGAGAGCGCCATGTACGGCCGTCGCAAGGAGCAAGGTTTTACCCTGATCGAGGTGCTGGTGGCGCTGGCGATCATTGCCGTGGCCATGGCCGCCGCCGTGCGCGTGGCGGGCCTGATGACTCAGAGCAACGGCTTGCTGCGGGGTAAATCCATCGCGTTGCTGGCGGCACAGAGCCGCCTGGCGGAATTGCGTCTGGAGGGGCATTTGCGGGCTGGCAAGAAGACCTTCGAGTGTGATCAAGGCCGCCTGAAATTACGTTGCGAGCAGACCATCAACGCCGATGGCCGCCTGTTTCAGGTCAACCTGCAGGTGCTCGACGCCAGCCGCGAAGCGCCGCCCCTGGCGCGCCTGGACACCCAGGTCATGGCCGAGTGAGCAGCGGCAACGCTGGGCCGTCCGGCAACTTGTCGAGGTTGACGCGCAGCTTTTCGCCACCGCGTTCGATTTCCACACCGTCACCCTGGATGGCGGTCAGCCGCACGCCGGGGCTAAGGCGTTCACCCACTAGAAAGCTGCGCGGCGGGCCGTCGTTGAGACTCAGGATCGCCACCGCACCACGGGCGCCTGCCAACACGCCAGTGACTTTGACTTGCAGCGCCGTCGGCGCATTGGAAAACCATTGCAGCGCCGGGTTATCGCTGCGCGCCGCCAGTGCCTGGGGCGTGGCTTGGGGCGTGTGGGATTCTGCCGTGGTCAGCAGCAGCGGCGTCCATACCGCCACGCCCGCCAGGGCGGCCAGCACCCCCAGCGCCTGCACGCCGTGGGCCAGGGTGAAACGAGGGGCAAATGCCATGGGGAGGACCTCCTGTTTGTCCGTCGCACCAGCCTACAGATCAATTCGCACGCTTTTATTTCACAGACTCCCCAGTTCTCCAGGAAGCCCGCGATGAAACAGCAAGGTTTCACCCTGATCGAGCTGATGGTGGTGCTGGTGATCATCGGCATCGCCAGTGCCGCCATCAGCCTCACGATCAAACCCGACCCGCTGCACCTGCTGCGCAAAGACGCCGAGCGCCTGAGCCAGTTGCTGCAGGTGGCCCAGGCCGAAGCCCACGCCGACGGTCGCCCCATCACTTGGCGTGCGGATGCCAAGGGCTTTCGCTTCATCCGCCGCAGCGATGACGGGACGAGTGTGGAGTCCTTCCAGGGCGACACCCAACTGCGCCCGCGCCTCTGGGAAAGCACGCCCATGCAGATCACCCTCGAACCCCGGCAAACCCTGGTACTCAATGCCGAGTGGATCAACCCGCCGCTGAGGGTGGTGCTGTCCGATGGGCAGCACAGCCTCAGCCTGCAACGCGACGCTGCGGGTTTGATGCGCGTGGTGAGTCAACCATGAACAGATCCCAGCAAGGCTTCACCCTGATCGAAGTGATGGTGGCGATCATGCTCATGGCGGTGGTCAGCCTGATCGCCTGGCGCGGGCTGGACAGTGTGACGCGCGCCGATCAGCATTTGCAGGCGAGCAGCGAGCAGACCGAGGTGTTGCTGCGGGCGCTGAACCAGATGCAGCGCGACATCAGCTTGCGCGCCAGTGTGGAGCTGGTTGCAACCGATAGGGCGCAAGACCAGACGCCCAAAACCGAAGGGTTGGCCGCCGTGACCGTACGCAGCTCCGACAGCAAGGGCTTCAGGCTGGACGTGATCCGCAGCGCCCCGATGGCCGGGGATGGGCTGCAACGCGTGCGCTGGTGGCTCAAGGGCGACTCGCTGTACCGCGCCGCCGCGCCGGCACGGGACCGATATCCACTGCCCGCAGCCAAGGATGGGGTGGTGGTGTTGACGGGGGTGAGTGACCTGCAGGTGCGAGTGTGGGACGCAGACAAGGGATGGCGACAATTGAGCGGTAATCGTCGGGAGGATCCGCTGGGACTGGAAATCAGCCTGGTGCGGCAGACGCCTCAGGGCGTGGAAAAGTACCGGCAGGTGTTAGGGCCGTTGAGGTCTTTGAATTAACTCAACAACACCACCCCACCCGGCAACTCCGTGCACTTGGCCCCATACGCATCGCGAATCAACAACGCCACGCCCGCCAACTGCTGCAAACTGAACCGCGCCTGCACCCGGCGCTGGCCCAACTCTTTGTTGAGCAGTAACAGCATGCCCGGCCGGTAGCGGTTGATTTCGTCCACCACCGTCGCCAGCGTGGCGTTGTTGAACACCAGTATCTGTTCACGCCAGGCCACGACCGCCTGGGTGTCTACCGTAGTCACTTCACTGACGCCAGCAATGCCGTAGGTCAGTTGCCGACCGCCGTCCAGGCGCACACTGCGTCCGGCGATATCCACTGAGAGCGAGCCCTCGATACAGGTCACGCACACGTTGTGGTCGGTGTTGCGCACGTTGAAGCGTGCCTGCGCCGCGCTCACCCAACCATCACCGGCCTGGACCTTGAGCGGTTGGGCAACATGGGCGATCACTTCGACCTCACCTTCGACCAGTTCAATGCCCTGCCCGACCCGACTGATGCGCGTCTGGGTGTTGAGTTCCAGGCTGATCCCTTCGCTCAACAGCACTTGGCGTTGCTCACCGACTTCGGTGCGATAGTCCGCCGTGAGTCCGGCAAAGCCGCCCGGCACGCCGACGCGCACCATCACCACGGCTGCCGAAGCGGCAATCGCGCCGCCCAAAAACGCGCGCCGACCAAAGCTGCGCGGTTGCGCCACCTGGTCGAGGGCCGGTGTGAGTTGCTGCCACAGCACCTTGGCCTGCTCGAATGCCTGCGCATGTTCCGGGCTCTGCGCGCACCAGGCTTTGAGCGCCTTGGCATCGGCCACGGTGGCGCGGCCCGAGGTCAGCAGGAGCAGCCAGTCGCGGGCTTCAGCGTGCAGGGGGCTGGCGGCGGATGGCCGGGCGGTGGGGAAGCTGAAAATATTCAAGCGCGCACGTACTCACGGATTTATCAGGGACTCGACACTAAGACGGTTTTCCGGCCCCGGGACCGAACCGCTGAATCACTTTTCTTTCGAGGCGCTTGGCACAGTGGCCCAGGGCGGCCTTGATTTCCTTCTCGACCATGCGCGTGGAGATGCCGAACCGCTGGGATATTTCCAGGTGCGGCGCCTCTTCCAGGCGGGCGGCGATGAGGATTTTGCGGCGACGGGCCGGCAGTTCGTAGAGCGCTTTGACCAGGGACTGGATTTCTTTCTGGCCGCCCACCACCCGCGACGGGTCCTGGGCTTCGTCGGCGCTTTGCAGCAGTTCTTCCACTTCGCTGCCGGTGAGCAGGCGCGCGTCGGCCTGGCGGCGGTCGGCGGCGATGTTCAGGGCCATGCGGTAGAGGTAGGCGTTGGGTTGTTGCAGGTTGGGCGGCACGTCCATGCGGTCGACCCGCAAGTAGGTTTCGTGCAGCACGTCGTTGGCCAGGTCTTCCGAGCCCAGGCGCTTGCGCAAACGCACCTTGAAGTCTTCGTAGGAGGCCAGGAACAAGCTGACCATCGCACTGTGCCCGGTATTTTTCATCCGCCCCAGGCTCCTTTCGCTGCTGTGCATTCCATGCGCATTCCTGTTGTGTCAGGCATCAAAAGTAAAGTCACCGGTTGGCGCAGTGAGCTCGGTGCCGGGCGTTGGACCCGGGCCGCGCTCAGGCTGCGTACCAGTGCTTCATCGCGTTGTTCATCGCCGGTGGAGCTGACCAACCGACTGTGTTCAATCACTCCGTCCGGGTTGACCCACACCTGCACCAAGGCCCGGAAGCTGCCGGGCCGGGTCAGCGGCGAGCGGCACAGGCTGGTCTCGATGGCTTGCTGCAGTGCCGTCGCGTAGCTGTTGTTGATCCGCGCGGCGCTGCGTGCCGCCGCCCCCTTTGTGGGCGGTGGTTGGCTGACCTGCGGGGTCTGCAAGGTAAACGCATCGCTGCGTGCATAACGTGCCATCAGGCCACTCCCTGTCAGCAACATTGCCAGTGCCTCTTGCGCCGTAAAGCGCCCGCGTACCCCGATGGAGCGCCGGCCCCGCGTCAACTCGCGGTCCACCAGCACCGCCATCCCGGTGGCGCGGCTGTAGGCTTGCAGTGCGTGTTCAAGGTCTTGCGCCGGCAGGTTCAACGACAGCAGCGGTGACTCTGTCTGCGCCATACAACCGCCGGCCAGCAGCAACAGCAAGACCAGGGCGCACATGACGCGCCTCCAGACTCCCTGTTCACCCCCTGCTCTGCATCGCTGCACGGCCGACGCGCCCTAGAAAACCGTCATCCTGAGGCCAGTTTATGAACCTGATGTTACGGTGATAGCAAAAAAAACATCACGGTGACGAGAAGCCCGCTGCACTACACTTTCAAGCCTAACCGGCCCACTCCTCAGGGCCTGCCAGGAGGCCCGATGAAACTGTTACCGACCCTCGCCAGCCTGTTGCTGTGCGCTGCCCTGCCCGTACTCGCCCACGCCGAAAACGCCGCCGGCACGTGCGCCGAAGTCAGCGTGGATGGCTACAAGGCGCCCGACTATGGCTGCCTCAGCCAGCAGATGGGCAACGATACCCATGCGACCAAGGCGGCGAAGAAAAACCGCGAAGCCCAAAACATCCCCGTGAAAAAACGGCCGCCGAATGCAGTGGGGTTGTCCACCCCGGCTGCGACCAGCGTGCGCATGGGCAATACCTTTGGCACGTCGGTCAAGCCGCAGCGGCCTTGAAGGCTTTGACGGAATTTTCATATCTGCCCGCCTATGATCGCCCTCCTCGTTGGGGAGTAACCGGCTTCTGACCCTGTTGGAAGCGTTCGTATCAACATATTCGGCAACCTGCCGTGGTGCGAACACCGTCTTTTCGGTTGGTGAGACCAGCGACATCCCATGCCTGAAGTCGGGCGCATGGCGGTGTCGTTGTGTCCCATAGCCCGACTGGAAGCCTGACCGTGAACCCCATTTCCCTGATCCTCCTGGCCCTGGCCATGTCGACCGACGCCTTTGCAGCGGCCATCGGCAAAGGCTCCAGCCTGCACAAACCCCGTCTTACCGAAGCCCTGCGCGCCGGCCTGATCTTTGGTGTGATCGAAGCCATCACGCCGATGATCGGCTGGGCCATCGGCCACGCCGCCACCCGCTGGGTGGAAAACTGGGATCACTGGATCGCCTTCACCCTGCTGGTCGGGCTGGGGTTGCATATGATCTGGAACGGGTTGAAAGCCGATGATGAAGAGGCCGAGAAGCGGACCCAGCATTCCTTCATGATCCTCGCCGTGACGGCGTTCGCCACCAGCATCGATGCACTGGCGGTAGGCGTGGGCCTGGCGTTTGTCGACGTGAATATTCTGGTGGCAGCGGCGGCGATCGGCCTGGCGACCATGACCATGGTGACCCTCGGCATGATGCTTGGGCGAGTGCTGGGCACCGTGGTGGGCAAACGGGCAGAGATGGTCGGGGGTGTGGTGCTGATGCTGGTAGGTGCGATGATTCTGTACGAGCACCTCTCGGCCTGAGCTCTGGACCCAAACCGAGCACAGGCGTACAAGCCCTTCGTCCGGTTTAACGCAATAGTGAACTAGCATTCTCTTTCCCCCTCCCAGGAGTTTTCCATGAGCACATTCGTTGCCAAAGACGGTACCCAGATCTACTTCAAGGACTGGGGCAGCGGTAAGCCCGTGTTGTTCAGCCATGGCTGGCCGCTGGATGCCGACATGTGGGAGTACCAGATGGAATACCTGAGCAGTCGTGGCTTTCGCACCCTCGCGTTCGACCGCCGTGGCTTCGGGCGTTCGGACCAGCCGTGGACTGGCAACGACTACGACACCTTCGCCGACGATATCGCCCAACTGATCGAGCACCTGGACCTCAATGACGTGACCCTGGTGGGCTTTTCCATGGGTGGCGGCGACGTCGCGCGCTATATCGCACGCTATGGCAGCGCACGCGTGGCCGGCCTGGTGTTGCTGGGCGCGGTGACGCCGCTGTTTGGTCAGAAGCCAGACTACCCGCAAGGTGTGCCCAGCGACGTGTTCGACGGCATCAAGGCAGGCCTGCTGAAAGACCGCGCGCAATTCATCAGCGATTTCAACGCGCCGTTCTACGGTACCAACAAAGGCCAGGTAGTCTCCGAAGGTGTGCTGACCCAGACCTTGCAAGTGGCGCTGCTGGCGTCGCTCAAGTCGACGGTGGATTGCGTCACTGTGTTCTCCGAAACCGACTTCCGCCCCGACATGAGCAAGATCGACGTGCCGACCCTGGTCATCCATGGTGACGGCGACCAGATCGTACCGTTCGAGACCACCGGCAAAGTGGCCGCTGCCTCGATCAAGGGTGCCGAGTTGAAAGTCTACAAGGACGCCCCCCACGGGTTTGCCGTGACCCATGCGCAGCAGTTGAATGAAGACCTGCTGGCGTTCCTGAACCGCTGAAACACCCCAACCCTCCTCTCCTTATTTGGCCGGGCTTGCCCGGCCCTTTTTTGCTCAAGAGAAACGCTGAGTCAGTACCAGACGCCCTGGCCCGCTGATCAGCACCGTGGTGAAAATGATCAACAGCAGCCAGCCGAACTGCGCCTCGAACAGCGTCCACTCCGGGTGCACCACCAGCAAGGCAATCAGCAGCGCAGACAGGATCGGCAGGCACGCCAGACGCACCAGCACGCCGGCAATGATCAGCAGCGGGCACAGCACTTCAGCAAATATCGCCAGCATCAGCGTGGCCGAAGCGCCCAGATGAAACGGATCTTCGATCAGCTTCAACTGCTCGTTGTAACTCAGCAGCTTGGGCAAACCATGTACCCACAACAGGAACAGCGCTCCGCTGACCCGTAGAAACAGCAGCCCCAAGTCCTGACATTTTGATTCGTTCATGCGTACTCTCGGTCGGTCGACATAAACGTCGATTGTGTCGTCCGAGGCGCCCTCACGCTTGCAAGTCTGTGCTGACCTCACGCTCCGACGCCGGCAAACGCCGCGACGATTTCATCAATCACCACCCGCACCCGTGCGGTGTGGCGCAGGTCGGCGTGGGTCACCAGCCACACGTCGTACGGCAGTGGCCGGGAGCGCTCGGGCCACAGGCGCACCAGCCCGTCACGCTCACCCGTGCACACCGGGATTTCGCCTATGCCGATGCCGGCAGCGATCGAGCGGCGCACCAGCAAACTGGAACTCAAGGCAGCAACAATGCGCCCTCGGCCCAGAGGCTCGGAAACCAGGGTCAGCTCTTTCTTGCTTTGCAGATGCGGCTGGTAGACCACCAAGTCATGTCCCTCGAACAGGTTGCCCGGTTCGGGCACGCCGTGGCGGTCAATGTAATCCTGGGAGGCAAACAGCCCCACCGGCCAACGGGCGATGCGACGGGCGATCAGGTCGGGGTTATCCGGACGCTGGTTGCGCACAGCGATGTCGGCCTCGCGCTTGGCCAGGCTGAGCATTTGGGTGGAAGCGTCCAGTTGCACGCGCACGTCGGGGTGTTTGTCGTGCAGGCGAGCGATGGACGGAATCAGGAAGTCGATGGCCAGGGAATCGGTGGTGCTGACGCGCACGGTGCCGGTTAAACGTTCATCCAGGCCTTGAACCTGGCGCTCAAGGTCAAGGGCTGAACGCTCCATTTTCTCCACCGACAGCAACGCAGCCTCGCCCACGGCCGTCAGCGCGTAGCCCTCGGACGTGCGCAGGAACAAGGTGGCGCCCAAGGACTTTTCCAGGGCATTGACCCGTCGGCCTACGGTGGCCTGATCCACGCCCAATATCCGTGCGGCGCCGCGCAATGTGGACTCCCGGCACACCGCCAGGAACACCCGTGCATCGTCCCAGTTCATTGCGTCCTCCACTGCTGCATATATGCATTTATGTGCTGCTGAATCGCAGCATTATTGCATCATGCGACGTTGCTATCCTGTCGACCATGGAAATATCCAAGATGACCCTGCTGCACGGTTTCATTTGAATCAACCGTCGCGCACCGTGGTCCCACTTCATACGCTCACCGCCACAGGACCCGCAAAATGCCCCTGCCTACCGAAATGACCCTGATTGAAATCACCACCCCTGGCGGCCCCGAGGTGCTCAAGCCGCGCCAGGTGCCGTTGCCCTCCCCGGCAACTGGTGAAATCCTGATCCGCGTGCATGCCGCCGGCGTCAACCGCCCGGACGCCTTGCAGCGCGCCGGCAAGTACCCGATGAAACCCGGCATGAGCCCGATCCCCGGCCTGGAAGTGGCAGGTGAAGTGGTGGCTCTAGGCGATGACGTGACCGAGTACGCCGTCGGTGACAAGGTGTGCGCCCTCACCAATGGCGGTGGCTACGCCCAATACTGCGCAGTGCCCGCCAGCCAGGCGTTGCCGGTTCCCGAAGGCATGGACTGGATTCAAGCGGCGGCCATCCCGGAAACCTTTTTTACCGTATGGGCCAACCTGTTCGGCATCGGCGGCGCCCACAAGGGCCAGCGTGTGCTGATCCACGGCGGCACCAGTGGTATCGGCACTACCGCGCTGATGCTGTGCCGCGAGTTCGGCATCCAGGCATTTGCCACTGCCGGCAGCGAAGAAAAATGTGCGGCCATCCGTGCGCTTGGCGCAGAAGCGATCAATTATCGCGAACAGGATTTCGCCCAGGTGATCGGTGATCAAGGCGTGAATGTGATCCTCGACATCATGGGTGCCTCCTACCTCAACAACAACCTCAAGGCGTTGGCGATGGACGGCCGCCTGGTGATGCTGGGGTTCCTCGGCGGTGCCAAGGCCAATGAGGTGGACTTGCTGACCATTCTTGGCAAACGCGCAATCGTCACCGGTTCGCTGCTGCGCGCACGGACCAAGGACGAAAAAGCCGCAATCACCGACCAACTGCGCGAGCATGTATGGCCAGTGCTGTCAGCCGGGCGCTGCCTGCCGATGATCGACCAGGTGTTCGATTACACCCAGGCCGATCAGGCGCATGCGCGGATGGAAGGTGGGGATCATATTGGCAAGATTGTATTGCGGGTTGCCTGATTATTCGGCGTAAACCGGGTAATCGATATAGCCCTCAGCACCACCGCCGTACATCCCTTCAACCCGCAGCGGATTCAACGGCCACCCATTGAACAAACGCTGCGGCAGATCCGGGTTGGCGATGAACGGCCGCCCGAACGCGATCAAGTCCGCCAGCCCGGCCTCTACCCACCGCGCACCGCGCTCAGCGGTGTAGCGGCCGGCGTAGATGATCCGCCCGCTGAACGTCTCGCGCACGGCACGGCGGAACGTTTCAGGCAGGTCGGGCGCGTTGTCCCAGTCGGCTTCGGCGATGGAGACGTAGGCGATGCCCGACGCTTCGAGCACCTTGATGGCTTCGATGTAGGTGTGGTGCGGGTCGTCTTCCACCAGGCCGATGTACACACGGTCCTGATCGGTGCCGCTGAACAACGGCGAGAAGCGCACGCCCAGGCGTTCCGGCCCGACCACCGCGCTCACTGCTTCGACGATCTCGCGCAGAAAACGCAGGCGGTTTTCCAACGAACCACCGTACTCATCGTCACGCTGATTGGCGTGGGCCGAGATGAACTGGTTCACCAGGTAGCCATTGGCCGAATGGATTTCCACCCCGTCAAACCCCGCATCCAGCGCATTGCGTGCCGCCTGGGCATAATGCCCAACCAAGTCCTTGACCTCTTGCGTGACCAACGCACGTGGCACCGGCGGCTGTTTCAACTCACCCTCGCCCGGCGCGGTTTCGATAAAGGCTTTGGCTTGCAGGGCCCGCAGGGCCGACGGTGCAACCGGCGCCGCCCCTTCAGGCTGCAAAGCGTTATGGGACACCCGGCCGACATGCCACAACTGGGCAAAGATCACCCCGCCCTCGGCATGCACCGCGTCGGTGACCTTGCGCCAGCCATCGATCTGCGCCGGGGTGTAGATGCCCGGTGTCCAGGCATAGCCTTGGCCACGCGGCTCGATCTGCGTGCCTTCGCTGACCATGAAACCGGCACTGGCCCGCTGGCGGTAATACTCGGCCATCAAGTCGGTCGCAATATCACCTGGTTGGGCGCTGCGCTGGCGCGTCAACGGTGGCAAGACAACACGGTTGTTCAGCATATGGTGACCCAGTTTTACTGGGGTACTTAAAACATTGTCAGTCATTTAAGGATTTCCAAATTCTGGACGTGCTAAAGCATTGGCGACTTATAAAAGTCGCCAATGAATTCAGCGGTTTATTTAATTAAGCGGTCAGTTTCAGCAGGGCTTTAGCGACATCACTGGAACTGCCAGGATTTTGCCCGGTAACCAATAAGCCATCGGTAATGACAAAGGATTGCCAGTCAGCGCCTTTTTCATAAAGGCCGCCCAGCTTCTTGAATTCATCTTCCACCAGAAACGGCACCACATCGGTCAACTCCACCGCCGCCTCTTCCGAGTTGGAGAACCCGGTGACGCGACGGCCCTTGACCAGCGGCTCCCCATTGACCGCCTTGACGTGACGCAAAGCGCCCGGTGCGTGGCAGACAAAGCCGATCGGTTTGCCAGCACGCTCGAAGGACTCGATCAGGGCGATCGACACCGGCGATTCGGCCAGGTCCCACAGCGGGCCGTGGCCGCCGGGGTAGAACACGGTGTCGAAATCGTCGGCGTTGACCGAATCCAGTTTCACCGTGGTCGCCAGGGCTTGCTGGGCGGCAGGATCGGCGGCAAAGCGCTGAGTCTGTTCGGTCTGGAAGTCCGGCTGGTCACTCACCGGGTCCAGCGGCGGCTGGCCGCCGGCCGGTGAAGCCAGTACGATCTCGGCGCCGGCGTCCTTGAACGCGTAATAGGGTGCGGCAAACTCTTCGAGCCAGAAGCCGGTCTTGCGGCCGGTATCGCCAAGCTGGTCGTGAGAGGTCAGTACCATTAATACTTTCATTTTCCAGTGCCTCGATAGGTGTGAATGTCAGTTTCTTCCGACTGACCCAACAACTGCCGGGTCAACCCCAACGCCTCATCAAAAGGCGCCGTAGTACGGGTGATCTTGCTCATGACGCTGGTCCCCAACCACAACGCATACAGGCGCTGGGCCAGGCTGTCCGGGTGCTGCGTAATCACTACCGAGCCGTCTACGACGCCCTGCTGCAAGGCCTCGGCCAGCAACCCGATGGTGCGTGCAGTGCCACGTTGCAGGGCCAGGCGCATCGGCTCTGAAAGGTCTGACACCTCCGCACCGAGTTTGACGGCAAGGCATTTGCCCGCGTCGGTGCAGCCGGTCTGGTTATCAATCCAGCACTGCCAGTAACGCATCAACTTGGCGTGCTGGGTTAAACCCGGCTGCTCGAACAGTTGCTGCATGCCGTGCACGTAGTTGTCGAAGTAGTGGTCGAGCAATACAACGCCAAACGCATCTTTGGAGGTGAAGTAGTGATAAAACGAACCTTTGGGTACTTCGGCGGTTTGCAGTATTTCGTTCAGGCCCACCGCAGAAAAACCTTTGCGGCCAACAATCAATTGCGCCGTGTCAAGAATGCTCTGGCGTACTGTTTTAGTTTCGCTGCTCATCGGATTAGACCAGTCGTCTAGTTCGTTGAGTGAATGTTAGGAGCCTGGGCAAACCCGCACAATGTCAGATCCGCAAGGATTTCGGACATGCGCCAAAGTCGGTTGCCGTTTTCCCGGCAGCCGCCGACAATCCCTGCTCCCCCCACCCGGAGACATGCGATGCACAGCGTTGCGCTGATGGTTTACCCGAACTTCCAGTCCTTGAGTCTCAGCCTGGGCTCGGTATTCGAGTGCGCGAACCTGTTGCGTGGCGAGCCGGCCTATGAGTTTCACCTGGTGTCCGAGAGCGGCGGCGCGGTGATGACGTCCCAGGGCTTTTCGGTGAACACCACGCCGATCCGGCCGGAGGGCTACGACACCCTTATCGTCAGCGGCTACCTGGAATTCCGCCTGCCGGAGGCCAACCTGCTGGAACTGGTCAAGGCCGCCTCCGCCCAGTCGCGGCGTGTCGCCTCTTTGTGCATGGACATCTTCGTGCTGGCCGAAGCAGGCTTGCTGGAAGGCAAGCGCACCACCACCCACTGGATTCACGCGCCAGCCTTTCGCAAGCGCTATCCGCACATTCACTTGGAAGAAGACAAGCTGTTCGTGGTGGACGGCCAGGTGTGGACCGGCGCCGGCATGAGTGCCGGGGTGGACCTGGCGTTGGCCATGGTGGAAAACGACCTGGGCAGCGACCTGGCCCGGCGCATAGCGCGCAAACTGGTGATAGCCCAACGCCGGGGCAGTGAACAATCGCAGTTGTCGGCGCTGTTGGAGCTGGACCCCAAGTCGGACCGCGTGCAACTGGCCCTGGCCTATGCCCGTGAGAACCTGACCCACGACTTGTCGGTAGATGCGCTGGCCGATGTCGCCCGCCTCAGCCCGCGCCAGTTCAGCCGGGTATTCCGCGAAGAGACCGGGCAAACACCGGCCAAGGCCATCGAGTCGCTGCGGGTAGAGGCGGCGCGGGCGATGATGGAAACCAGTCGCCACCCGGTCGAGGTGGTCGCCCGCGAAACCGGTTTTGGTGATCGCGAGCGCATGCGCCAGGCGTTCTTAAGGGCGTTCGGGCAGCCGCCGCAGGTGATGCAGCAGGCGTTTAATGCAGCGCCGCCCGCGTAATCAGGTAACTCAGCAGCTGCGGGTCATCCTCCAGCTCAATCGTCTGCACCGGACGCGGCAGGTTATCCAGCACCGTGCGCCAGAACGCTTGGGACACTTCGTCCTGATCATAGAAGCGCACCAGCCAATCAGCCTCGCCACTGCACAGCACCTGGCTGGCGATGGCGCGGCCGATGCCTTTGCGGCGGTAACGTTTGAGGACGAACAAGTCGGCCAGCTCCAAGGCGTGGATGCCCGGCAGCTCGCTGCCTTCGATCAACAGAAAGCCCGCGATATAACCATCCACCAACAGCAGGTTGGCGCTCCATTGCGGGTCCTCCCAGTAACGGACCAGGTGTTCGTCATGGATGTAGAAACGGCCATCGGCCTCGACATCTTCCTGTTCCCAGTCAGAGGATTCATAGGCGTAGTACTGGTAAAGATTGCGGATCAGCTCGGCGTGCTCCGGGCCGGTCTGGATCAATTCGACGGTGACTTCGGGCATGAGACTCTCGGTGAAAAAACACAGGGCGCCATTGTTCACAAAACCGGTGGGCAGGCCAAGAGAGCGGCCAACCTTTCTACTTGCTGAACCGATTGCAAATAGGTGTTGCCTCGGCCGAAACCCTGAAACATTTCGAATAAACTCCGCGAAATTGCCGCTCTCTTTCAAGGACACGTATTTTGACAAACGCCTGTACCGCCGGCCTGGACATGGGTTTTGCCTCCCTGGATTACCTGCAGATCTTCATCCTGGGCGTTATCCAGGGCATTACCGAGCTGCTGCCGGTGTCATCCACCGCCCATATGCGTGTAGTCCCCGCCCTGCTCGGCTGGCAGGACCCCGGCTCGGCATTCTCGGCGGCCATGCAGTTGGCGGCGCTGGCGGCGGTGGTCAGTTACTTCTGGCGGGATGTGCGCCAGGTGACCACCGGCAGCATTGGTGCGGTGCGCCGGGGTGACTACAACGACCGCTGGTTCAAGCTGGCGGTGGCGATTGTGCTGGCGACCCTCCCCATCGGCATCGCCGGCCTGGCGCTGTCTTCGACCCTGAACGCCTGCAACTCGCCATTGCGCGGGTTGATGGTGATCGGTATTTCCTGCGTGGTCATGGCCGTGCTGCTGGCGGTGGCCGAAGTGCGCGCACGCCACACCCGCGAAGTGAGCGAGATGCGCCTGCGGGATGCGCTGATCGTGGGCATTGCGCAGATCGGTGCGCTGATTCCAGGGGTTTCGCGGTCCGGTTCTACGCTGACCGCCGCGCTGTTCCTCAACTTCAAGCGTGAGGAAGCCGCGCGGTTCTCCTTCCTGCTCGGCTTGCCCGCCATCGCCCTCGCCGGCCTGAAGGAACTGTGGGTGCTGCTGCACGCCGACATGCCGGCCCATGCCTGGCCGCATTTGCTGTTCGGCCTGGTGGTCGCGAGCCTCTCGGCGTTTTTTGCGATCTGGGGCCTGATGAAGTTCCTGGAGCGGTTCTCCACCTGGCCGTTCGTGATCTATCGCGCGTTGCTGGGGATCTTCCTGATTGTGGCGGTCAGCACCGGGCTGTTGAGCTGATCATGCCTGACTGCTGCGCCATACCTCGCGAATCAACGCCTGCATTTTCAGCGCTTCGGCCCAGCGATTACTGATCTCACGCCCGTCCGCGCCGGTGATCGCATAGGGCGGCGGGCCCAGTTCGCAGGTGAAGGACAGGCTCTGCGGCGTGTCGGGCCGGGCCAGCCAGTCCTCAATCCCGTAGCGCCACCACTGGGTAAAACGCTGTACCCAGGCTTGGTGCTGGGGAAAGTCCAGGGAGACTTGCACCTGCTCGCTGCTGGCGACACGACCGTGAAACCCCCAGCTGTGGCGCAAAATCGTGCGGATATGTTTGTCGTCTTCCGGCGCGCCCGGTTCGGGCAGTTCACGCCCGACCACGTAGTGGGACAGGTCGGCCAGCAGCTTCAAATCCGGCATTTGCGCCAGCAGGTCGAGGGTGAACAGCAGGTCGTTGGTGAGGCGATAACGGTGGGTTTCCAGCAACACCGGAAAGTCCACCTGCTCGGCCAGGCGTTGCCAGCCTTCGATCAACCGGGCCGCCTCGGCTTGGGTGCGCGGGCGTACGTCGGCTTGCAGGGTGAGGTGGTGGCAGCCGTAGCGACTGATCACATCCAGTGCGGCGGCCAGGTCATCCACCGATTGCGGAAACAACTGGCCCTCGATCTGCAAGCCTCTTGAGCTAGCCGCCGCGTGCAAACGGGCGACATCGGCAGGTTGCCAGTAATGATCGGTAATGCCGTCAAAACCGGCGGCCTGGATGCGGTCGAGCTGGGTGTCGAGACAGCCGGGTTCGGTCTGCATCGCCCACAGGGATTGGAACACCAGAAATTGGCGCATATCAGCCTCGCAGCAGGAGTTTGAGGGACAGCTCGGGGTTGGCCAGGCTGGCGGTATCGAGCGCAATCCGCGCGCTGATCAGGCGCTCGCAAAGCTTGATGTCTTTGGCCACGCTGTTGCCCGGCGCCCAGCCACACGCGCCTTGCAAGTGCTGATCGGCATTGAGGTAGAACTGCAACAGGCCGCCGCTCGGTAATGGGCGGTTGACCACTGTCGGTGTGATCACGCCGACAGTCTGCAAGCCCCAGTCGAACTGATCGGACCAGAAACCGGGCAGCGCCTCGAACGGCACTTCGCGCCCCAGCAGGTTCAGCGCGGCATGCCGGCCCTGGGCTTCGGCATTGCGCCAGGTTTCCTGGCGCTGATAGAGACCGTCAAGGTGGAACTCACACACATCACCGGCGGCATAGATGTTCGGCGCGCTGGTGCGTAGGTACGCGTCAACACGAATGCCCTGCCCCACCTCCAGCCCTGCTGCCGCCGCCAGTTCGAGATTGGGTTGCATGCCGATGCCGACCACAATCAGGTCACAGGGCAAGCGGTGCCCATCCACCAACAGCACGGCGTCGGCCTGGATGGATTCCAGCGCCACATTCAAACGCACCTGCACACCGTGCTCGCGATGCAGATCCAGCAGCGCCTGGGAGATCACCGGCGGCAGCACACGCCCCGCCAGGCGCGGCCCGGCTTCCAGCACCGTCACTTCACAGCCCAGGCCACGTGCGGTCGCCGCGACTTCCAGGCCGATAAAACCACCGCCCACCACTACCAGCCGTGTGCCGGGGCGTAAGGCGCTGCGCAACGCTAGCGCTTCATCGTGGGTACGCAGGTAAAGCACGTTGGCTTGCGCGTGGGGCAAACGCCGCGCCCGGCCGCCCGTGGCCAACAGCAGACCGGCGTAGGGCAACCATTGGCCATCGGCGAGTTGCAGGCGATGTGTCTGCGGCTCCAGTCGAGTCACCGGGTTACCGGCAATGTGCTCGATGTCCAGCTCGGCCATTCGCGCACTGTCGCACAAGCTGTAGCCGGCCAGCACTGCCGTGCCCTGTAACAGGCCTTTGGACAACGGCGGCCGCTCATAGGGCAAGTGCAGTTCATCGCCTATCAGAATCAAGCGCCCGGTATAACCTTCTTCGCGCAAGGTCAGCGCCGCCCGGCCACCGGCATGACCGGCCCCGACGATAATCAACGGAGCGTTCATCATCAGGCCGTGACCGCGAGCAACACCCGCCCCGCTTCGACCCGCACCGGGTAGGTCTTGAGGTTGACGCACACCGGCGCGCCGAGGGCCTTGCCGGTGCGGTAGTCGAAGCGCCCGTTGTGCTTGGGGCATTCGATCACGTGGTCCATCACCAGGCCGTCGGCGAGGTGGATTTTCTCGTGGGTGCACAGGCCGGCGGTGGCGAAGAATTCATTCTCGGCGGAGCGGTACAGCGCGTAGGTGTGCGGGCCGTGGTCGAAGCGCAGCACGTCTTCTTCGTCGATTTCGCCCACGGCGCAGACGTCGATCCATTGATCGTTCATGGTGTTTTCTCTTGTTCTTGGGTGGGGATCAGCCAGCAGCGGTTTCTGCATGCACCGGTGCAGAGGCAGCCGGGTGAGTGTTCAGGTGAATCGGGCGCTGGATGAAATAGGTCGGATCGCTACGCTGCCTCCAGATCGTCGGCAGGATTTCCTTGTACGCCTCGAACAGGTTGGCGTACGGCGGCGGACAGTCGCTGCGGATCTCTTCGTGCAGTTGCGCAAGGGCGTGGTACGGCACCATCGGGTACATGTGGTGTTCGAGGTGGTAGTTCATGTCCATGTAGATAAAGCGCAGCACGCGGTTCATGTAGATGGTGCGGCAGTTGCTACGGTGGTCCAGCACGTCTTCGGCCAGGCCCACATGCTGGGTAAGGCCGAAGATATAGCCGAGCCAGGCACCGTAGAGGCTCGGCAGGCCAACCAGCATCAGCGGCAACCAGCTGTGCAGGTACAACGCGGTGCCAATCACCACGGCATAAATGCCGACCCAGATCCGCGCCGCACGAAACACCTTGGGCCATTCGGACTCGGGGATGAAATCCGCCTCCTGGGCACTCATCTTGCCGATGGCATGCCGCGCCACACCGCTGAAGGTTTTCCAGGCCAGGGGCAGGTTGAACAGGCTCAGAAACATCATCAACAGGCTCGGCGGACGCGGCTCGACGATCTCCGGGTCGCGGCCGACCACGATGGTGTCGGTGTGGTGACGGGCATGGCTCCAGCGCCACACGTGGGGTTCGAAGATGCACATGAAGCTGGCGACCTGATACAACCCATCGTTCATCCAGCGCGTCTTGAACGCGGTGCCGTGGCCGGTTTCGTGCCAACGTGGGTTGGACGCAGTGCCGTACAGCACGCCGTAGGCGATGAAGAACGGCACACAGGCCCAGGTGCCCCAGAACCAGTAGCCGCCGAAACCGCTGGCCAATAGCGCGATCAGCCAGATGGCGGTGTCGAGCAAAGCCGGGCCGTCGCGGCGCTGCATCAGTTCTTTCATGCGTTTGCGCGAGATCGGCGACTGGTACCAACTGGCCGAGACCAGGCCCCTTTCAGCCGCGCGGGCGGCTTCGGGGCCGGTGAGGCTGTAGTCGCGTCGGGCGGTGTGAGCGGTGTGTTCAGGCATTGTTATTGTTCTCCGCAAGCGGGTGGTTTCAGGTGCTGTGTGAAACCCACGATAGAGAACGCCTAAATCACCCTCAAGGCCTTGAATCCATTCCCTATCAAGCTATCATGCAGGCCCAGCGGGGCTTGATAGTTTTCTATCAAGACGCTCAAGGGGCCTGTCATGAACAACAATAAACGCCCGACCATCGCCACCGTTGCCGCCCAGGCGGGGCTCAGTGTGGCCACCGTCGACCGTGTGTTGAATGCACGTGCGCCGGTCAATCCCGAGACCGCCGAGCAGGTGTTCCAGGCGGCCGAAGCCGTGGGGTATTTTGCGGCGCGGTTGATCGGCCAGCGCATTCGCGAACGCCGGCCGACCTATCGTTTCGGCATCCTGTTGCTGGCCACCGCCCAGGCGTTCTATGCCAGCCTGGCGCAGGCCATCAGCGCCGCCGCCGAGCAGCATGCCGGCGCCAACCTGACGTGCCAGTTCGAGTACATCGTCGATCGCACGCCCAGCGCTATCGTCGCGCAGATTGAACAACTGGCCGTGCAATGCGATGGCCTTGCGGTGGTGAGCTTTGCCCATCCGCTGATCAACGCCTGCCTCAAGCAGATCCGCGAAGCCGGTGTGCCCGTGGTGGCCCTGCTTTCGGATATCCACGAACAGGCCGAAGAACCCTACGTCGGCCAGGACAACCATGTGGTCGGCCGCACCATGGGCTGGCTGCTCGCCCGCACCTGCGGCGCCCGCAAAGGCAGCGTGGGCATCCTGCTCGGTGGCCATCGTTTCCTCGGCCACCAGGCACGGGTCGAAGGCTTGCACAGCTACCTGGCCGAACACGCGCCGGGGCTCAAGCCATTGGAGCCGCTGATCAACCTGGACAACTGCGACATCACCGAAGAAGCCACCCTCGACCTGATCAGCCGCCACAGTGACCTGCGCGGATTGTGCGTGGTGGGCGGCGGCGGCGACGGCATCATCAGCGCCTTGGCGCAGTTGCCCAAGCGGCCGGCGCTGTGTTGCATCCTGCAGGAGTCGACCGAGCTGTCACGCCAGGCGTTGGGCCAGGGCTTGATCGATGTGGTGATGGATTCGCAGCCGAGGCAGACGGCGACGGCGTTGGTGCGCTTGATGGTGGAGTTGCAGGGTGCTGAAGGGTTCGATCCGGTGCGGCAGCGGGTGTATGTACCGCCGCAGATTGTGACATCCGAAAATAGGGGCAACTGAACGTGCTGGTTTTTTGTGGCGAGCCTGCTCGCCACAGGGGGTTCTTGGCTCTCAGTTGCGACGGAAATCCCCGGCATTCAGGCCAAACCGACTCATCTTGTTGTACAGCCCACCCCGCGACACGTTGAGTTGCTGCGCGGCCAGGCGGATGTTGCCGCCGGTGCTGTTGAGCGCGGCGACGATGGCGTGCATTTCGTGGCTGCCCAGGTCCTGGGCGGGAGGCGCTTCGTGGATGCGCAGCGGCGTGCGTTGGCGGCTTTCCAAAGGCAGATCCACCGGTTCGATCAGCGCTCCCATCGCCAGGTTGGTCGCCCGCTCGATGCTGTTCTCCAGCTCGCGCACGTTGCCCGGCCAGCCGTAGGCCAAGAGCAGGGCCATGGCGTCTGGTGAAAACCCCTGCACCGATTTACGCAGTGAACGAGCACACCGGGCGAGAAAATGCCGCGCCAGCAGCGGAATATCTTCGCGGCGCATGCGCAGCGGCGGCACGGTCAGGTTCAGCACGTTGAGGCGGTAGTAGAGGTCTTCGCGAAACGCGCCTTCCGCGACCGCCTGGCTGAGGTTGCGGTGGGTGGCGGCGATGATGCGCACGTTCACTTGCCGCGAGCTCTTCGCACCCACCCGAGTGATTTCACCTTCCTGTAATACCCGTAGCAGACTGACTTGGGCATCGAAGGACATGTCGCCAATCTCATCGAGAAAAATGGTGCCGCCATCCGCCAGTTCGAACTTGCCCGCCGAGCCGCCACGGGTGGCGCCGGTGAACGCGCCTTCGACGTGGCCGAACAGCTCGCTTTGCACCAGGTCCCGTGGAATCGCACCGCAGTTGACTGCCACAAATGGGCCGTTGCAGCGCTCGCTGCCATTGTGGATGGCCTGGGCGAACAGTTCCTTACCGGTGCCGCTTTCACCGAGGATCAGGGTGGTGGAATCACTGCGACTGGCGATGCGTCCCAAGTGCAGCGCGTCCTGGATCGCCCGCGAGCTGCCCTGGATGGTGTCGAAGGTGTAGCTGGCCTGGGTGCCGATGAGGCGCCGGGTGATTTCGCGAATGCGGCGGTTCTCTCGCAGTGACACGATCACCCCGCCCTGCTCCAGCGGGCACACCGAGACCAGGCAGGCGAGTTGACTGCGGTTGTGCAGGTGGAAGGTGCAGTCAAGGTCGCGCACGGGCTCGCCAAGGGCGTCACTCAATTCACTACGGCCCAGTTCCTGGAACGGCCGCCCGATCAGCTCCAGCCCGGTGCCAAACAGCTGCCGGGCATAGCGGTTGAGCGCCTTGATGCAACCGCGTTCGTCCAGCACCACCAGGCCTTCGTTAAGCACTTCGAGGACGGCCTGCTGTTCTTCCAATAGACCTTGCAGGGCCATCTGCCGCGATACCGCGTCGGCCGCAGCCTGCACCGTGCCGAGGGTATGGAAGTGAAACCAGCCGGGCTCGGCAGTCAGCGTCAGCATGGCCACGGTCTGGCCCTGCGCATTCTTGATCGGCGCGGCGGCGCAATGCATGCGGCGCTGGCGCAGGCCGACGCCGAAGTTTTCCTCGGCCAGCACGTACACCAGGCGATCCTCGGCCAGCGCCAGGCCGGTGCAGTTGGTGCCTTGCACCGATTCCAGCAGGCGACTGCCCACGGGGGTGATGTCCAGCCCACAGAAATACAGGGTGGTGCCATCGGCATCGGTAAGGTTGATATGACCGCGCGGGTTGTAGGCCAGCAAACCATGCATGACTTGCGCGGCGGCCTCGATCAGCACCCGGTGTGCCGCCTGGGCGGCGGCCAGCGTATCGGCGGCAACGAAGCGGTACGCATTGTCGGCCGGGTCGATACCGGCCTGGACACTGCGCCGCCACGAATCCCAGATCACTTGGCGCACGTGCGCCGGGCGTTCGACCTGGCCGGCCAGGCAGTCGCGCCAGGCCTGTTCCAGTAAGGCGACCGGGCCATCGTTCAGCGCGGCAGGCCCCAGGGCCGTCAGGTAGTCGAGGTCTTGCACGCTGAACGCCAGGCTCATTGGGCGGTATCCATGTTCATGTTTTTGACATGTCAGTATAGGCATGTCATCAAAATGAACACTTTTTGTTTATAAATAATTATTAATCGTTATTTATCAACATGTTACAAAATGGCACAGCTCTTGCTCTGACCCCTTTGCCATCAGGACTGTCCTTGAGGCCAATAACAACAAGGGGTTATTTCATGAGTACACAGAACATCCGCCTGGGCTTGATCGGTGCCGGACGCATGGGCAGCTTCCACGGCCTGACCGCCGCGCGGCATATCCCCGGCGCCAGCCTGGCAGCGATTGCCGACCCCACACCGGGTCAGGCCGCCCGCCTCGCCGCTGAACTGGGGGTGAGCAAGGTGTACACCGACCCGCAGCAGTTGCTCGACGACCCGGACATCGATGGCGTGCTGATCGCCGCCCCCGCCCGCAGCCACGCCGAGCTGGTGATCAGCGCCGCCCGCGCCGGCAAGGGCATCTTCTGCGAAAAACCCATGGCCATCACCCTCGATGAAGCCGACCGCGCCATCGCCGCTGCGGCCGATGCGCGGGTGCCGCTGCAAGTCGGGTTCAACCGGCGCTTCGCCAAGAGCTTTCGCACCGCGCACCTCGACGTCGCCGCTGGCCGCATCGGCACCCCGCAGTTGCTGCGCTCGCTGACCCGCGACCCGGCGCTGAACAACCCGGCCAAGTCGCCGCAATGGGTGATATTCCTGGAAACCCTGATCCACGACTTCGACACCCTGCGCTACCTCAACCCCGGCGCCGAGGCGGTGCAGGTCTACGTGATGGCCGACGCTTTGATCGCCCCGGAATACAAAAGCAAAGGCTTCCTCGACACTGCCGTGGTCGCGATCCGCTTCGACAACGGCGCCATCGCCACTGCCGAGGCAAACTTCCAGGCCGTGTATGGCTACGACGTGCGCGGCGAAGTGTTTGGCAGCGCCGGCATGCTGAGCATGGGCAGCCTCAACGATTGCGACTTGGTGCGCTACCTGGCCCAGGGCATCCAGGCCGACACCCAACGCCTGGACACCGACCTGTTGCGCGACGCCTACATCGCCGAACTCAACCACTTCGTCGACTGCCTGCGCAGCGGCGCAAAACCCTTGGCCAGCGGTGAAGACGCGCGCGCGGCATTGGCGATTGCCCGCGCCTGCATCGAGTCGTTCGAAGCCGGCAAGGCGGTGGCCGTATGAGCCCATTCAAGCTGGCTGTCAGCGCGGAAATGGTGTTTCTCGACCTGCCCTTCATCGAACGCGTGAAGCGTATTCATGCGCTGGGCTTCAGTGCCGAAATCTGGAACTGGACAAACAAGGACATCGCCGCCCTGGCGGCTACCGGCGCCGACTTCACCTCCATGACCGGCTACATCAGCGGCACCCTCACCGACCCCGACGGTATCCGCCAGTTGCTCGACAGCGCCCGCGAATCCTTAGGGGTGGCCGAGCAATTGAATTGCCCCAGCCTCAACCTGCACGGCACCGGCCTGGGTGACGGCGGCCTGCCCGTGCAACCCATGAGCCAGACCACCGGCCGCATGTGGCTGAGCGCCTGCAAGACCCTGGAAAAAATCGCCCGTTTGGGGGAAGACGCCGGCCGGGTGTTCCTGCTGGAAAACCTCAACACGGACGTTGACCACCCCGGCACACCCTTCGCCCGCGCCGACGATACCCTGGCGCTGATCGAGGCCGTGGGCAGCCCGCACCTGAAGATGAACCTGGACCTGTACCACGCGCAGATCGGCGAAGGAAACCTGATCGAACTGATCCAGCGCGCCGGCACACATATCGGTGAAATCCAGGTGGCCGACGTGCCGGGACGCAAGGAGCCCGGCACCGGTGAAATTCACTACCCGGCCATCGCCAGGGCCTTGCACGCCATGGGCTACAGCGGCGTGGTCGGTCTGGAAGGCTGGGCCAGCGGCGACAGCGAGTTGGCTTTGGCGCGTTTCCGCCAGGCGTTCACCCTATAACAATAAAAGGATCACCCTTATGAATCGCTATTCGTTGTTTGCTGCCACCCTGTTGCTGCTGTTCAGCCAATGGACGTTCGCGGCTTATCGCATCGGCGTGAGCATTGCCCGCGTCGACGATAACTTCATGACCTACGTGCGCACCGGCCTGGAAGCGGCCGCCAAGCAGCAGGATGTGCAGATCCAGTTCGAAGATGCCCAGGGCGATGTGGTGCGCCAGCTCAATCAGGTCGAAGGCTTTCTCAACCAGAAGGTCGACGCGGTGATCGTGCTGCCGGTGGACACCGCCGCCACCGCCAACATGACCCGCGCCGCCGTCGCGGCCAAGACGCCGCTGGTGTACGTCAACCGCCATCCGGACGAGCGCACCTTGCCCAAAGGCGTGGTCACCGTGGCTTCCAACGACATCGAGGCCGGGCAATTGCAGATGCGCTACCTGGCGGAAAAACTCGGCGGCAAGGGCAATGTGGCGATCATCATGGGCGACCTTGCACAGAACGCCACCCATGACCGCACCGAGGGCGCGAAACAGGTGCTCAAGGACTTTCCCGGTATCAAGGTGGTCGAGCAGCAAAGCGCCGAATGGCAACGCAGCAAGGGCATGGACCTGACCAGCAACTGGCTGCTGGCGGGCACGCAGTTCGATGCGATCGTGGCCAATAACGACGAAATGGCGATTGGCGCGGCCATGGCGTTACAGCAGGCAGGGAAAGCCAAGGGTGACGTGGCGATTGTGGGCATCGATGGCTTGCCCGATGGGCTGGCGGCGATCAAGCGGGGGTTGCTGACGGCGTCGGTGTTCCAGGACCCGAAAGCCCAGGCAACCCAAGCGGTGCAGGCGGCCGTGCGGATGATCAAGGGCGAGGCGATCGAGCCGGAGGTGTGGGTGCCGTTTGAATTGATCAAGCCGGAGCAGGTGGCGGTGTTTGAGCAGCGCTACAAATAGAGTGAAATACAACAATCCAAATGTGGGAGCGGGCTTGCTCGCTCCCACATTTCTTACAGCGTCAGGCCTTTAGTCCAGGTCGCTGGCGTTATGGCGCTCGGCCAACTGCTCATGGGGCTCACCGGACACCCGATTCACCCGCCGCCCGCGCTGCACCGCTGGCCGCGCTTCGATGGCGTCTGCCCAGCGCAACACGTGCTTGTACTCATGCACCGACAAAAACTCCGCCGCGCCATACAGGCGGCCTTTGACCAACCCGCCATACCACGGCCAGATCGCGATATCGGCGATGGTGTATTCATCACCCGCTATGTATTCGCTCACCGCCAGGCGTTGGTCGAGTACGTCCAACTGACGCTTGGTTTCCATGGCAAAGCGGTTGATCGCGTACTCCATCTTGCTCGGCGCATAGGCATAAAAATGCCCGAAACCACCGCCCAGGTAGGGCGCGCTGCCCATCTGCCAGAACAGCCACGACAGGCATTCGGCACGGGCCGCAGGCTCGGTGGGGAAGAACGCGCCGAACTTCTCGGCCAAGTACTGCAAAATCGCGCCCGACTCGAATACGCGAATGGGCGTGGCGTCGCTGCGATCCAGCAGAGCCGGGATCTTGGAGTTCGGGTTCACCCCCACAAAACCGCTGCCGAACTGGTCGCCGTCGCCGATCTTGATCAGCCAGGCGTCGTATTCCGCAGCGCTGTGACCCAGCGCCAGCAGCTCCTCCAGCAGAATCGTGACCTTCTGGCCATTAGGCGTGGCCAGGGAATACAACTGCAGCGGGTGCTTGCCTACCGGCAGTTCCTTGTCATGGGTCGCGCCGGCAATCGGGCGATTGATGCTGGCGAAGGTGCCGCCATTTTCGGTGTCCCAGGTCCACACTTTCGGGGGTACGTAATCGGTCATGCTGACGGCTCCAGAGGCGTTTGCGATCGGCGAAGCGCTCCAGACTAAACCAAAGGTTGATGGCTCGTCACACAGTGAATGCCACCGCCACCCGCCGCAATGGCATCGATATTCAGCGCCACCACCTTGCGGTCCGGGTAGAGCCGGGCCAGCAGGTCCAGCGCCTTGCGGTCCGCCACCGGGTCGCCAAACTCCGGGGCGATCACCGCACCGTTTATCACGAAGTAATTGATGTAGCCCGCCGCAAAGTCCGGCTTGCCCTTGCTGAACTTGCTTTTACGCGGGTTGAGCGGCGGCGACACCGTGTGCACCTGCAAAGGCCGGCCATCGGCGTCGGTGGCCTTCTTGAGGATTTCCAAGTGCGCCAGGGTAACCTTGTGATCATAGGATTCAGGGTCGGTATCGAGGTTGGCCAGCACCACGCCGGGGGAGACGAAGCGTGCGTAGAAATCGACATGGGCGTCGGTGATGTCCTTGCCCTTGATGCCCGGCAGCCAGATGATCTTGCGCAGGCCCAGGCGCTCCTTCAGCTCCGCCTCGACCTCGGCCTTGCTCCAGTCCGGGTTGCGATTGCGGTTGATCCAGCTGCTTTCGGTCATGATGCCGGTGCCGAGGCCATCGACTTCAATCCCGCCACCCTCGCCCACCAATTCGCTGCGGATAGGCCGGGCGCCGGTTGCTTCGGCGATCTGGGCCGCCAGCCGCGCGTCATCGTCGTGCTGCTGCTTGTTGCCCCAGCCATTGAAGTTGAAGTCCACCGCGCCCAGGCCGCCGCTGCCGTCGATGACGAAGTTGGCGCCGGTGTCGCGCATCCAGATGTCATCCAGCTCGGTTTCCACGAAGGTGATGTTGCGGGTGCCGCAGTGTTTTTCCGCAAGATAGCGTTCGTCTTCGCGGCAGAACACGGTGACCGGCTCGTACTGCGCAATCGCCCTGGCGATACGGCCGAGGGCGGCTTGTACATCGGCGGTGAAGTCTTCCCAGATGGCGTCCTGGGCACCAAAGGCAATAAAGGCCTGACGGTGTTTTTCGCCCTCGTCGGGCATGTAGAAGCGACCGCTCGCGACGGCGCGCAGGTGCGGGGCGATCAAGGTCATGGCGCAGACCACACTGGCTTGTTTGATGAAGGTGCGACGGGTTGGCATGGGGTTCTCTTGCCTAAGGTTCGGATTGAATGGAGTTCATTGTGATGAAGAGCGTTTTGTGGCGAGGGGGCTTGTCCCCCGTTGGGCTGCGCAGCGGCCCCAAAAAAGCGGGAGCGCTACGCACTCCAACGGGGGACAAGCCCCCTCGCCACAAAAGCCCCTCAGCTACATGGTTTTGAATTTAGTCCATACACGCATCCGTGCGCGCATATCGGCCTGGGGGATGTCCTTGCCGGCGATCAACCGTTCGAAGGTGGCCGCGTCCGGGTAGATGTCCGGGTTATCGCGCATGCTTGCCTCCACGTCCGGCCGCGCCTTGGCGTTCGCCGTGGGGTAGCCGGTGAGGTTGGTGATGGCGGCCATGTTTTGCGGGCGCATCACGAAGTTGATGAAGGCGTAAGCGTATTCCGGGTGCTGGGCGTCGACCGGGATGGCCATGGTGTCCATCCACACCGTAGTGCCTTCGCGGGGGATGTGATAACCGAAGGTCACCGCTTTGCCCGCGGCATCGGCGGCGCGCTGGGCCTGGGTCATGTCGCCGCTGTAGCCGAGGGACAGGCACAGGTTGCCATTGACCAGGTCGGTCACCGGTTGCGACTGGAACTTGCGGATGTACGGCCGCACCTTGAGCAGCAGCTCACTGGCCGCCGCCAGGTCTTCGCGCTTGGCGCTGCGCGGGTCGCGGCCCAGGTAGTTGAGCACCACGGCGAGTACTTCGTCCGGTGAGTCGATCAGCGAGATGCCGCAATCGGCGAATTTGGCCGCGTTCTCCGGCTTGAACAACAGGTCGAGGCTGTTGACCGGCGCATTCGGCATACGCTGCTGGATCTGCTGGGTGTTGTAGGTCAGGCCGATCGTGCCCCAAGTGTAGGGCACCGTGGCTTTGTTCGAATTGACGTAGTGGGTGCGCAGTTTCTGCAGGCCCGGCTCGATGTCGCCCATGGCGTCGAGCTTGGCGGGGTCCAGTGCTTGCAGGCTGCCAGCGCGCATCAGGCGTTCGGCCACGGTATCGCCGGGGAAGATCAGGTCGTAGCCGCTGCCGCCGGCCATCAACTTGGCTTCCAGGGTTTCGCTGCCATCCATCACGTCGTAGATCACCCGGATACCGGTCTCGGCGGTGAATTTGGACAGGGTGTCTGCAGCGAAATAATCGGCCCAGTTGTAGAGCTTGAGGGTTTTATCCTCAGCCGAGGCGCAGACACTCGTCATGATCAGCGCACAACTCAATAGCCGCTTCATGATGGACGCCCATCCAGGGTCAGTAGGCCGCCGTACATCTCCGGGCGACGGTCGCGATAGATACCCCAGGTCAGGCGGTCTTCGCGCATGGCGGACAGGTCGAGACGGTGCAGCAGCACGCCGATGGAATCGCGATCCGCTTCGGCCAACAGCTTGCCCTTGTGGTTGCAGATGAACGATGAGCCGTAGAAGTCCATTTGCAGGTCCGGATCAGTGGTCGCCACTTCACGCCCGACGCGATTGGCCGCCACCACCGGCAACAGGTTTGCTGCCGCGTGGCCGCGCATGGTCATCTGCCAATGGTCCCGCGAATCGAGCGTGGCGCAGCCGGGCTCCGAGCCGATGGCGGTGGGAAACAGCAGCACTTCGGCGCCTTGCAACGCCAGGCAGCGCGCGGTCTCCGGGAACCACTGGTCCCAGCAGATGCCCACGCCCAGGCGCCCGAAGGCCGTGTCCCAGACGCGAAAACCTGTGCCGCCGGGGCTGAAATATTCCTTCTCCTGATAGCCGATGGCGTTCGGGATATGGGTCTTGCGGTACACGCCGAGCAAGCGCCCGTCGGCATCCGCCACGCTGAGGGAATTGAAGAATGCGTTGCCGGCCTTTTCAAACCAACTCAGCGGCAATACCACGCCCAACTCCTTGGCCAAAGCGGCGAAACGCTTAAGCACGTGGCTGTGCTGATATTCCTCGGCCAGCGCCAAGTGCTTGTGGTGCTGCTCGATGCAGAAATACGGCGTGGCGAACAGTTCCTGCAACAGGATCACCTGCGCACCCTGCGCCGCCGCGTCTCGCACCAGTTGCTCGGCACGGTCGAGGTTGCCCGGCAGGTCCCAGGTGCAGGGCATTTGGGTAGTGGCAATGGTCAGAATACTCATGGCTTCACCCAGGCTGGCTGTTGCTGGGTGATGCAGTGCACGCCGCCGCCGCCATGGGCCAGGTGGTTGATCTGCACCGGTACGATCTCGCGACCAGGAAACGCCTGGGCCAGGACTTCTGCCGCGACCTGATCGGCTGCAATGCCATAGGCCGGCATGATGATTGCGCCGTTGGCGATGTAGAAGTTGGTGTAGGAGGCGCAGAACACCTCGGCGTCGGTGTCGACCGCATCAGTGGCTTCATACAGCTCGATCAGCTCGAAATGGCGCCCTCGGGCGTCGGTGGCGAGTTCCAGGGCGCGACGGTTTTCGCGCACCACTTCGGCGTATACAGAGCGTTGATCGTGAGTTGCGTCGACCAGCAACACGCCGGGGCGGGCAAATGCGCAGACACCATCAACATGCCCGTCAGTCATGTCGCCCGTGACGTAGTCCGGGTCGCCGGGCAACCAAATGGTCTTCTTGATGCCCAGCAGGCGCGTGAAGATGGCTTCCATCTCGGCCTTGCTCACGCCGGGGTTGCGGTTGGGGTTTAGCAGCACCGATTCGGTGGTGATCAGCGTGCCCTCGCCGTCCACATGGATCGCGCCGCCTTCATTGCTCAGGGGCGTGCCGAAACATTCCAGCCCCAGATGATTGAGCACCCGACGTGCCAGGCTTTCGTCCAAATCATGGGCCGACTTGCCACCCCAGGCATTGAAGCGCCAGCTCACACCGGCCGTGCCCAGCTGCGGATGGCAGACAAAGGTCGGGCCGGAATCGCGGCACCAGCTGTCGTTGACGGCCTGTTCGATCAGCTCGATGCCCGGCCCGCACAGCGTCTTGGCGCCCGCCACGGCAGACGGATCAACCAGCATTTTCACCGGTTCGAAGCGTGCGATCGCATTGGCTACCCGCGCAAAATCCTGCTGCACGTGCGCCAGGGTCACGCCCCACGTGGTTTCCCACAAGGCCCGATTGTGCGGCCAGACCATCCACGTCGCCGCATGCCGGGCCCACTCCGCAGGCATCCACCAACCATTGCTTTGCATTGCATTCTGCTGCATGACAAGTACCCTTCAGTTAAGTCATTGTGTTCAGTGAAAACTGCCCACGGAGTCTTGGCACACATGCTATGGCGGCTTGCAAAGCCGGACAAACGATGGATTTTGTAGAAAACTAATTAGAGGAACTTATCAGCATGCTCAACCACTGGCCGCCCCTCGGCACCCTGCGCGGCTTTGAAGCTGCGGCGCGACTGGGCAGTTTCCACAAGGCCGCCGAAGAACTGCACCTGACCCAATCGGCGATCAGCCAGCAGATCCGCAGCCTGGAGGCGTACCTGGAACAGCCGCTGTTTTTCCGCAGCGGACGCAGCGTGAGCCTGACCGACGCCGGCCATGATTTCCTCAGCACCACCCAGGCGTTGCTGCAGCAATTGGCGGTGGGCGTGCGGCGCCTGGGGCAGTACCGCAAGCCCAATCAACTGGTGCTCAACACCACGCCGACCTTTGCCCGGCACTGGCTGTTGCCACGGCTCGCGGATTTCCGCCAGCAGCACCCGGAAGTCGACCTGTGGATCTTCAGCACCGACGAAGTGCCCGACATGGCCAGCCAGACCATCGACCTGGCCGTGCGCGACGACATCAGCTCCCAGGCCGAATGCAGCTTCAAGGTGCTGCACGCCGACCGGCTGTTTCCCGCCTGCCACCCACGGCTGTTGAAGCTGCCCCTGGCACAACGCACCACCCTGCACGGCGAACGGGAAATGGACTGGAGCCATTGGGCGGTGGAAGCCGGAATCGATGTGGGGCAGCAGGACCAGGGCCTGAATTTCTCCGACCCCGGCCTGTTGCTCGATGCCGTATGTACCGGCCTGGGAATCGGCTTAGTCAGCCAGTTGCTGAGCCGTCAGGCGCAAACCGACGGGTTGCTCACGCCACTGGTCGACGCGACGATTCGCGGGCCGAGCTGGGCGCTGCTGACCCATCGCGACAGCGAGCAGGATCCGCTGGCGCGCAGTTTCACGGCGTGGTTGCTGAGCCACCTGGAGGCCTAGTTCAAAGGTGCAGCGCCGCGCCCATACCTGCCTCGGTGCGCGGCACCTGCACCCGCAACGCAATCAACAACGCCGCTAGCAACATCAACACACCGGCGCCGAGAAACACGCCGTCGATGCCACTGAGACTGAACATCGCGCCCCCACCGGCCGCACCCGCCGCAATGGCCGACTGCACCGACGCCACGACCATGCCGCCGGCACTCTCAGCCTGGTCCGGCACGGCTCTGGCCACCCAGTTCGACCACGCCACGGGTACCCCGCCAAAGGCCATGCCCCACAGCGCCAGCAGCAATGCCTGGCCTGGCAGAGAGGCCGGCAGCAACACCAGGGCCAGCGCCGCAACGCCCACTAATACAGGCATCAACACCAAGGTGCCGCGCGGATAACGCACCAGCATCCAACCGGCCAGCAGCGTGCCGACAAAGTTGGCTGCGCCGAACCCTAGCAGCATCAACGCCAGCCCTTCTGTCCCCACCCCCGTGGTGCTTTCCAGGAAAGGCCGGATGTAAGTGAACAGCGCAAAGTGCCCGGTGTGTACCAGCACACAGCCAAACATGCCGATGGCGATGCCCGGACGCAGCAACACGTCCAGTACCGTGCGCAGACGTGCGGTGCCCGTGGGCGCCAGGCGTGGCAGCGTGAACAGTTGGAACGCCAGCGTCACGCCACCAACAGCGGCGGCGGCAATGAACGCACTGCGCCAGCCATACAGACCACCGAGGTAGCTGCCCAGCGGCACGGCGACCACCGTGCCCACCGCAATACCACTGAAGATGATCGACAGCGCTGGGGGCAGCAGCGCCGCCGGCACCAGGCGCATCGCCACGGCGGCTGCCATGCTCCAGAAACCGCCCAGGGCGACGCCCAGCAGGATGCGCATCAGCAGCAGCACCGCCAGGCTTGAAGAGAACGCCACCAACAGGTTTGAGGCAATCATGAGCAGGGAGAAACCCAGCAGCACCACGCGTCGGTCGATCCCACGCGTGAGGCCGGGCACCAGCAGCCCGGCGAACAACGCCACCACTGCCGTCACCGTCACGGCCTGGCCAGCGAGCGCCTCGGACACGCCCAGGTCCAGCGCCATTGGCGTCAACAAGCTGGCCGGCAGGTACTCCGCCGTCAACAAGCCAAATACCCCCATGGCCAGGGAAAACACCGCCATCCAGGCGGGCGCGTCGGGCGCCACTTGGGCAGGGTGAGCGGTTTGGACTACATAATCATTCATCACACAACATCCTCGGGAAATTAGCGCGACGGCCAGTCTAGGTTCGCCCATTCGGATGATCTATGATGCAGACCCTTGAGTTTTTGACCAAAACCCCGAACATGACTGCAATGGCCCCTTTCAATCAGTCCTCCGACCTCATCGACGAACTGCTGCGCGGCATGCGCCTGAGTGGGGTGCAGTACCGGCGCATCCAGGCCGGACCGAGCTTCGGCATGGGCTTTGCGGCCAAACCCGGACATGCCTACTTCCACTTCCTGGCCGCAGGCACGGCCACCCTGAAAACTGACGACGGCAGCTTGTTTGAGTTGTCGGCCGGCAATGCCGTGTTCATCTCCCACGGCGGTGCCCATGCGCTGTCCTCCGATGCGGACAGGCCTGTGCAGGACATCGACGGCTTTGCCGCGACCGCGCTGGGCGATACCGTCTGCGCCGTGGATGCGTCGCCTGATACGCCCCCCAGCACCTTGCTGTTCAGCGCCTGCATGGCGTTCGAACTCGGCAGTCTCCAGGGGCTCGGTAGCCTGATGCCGGCCTTGATGCTGATCGATGCCCAGGGCCAGCGTTACCCCGGCCTGATGCCGATCCTGGCGGTGATGGAACGTGAAGTGTCCGCTGCACGCATCGGCTACTGCGGCATCCTCGCGCGCCTGGCCGATGTGGTCGCCGCCATGATCGTGCGGGGCTGGGTGGAATGTGCCTGCGGGAATGCATCGGGATTGGTGGCGGCGCTGCGCGACACGCGATTGGCCGGTGCCCTGCTCGTCTTGCACCAGCAGCCTGGCCGCGATTGGAGCGTGGCCGAATTGGCGGCGCATTGTCATGCTTCCCGTTCAGTGTTCGCCGAGCGCTTCCAGGCCACCCTGGGCATCCCGCCCCTGCGCTACGTGACGCAATTGCGCATGCGCCTGGCCAGCCAATGGCTGACCCTGGAGCGTTTGCCTATCGAGGAAGTGGCGCTGCGCCTGGGCTATACCTCCCAGGCAGCGTTCAGCCGTGCGTTCAAGCGTATTACCGGCCAACCACCGGGGGCCAGCCGTCAGCGCCGGAGAGCTGGCCCGGCATAAGTTCACGGACGCCGCCACGGCGCTTGAACAGAAGATCCGAAGCTATCAGCAATTACGGCGGGCCATTGCGCAGGCCGATGCTGAGCCCTTACTCTCTTGAGCCCATCACGTGGTAAGCAATGGAGGCTTCATGAAACTGATCGGCATGCTGGACTCGCCTTACGTAAGACGCGTGGCGATTTCCCTGGACCTGTACGGGGTGGATTTTGTGCATGAACCGCTGTCGGTATTCCGCAGCTTCGACGCGTTCGCCCAGATCAACCCGGTGGTGAAGGCTCCGACCCTGGTGCTGGACGATGGCACGGTGCTGATGGACTCCAGCCTGATCCTGGACTACCTGGAAACCCTGGCCCCGGCGAACAAAAAGCTGCTCGCGCAGCAATCCGCCGCACGCGCACGGGACCTGCACATCCTTGGCCTGGCCTTGGCAGCCTGTGAGAAAAGCGTGCAGATTGTCTACGAGCACAACCTGCGCCCGGCCGAAAAGCTGCATGCGCCTTGGCTGGACCGGGTCAGCGGGCAGCTGCTCGCTGCTTATTCGCTGCTGGAAAAACAACTGCCTGACAGTGAGGCGCTGACCCAGGCGTCGATTACAGCGACGGTGGCCTGGTCGTTCAGCCAATTCACTGTGGCGTCGGTGGTCAAGGCGGATGCATTTCCCAACCTGAGACGCCATGCCGAGCGGCTGGAACAGCATCCTGCCTTCAAGAAATACCCGATCGAGTAAGCGGACCTACACCCAGCCGCCATCCACAATAAAGTTCTGCGCCGAACACATCGCCGAGGCATCGGAGGCAAGAAACAACGCCATATTGGCGATGTGTTCCGGCAGCACACTGCCCGGCAGGCACTGGCTGCGGCTGATCAGCTCTTTAGCCGCATCGTCGACCCACATCGCCAATTGTTTTTCGGTCATGACCCAACCCGGCACCAGCGTATTCACGCGGATCCGGCTTGGCCCCAGCTCCCGAGCCAGGGCGCGAGTCATGCCGTGGGCGGCGGCCTTGCTGGCGGCGTACACCGGGTAGCCGGCGGAAGCCATCATCCAGCCGACGGAGCCGAGGTTGATGATCGCGCCGCCGCCCGCGCTTTTCATCATCGGCACCACGGCCTTGGCGGCAAAAAAGGCGTGCTTGAGGTTGACGGAAATCAGCCGATCGAACATTTCCGAGTCGACTTCTTCCAAGCGGTGGCGCACGTCATTGGCGGCGTTGTTCACCAGCACGGTGATCGGTCCCAGGGAGTGTTCGAAACGCGTGATGGCGGCCTTGTAGGCGATCTCGTCGGTGATGTCGCAGTTCACGAACTCCACCGTGTGCCCGCGCGAACTCAGCAACGCTGCCAGGCGTTCGCCCTGGCTTTGCGCGCGGTCGACAAAGCCGACCTTGGCACCTTGCGCGGCAAAGGCGCGCACCATGAATTCGCCAATGCCCGAAGCGCCTCCGGAGATCAGGACCGTCTTGCCTTCGAGGTCGGGGTAAACAGCGTGCTGGGTCGTCATGAAAGCTTGCCTCGCTTAATTAGTCTTATTTTATTTTGCAAAAATGGCGTTAAAGGCTATAAATTCGCTGCTCTATCGACAAAATATCGCACATTAGTAGAACTATTCCACTCAAAACAACAAAAGGAAGTTCGATCATGAAGCACCCTCGATACCTGCTGTCGGGCCTGGCGATGTCCATGCTGATCGCCAGCGGCGGCACCCAGGCCGCAGGCCTCGCCAGCGAACACAAACCCTTCGGTAAAACCAATGACGGCACCGCCGTCGAACAGTACATCCTGCGCAACAGCCACGGCATGCAAGCCACGGTCATTACCTACGGCGGCGTGTTGCAGTCGCTCAAGGTGCCGGACAAACACGGCAAGGTCGAGGACGTGGTGCTGGGCTTTGACGACGTGCAGGGCTATCAAAGCGGCACCGCGTTTTTCGGCGCGACCATCGGGCGTTTCGGCAATCGCCTGGCCGGCGGTGCCTTTGAACTCGACGGTAAACGCTACCAAGTGCCGCTCAACGACGGCCCCAACTCGCTGCACGGCGGCGCCCAGGGCTTCGACAAGCACGTATGGAAAGCCACGCCCGTCAAGTCCAAGGACTCGGTGGGCGTGACCCTCACCTACCTGTCCAAGGACGGTGAAATGGGCTTCCCCGGCAACCTGAAGACCGAGGTCACCTACCGCCTCAACGACAACAACGAACTGCACATCGACTACAAAGCCACCACCGACAAACCCACGGTGCTCAACCTCACCAACCACAGCTACTTCAACCTCGCCGGTGCGGGCAATGGCGACATCCTCAAGCAGGTTGCCACGTTGCACGCCAGCCATTACAC
Source organism: Pseudomonas sp. DWRC2-2 (assembly GCF_049897885.1). Classification (NCBI taxonomy): domain Bacteria; kingdom Pseudomonadati; phylum Pseudomonadota; class Gammaproteobacteria; order Pseudomonadales; family Pseudomonadaceae; genus Pseudomonas; species Pseudomonas sp. DWRC2-2. The sequence continues at coordinate 204,975 of NZ_JAFCXD010000006.1, forward strand.
GCCGGTGAATGCCACCTTGATCCCTACCGGCGAACTGGCGCCCGTCAAGGGCACGCCGATGGACTTCCTGAAACCGACGCCCATCGGCCAGCACATCAAGGAGGATCACCCGCAGCTCAAGTTTGCCGAGCCGAAACAGGGTGGGTTTGACTTCAACTGGGCGCTGGATAACAAGGGTGATGTGAAGCAGCTTGCGGCCGAGGTGCATGATCCTGAGTCGGGGCGGCGCTTGCAGCTGTTTACCACGGAGCCTGGGGTGCAGTTTTATACCAGCAACTTCCTGGATGGGTCGGTGAAGGGCAAGGCTGGGAAGACCTATCAGCACTGGAGCGGGTTTACGCTGGAGACCCAGCATTTCCCGGATGCGCCTAACCAGCCGACGTTTGCCTCAACTCGCTTGAATCCGGGGCAGACCTACACCCAGAACACAATCTTCAAATTCACCACCGACTGATCTGACCTAAACCCGCTTCGGTTAACGAGGCGGGCCGGTTGTTTGTGGCTAGAGGGCTTGTTGTGGCGAGCGGGCTTGCCCCGCGTTGGGGCGCGAAGCAGCCCCAATACAGTCACTGCATTCTTCCAGTCCGAACCCCGTTGCAGGTTTTAGGGCCGCTTCGCGCCCCAACGCGGGGCAAGCCCGCTCGCCACAACAAGCTCGGCTGCCACAACAAGCCCGCTCGCCACATAAACCCAGTCTTCACAATCAGCGTTGTTTCATGCGGTCGATGACCACGGCCAGCAGCAGGATCGAGCCTCGGATCACGTACTGATAAAACGTGTCGATGTTCTTCAGGTTCATCGCATTCTCAATGATCGCCAGAATCAGCACCCCGGCGATCACATGGCGAATCATGCCTACCCCACCGCTTAGCGACACCCCGCCCAACACGCAGGCCGAGATCACCGTCAGCTCAAACCCCTGGCCAATCATCGGCTGGCCGGAGGTCATGCGCGACGCCAAGATCACCCCGGCCAACGCCCCGATCACCCCATGCACGGCAAAGATCAGGATCTTGGTGCGGTCCACGTTCACGCCTGCCAACAACGCCGCTTCCGGGTTGCCGCCGATGGCCATGGTGTTGCGCCCGTAGGTGGTGTAGTTGAGCAGCCAGCCGAAGAACAGGAAGCACAAAATGGTGATCAGGATCGGCACCGGCACGCCAAACAACTGGCCGTTACCGAAGACAAAGAACTGATCCTGGGACACGCCCACCGCCTTGCCGTTAGCAAAAATGTAGGCGAGCCCACGCACGATCTGCATGGTCGCCAGCGTGGTAATCAGCGCATTGACCCGCAGCTTGGCGATGACGATGCCGTTGATCAGCCCCACCATCAGGCCCATCAGCAGCGCCGCGCCAATGCCAAGCATGACGCTGTCGGTGTCGCGCATCACAATCGCCGCCACCACCCCGGCGCAGGCGATGACCGAGCCCACCGACAGGTCAAAATGCCCCGACGCCAGGCAGAACAGCATGGTGCACGCGGCGATGCCCACGGTGGAAATCGCCAGGCCCAAGCCGCGCATGTTCAACGGCGAAAGGAAGTTGTCGATGAGCAAGGCGCACAGCAAAAAGATACTCACGGCGGCCAGCAGCATCGCCCAGTTGTCCAGCAGCGCACGCAGGTCAAGCGGCTTGCGTGCGGTGGGCAGCACGTTGTGTTGAGGGGTCATAATCGTCTCTCAGTTCGCCAGGCTGCGCGGCAGGGCCAATTGCAGCAGGTTGGATTCAGTCGCGTGCTCGCGGGTTTGCTCGCCGCGCAGCGCGCCTTCGCACAGCACCAGGATGCGGTCGGAGATGCCCATCACCTCCATGAGGTCGCTGGACACCACGATCACCGCAATACCTTGGGCGGCGAGGTTATGGATGATCTGGTAGATCTCAGCCTTGGCGCCGATATCGATGCCACGGGTGGGTTCGTCGAGCAGCAAGACTTTCATCGGCATCGACAGCCAGCGGCCAAGAATGGCTTTTTGCTGGTTGCCGCCGGAGAGGTACATGATCTTTTGCGCGGCGTTGGGCGTCTTGACCTTCATGGCCTTGATCTGCCGGTCGGCGTTGCCCTTCTCCCAGCCGTCGCGCAGCAGCCAGCCAAACGTGGAATGGGCGCCTCGCGCACTGATATTGATGTTCTCGGCGACGCTGGACAGCGGAATGATGCCCTCCTTCTTGCGGTCTTCCGGACACAGCAGCACGCCGGCGGCGATGGCATCCCGGGGTGACTGCAAATGCAGCGGCTCACCACAGAGTTGCAGTTGCCCGGCGCTGGCACGCTCCAGGCCGCTGAGCAGGCGGAAAAGCTCCGTGCGCCCTGCCCCGACCAGCCCGAACAGGCCAAGAATCTCGCCCTTACGCACGTTGAAGCTGACCGGCTCACGCAGGCCGGGCCCCAAGAGACCATCGACCTTGAGCGCCACTTCGCCGTGCTCACGCGGGCGGTAGTCGTAGATGTCCTGGATATCGCGGCCGACCATGCAGGTCACCAACTGGTCATGGGTCAGCGTGCTCATGTCCTCGAAGGTGCGCACGTAGCGGCCGTCCTTGAACACGGTCACTGCATTGCAGATGCGGAACACTTCCTCCATGCGGTGCGACACGTAGAGCACCACTTTGCCCTCATCCCGCAGGCGCGCGATGATCGCCATCAAGCGGTCGATCTCCCGTGCGGAAAGGCTGCTGGTGGGCTCATCAAACGCAATCACATGCGCGCCACGGGACAGCGCCTTGGCGATTTCCACCAGTTGGCGCTGCCCGAGAGAAAGGCGCCCGAGCTTCTCAGCCGGGTCGATTTCATCCGCCAGGCCCTTGAGGCAAGCGAGGGCCTGCTCTCGCAGCAGCCCCCGGTTGACCACGCCGAGCCGCGATGGCAAATGCCCGAGAAACAGGTTCTCGGCCACGCTCATTTCCGGCACCAGGTGCAGTTCCTGATGGATCACCGCCACGCCGCTGGCAATACTGTCGGCGGCGTTCTTGAAGGCCATGACCTGCTCGCCGATCTGCAGCGTGCCGCTGTTGGGAATGTAGGCGCCGCCAAGGATCTTCAGCAGCGTCGACTTGCCCGCACCGTTCTCGCCCATCAACGCGTGCACCTGCCCTGGGTGGGCGCTGAAGCTGATGCCATCCAGCGCCTTGACCCCCGGAAAAGTTTTACCGATGCCGTCAAATCGCAAGGCGGCAGCGGTCATTGCCACAGCCCGATCTTGGTCAGTTCGGCCTGGAAGTTTTCACGGGTGATCAGGGTCACTTCGTCCATGGCCGTGTACTTCGCCGGTTCGGTGCCTTTAGTGACCCACTCGTACATCATCAACGCGGTGTTGTAGCCCTCGATGTGCGGGCTTGGCAGCATCGAGCCGAAGAAGCCGCTGCTCGGTTTTTTCAGTTCGCCGATAGCGTCGGTGCCATTGATGCCGATGCCGATCACGTTGGCCGCCTTGAAGCCGGCGCTTTCAGTGGCGCGTACGCCGCCGAGCACGGTGTTGTCGTTCATGCCGCCGATGATCAGGTTTTTCGCGCCGCTGGGCAGTTTCACCAGGGCCGAATTGGTGGCGTCCATACTGCCCGGAACATCCAGGGTCTTGGCGGCCGTAAACAGGATGTGATCCTTGGGAATGCCGGCCTCTTCCAGGGATTTGACCGAGCCGTCGGTACGCTTCTTACCGGTGTCGAGCTCGTTGAAGGTGTTGATCACGGCGTAGGTTTCTTTCCAGTCCCAGCCGCGTTTTTTCGCTTCGGCGGCCATGGCAGCGCCTTGTTTCTGGCCAACTTCGAAGGCCGCCATGCCCAGGTACGGCACGTCTTCCATGAAATTGCCTTTGGCGTCGACGAAGCGGTCATCCACTGCGATGACTTTCAAGCCGTTGGCCTTGGCCTTGGCGACGATGGCCGGGCCGAGGGACACGTCCGGCGGGCAGATCACAAAGCCTTTGGCACCGTTGGCAGCGAGGCTGTCGATGGCTGAGAGGGTTTTCTCGCCGTCAGGCACGGCGATCTTGATCACGGTGAAGCCATGTTCCTTGCCGGCTTTCTCGGCAAAGGCCCACTCGGTCTGGAACCACGGCTCCTCGGCCTGCTTGACCAGGAATCCGATCTTCACTTCTTCAGCGGCCAGCAGCAGCCCGCTCAAGCTCATGGCCGAGACCGCCACAGCGGCGCAGCACAGGGAACGCAAACCACGACGACGATTCATACGGGTGACTCCTTGTTGTTTTTAAGTCTTGGGTTTATCCGGCAAAGCGGTGACAGGGTTTTCCAGGCACATCAACCTCGATGGCCAATACCGCACCATCCAGGGGGTGATCCAAGGGGCTGGCGGCACTGGTGATATAGAGGGTGGCAAGGTTCGGGCCACCAAACACGCAACTGGTCGGGCGGCTGACGGGCAGTTCGATGATGCGGTCCACTTCGCCATCGGGCGTGAGGCGCAACAGGCAACTGCCGTCCCAGCGGGCGTTCCAGATGTAGCCGTCAACGTCCATGGCCGAGCCATCCGGCCCGCCACGTTCGTGGGGGCCGAACCAGACTTGCGCGGGATCGAGTTGGCCGTCGGCTTGAATTTCATACCTGTACAGCGTGCCGTCCAGGCTGTCGCCAAAGTGCACATGGCGACCGTCATCGCTCCACAGCAAGGTATTCGGAATACCCAAGCCACTGAGCAACGGCGTGACCTGCGCATCAGCATCGATACGAAACAGGCCGCCGGAGCGTCGGGTGATGGGCAGATCTTCGCCCTGCTCGCCGATGTTGTTCTGCATGGTGCCTAGCCACAGGCGGCCCTGGGCATCGCAGCGCGCTTCATTGCCACGGTTGCCCGGTTGCGGGTCCGCGACGCACAGCAGGGTCAGGGCTTCGGTGGCCAGGTCGAGGCGATACACGCCGCTGCTCAAGGTCACCAGGGCATCGCCGCTTTCACACGGAATGAAGGCTGAGACATGCTCGGGCAATTGCCAGATCTTCAACTGGCCGTCCATCAGGCGCAGCGCCTGTTTACCGGCGATATTCACCCAGTACAGCGCCTGGGTCGGCGCGTCCCAGAACGGACCTTCGCCCAACTGCGCACGGTGCGGGGTAACGGCGATACACGACATGATGCCTCCTGGATTGTTGTTGTTCTCAGGTGCGCGTTACAGCGGGTCGCGAGATGGCGTGCCATCCACCAGCCGCTGGATACGCAACGGGTTGGCGTTTTTCAACGCGTCGGGCAGCAGGCTATCAGGGTAATTCTGGAAGCACACGGGGCGCAGGAAACGGTCGATTGCCAAGGTGCCGACCGACGTGCCACGGGCATCCGACGTGGCCGGGTACGGCCCGCCGTGCACCATCGAATCGCAGACCTCCACACCGGTCGGGTAACCGTTGAGCAGGATGCGGCCGACCTTCTGTTCCAGCAGGGGCGTGAGTTCGGCGAACTGTTGCAGATCAGCCGGCTCGCCAATGATCGTGGCGGTGAGTTGGCCGTGTAGCCCCTGCAAGGCGGCGCTGAGCTGGGCCTGGTCGGCCACTTCGACAAACACCGTGGTGGGGCCGAAGACTTCTTCCTGCAGCACTTCATCGCCGTCGATCAACAGGCTCGCTTCGGCCTTGAACAACTGCGGTTGCGCTTGGCTGCCGGCCTGTTGGCGGCCCGCCAGGTGCTGGATGCCCGGATGTGTCAGGAGTTTTTCCAGGCCCTTGCCATAGCTGCCCAGGGTGCCGGCGTTGAGCATGGTCTGCGCCGGTTGGTCGCCGATCAATTGCGCGACTTGTTGGGTGAACGCGGTGAACTCAGGCGATGCGATGCCAATCACCAGGCCTGGGTTAGTGCAGAACTGGCCGCAACCCTGGACCACCGAGGCGGTCAGGTCACGCGCGACGCTTTCGGCACGCGCTTTCAATGCCAGGGGCAGCACGATCACCGGGTTGATGCTCGACATTTCGGCAAACACCGGGATCGGCTGCGGGCGCGCTGCCGCCATGTCGCACAACGCACGGCCACCCTTGAGCGAGCCGGTAAAGCCCACCGCCTGGATCGCTGGGTGCTTGACCAGCGCCTCACCGACACCGCCACCGAAGATCATATTGAACACACCGGCGGGCATCTCGGTGGTTTCGGCCGCGCGGATGATTGCATCGGCAACCCGCTCGGCCGTCGCCATGTGCCCGCTGTGGGCCTTGAACACCACCGGGCAACCTGCCGCCAGCGCGGCGGCGGTGTCGCCGCCCGCAGTAGAAAACGCCAGGGGGAAGTTGCTTGCACCAAACACCGCCACCGGCCCCAGGCCGATGCGGTATTGCCGCAGATCCGGACGTGGCAAGGGTTGGCGATCAGGCAGCGCTTTATCGATGCGTGCACCGTAGAAATCACCGCGACGCAATACGCTGGCGAACAGGCGCATCTGGCCGCTGGTACGCCCGCGCTCGCCCTTGATGCGTGCGGCGGGCAAAGCGGTTTCGCGGCAGACCAGCTCGACAAAGTCATCCCCCAACGCATCCAGTTCATCGGCAATCGCATCGAGGAACTGCGCACGGCGCGCCGCGCTCAACGCGCGGTACGCAGGATAAGCTTGCGCGGCAGCCTTGGCGGCGGCATCGACTTCCTGCGACGTGGCCTGGTAGAACACCTGGGGCAAGGCTTCGCCGGTGGTGGCGTCGACGCTTTGCAAGGTGACGCTGCCGTTGGCGCTGCGTTGGCCGCCGATGTAGTTGTGGCCGATGAACGAGGTCATGGTTTTCTCCTTAAAGGGTGATGACGTTGCCGGGTGCGAACGCTGCTTCGCTGCTGCCGACACGGTTGACCAGCGGCGCGCCGAACTCGGCCTGGCTGATCTCGAACACATCGCCCGGCTGGGTACGTATACCATCAGCGAATGACAGGGTCGCGGTGCCGAAGAAGTGGACGTGCACATCGCCCGGCGTGAGGAACTGACGGTACTTGAAGTGGTGGTACTCGAGGTTTTCCAGGCTGTGGCACATATTGGCCTCGCCGCTGAGGAATTCGTTCTGCCAGATCACTACGCCGTCGCGCAGAATGCGGCTGGTGCCCGCCAGGTGTTGGGGCAACTCGCCCACGCGCAACTCGGGGCCATAGCTGCAACTGCGCAGTTTGGAATGGGCCAGGTACAGGTAGTTCTTGCGCTCCATAACGTGGTCGGAGAACTCGTTGCCCACCGCGAAACCAACGCGATAGGGCTGGCTGTCCGGGCCGATGACGTAGAGGCCGCCGATCTCGGGCTCTTCCCCCGCATCCTCCGCGAAAGGCGGCGACGGGAAGGCAGCGCCGGGGCGCACCACAATGCTGCCGTCGCCCTTGTAGAACCACTCCGGTTGCACGCCTGCCTGACCGGATTCCGGCTTGCCGCCCTCCACGCCCCATTTGAAGATGCGCATGGTGTCGGTCAGTGCGGTGTCATCACCGGCCTGATGCATCTTGTCCCGCGCCGAGGCGCTGCCCAGGTGGGTCAGGCCGGTACCGCTGATCAGCATGTGGGCCGGGTCCGGGTGGTCCAACGGCGGCAGGATTTTCAGGTCGGCCAGCAAAGTGGCGTAATCGTAGCTGTCGCCCAAGCCCAGGCTGTCCACCTGTTGCGCCAGGCCGACACCGGCGTCTATCGCAGCCAGGGCCAGTTCGCGCACTGTGCGGGCGCTGTTGACCTCACGCACTTTACTGCCTTCCACCACGCCAACCCGGCGGTCCCCGTTACGTAATTCAAACTGAACCAAACGCATGTCATTTCTCCTGAATCAAGTACGTGTAGCGCCACGGGCACTGGCGGCGAATTGGTCGGCAGGCAGCACGTGCTTGCGTTCGAGCAGGCGATAGACCACCCCCGTCAGCAGCAAGCCAAACACCATCACTGCGGACAAAAAGTACAAGCCCGACGCCAGGTTGCCGGTGTATTCCTTGAGCGCGCCGATCACGAACGGGCCGATATAGCCGCCGAGGTTGCCCACCGAGTTGATCAACGCAATGCCCGCCGCCGCACTGGCGCCGGCAAAGAACCGTCCCGGCAAGGTCCAGAACACCGCCGTGCAAGAAAACATCGCGAACGCCGCCAGGCACAACGCGGCCATTTGCAGCACCGGCATGCTGAGCCAGGCGCTGCAGAACAGGCCGATGGCGCCCAGCACGTAAAGCACGGCGAGATGGCCGTAGCGATCATTCAAACGGTCGGAACTGCGCGGGATGATCAGCAGGCCGATGATGCCGAAGATGTACGGCACGGCAGAGATGAAACCGGTGGTGAGGTCACTGCCGCCGAATTGCTTGATCAAGGTCGGCAGCCACAGGCCCAGGCCATAAATGCTCAGGGTCACCGGCAGGTAGAACAGCGCCAGCAACAGCACGCGCTTGTCTTTCAAGGCATGCAGCGGGTTGCCGTGGCGGGTCTGGCCGTAGGCTTGCAGGTCTTTGGCGAGTTCGCCGGTCAGCCAGGCTTTTTCATCCTCGCTCATCCAGTTGACCTGCTTGGGGCCGTCCGGCAGGTAGCGCAGTACCGGCCAGGTCAGCAGGATCGCCGGCGTGCCGATGACGATAAACAGCCACTGCCAGCCATGCAGGCCAAGGATGCCGTCCATGCCCAACAAACCACCGGACACCGGCCCGGTGATCATCATCGCGATGGGCTGGGACAGGATAAACAGCCCGAGGATCTTGCCGCGATGGCGCACCGGGAACCACTGGGTGATGTAGTACAGAACGCCCGGAAAGAACCCCGCCTCCGCCGCGCCGAGCAAAAAGCGCATCACATAAAAGCTGTGCGGCCCCTGCACGAAGGCCATGCCGATGGTGATGGCGCCCCAGGTGATCATGATCCGCGCAAACCAGCGCCGCGCGCCGAAGCGATCAAGCATCAGGTTGCTGGGGATCTCAAAGAGGAAATAGCCGATGAAGAACAACCCTGCGCCCAAGCCGTAGGCGGCGTCGCCAATGCCGACGTCGGCGCCCATGTGCAACTTGGCGAAGCCCACGGCGGAGCGGTCCACATAGGCGATCAGGTACAGCAGGATCAGGAAGGGAATCAGTTTCAGCGTGATGCGCCGAATAAGCCGCAGTTCCTGGCTCATGGGGTCGATCTCCGATTGTTGTTTTTATAGAAGCTCGGGGGACGCCTCTCGCGAAAATCCGCCAGGGCCATACCTCAGTTGAAGCCGACTATATAGTATGACTATTTGCAAAACAACTCTTCCAAAGCAAGGTTTTTGCGCTTATGTTTAAGCACGCATAGAACATATAGTCATACAATAAGAGAATCGATCATGTCTGATAAAAAGCCCGGCCTACGCTCTGCCCAGTGGTTTGGTACTGCCGACAAAAACGGCTTCATGTACCGCAGCTGGATGAAGAACCAGGGCATCGCCGACCATCAGTTCCATGGCAAACCGATCATCGGCATTTGCAATACCTGGTCGGAGCTAACCCCGTGCAATGCGCATTTCCGCCAGATTGCCGAGCACGTCAAACGCGGCGTGATCGAGGCCGGTGGTTTCCCGGTGGAATTCCCGGTGTTCTCCAATGGCGAATCGAACCTGCGTCCCACCGCCATGCTCACGCGCAACCTGGCGAGCATGGACGTGGAAGAAGCCATTCGCGGCAACCCGATTGACGGCGTGGTGCTGCTGACCGGCTGCGACAAGACCACCCCCGCCCTGCTGATGGGCGCCGCCAGTTGCGACGTGCCGGCCATCGTGGTCACCGGCGGGCCGATGCTCAACGGCAAGCACAAGGGCCAGGACATCGGCTCGGGCACCGTTGTGTGGCAGCTCAGCGAACAAGTGAAAGCTGGCACGATTACCCTGGATGATTTCCTGGCGGCTGAAGGCGGCATGTCGCGTTCGGCGGGCACCTGCAACACCATGGGCACCGCGTCGACCATGGCCTGCATGGCCGAGGCACTGGGCACCTCGCTGCCGCACAACGCAGCGATTCCGGCGGTGGATGCACGGCGTTATGTGCTGGCGCATATGTCCGGCATGCGCGCGGTGGAGATGGTGCGCGAAGATTTGAAGCTGTCGAAGATCCTCACTAAAGAAGCGTTTGAAAACGCGATCCGCGTGAATGCCGCCATTGGTGGCTCGACCAACGCGGTGATCCATTTGAAAGCCATTGCCGGACGCATTGGCGTGGAGCTGGACCTGGATGACTGGACCCGCATGGGCCGTGGCATGCCAACCATCGTCGACTTGCAGCCGTCGGGACGCTTCCTGATGGAAGAGTTCTACTATGCCGGGGGCCTGCCCGCCGTGTTGCGTCGCCTCGGTGAAGCCAACCTGATTCCCCATCCGAATGCCTTGACAGTGAACGGCAAATCCCTCGGCGAGAACACCAAGGACTCGCCGATCTACGGCCAGGACCAAGTGATCCGCACCCTCGACAACCCGATCCGCGCCGACGGCGGTATCTGCGTGCTGCGCGGCAACCTGGCGCCTCTCGGTGCAGTCCTCAAGCCGTCCGCCGCCAGCCCTGAACTGATGCAGCACCGAGGCCGCGCCGTGGTGTTCGAGAACTTCGACATGTACAAGGCACGTATCAACGACCCGGAGCTGGACGTCGACGCCAACTCGATCCTGGTCATGAAAAACTGCGGGCCCAAGGGTTACCCTGGCATGGCCGAAGTCGGCAACATGGGCTTGCCCGCCAAGCTGCTGGCCCAAGGCGTGACCGACATGGTGCGGATCTCCGACGCGCGCATGAGCGGCACGGCCTACGGCACGGTGGTGTTGCACGTGGCGCCGGAGGCGGCGGCCGGCGGTCCGTTGGCCACGGTCAAGGAAGGTGACTGGATCGAACTCGACTGCGCCAACGGCCGCCTGCACCTGGACATCCCCGACGCAGAGCTGGCGGCACGCATGGCCGACCTGGCGCCACCTGAGAAGCTGATCGTCGGCGGCTATCGCCAGCTGTATGTCGACCATGTGCTGCAGGCCGACCAAGGCTGCGACTTTGACTTCCTGGTGGGTTGCCGCGGGGCGGAAGTCCCACGGCATTCCCACTAATTGGGATGCTATGATGCCGCGTCTTTAAGCCAGAGCCGTCCTGTAGTCATGGATCACCAGCCGCCCAAGCCGCGCAAGAGCCAGCATGCCCAGATCGTTCAGGATTTGGGCATGCACATCGTTTCCGGTCGCTTCAAGCCCGAAGAACGCTTGCCCATGGAGGCCACGCTCTGCGAGGAGTACAAGGTCAGCCGCTCGGTGTTGCGTGAAGCGACCCGCGTGCTCAGCGCCAAGGGCCTGGTGTATTCCAAGCCCCGGGTGGGCGCGGTGGTGCGGCCACGCTTGAAATGGCACCTGCTCGACCCGGACGTGCTGTCCTGGTTGATGCAATCCACGCCCCACAGCGAGTTCTTCAACACCCTGGCCGGCGTGCGGCGCATCCTCGAACCGGAAATCGCCGCCATGGCCGCGACCACCGCCACCGACGAAGACATCGCCACCATCGAGCAAGCCTACCTGGGCATGGAAACCGCGCAGACCCACGAACAGCTGCTGCAGGCTGACCTGGACTTCCACCGCGCGATTGCCGACGCCACCCGCAACGACCTGCTGGCCTACATGTGCAACATGCTGTCGCTGCCGTTGCGCGAGTCGATCAACATCACCAACCGCCGCCCGGACATCCAGGGCCTGAGCCTGCCCCGGCACAAGGCGATCCTCACTGCCATTCAGAACCGCGATGCCCTGGGCGCGCGGCATGCCTCGCTGGTGCAACTGGATGACACGCGGGTGGCGTTGGATACGGTGATGAATGTGCTCACGCCGCTGTAATGGGCAAGCCATCAGCCACGCTTTATCAGGCTTAAATCAATCCAAATGTGGCAGCGGGCAAGCCCGCTCCCACAGGGATATGCGGTGTGCCTGGCCATCGTGTTATTGATTCACAGGGTGTAAGCGATGCCCACCTGAACTGTGCGTGGCGCGCCTGGGTAGGCGTAGAAGTTACCGAACGCGCCCTCTTCAAAGTCGCGATTGAACAGGTTCTTCACATCCAGGTTGAGCCGCACTTTGTCGTTGACCTTGTAGTAGCCAAGCAGATCGACCACGGTGTAGGCGTCCATCGTGAACGGGGTATTGGAGGTCTGGCCGACACGCTCATCAACGTATTTCGCGCCCGCGCCCAGCCCCAGCCCTTTAAGGCTTCCGTCCTGGAATTCGTAGACGTTCAGCAGACTGAAGCTGTTGCGCGGGATGTTGGCCAGGTGCGTACCGACACGGAGTGTGTTGTCCTTGGTCACTTCGGCGTCCACGTAGGCATAACCACCGATCACGCGCCACTCTGGCGTAAGGTTGCCGGCGACGTTCAAGTCAAAACCACGGCTGCGCACCTGGCCCGCTGCGACCTTGAAGGTGGCGGTGGGGTCCGCAGGATCAGTGGTCAGCACGTTCTTTTTGTCGATCTGATAAATCGCAGCGTCGACACTCAGCTGGTGATCCAGCGCTTCCCACTTGATGCCCATTTCATAAGATTTGCCTTTCTCCGGCTCAAAGCCTTCGCCGGTGCGGGCGGCGCCCGTATTGGGCTTGAATGAACGCGCAGCATCGGCGTACACGGCAAGTGAGTCGGTCAGGTCGTAGATCACACCCACCCGTGGTGTTACAGCGTTATCGCTGGCTTCCCAGTTCTTTGTGCCCGGCACGTAGCTCTCGTACTGGTGCTCAAAACGCTCGAAACGAGCGCCAGCGAGGACTTTTAAACGTTCAGTCAGGGCGACCTGATCCTGAACGAAGGCTGCGTAGGTCTTGAGGTTTTCCTTGTCATGAGTAGGCGTGTTGGTGAGTGCAGGCCGTGGCTTGCCATAGACCGGGTTGAAAATATCACTGGTGTAGGCAGCGGACGAACGCTGGATGATTGACTTGTAGTCGTAATCCTCAAACTCGACGCCGGTGAGCAAGGTGTGATCGAACCCACCCGTGGAAAAATGCCCGGTGAGGTTGAGCTGGGTGTCCTTGTCGGTCCACTCCAGCTTGCGGTAGTTGAAGTTGCGGTTGAGCGTGTGCCCGTCAGCAGCCAAGCTATTGGCTTCAATCGCGTTGCCTTGCAACGTACCGTCGAGCCACTGGAAACCACCGCCCAAGGTCCAGTTATCATTGAGTACATGCTCGAAACGCAGCTGGGCCATGCTGTTGTCGTTGTGCAATTTCCCGACATCTTTATCGCCCCAGAACGTATCGCGCGACGCCGTGCCTTTCTGCGTGGCAAAGCGCGTCAAGCCACGGTCCAACGGGTGATTGTTACGCATGAAGTCGCCTTCGAAGATCACCTTGGTGTCGTCGGTGGCTTGCCAGGTGATGACCGGGCTCACGCCATAGCGCTCGGTTTCTACGTGATCACGGAAGGTGTCGCCGCCCTCGCCTACCACGTTCAGGCGATAAGCCAGACGTCCATCTTCATCCAACGGGCCGGAAGCATCCAGTGTGCCGCGCTTCATACCTTGGTCGTTCAACTGGCTGCCAAGGGTCACGGTGCGTTCGGCCTGCGGTTGCTTGGTCACCACGTTGAAGGTGCCGCCAGGATCGCCACGGCCGTAGAGCATGGTCGCCGGGCCGCGCAGCACTTCCAGGCGTTCGATGGTGTTGGCGTCGGGCATGTTCGGGTAGCCGCGATTGATCGGGAAACCATTGCGGTAGAACTCGCCGGTGGTAAAGCCGCGCACGGTGAAGGTGGTGAGCCCCTGCCCGCCGAAGTTGTTGGCCCGGCCGACGCCACCGGCGTAGTCCAGCGCGTCCTGCAAGCGGGTGGCGCCAATGTCCTCGACCACCGCCTTGGACACCACGCTGATGGACTGCGGGGTTTCGTGGATCGAGGTATCAGTGCGCGTCGCACTTGCCGAGCGGGTGGCATGGTAGCCCTGCACCGGACCCTGGGCGGTTTCGTAGTCGGCCGCGCCCGTAATGCTGGTGGTTTGCAGCTCGATCGCGGCTTTTTCAAGCGGTTCGACCTCCGCCCAGCTCAACGGGGAAAACGCCTGAAGCACACACACGGAAAGCAGGGTACGACGCATGAAGGATAAACCTAGTGAAAGAGCCAGATGGGGCGGCATATCTGCCAATTATTGTGGGCGCATAATAGGTTAAATCATTGTCGATTGACATCTATTCTCATTAACGATTTTTTGCGTAACAGCTTGGTATCAGCGCTCGGCAAAAAAACGAGCAAAAAAAAGCCACTCTTGCGAGTGGCTTTTGTGACGCCTTCACCGCTTCAGCGATAACGCTCAAGCCAATGGGCGTAAGGCGCTGGCAACGTCCAAGAGGACTTCTCAACACCCAGCTCCTTGGCCGCGAAATACGCCCAATGCGGATCAGCCAAGTGCGCACGCCCCACCGAGACCAGGTCCAGATGTCCGGCCTGCAACGCACCTTCCGCCAGTTGCGGCGTGCCGAAACCCCAAGCCGATGTCACCGGGATACCGGCCTCACGACGCACGCGCTCAGCGATCGGGCCCATGAATGCCGGGCCCCATGGGATGTTGGTGTCGGGAATGGTGAAGCCAACACTGACACTCAGCAGGTCCAGGCCACCGGCCTTGAAACGACGGGCCAGTTCGATGGATTCGGTGAGGGTCTGCTCGTCGCGACCGTCGTATTCGATCACACCGAAACGCGCGGTGAGCGGCAAGTTTTCCGGCCACACTTCGCGCACGGCGGCCAGGGTTTCCAGGAGGAAACGGCTGCGGTTGTCGAAGCTGCCGCCGTAGGCGTCGGTGCGTTGGTTGGAGTGCTCGGAGAAGAAGCTCTGGCCCAGGTAGCCGTGGGCGAAGTGCAGTTCGATCCATTCAAAACCAGCGTCGCGGGCACGGCGGGCGGCATCGACGAAGTCCTGGCGCACACGGGCGATGTCGTCCAGGGTCATGGCGCGTGGCACTTGCGGCAGGTTGGCGCCGAAGGCGATGGCCGACGGTGCGATGGTTTCCCAGCGGCGCGCATCGGATGCGGCCATATGGTCGTCACCTTCCCACGGGCGGTTGGCGCTGGCCTTGCGACCGGCATGGCCGATCTGGATGCCCGGCACCGAACCGGCGGCCTTGATGGCCTGCACCATCGGCACGAAGGCCTCGGCGTGGGCGTCGCTCCAGAGCCCGGCACAGCCAGGCGTGATACGCCCTTCCGGCGCGACGGCGGTGGCTTCGACCACCACCAGGCCAGCCCCGCCACGGGCCATGCTGGCCAGGTGCACAAGGTGCCAATCGTTGACGATTCCGTCATCGGCCATGTACTGACACATCGGCGGAATGGCAATGCGATTGCGCAGGGTGACGTCTTTGAGTGTGAACGGTTCGAACAATGCGGACATGTTGACTCCAGCCAGTGGTTGGTTGATTCGATAGTTCGATGGTAATCGAACTATGGTATTCAACGATAGCCCCCTGTTATGATTCGTTTCATGCGAGCCTTCAAACACCCTCCCCTTCAAGACCTGACCCTCGAACGCGTGCTGTACGCCCTGAGCGATCCGGTGCGTCTGGAAATCGTGCGCTGCCTGGCCGGCGTGCCAGAAGCCACCTGCGGCGAGCTGGACGGCGGGCGGCCCAAATCGAGCATGTCCCATCACTTTCGCGTATTGCGTGATGCCGGGCTGGTGCAAACCCGCAGCGTGGGGACCACGCACATGAATTCATTGCGCGGCGATTTGCTTGAGGAACGCTTTCCCGGTTTGCTCGGGTGCATCCTCGCCCAGCACTGAACCAGGATCAGGCCAGCGGATCGCCTTCGCCCTGTTCGACGCCTCGGTCTGGCGCACTGCCAAACTTCATTGCGCCAATACGCCCTTGCAGTTGGTCGACAAATTGCTGCGCCTCCAAACGCGTGTTGAACATCATGCTCAAGTCACCCAGCCGCAGCAGGCAACCTTCGGGTGAGTCCACGTCTTCCAATTCGATTTTCATACGTCCTCGCTTATTCAATTGCCGCGGGCAAACGCGGTCGCACAGGGTTGCCATCCAGATGCACGCAATCCTTGCCGTTGCGCTTGGATGCATAGAGATTGCGATCGGCACACTTGAGTACCGCAGACAGCTCAGCGCCCGCCGTAAAGCACGTCATGCCCGCACTGCAGGTGTAGTCATGGGGCGGCGCGACACTGCAGCGAATGGCATGCAGCAGGCGTAGCGCATAATCGGTCGCCGTGTAGGGATCATCACAGACCAGTAATACGCCGAACTCCTCGCCGCCGATCCTGCCGAAACTATGGCTGCCTGGAGTGGATCTCAGGCACGCGGCCATCGCGCAGAGAATCCTGTCACCGACGTCATGCCCGAATTGGTCGTTCTTCAACTTGAAACTGTCGATATCCAACATTATGAAATAGCCGGTATGACCGGCTGCAATCAGTCTGGCGAAACTTTCCATAAAGGCGCGCCGGTTCAATAGGGACGTCAGGTGGTCAGTGTGTGCCAGTTCGCGGAACTCACTTTCAACCAGCAGCACGGAGCGCAAGTTCTTCAAGTAAGAGAAATTCAGGATGAAGCCAATAGACACTGATGACAGACAAAATATGAACAGGTAAACCTCGATGCCAGCGTAAACACCAATCTGGATATTTGGCCACATCACGCACCAGACCAACGCTGCACACATCAGGAAATCCCGGGGCGTGATAAAAAGTACTGCGCTGCTGAGCACCAACGTCAACGCCAGCGGCAAGGCAAATACTTGCAGTTCGAGGTTGGCGTGCAACACGTAGGCGAATCCAACAGCCAGCAACACCATGTAGGCAACGCCAAGCAGTCGCCACACGTAGTAGTGGGTCACCGTGCGGTGAAGTTGGCAGACCACCAGCAGGCACAGCGTGACCATCAGTTTGTCCAGCCCAAACGTCATCAAGGGATCAACCAGCAACACGCCCAACCAGGCGATAATCCCGATGACTTCAGCCTGCAAGATCGCCGGTGACAATAGCCTTTGCATCCGTGGCCGAAGCTTCAAGTTCGCCGGCATTCGTTCATTCCCTGTACATGAGTCGCCTACTGACCGTCGCTATGACCCAATTGGAGACTGTGCAGGCTGATCGCAAATGAATAGGCCATGAAGCGTCTGACCAACATCACAAACGGCGGTAGCACCTCCAGCTGCGTCTTGGAATGAATTTTGAAATATCCCCTGTCCACCCCTTCCCGAACCAAGCGAATAACGTGCGTCTTGGAGACCGATAATTGTTCGGCAAGTGAAAGATAAGAGGAAGACCGGAAACTGGCGCCGGTGTTATCCAACGCACACGCGTCGTTATAAATAGCCAACATCAACAAGTGACCGGCATCACGATTGACCAGCCAATAACAATCCGGCAGCAACTGATCAATGGTCGAATTACACTCAAGGATCGTCTTAAAGCCTTTGAAATAAACGGCCAGAAAAGCACGGTCATCTACCCCACCCAACTGCCGAATCACTGTATTTTCCGGATAGAGCGTGCCCAGCGGCTCCACGACCGAAGTGAGCATCGCCCTGACCTCCCGGCACGCCTGGGACGACGGGCTGAAAACGCGAAAACGGCTATCCTCAGGGTGTTCCGCCACTTTCATGAACCCCAAGGCCCTGAACAGCAGGAAGATCGACTCCAGGCCGTTCCTCGAGCAAAACCCGCGCGCCAGACACAATGCTTTCACGTCGGACAGTAACGGCAACGACCGAGAAAAATACGCACTCAATAACGCAAAAGACACCATCAAACGATTGAGCTTCAACGCCGTCTTGTAAAAAAACGGCCTTTTTGAATAAGGCTCCAGCAGCAGTGTGTAATGCGTGCGGATGCACGCCTCAAATTCCACATTGCATTCGACTACACGTGCCGAATGCTCCAGCGCCAACTTCAACGAACGACCACACATGAGAAAGAGCCCTGATCAAACAACCTGAATTCATTGATATCAATTGCATTCTTTATGCAACCAGGTCTCACAACAACTCACGTCAGAATAAAAGCCACTAATGGCGTTTTGCCTCGAAGCGCAATCTATCGTGATTACAGTACGGGACCCCATCGCTACCAAAATTGTTCCAATGGCCCGTAGCAACTGGGTGAGCAGCAAAACTCTTGTGACATTTACTTACATATCGCCCGCACACTTGAAAGCCAAGCGGTGTAAGCCAAATCCAGCCAAGTCGACTTAAACGTTTCAGTCTGCGGGGCGAACCTTACCCACCAGACGGCGTCCGAGCTTAAGCACTGTTGCTTACCGCTCGCCGCGAGGTCTTCGTTTGAAAGCTGCCATCCTCAAAAAGTACCGCCTGATCATCAAGACCATGGGTTACGTGGGCTGGGCGCTGTTCTGGCTGTTGCTGTGGGACGTCGCCGTCACTGTGGACTTCATGCTGTTTCTCACCGCCAAGATCAATTTGCCGCTGATGCCCCTGACCCTGCTGGGTTCGGCGCTGGTGGTGCTGATCAGTTTCCGTAACAGCAGCGCCTACAATCGGTGGTGGGAAGCCCGCACGCTGTGGGGCGCGATGGTCAATAACTCGCGCAGCTTTGCGCGCCAGGTGTTGACCTTGCTGGACGACCCCGACGGCGAAGTGAACCCGGTCAAGGCCACCCTGTTGCGCCGTCATGTAGCGTACGTGAACTGCCTGGCCGCGCATCTCAAGGGCCAGCCATGCCCTGAAGAAGTCCGCGCGTTCATTCCCAGCGAAGAGTTCGCGCGCAATGGCGCCACCAACAACTTCGCCAATGACATCCTCACCGGGTCGGCCGCGCTGCTGGCCAAAGAATATAAAGCCGGTCATCTGGACAGCATCCGCCTGGCGCGACTGGAGTCGACCCTGGTGGACTTGTCCAACGCCCAGGGCGGCATGGAACGGATTGCCAATACCCCGCTGCCCTACCCCTACGTGTATTTCCCGCGCCTGTTTATCTCGTTGTTCTGCCTGATCGTGCCAGTGGGCCTGGTGGAATCCCTGGGTTGGTTCACCCCGCTGGCCTCGACGGTGGTGGGTTTCATGCTGCTGGCCATCGAGCGCATCGGCACCGACCTGCAAAGCCCGTTCAACTCCAGCGAACACCAGATCCAGATGGAAACCATCTGCGAAACCATCGAGAAAAACCTGCAGTCGATGCAGCGTGATGCGCTGGGTGGCGAGCGCATCGGTTAAACCCTCCTTTGGCCCTCAAGTGCGTGCTCCCGCAGTCGATACACAGGGAGTACGCATGGGCCACACCTACCTCAAAACAACACATGCGACGCTCGACGCTACTGTTTTCTCCTTGCCAAAAATTATAAATACCCGCGGGTGAAGTCATGAATATCAAGCAAAAGCTGACCTGGGCGTTTGCCGCCATCGCGTGCGTCCCGGTTATTTTGGTCGCTGTATTGGTTGTGCTGAATCTGCGCGAGGGGGCCCAGGCCAATTTCCTCGACAGCAGCGGCCGTGAGATCCGCCAGATCGACAATGGCATGAAGCAGTTCTTCGACGGCATCAGCCAGAACGTCGACTATGTGGCCAAGGACCCGCGCGTTGTCGCGGCCAAGGACCTCAAGAGCTACGCCGGCGCCGACGCCGCACAAATCCCCCTCACCCCCACCAATAAAGAACTGCTGGAGATTTTCGACCAGTTCGCCAAGAGCCATCCGAGCACCGCTTACCTGTCCCTGGGTTTGAAAGACGGCGGCTACGCCAGTTGGCCCGACGACACCAAACTCAACAACTACGACCCGCGCGTACGCCCCTGGTATCAGGCGGCCATCGCCGCACCGGGCAAAACCGTGCGCACTGGCGCCTATTATTGGGCGCCGGACGATGTGACGCTGATCGGCACCGTGCACACCGTGGCCGATGCCAGCGGCAATATCCTTGGCGTGGTCGGCCTGGACGTGTCGCTCAAGCAGCTCACCGAACTGGTGCGTAACATCAAGCTCGGTGACAGCGGCTACCTGATGCTGGTGGAAGGCAACGGCAACGTGCTGGTCGACCCCAGCGATGCCAAGCACAACTTCAAGCCCCTGGCCGATCTGGGCCCGAACTACGCCGAACTGGCCAAGCGCGGCGACGGCGTGACCCAGATCGAGATCGATGGCGTGGCCTACATGGCCAATATGGTCAGCTCCAAAGACCTGGGCTGGCGTTTTATCGGCCTGATCAAGCGCGACGAAGTCATGGCTGGCGCCACCCGCCTCACGTGGTTGATCGCCGCCATCGCCGCCGTATTAGCGTTGGTGTTCGCGGTGGTCGGCGCCAGCTTTGCCAGCGTGATCGTGCGGCCGATTCGCGGCGTGGCCGACGGCCTGCAAGAGATCGCCGAAGGTGAAGGCGACCTGACCCGTCAGCTCAAGGTGCAAGGCAAGGACGAAACAGCCAGCCTGGCCGGCTGGTTCAACCAGTTCCTGGGCATGATCGCCCAGTTGGTGCGGCGAATCGGCAACGCCTCGTCGGACCTGCAGACCGCCGCCGCCGACACCAGCCAAGTCGCCAACAACATGAACCAGGCCGCCGGCCGCCAGCGCGAAGCCGTGGAACTGGTGAGCACGGCGTTCAACGAAATGGTCGCCACCGCCAACGAAGTCGCGCGCTCCTGCAGCGCCGCCGCCACCAGTGCCGACGAGGGCTACCGTGATGTGCACGACGGCCAGCACCATATCGGTGAAGCCACCGGCAGCGTGCTCAAGCTCAGCGAGGACTTGCAGAAGTCGACCCAGACCATGCAGTTGCTGGAGCAGGACAGCAAGAACATCAACACCATCCTCGACACCATCCGTTCGATTGCCGAACAGACCAACCTGTTGGCGCTGAACGCAGCCATCGAGGCCGCCCGTGCCGGGGATCAAGGCCGAGGTTTCGCGGTGGTCGCTGACGAGGTCCGCGCCCTCGCCCGTCGCACCGCCGACTCCACTGGCGAGATCGACAGCCTGCTCGGCAACCTCGCCCGTCGCACCCAGGAAGTGACGCAGCAGATGCAAGGCAGCCTGCTGGTGTCCCACACCAGCGTGGAACGTATCCAACAGGCCCGCGACAGCTTCGACAAGATCCGCGGTTCGGTGGACTCGATCCGCGACCAGAACACCCAGATCGCTACCGCCGCCGAAGAGCAGCACCAAGTGGCCGAAGAGATCAACCGACACATCGCGCAGATCCATGCCGACGCGCAGCTGGTCGAAGGCTTCGCCCACTCGGCGCAGACCGGGTCAGGTCGGTTGACGGATATTTCGGGTCAGCTCAAGGGCTTGGTGGGTCGGTTCAAGTTCTAGATCCGGCTTGGGGCTCTCGACTTCACCGTCGAGGGCCTTGCGCATTTTCACCACGTCCAATGCCCCCACCCACTTGGCGATGGCCATAGTGCCAACGCCATTGCCGATGGTGTTGGTGATCGCCCGCGCTTCCGACATAAAGCGGTCCACCCCCAATAACAACACCATGCCCGCCACCGGAATCGTGCCCAGGGACGACAACGTCGCCGCCAGGATAATAAAGCCGGAACCGGTCACCCCCGCCGAGCCCTTGGACGTGAACATCAATACCGCCAGCACGATCAACTGATCGGTGAGGGTCAAGGGTGTGTTGGTGGCCTGGGCGATAAAGATCGCGGCGATGGTGTAGTAGATCGCCTGCCCGTCCGGGTTGAAGGTCAGGCCGGACGGGATGATCATCCCGGCCACCGGCTTGGACACCCCAGCCTTCTCCATCTTGGCGATCATCTGCGGCAGTACCGACTCCGACGAACTGGTGCCGAGCACGGTGAACAGCTCTTCCTTGATGAACTTCAGGAACTTCCACAGGCTGAACCCGCTGTAACGGCAGATCGGCCCCAGCACAAAGATCACAAACACAGCGCAGGTCAGGTAGACACAGGCCATCAGCTTGCCGAGGGAAAACAGCGAGCCAAAACCGTATTTGCCGATGGTGAAGGCAATCGCGCCAAACGCGCCGATGGGCGCCAGGCGCATCACCATGTTGACGATGCGAAACATGCCTTGCATCAGGCTGTCGAGCGTGTCGACGAAGGGTTTGCCACGTGGCCCCACCGCCGCCAGCGCGACGCCAAGCAGGATGGAAAACAGCAGGATCTGCAACACGTTGCCCTTGGCAAAGGCATCCACCAGGGTGTCGGGAATGATGTTCATGATGAAGTCCATGAACGACGCATGTTTGACCGCCGTGGTGTAGGTGGCCAGGCTCGACGTGTCGAGGGTCGCCACATCGATGTTCATGCCGGCGCCGGGCTTGAACACATCCACCACCACCAGCCCGACCACCAGGGCCAAGGTAGACACCACTTCAAAGTAGATCAACGCGCGAAAGCCGACGCGCCCCAGTTCTTTCATGTTCTCCATCTTCGCGATGCCGGTGACCACCGTGAGAAAGATCACCGGCGCCAGGAGCATTTTGATCAGCTTGATGAAGGCATCACCCAAGGGCTTGAGCGCGGCACCGGTCTCCGGGACACAGACCCCGACAATCGCGCCGAGGATCACCGCGAGCAGTACTTGTACGTAGAGTTTGCCAAAGATTCTTTTCATGACAGGGCCCTGATTCTTATTGTTGTCAGGAAGTGCCAAGGGGCTGGCGTGCAACCCCTCGGCGTGGTGCCGCCGTACTTCAGTGAATCAGCGGTTGATCAGCGCGATAACCGCATCGGTGATCTGGCGGGTGGTCGCCGTGCCACCCAGGTCCGGCGTGTGCAGGCCGCTTTCGGTAACGGCTTCGATCGCCGACATCAGTTGCCGGGCCGCGGCCAATTCGCCCAGGTGTTCAAGCATCATCGCGGCGGTCCAGAAGGTGGCGATGGGGTTGGCGACGCCCTTGCCGGTGATGTCAAACGCCGAACCGTGGATCGGCTCGAACATCGAGGGGAACTGGCGCGACGGGTTGAGGTTGGCCGTGGGCGCAATGCCCAGGCTGCCGGACAACGCAGCGGCGAGGTCGGAGAGGATGTCGGCGTGCAGGTTGGTGGCGACAATCACGTCCAATGTCGCGGGTTTGAGTACCATGCGCGTGGTTACGGCATCCACCAGTTCCTTGTCGACCTTCACGTCGGGGAAGTCCTTGGCCACTTCATAGAAGATTTCGTCCCACAGCACCATGCCGTGGCGCTGGGCGTTGGACTTGGTGACCATGGTTAAATGCTTGCGCGGACGGCTGCGCGCCAGTTCGAAGGCAAAGCGGTGGATGCGCTCCACACCGGCGCGGGTGAACACCGAGACTTCCGTCGCCACCTCTTCCGGCAAGCCGCGATGCACTCGGCCGCCGTTGCCGGAATATTCACCTTCGGAGTTCTCGCGTACCACCACCCAGTCAATCTGCTCGCCGTTGTGCAGCGGACTTTTCACCCCTGGCAACACCCGCGCCGGGCGCACGTTGGCGTATTGGTCGAAGCCTTGGCAGATCGGCAGACGCAGTCCCCACAGCGAGATGTGGTCCGGTACATTCAGCGCGCCCACGGCGCCGAAGAAGATCGCATCGAAGGTTTTCAGTTCGGCCAGGCCGCCTTCGGGAATGTAGTAGCCATTCTTCAGGTAATTGTCGGAGTTCCAGTCAAAATGCTTGAAGTGCAAGGCGAAACCGGCTTTTTGCGCCAGGCTTTGCAGCACTTCGACACCCGCCGCGATTACTTCCACACCAATGCCGTCACCCGGGATTGCTGCAATGTTGTATGCGCTCATTCGATCACTCCACTTCGTCACGTTGTTGTTTTTGCCGTTGGACGAGGCTGTCCAAACGGGGTGTGATCGGAGTATATGTAGCGATCCAAGCCGCATGATCGACTCGAAATCACTACATAATTAACTTTGAGTTATGAATGAGCCAGACTCTGGATTTGTCGTTTTTCTACCTGCTGGCCAATAAAGGCAGCCTGGTCGCCACCGCCCGCGAATTGGGCGTGACCCCACCGGCAGTGAGCAAACGCCTGACGGCGCTGGAGGCGCGCCTGGGCATCCGGCTGGTCAACCGCACCACCCGCTCCATGAGCCTGACCACCGAGGGCGAACTGTATTTCAGCCAGGCGGCGCGCATCCTCACCCAGATCGACGAACTGGAGCAGCAGCTCAGCAGCAGCCGCGCCACGCCCAAGGGCCTGATCCGGGTGAATGCATCCCTGGGCTTTGGTCGCCGGCATATCGGCCCGGCCCTCGCCGCGTTTTTTGCGCAGTACCCGGAGGTGGAGATCCAGCTGGAAATCAGCGACCACCCGCTGGACCTGACCACCCACGGCTTCGACCTGGGCATTCGCTTCGGCAGCCTGCCGGATGCGACCTTCCATGCACGCAAGATCGCCTCCAACCGCCGCTTGCTGTGCGCATCGCCGCTGTACCTGGACAAATACGGCACGCCGCAGAAACTCGCCGACCTGCACCAGCACAACTGCATTTTCATCCGCCAGAACGAATCGCCCTATGGCGTGTGGTCGTTCACCCACGGCGGTCACACCGAGAACATCAAGGTGCAAGGCGCACTGGGCTGCAACGACGGCGAAGTGGCCCTGAACTGGGCGCTGGAGGGCTACGGGATTTTGCTGCGCGCCGAATGGGACATCGCCCGCTACGTGCGCAGCGGACGCCTGCGCCTGGTGCTGGAAGACAAGACGCCGACCCGCGCCGATGTGTATGCGGTGTACCCGCAGCAATTGCACCTGTCGGCGCGGGTGCGCAGCCTGATCGACTTTCTGATCGAGCGTTTCAAGCACCTGGATAAGGTGGATGACGCGCTGATGCCTGACTGAGGTGCGTCAGCCCACGGAGGCATCCACCTTGAGTTCCGTCGAACGCCCGGTGGCCTTGAAAAACACCAGCACGGCAATCCCCAGCGCAATCCAGCACGTGCCGCCGACCTTGGCATAGCTGTCGGAGTTGACCAGCACGTAGCTGATGATCACAAAGCCGATCAGTGGCACCAGCCCGTGCAACAGTCGGCGACCGGCGCTGCGGTAGTGCCAGGCCACGGCCACATGGAGCAGCAAAAACGCGGTCAGCGCACCAAAGTTGCACATCGACGCCAGCAGGTTGATCTGCCCCACGAAGAACAGACCCAGCACCAGGCTCAAGCCCGCAACCAGCAATGTCGCGCGCTGCGGCACGCCGGTGACGGGGTGCACCTGGCTGAGAAACTGCGGCAATTGGCGGTCCCGCGCCATGGCGAATAACAAGCGCGAAGTGGCGGCCTGAGCCACCAGGGAGTTAGCGATCGCTGCGCCGATCGCTACGGCCAGGGCGATCACCACCTGCAACCAGGGCCCGGCCACCAGGCGGCCGATTTCATAGAAGGCGTTGTTCGACGCATCGGCATCCGGGTACTGCACCAGATTGGGCTGCAACAGCGCCGCCAGCCAGGTCTGCACCATGAACAACGCCGCCACCAGCGCCAGTGCCCATAAGGTCGCACGTCCCACCGCTCGGCTGCCGCCACGGGTTTCTTCCGACAAGGTGGAGATCGCATCGAAGCCCAGGAACGACAGCACCGCCACCGACAACGCGCTGAAGATCAGCGGCAGGGAAAACTCCTCCGGGTTGTACAGCGGCTTCATGGTCCAGCTGGCGCCATTCACGCCGTTGCTGATCGCGATACTCGCCAGCACCACGAACACCACCAGCACCACCAGTTGCCCGTAGAGGAACAAGCGGTTGGCGCGGGCGGTGGTCTGGATACCGCGCAGGTTGACCAGGGTGTTGAGCACCACGAAAAACACGATCCACAGCGGCTGAGGCACGGCGGGGATCACGTTGGCCATGGCGTTGGCGCCGATCACGTAGAGCAAGGTGGGCACCAGCAGGTAGTCGAGCAGGATCGCCCAGCCCGCCAGGAACCCCAACTGGCTGTTCAGCCCACGCCCGACGTAGGCATACACCGAACCCGCCACCGGGAACGCATGGGACATCTGCTGGTAACTGATGGCGGTAAACAGCATGGCGACAAAGCCGATCAGGTAGGTCAGCGGGACCATGCCGTGGCTGGCGTCAAACACCCCGCCAAAGATCGAGAACGGCGCCAGCGGCACCATGAACACCATGCCGTAGATCAGCAGGTCACCCAGGCTGAGCTGGCGCTTGAGTTGTTGGGTATATCCGAAACGCGCCAGCTGCGCGCTGTCACCGGGGGTGGAAGGATCGATCATGATGACGCTCCGCAAGGGTTGAACAGAAGCCTCACTCTAGGGCGGTACAGGCTGGCAGCTCTATCCTGAAAAATACTAGGTTTTGGCCTTGGCAGACTGTTTGCTTGAAAAACCGCGCAACCCCACGCCCGGAGGCGCCATGCACACCGACCTGATGCGATTCAGCGAGCAACTCGCCCACACCACGACGCTGGATGCGTGCCTGGCCGAGGTTCAGGCCGCCACTAACTCACTGGGTTTCAAGACGCTGATCTACGACTATGCCCCCGTGCCAGTCAGCCATGAAGGCGCGCTGATCACGCCGTCAGTGTTCAAGACGCTGAATGCCCCGACGGACATGCACGCCCTGTGGTGCGAGCGCGGCTATTACCAGATCGATCCGGTGCAGCAATGCGCGGCACGCCGCACCACGCCATTTGTCTGGTCATTTGGCACGGACACGCACTGGAACGGCGCCCTCACCGAGGCCCATCGCCCGGTGGCCCACTACATTCGCGACTATGGCCTGAGCACTGGCTTGACCGTGCCGCTGCACTTGCCCGATGGCGGCTTCGCCACGCTGACGGCGATTGTCGACGGCACGCCCAACGGCGCCGAGCAGCAAGCCCAGCACAACCTTGGTGAGATGCTGGTGCTGGCCCACGCCTTCCAGGCCAGGGCCAGCGAGTTACTGGCGCCGGCCGAGCGCTGCTGCACGCACATCCACCTCACCCGCCGCGAACGCGAGTGCCTGCAACATTCGGCCAAGGGGCTGACCGCCAAAGGCATTGCCGCCACCCTCAACCGCTCCCAGGCGACGGTCAACCTGCACCTGGTCGGCGCCGCGCGCAAACTGGGCGCGCGCAACCGTGTGGAAGCGGTCGTGCGCGGCCTGCATTACCGGCTGGTGGAAGTCTGAGAACCTAGCATTTTTGCCAGTGCCGCTGACGGCACGCTTTGGCTAGCCTGTACCTCATTGATCCCCAAGGAGGTACACAGCATGCAGGTTCGCGAAGGTTATGCCGATTTCCGTGGACATCGGACATGGTTCCGAGTCACCGGCGATCTGGACTCGGGGCGCCTGCCCCTGATCGTCGCCCATGGCGGCCCCGGCTGCACCCACGACTACGTCGACAGTTTCAAGGATTTGGCGGCCACCGGCCGGGCGGTGGTGCACTACGACCAGATCGGCAATGGCCGCTCGACTCACCTGCCGGATGCCCCCAGCGAATACTGGGTGGTCGACCTGTTCCTCGCTGAACTGAACAACCTGATCGCCCACTTGGGCATCCGCGATTACGCCCTGCTCGGCCAATCCTGGGGCGGCATCCTCGGCGCCGAGCATGCGGTACGCCAGCCGGCCGGCCTCAAGGCGCTAATCATCGCCAACTCGCCGGCGTCCATGGCGTTGTGGTCCGAGGCGGCGAATGAATTGCGCCAGGCGTTGCCCGCCGAGGTGCAGGCCATGTTGCTGCAACATGAGAGAGCAGGCACTACCGACAGCGCCGAATACCGCGCAGCCTCGGACGTGTTCTACGCGCGCCATGTATGCCGCGTCCAACCGATGCCCGCCGAAGTCGCGCGTACCTTCGCCGCCATCGACGCCGACCCCACGGTGTATCACGCCATGAACGGCCCCACCGAATTCCATGTGATCGGCAGCATGCGTGACTGGACGATCATCGATCGCCTGTCACGCATCCAAGTGCCGACGCTGTTGATTTCCGGCCGCTACGATGAGGCCACGCCCGCGACGGTGCAGCCGTTCGCCGACGGCATTGCGGATGTGCAGTGGCAGATTTTCGAGCATTCCAGCCACATGCCCCACGTGGAAGAGCGTGACGCGTGCATGGCGTGTGTGGCGCGGTTTCTGGAACAGCGACTGAGCTAGCAGGCCGGGTCAAGCCGCGGGCCGTCGGTGCTTTCAACCGCGCCGGCGGCTGATCTGCCAACTCGCCAGCTGATAAAACCCGAGCAAACCGCCCGCCAGCAGCAGGGTCCATTGCACGTTCAGCGCCGCCGCCAACAGACCGGCAAGTAACCCGCCGATGGCTTCAAAACCGAAGCGCATGGCGATGTAGAACGCGATCACCCTGCCCCGCAAGGCTTCGGGCGCGGCGCTTTGCAGCGTCATGTTGCTGCTGACATTGCTCACCGTGATACCAAAACCCAACCCGGCCAGCGCAACCAAGGTAAACCACAGCGGCGGGTTGGCCGCCACCGCACACAACGACACCGCACACACCACCGCGCCCATGGCGATGATACGGCTCAACCGCGAGGTGCTGCCCGCGAACGCAAGAAAGATCGTGGCCACAAAAGCCCCCGCGCCCGCAGCGCCCCAGAGCCAGCCCAGGGTCTGTGCATCGCCGCTGAACGTGTGCTTGGCCAGGATCGGCAGCAGCACCGTGTAGCAGGAGGCAAGCAGGTTCACCATCACCACGCTGATCAGCAAGCGCCGGATGGACAATGTGCCCCACAGGTAGCGCAGGCCTTCGCGGAAGATCTCCGCGGTAGAGCCCTTGGCGCGCACTTGTGCGCGACTCTTCACCTGACCCAGCCCGATCAGCAACATGCCGAAGGCGATGGCGGTGAGCAGGAAGCAACCGGCCTCGCCGCTCCAATTGATCAGCAAACCGGCCAGCGGCGGGCCGATAAAGCGCGCGGCGTTGATCAGCATCGCATTGAGTACGAGGGCATTGGGCAGGTCGTTGGGGTCATCGACGAAACTGGCGATCAAGGCTTGGCGTAGGGGCGTTTCCAGCGCATTGAGCAAGCCCAGCAGCAGCGCCATGGCGATGATGACCTCGCGGCCCATCCACTGCTGCCAGGTGAGCACGGCGAGCGCCACCGATTGCACTGCCAGTATGGCCTGCACCGCCATCAGCAGGCGGCGCTTGTCGTGGCGGTCGGACCAGGCGCCCGCCAGCGGCCCGACCAACAGCTGCGGCAACAGCGTCAGAAACGCAATCGCGCCCAGCAGTACGGCCGAGCCCGTCAGGTGGTAGGCCAGCCACGACAGCGCGACCTGTTGCACCCATTTGCCCAGAGTGGAGAGGCCCTGGCCAACAAAGTAGATCTGGAAATTACGATGGCGCAACGCGCGGATGGGCGCGGGCCATCGGGGGGTAGACGCAGGATTCAAATAAACTCGCAGCCCTTTTGTGTCAGGGATTTAAGGACCCAGGAACGGTCGTTTTCGCCCAGTGCAATCTGTTCCAGCTGCTTCTGTTCGGCGGCATGTTTGGCATAGGCGCGATCATACACCTCGCCGACCTGCTCGAACGGCACGCAGAGCAAACCGTCCTCATCCCCGATCACCAGGTCGCCCGGTTCGATCACCATGCCGGCCAGGGCAATCGGCACGTTCACCTCGCCAGGGCCATCCTTGTAAGGGCCACGATGGGTGATACCGGCGGCGAACACCGGGAACTCCCCGGCGCCGATGCTGGCGGCGTCGCGAATCGCGCCGTTGATCACAATACCCGCCACGCCCTTCTTGATCGCGTAGGCCACCATCATCTCGCCAATCAGCGCGTTGCTCAGGTCACCGCCGGCATCCACCACGATCACGTCGCCAGGCTCGGCGATGTCCAGCGCGTGATGCAGCATCAGGTTGTCCCCCGGCCGTGCCTTCACGGTCAGCGCCGGCCCGACCAATACGCCCGTGCGGTGCATCGGTTGCAGGCTGGCGCCACCGGCGGTCATGCGGTGCATGGAGTCGCTGATGTTGGCGACGGGCACGGTGCGGTAACGCTCGACCCACTCGGCAGCGACCTTGCGTTGCTGCTTGAGCACTCTGAATCCGATGGACATGGGGCATTCCTCTGATGATTTTTGTTTGTTTTGAAACGTCGTTTCGAAATTAACATCGCAAATTCAAATCAACAAGACCCAAACCCGAGTCATCCGCCAAATGACGAGCGGCAAACCCCCGCAGAAACAATTTAAACCCCTGATAAAACGAGGCCAAGCCTCAAATACAGCTCGATTTTAAGCGGCCACTGAAAAATTTATTTATTGCAACGACGTTTCATTATGCTAATTTCCAGCCACTACCGCACACCGACAAAAACACCAAGGTGCACAGAAATGACCCGAACCCTCCTGCTGACCGGCCCGGAATTGACCGCCGACGCCATGGCCCACGCTGCCTCCCACGGCGTGCGCATCATCCCCACCACGCCCTACGCACCGGCCGATGAACTCATCGCGATCATTGCCCGCGAACAACCGGACGCGATCATCGTGCGCCAGGGCCAACTGACCCGCGAGATGATCAACGCCTCCGCCGCACTGAAAATCATCGCCAAGCACGGCGTGGGCTACGACACCATCGACATCGCCGCCGCCGCCGAGCGCCAGATCCCGGTGACCATCGCCCTGGGCGCCAACGCGCAATCGGTGGCCGAACACGCCTTGGCATTGATGTTCAGCGTGGTGCGCCAGACCGCCCTGCTCGACGCGCGGATGCGTGACGGGCATTGGGACAAGGCCACTTCGGTGGGTATCGAACTGTCCGGCAAGACCCTGGGCCTGGTGGGCCTTGGCGCCATCGGACGGATCCTGATGGAACTGGTGGCGCCACTGCGCATGACCATCAAAGTGTTTGACCCCTACCTGGCGGACCTGCCGAACGTGGAGCGCGTCGACACCATTGATGACCTGCTGGCGAGCTGCGATATCATCAGCCTGCATTGCCCGCTGACCGAGCAAAACCGCAACCTGTTTGGCGCCGCGCAGTTCAAGCGCATGCGCCCAGGCAGCATTCTGATCAACACGGCACGCGGGGAGCTGATCGATACCGAAGCCTTGGTCCACGCCCTGAGCACCGGGCAGATTGCCGGCGCCGGGCTCGACACCTTCAACCCCGAACCGCCACCCGCCGACTCGGCGCTGTGGGGCTTGCCGACCCTGGTGGCCACCCCTCACGTGGGCGCCAATACCGCCGAAGCACGGGACCGCGTGGGCCTGCTGGCCCTGCAACACATCATCGATTTCTGGGACGGCATCGCGCCGCCGCCGCGTGCGGTGGTCAACCGCCATCTCTACGCACACTGACATCGCCCGCCAATTACGCGGGCTCATCACGCTTCTCCAAAAAAAACAACACGGGAGAGAGTCATGCCTATCAGTTCTACCGACATCAGCGCCCTTGAGCGCTCAACCATGCGCAAGGTGGCGTGGCGACTGCTGCCATTCCTGATCCTGTGCTACCTGCTGGCGATCATCGACCGTGGCAACATCGGCATGGCCTCGTTGCAAATGAACCAGGACCTGGGGCTGACCCCGGCAATCTTCGGCTTTGCCAGCAGCCTGTTCTTTGTCTCGTACTTCCTGGTGGAAGTGCCGAGCAACCTGGCCCTGCAGCGCTTCGGCGCGAGGGTGTGGATTGCGCGGATCATGATCACCTGGGGCCTGATTTCCGCCGGCACCGCGTTTGTCACGGGCGCCAACTCGCTGTATGTGATGCGCTTCCTGTTGGGTGCGGCCGAGGCCGGCTTCTTTCCGGGCGTGCTGTTGTACCTCACCTACTGGCTGCCAGCGGCGTACCGTGGGCGCATGGTCGCTATTTTCATGGTGGCGATTCCCGGTGCCAACTTCATCGGCTCGCCGCTGTCCGGCTTGTTGTTGAGCCTGGACGGCTGGTTCGGCATGCGCGGTTGGCACTGGCTGTTCATCATCGAAGGCATTCCCGCTGTACTGCTGGGCATCGCCTGCCTGTTCGTGCTGACCGATCGCCCGGAACACGCCAAATGGCTGAGCCACGAGCAACGCCACTGGCTCACCAGTCGACTCGACGAAGAACGCAGCCGCAAGACCGCTATCGGGCATATCTCATTGTGGAAACTGCTGCGCCACAAACACATCTGGGTGCTGGCACTGATCTACTCCGGCGCCTCGGCGGCCGGCAGCACCATGAGCGTGTGGGCGCCGCAACTGCTCAAGACCTTTGGCTTGAACAACCTGGAAATCGGCCTGGTCAACGCGATCCCCTACGGGCTGGCATCGATCCTGATGATCCTGTGGGGCCGAAGCTCGGATAAAACCGGCGAACGCCGCTGGCACACCGCGACCACCTTGTTGCTGATCACGGGCGGCCTGCTCTTGGCACTGGTCACCTCATCCCTGGTGGCGACGGTGATCATGCTGTCGATGGTGCTGATCGGTGCTTACTCCATGAAAGGACCGTTCTGGGCACTGGTCTCCACCTGGCTCTCCTCCTCGACCGCCGCCGCTGGCTTGGCGGCGGTGGGCGCGATGGCCAACCTGATTGGCGGCGGGATCATGGTTAACGTGTACGGCACGATTCATCATGCTACGGGCAGTTACGCGATTGCGCTGCTGCCATTGGCGGCGCTGTGTGCGGCAGGTGCGGTGATGGTGTTGTTGATGGGGCGCAAGCAGATGAAGGAAACCGTGGAATTCAATAAAGCCGCCAACGCCAACTGAAATCCTAATGCCACCCACCTGTGGCGAGGGCGCTTGCTCCCGTTGGATCGCGAAGCGGCCCCAGACAATGGGACTGCTACGCAGTCCAACGGGAGCAAGCTCCCTCGCCACAGGTACAGTGCTCAGTCAAGATTGCCCCCACCCGCCAATACCAGTATTTTGCAGCCTACCCCCAACAAGGAGCACCCCATGGTAAAAACCCGCCCACGCCCCGCAGTCACCGGGGTGGCCTCGGCCGATCGGGTGCTCACCGTGCTCACTGCCTTCCGTATGGGGGATACCGCCCTGGAGCTGGCCGAACTCGCCGCCCGCACCGGGCTGATCAAAAGCACCATCATGCGCTTGATGGTCTCGCTGGAGGATCACGGCCTGATCACCCGCCTGGCCGACGGTCGCTATCAGTTGGCCACCGAGATCATGCGCTTGAACACCGTGTATCAGGACGGCCTCGACCTTGAACGCCACATCACCCCACTGCTGCACCGCCTGACCCAGGAAACCGGCGAAACCGCGTCCTTCTATGTACGCCACGGCGCTTATCGGATGTGCCTGTACCGCGTGAACTCCCCCCACCACCTGCGCCTGCACCTGCAACCCGGCGACACCCGCCCCATGGACGGTGCCGCCGGGGCCGAGGCGTTGCGCACGCCCTATTCGCTGGCCGCGAAGATGATCAAGCCGATTTTCTCCCACGGTGCCACCGACCCCCACGCCTCGTCCATGGCCCTGCCGATCTTCGGCCCAGGAGAAAACCTGATCGGTGCGCTGGTACTGTCCGGCCCCGCCAGCCGCCTGACCGCCGAACAAGCGCAGACGCTGCACCCGCTGTTCCAGCAAGCCGCCGTCGAACTGACCCGTAGCCTGGGTGGCGACGCACTGGCCGACACCGACGCCCCGCAGAAAAAGCTGCGCGGCAAAAAAGCCGACTAAACTCATCACGGATGCGCAGAACAGCAGGGTGCGAGACGGATCGCACCCTGAGCGACATTCCACCACATCCCATCATCGCAGCACCTGTAATAGTCTATTGCAGGACTCTAATGTACTAACCAGTTACTTATCTTGCTAAAATCGCGTCTTTGCCCTCTCACATTCGAGTCCTGTCGACATGAAACGAGCATCGCGCGCCGCTGGCGCCTCTAGATTATTACTGCTGGGCCTGGGCGTGGTCATCGCCCTGCTCGGCCTCGCGCTGGCCATTGGCGGCGTCAAACTGGTCAGCCTGGGAGGTTCCTGGTACTTCCTGATCGGCGGCGCAGTCATGACGATTGCCGGGTTGCTGATCGCCGGCCGCAAGCCGGCCGGCGCCTGGTTGTTCGCCGCCTTTTTGATTGGCACGGCCATTTGGGCGGTGGCGGACGTGGGCCTGGTGTTCTGGCCGTTGTTCTCTCGCGTGTTCATGTTCGCGGCCATCGGCATGGTGGTGGCGCTGGTGTACCCGCTGCTCGTCAACCGGCCTGCACGTGGCGCCTATGCGGTGGCTGGCGTACTGGCGTTGGGCGTGGCAGTCGCGGCGGGCAACATGTTCGTCGCCCACCCGAGCGTGGCGCCGACCGGCGCCGGCCCTGGCACCACCCCGGTGGCTGCGGCCGACGCACAGAAAGACTGGGCGCATTACGGCAACACCGAAGGCGGCAGCCGCTTCGCCGCGCTGGACCAGATCAACCGTGACACAGTCAACAAGCTCAAAGTGGCCTGGACCTACCACACCGGCGACGTCGCGATCAGCGACGGCAACGGTGCCGAAGACCAGCTGACGCCCCTGCAGATCGGCAACAAGGTGTTCATCTGCACGCCGCACAACAACCTGATCGCCCTGGACGCCGACACCGGCAAAGAGCTGTGGAAGAACGAGGTCAACGCCAAATCGGCGGTGTGGCAGCGTTGCCGTGGCATGGCCTACTTCGACGCCACCGCGCCGATTGCCCAGCCGACCCAGCCGAATAGTTCACCGATCATTGCCGCCAGTGTTCCGGCCGGTGCGCAATGCCAGCGTCGCCTGCTGACCAACACCATCGACGCGCGCTTGATCGCCGTAGATGCCGACACCGGCAAATTCTGCGAAGACTTCGGCACCCACGGCCAGGTGGATTTGAAAGCCGGCCTGGGTAACGTGCCGGACAGCTACTACCAACTGTCTTCCGCGCCCCTGATCGCCGGCACCACCGTGGTAGTCGGCGGCCGCGTGGCCGACAACGTGCAGACCGACATGCCCGGCGGCGTGATCCGTGGCTTCGACGTGATCAGCGGCCAGATGCGCTGGGCCTTCGACCCCGGCAACCCGGAAGACAAAAAAGCCCCGGCTGACGGCAGCACCTACGTGCGCAGCACGCCGAACAGCTGGGCGCCGATGTCCTACGACCCGCTGATGAACACGATCTTCCTGCCGATGGGCAGTTCGTCCACCGACATCTACGGCGTGGAACGCACCCAGCTCAACCACAAATACGGCGCTTCAGTGCTGGCGCTGGACGCCTCCACCGGTACGGAAAAGTGGGTGTACCAGACCGTCCACAATGACCTGTGGGACTTCGACCTGCCGATGCAGCCAAGCCTGATCGACTTCACGCCACCGGGCGGCGACAAAGCCGTGCCTGCGGTCGTGATCGGCACCAAGGCCGGGCAGATCTACGTGCTCGACCGCGCCACCGGCAAACCGCTGACCGACGTTAAAGAAGTACCGGTCAAGGCCGCCAACATCCCCAACGAACCCTACTCTCCGACCCAGCCGAAATCGGTGGGCATGCCGCAGATCGGCGCGCAAACCCTGACCGAATCGGACATGTGGGGCGCCACTCCCTACGATCAGCTGCTGTGCCGTATCGACTTCAAGGGCATGCGCTACGACGGCCTGTACACCGCGCCGGGCACTGATAAATCCCTGAGTTTCCCAGGCTCCCTGGGCGGCATGAACTGGGGCAGTATTTCCACCGACCCGGTACACGGCTTTATCTTCGTCAATGACATGCGCCTGGGCCTGTGGATCCAGATGGTGCCGTCGCAGAACAAGGCCCAGGCCGCGTCCGGTGGCGAAGCACTGAACACCGGCATGGGCGCCGTGCCGCTCAAGGGCACGCCGTATGCCGTGAACAAGAACCGATTCCTGTCGGTGGCCGGCATTCCGTGCCAGGCGCCGCCGTTCGGCACCCTGACCGCCATCGATATGAAGACGCAAAAGGTCGCCTGGCAAGTGCCGGTCGGCACCGTGGAAGACACCGGCCCGCTGGGCATTCGCATGCACCTGCCGATCAAGATCGGCCTGCCAACCCTCGGCGGCACCCTGTCGACCCAGGGCGGCCTGATCTTTATCGCCGGCACCCAGGATTTCTACCTGCGCGCCTTCAACAGCGGCAACGGTGATGAAGTCTGGAAAGCCCGCCTGCCCGTGGGCAGCCAAGGTGGCCCGATGACTTACGTGTCGCCGAAAACCGGCAAGCAATACATCGTCATCACCGCCGGTGGCGCACGCCAGTCCACCGACCGTGGCGACTACGTGATCGCCTACGCCCTGCCATAACCCCTGTTCGCGCGGCGCCTCCCTCGGCGCCGCGCCTTCTGCCTGGAAAAACCCGCATGACCCCCACTTCTCCTATTCCCCTTGGGCGCCTGTTGCTGGGCCTCGCCCTGGGTGCCGCCCTGCCCGTGCAAGCCGATGACACCACCCTGACCGGCGACTGGGGCGGCCTGCGCCGTGAACTCGACGCGCAAGGCATCCGCTTTACCGGCGACTACAGCGGCGAAACCGCCTACAACGCCCACGGTGGCCAGCACCGCTCGGCGCGCTACTCGCAGAACCTCAAGCTGGGCGTGCAGTTCGACCTGGGCAAGCTCTACGGTTTCAATAATGGCGACCGCATCCAAGTCACTATTAACGACCGTCGCGGCAACAGCGCTTCCGAGGATTTGGTGGGCAACCGCCTGCCGATCCAGGAAAACTACGGTGGCCTCTACACGCGCCTGACCGAATTGAGCTACGAGCGCACGCTGTTCACGCCGGCCCTCAACGTCAAGCTCGGCTACATGGCCATGGGCAATGACCTCGGCGGCTTGGACAGCGGCATCCTGTGCAACTTCATGAACGCCGGTTTCTGCGGGCACCCGCTGAACATGTCCGGCGGCAGCGGCTGGACCAACTACCCCAATGCACGCCTGGGTGCGCGGGTGAAATACGACTTCGCACCCAACTGGCAACTGCGCGTCGCCGCGTTCAACGTCGACCCGCAAAGCAACGGTAACTCCAGCCGCGCCTGGAAACTGGGACCCAAACACACCACCGGCACCGTGGTGCCGATCGAGCTGGTGTACAAACACGCGGGCAACCTGCCGGGTGAATACAAGCTGGGCTATTACTACGACAGCTCCGACGTGAAACGCATCGGCAGCAGCAAGGAAGTCAGCGGTCGCGGCGGCCACTACCTGCTGATCGACCAGGCCGTGTGGGCCTCCGACTCCTCCGCCGGCCGCGTGCTGCACGCCTTCGGTCAATACTCTGCCGCCAGTGAAGCGGCTTCGCCGTTCAGCAAGTGGTATGGCGCGGGCGTGGTGCTGTACAAGCCGTTCGAAGGCCGGCCGCGTGACACCCTGGCACTGGGTTACGGTCGCGCCGTGCCCAACCCGCGCAGCCGCGAGGTGCAGGAGCTGGCAGCCTTCAACGCCGGCAACGAATACCCCAACCTGAGCAATGCCGAACAGCTGATCGAACTCAGCTACGGCTACCAGGCCACGCCCTGGCTGACCCTGCGCCCGGATGTGCAATACATCATCGAGCCGGGTGCGTTTTCCGGTGACAACATCGACAACGCCCTGGTGCTGGGCCTGCAGGTCAAGGCGGTGTTCTGAAACGGCTCAGTCGTCTGACGGCAACGCCCTGTTCGCCTGTTCGAGCGCAGTGATGCGCTCGACTTTCTTGCCGGAGCGCTCCGCTTCGAACTCCGATTCCAGAAACACTTTGACGATGCTCTTGGCCAGCTCGGGCCCGATCACCCGCGCACCAATGGACAGGATCTGCGCATCGTTGCTCTTGCGCGCACGCTCGGCCGAATACGTGTCGTGAGCCTGTGCAGCCCGCACGCCTTTGATCTTATTGGCAGAGATCGCCATGCCAATGCCGGTTCCGCAAATCAACACGCCCAGGCGCTGCTCACCCGCCCCCACCGCCATGGCCACCGCCGCCGCGATATCGGGATACAGCACGGGGGTGGACGAATGACAGCCAAAGTCCTCGACCCCATGCCCCAGGCCTTCGATAAAGCGCTTGAGCAATTCCTTGAGTTCGAAGCCCGCCTCGTCGCATCCGATGGCCACCGAAAACGTCGTTTGTGCACCCATTACTGTTTCTCCATCAGACCGATCATATGATCACTCGTTGAAATTATGCACAATCATTAGCGGGCGATGAGCAGGTCGCTGTCAAGGCTTATTTAAAGACCCAAACACTAAATAACGCCAAAACCTCGGCGAGAGCCGTGGGCAAAGGATTGACAAAACCGCCTCAACCAGTTTAAACATATGATCACTATCCGATCATATGATCAGGCTGTTGGTTAAGCCTACCTAATAAGAAAATCAGCAAGAGGACACACCGATGGCCACGCCATTACTGCTCCAGGCTGAACAAGTTTCCAAAGCCTATGCCGGAGTCCCCGCTCTGCGCGATGGGCGTCTCTCCCTGCGGGCCGGCAGCGTGCACGCACTGTGCGGCGGCAATGGCGCCGGCAAATCGACCTTCCTCAGTATCCTCATGGGCATCACCCAACGTGACGCCGGCACCATCCTGCTCAACGGCCAGCCGGTGCAGTTCGACCGCCCCAGTGCGGCACTCGCCGCGGGCGTGGCGATGATCACCCAGGAGCTGGAACCCATCCCCTATATGACCGTGGCCGAGAACATCTGGCTGGGTCGCGAGCCGCGCCGCGCTGGCTGCATCGTCGACAGCAAGGAACTGAACCGGCGCACCCGCGAATTGCTGCACAGCCTGGAATTCGACGTTGACGCCACCAGCCCCATGCATCGCCTGAGCGTGGCGCAGATCCAGCTGGTGGAGATCGCCAAGGCGTTCAGCCATGACTGCCAGGTGATGATCATGGACGAGCCCACTTCAGCCATCGGCGAGCGCGAAGCCGAAACCCTGTTCAAGGCGATCCGCCGCCTGACGGCGCGTGGCGCCGGCATCATCTACGTGTCCCACCGCCTCAGCGAATTGGCGCAGATCGCCGATGACTACAGCATCTTTCGCGACGGCGCCTTTGTGGAGAGCGGGCGCATGGCCGATATCGACCGCGCCCACCTGGTGCGCGGCATCGTCGGCCAGGAGTTGCAACGCATCGACCACAAAGTCGGCCGCGAATGCGCCGCCACCACGTGCCTGGACGTCAGTGGCCTGAGCCGCGACGGCGAGTTCCAGGACATCAGCCTGCAACTGCGCCAGGGTGAAATCCTCGGCATCTACGGCCTGATGGGCTCGGGACGCAGCGAATTCCTCAACTGCCTGTACGGCCTGACCCTGCCGGACGCTGGCAGCGCCACCCTGCAAGGCCAGCCGTTGCCGACCGGCACGCCGGCGGCGACGATTCGTGCCGGTATGTCCCTGGTCACCGAAGACCGCAAAGACAGCGGCCTGGTGCTCAGTGGCAGCATCCTCGCCAACATTGCGTTGTCGGCCTACAAGCAGCTGTCGAGTTGGTCGGTGATCAATGCGCGCAAGGAGAACGCCCTGGCCCAGAGCATGGTCAAGCGCTTGCAGATCAAGGTCTCGTCCCTGGACCTGCCAGTGGAGTCCATGAGCGGCGGTAACCAACAGAAAGTGGTGCTCGCCAAATGCCTGTCGACCCAGCCGATCTGCCTGCTCTGCGACGAACCCACACGCGGCATCGACGAAGGTGCCAAGCAGGAGATCTATCACCTGCTGGACGAATTCGTGCGCGCCGGTGGCGCGGCCATCGTGGTTTCGTCCGAAGCCCCAGAACTGCTCCACCTGAGTGATCGCATCGCCGTGTTCAAGGGCGGCCGGCTGGTGACCGTCAGCACCGACACCGCCCTTTCCCAGGAAGCCTTGTTGAGTCTTGCCTCATGAATAGCAAAGTCCTCGCCGCCCCCGTTACCGCCGCGCCGCGCAATCGCCTGCGCCTGTCCCTCGACCGTTTTGGCCTGCCGCTGGTGTTTATCCTGCTGTGCCTGGTAATGGCGTTTTCCAGCGAATACTTCATGACCTGGCGCAATTGGATGGACATCCTGCGCCAGACCTCCATCAACGGCATCCTCGCCGTGGGCATGACCTACGTGATCCTGACCAAGGGCATCGACCTGTCGGTGGGGTCGATCCTGGCGTTTGCCGGTTTGTGCAGCGCCTTGGTCGCGACCCAGGGCTACGGCCTGCTGGCGGCGGTAAGTGCCGGGATGTTTGCCGGGGCCATGCTGGGCGTGGTCAACGGGTTCATGGTTGCCAACCTGAGCATTCCGCCGTTTGTCGCCACCCTGGGCATGCTCAGCGTGGCACGGGGCATGACCTTTATCCTCAACGATGGCAGCCCGGTCACCGACCTGCCGGACAGTTTCCTGGCCCTGGGCATCGGCAAGCTCGGCCCCATCGGCGTGCCGATCATTATCTTTGCGGTGGTCGCGCTGATCTTCTGGATGGTGCTGCGTTACACCACTTACGGGCGCTATGTGTACGCCGTGGGCGGCAATGAAAAAAGCGCGCGCACTTCCGGCATTGGCGTACGCAAGGTGACGTTTTCGGTGTATGTGATTTCGGGCCTGCTGGCGGGACTCGCGGGCGTGGTGCTGGCGGCGCGGACCACCTCGGCCCTGCCCCAGGCCGGCGTGTCGTATGAGCTGGACGCGATTGCCGCCGTGGTGATCGGCGGCACCAGCCTGTCCGGCGGCACCGGCAGCATCGTCGGCACCTTGTTTGGCGCGCTGCTGATCGGTGTGATCAACAACGGCTTGAACCTGCTCGGGGTGTCGTCGTATTACCAACAAGTGGCCAAGGGGTTGATCATCGTGCTTGCGGTGCTGATCGACGTCTGGCGCAAGAAAAAACGCTAAGTGGAGTGTGTGCAATGTCCAATTTCTGGAACCAGGCGTTCGACCTCACCGGCCGTTGCGCCGTGATCACCGGGGGCGCCGCCGGGATCGGCCTGGCCTGCGCGAGTTTGTTGGTGGAGCGCGGTGCCAGGGTGGCCTTGCTGGATCGTGACCCCGCGGTGGTCGAAGTGGCCGCCAGCCTCGGCACGGGGCATTTGGGCCTGGTGGCTGATTTGCGCCAGCTCGATTCGGTACAGGCTGCGATTGATGAGGCCCACGCCGGACTCGGGCGCATTGATTACCTGGTCAACAGCGCGGGTGTCGCGCTGTTGGACAAGGCCCTGGACGTCAGCGAAAACGCCTGGGACACCACCCTGGACATCAATCTCAAGGCCAGCTTCTTCGTGGCCCAGGCCTGTGCCCGGCATATGATCGAACAAGGCGGCGGGCGCATCGTCAACCTGGCCTCCCAAGCGGCGGTGATTGGCCTTGATCGCCATGTGGCCTACTGCGCGAGCAAGGCAGCAGTGGTCGGCATGACCAAAGTGCTGGCCATGGAATGGGCACCCCACGGCATCAACGTCAACGCCGTGTCGCCAACCATCGTCGAGACCGCTCTGGGCAAGAAGGCGTGGGCCGGTGAACTGGGCGAGAAGGCCAAATTGCAGATCCCGGTGGGGCGCTTCGCCCAGCCGGAAGAGATCGCCGGGCTGGTGCTTTATCTGGTCAGCGATGCGGCCAAGATGATCACCGGCGAAAACGTGGTGATCGACGGCGGCTACAGCATTCAGTAATCCGATTCCAGACAGATAAGAACAAGGAAATACCCTATGAATCGAGTCATCAACGATCCGGACCTGGTGGTCGAGGACATGCTCGCGGGCATCCTCCTGGCGCACCCGGAACTGGCGCAGTACGAGAGCAACCCACGGGTCATCGGTAAGCGTAAGACTTCACCGGCCGGCCAGGTGGGCATTGTCACGGGTGGCGGTTCGGGGCATGAACCGGCGTTTCTGGGTTATGTCGGGCCAGGGCTGGTGGATGCGGTCGCCGTCGGCGAGATTTTCTCCTCACCCACCGCCAAGAGCTTCTTCGATGCGTTCCGCGCCGCCGACCAGGGCGCGGGCGTGGCGTGCCTGTACGGCAACTATGCCGGCGACAACATGAATGTAAAGCTGGCGATGAAAATGGCCGCCAGCAAAGACATGAACATTCGCACCGTGGTCGCCAATGACGACGTGGCCTCTGCACCACCTGCCGACATCGCCAAGCGTCGCGGCGTGGCCGGTGAGATTTTCATGTGGAAAATCGGCGGTGCCGCCGCCGCCCAGGGCTACGACCTCGACGGCGTGATCCGTGTGGCGCAGAAAGCCGTGGACCATTGCCGCTCCATCGGCGTGGGCCTCACGCCCTGCACCATCCCCGCAGTGGGCAAGCCAAATTTCCAGATTGCCGATGGCCTGATGGAACTGGGCATCGGCCATCACGGCGAGCCCGGCATTGAAGTGGTGCCGGTGGAATCCGCTGCCGCCATGGCCGAACGCATGCTCGCGCCGATCCTGGCTGACCGCGACTTCACCCAAGATGAGAGCGTGGTGGTGCTGGTCTCCGGCCTGGGCGCCACGCCGGTGATGGAACTGTATATTTTCTACGCCGAGGTCGAGCGCCAACTGCGCGCCAAGGGCCTGCGCATTCACCGTTGCTATGTGGGCAACTATTTCACGTCGCTGGAAATGATGGGCGTGACCCTGACCCTGCTCGGCCTCGACGCCGAACTGAGCAGCCTGATCGACCAACCCTGCCGCTCCATCGGCATGACACAGTCGGAGTAGAGCATGAGCGAGCATTTCCCCAGCAACACCGGTAGCGCCATCGTCACCAACTTGGTGTCGATCATCGTCGCCAACCGCGAATACCTCAGCGAAGTGGACGGCGCCATCGGCGACGGCGACCACGGCATCAACATGGCCAAGGGGTTCTCACGCTGCGGCAAGACCCTCGAAGGCCGCGAGCTGTCTTTGGCCGAGGCACTGGACGAATTGACCCTGGCGCTGATGGAAGGCATCGGCGGCTCCATGGGCCCGCTCTACGGCAGCCTGTTCATCGGCATGGCCGACGAAGTGCGCGGCCGCGACAGCATCGACGCGGCGACCTTCGCCAAGCTGCTGCGCGGTGGTCTCACGTCCTTGCAGGACATCAGCGACGCAGGTGTGGGCGACAAATGCCTGATGGATACGCTGATCCCGGCGGTCGAAGCCTTTGAACAGGCCCAGGCCAGCGGCGCGTCTTTCAGCGAGGCCTTGCGCCAGATGAAAAGCGCGGCCTCCCAGGGCCGTGATTCCACCCGCGACCTGGTGGCAAAAATCGGCCGCGCCAGCCGCCTCGGG
The DNA here is from genome assembly GCF_049897885.1 of Pseudomonas sp. DWRC2-2. Classification (NCBI taxonomy): domain Bacteria; kingdom Pseudomonadati; phylum Pseudomonadota; class Gammaproteobacteria; order Pseudomonadales; family Pseudomonadaceae; genus Pseudomonas; species Pseudomonas sp. DWRC2-2. The sequence goes on from NZ_JAFCXD010000006.1 coordinate 247,826, forward strand.
GAACGTTCCCTCGGCGTACTGGATGCCGGCGCGGTGTCGTGCTGCCTGATCCTCACCGACCTCGCCGAATCGGTGGAGGCGCGGTTGGTTGCTTAGTTGGCAGCAGACTTCCCGTGGTGAGCGGGCTTTCCACAATAGCCCTGCCCACCACAAGGATGTGGTCGTCGTTAGCGACGCGTCGCATCATCCAGGGCAAGGATCGTGTAGGCATTCGACACGGTCGTCGCCAGGGTATTGATCACCCCGGAGCGCAACGCGCCGAGGGTGGCCGCTGCCTTGGTGTTCTCGCTGGCAATCGCCACCACATCGGGAATGCGCACCAACTCCTGCACCGTCAAGCCGATCACCCTGCCCTGCATGGCGTTGACCGCCGGCTGGCCGTGGATGTCGATGAAGTCGTAGCCCATCATGTCGCCCACCGTACCGGACACACGGGCCTGGGCGATTTCCTGGGGAGAAAACCAGCCCATGCGCACCATGTTGCTGTTCTCGCTCATGTCGCCGATGCCGATCAAGGCAATATCGGCGCGGCGCGCGCGGTCGAGGGTGGAGCGCACGGTGTCGTTGTTGATCAACACGCTGCGCAGTTCCGGATTGGCCACCAGGGCCGGGGCGTACAGGGTTTCGCTCTCGGCACCAAAACGCAGGGCCAGGCGCCGGCAGATATGGTCGGGGTTCATGTATTCGCCCGCCTTGAGCGAGCCGCCAATCGCACACACAAACGTGCAGTTGCGCGTCACCGGCAGGAACACATTCTCGGCCACCGCGCCGACGTTGCGACCCATGCCGACGGCGATGATCATGCCGTCACTGAGGGTCTTGTTCAGGTAGTTGGCGACCAGGCTGGCCACGGCCGAGCGCTGGGTGTCAGGGTCGCCATGGTCCACCGCGATCAACGCGCGGTCCAGCTGGAAACGCTCGACCAGCGCCTGCTCCAGCTCCGTGTTCAACGCCGGATGCTGCAACACCCGCACCTCTACCACCCCTTCATCCCGGGCGCGCTTGAGCAGCCGGCTGACCTTGACCCGCGACAGGTCGAAGCGCTTGGCGATGGCTTCCTGGGTGATGTTGTCGAGGTAATAAAGCATGGCCACTTCGGTCATCAGGTCGATGTCGCTGGCGGCACGCTGGGCACTGTCGGTCATGGGAGCTTCCATTTACGCCACAAAAAACCATTCTCCCTAGTCTGTGCGGTGCAAGTCCAGCGGCGAATGGGCCAAGCCTGCAAAGTTTCTAATGGTTCTGCTGGTATTCCCGTGGCGTGCAGCCGAACTCGCGACGGAACACCGTGTGCAGGTACTGCGCGGACTTGAAGCCGCATTGCTGGGCGATATCGGCAATCGCCAGGTGATCGTCCTCCAGCCCCTTGGCGGCGCTGGCGAGTTTGAAGCGCAGGATCTCGTCATGCACGCTGCACCCGCGCACCTTGCGAAAATGCGCCTCCAGTGACGAACGGGACACGCCAACATAGGCCGCCACCTGGGCGGTCTTGATGCCCTGGCAGGCGTACTGGCGGATAAACAGCAGCGCCTGCATCACATAAGGATGGCCCAAGGGTTGATGCAAGCTGGACGCCTGCACGTTGATCGCATCCGGCGGCACCAGCACCTGCGTGCCCGCGCAGGGCTTGCCGTGCAACATCTGATGCAACAGCGCAGCGGCGGTGCGGCCCATGGTTTCGGTGCCCTGGATCACCGAACTCAACGGCACCCGCGTGAGGGTACGGGTCAGCGGGTCATTGTCGATGCCGATCAGCGCCACTTCTTCCGGCACAGCAATGCCGGCAGTAAGACAGGCTTGCAGCAATTGCCGCGCGCGAGCGTCGGTGACGGCGATAATGCCGATAGGTTTGGGCAGGCTTTGCAGCCAGGCAATCTGTTGTTCGACGGCGCTGTCCCACAGCGGCGCGCTGGTGCCGAGGCCACGATAGATCTGCACGGGCAAGCCATCGCGTTGCAGCAAGCGTTTGAACGCCTTTTCACGCTCCTGGGCCCAGCGATTGGCCTGGGCTTCGGGCAGGCTGAAACAGGCAAACTGCGTCAGGCCGGCTTCGATCAAATGCTCATAGGCCAACTTGATCAAGGCGTAGTTGTCCGTGGCCACGTAGGGAATGCCCTTGGGATAGGCCCGCACATCCTCATAGGAACCGCCCACCGCCACCACCGGCACCTTGCTCCCGGCCAGCGCCTCGCCAATCAGCGGGTCGTCGAAGTCGGCAATGATGCCGTCACCCTGCCAGCGCTCGATGCCTTTGAGGCGGCACAGGAAGTCCTCTTCAAGGAACAAATCCCAGGACGCGCGGGTGCTGCTCAGGTAATTGCCGATGCCGGCGATGATGCCACGGTCGTAGATTTTGCTGCCGTTGAACAGCAAGGCAATGCGGTGCACGGGCGGTAGGGTTTTCATTGTTTTTATCCTGGGGCCGGTCGAAACAGACTAGCCCCTGCTACGCAAAATCGCACTCTCCCTTGATGATTTTCATAATCGGCAGGCCCGACGCCGTTGCTAGTATCGAGCCACCGCCAAGAACAATAAGGAAAACGCCATGCCGTACTTCCCCGGTGTCGAGAAGGTTCGCTTCGAAGGCCCCCACAGCGATGCCCCCCTCGCCTTTCGCCACTACGACGCCAACAAGCTCATCCTCGGCAAACCCATGCGCGAGCACCTGCGCATGGCGGCCTGTTATTGGCACACCTTCGTCTGGCCGGGGGCGGATATGTTTGGGGTGGGCACTTTCAAGCGGCCTTGGCAGCGCAATGGCGACCCGATGGAACTGGCCATCGGCAAGGCGGACGCCGCCTTCGAGTTTTTCTCCAAGCTGGGCATTGACTACTACAGCTTTCACGACACGGATGTCGCCCCCGAAGGCAGTTCGCTCAAGGAATACCGCCACCACTTCGCACAGATGGTCGATCATCTGGAGCGGCATCAGGAACAGACCGGGATCAAGCTGCTGTGGGGCACCGCCAACTGCTTCAGCAACCCGCGCTTTGCCGCCGGCGCGGCCAGCAACCCGGACCCGGAAGTGTTTGCCTACGCCGCCGCCCAGGTGTTTAGCGCGATGAACGCCACCCTGCGGCTCAAGGGCTCCAACTATGTGTTGTGGGGTGGCCGCGAGGGCTACGAGACCCTGCTCAACACCGACCTCAAGCGCGAGCGCGAACAGCTCGGGCGTTTCATGCGCATGGTGGTGGAGCACAAGCACAAGATCGGCTTCAAGGGCGACCTGCTGATCGAGCCCAAGCCCCAGGAGCCGACCAAGCACCAATACGATTACGACAGCGCCACGGTGTTCGGCTTCCTGCATGAGTACGGCCTGGAACAGGAAATCAAGGTGAACATTGAGGCCAACCACGCGACCCTGGCCGGGCACAGCTTTCATCATGAGATTGCCACCGCCGTGTCCCTGGGGATTTTCGGCAGTATCGACGCCAACCGCGGCGACCCGCAGAACGGCTGGGACACCGACCAGTTCCCCAACAGCGTCGAGGAAATGACGCTCGCCACCTATGAAATCCTCAAAGCTGGCGGGTTCAAGAATGGCGGCTATAACTTCGACTCCAAGGTGCGCCGCCAGAGCCTGGACGATGTGGACCTGTTCCACGGGCATGTAGCCGCCATGGATGTACTGGCCCTGGCACTGGAACGCGCGGCGGCGATGGTCGAGAACGACCGGCTGCAGCAATTCAAGGACCAGCGTTATGCCGGCTGGCAACAGCCGCTGGGCCACGCGGTGCTGGCGGGGGATTTCACCCTGGAATCGCTGGCCGAGCATGCCTTCACTCATGAGCTGAACCCGCAGGCGGTGAGTGGTCGGCAGGAGATGCTGGAAGGCATTGTGAATCGCTTTATCTACCGGTGACATTTGCGCGACAAATCTCTGCACGGAGCGTCGAGAGACGCTCTACAGTCTTACCCGCATCACGCTGTGTCTTTCCAAAAACAATAAAAGGACGCACCACCATGAAGTCATTCAAACGCACCCTCATCGCCACTGCCCTGGCCCTGCTCGCCCTGCCCGTCATGGCCGACTCAGCGCACCCGAAAATCGGTTTTTCCATCGACGACCTGCGCCTGGAACGTTGGTCCCGCGACCGTGACTATTTCGTGGCCGCCGCAGAAAAACTCGACGCCAAGGTCTTCGTGCAATCGGCCGATGCCAACGAGCAGAAGCAGATTTCCCAAATCGAAAACCTGATCTCCCGTGGCGTCGACGTGATCGTCATCGTGCCGTTCAACGCCACCGTCCTCACCAACGCCGTCGCCGAAGCCAAGAAGGCCGGGATCAAGGTGGTGTCCTATGATCGCCTGATTCTCAATGCGGACATCGACGCCTACATCTCCTTCGATAACGAAAAAGTCGGGGAGATGCAGGCCAGCGGCGTGTTGCAAGCGGCACCGAAGGGCAACTATTTCCTGCTCGGCGGCGCGCCCACCGACAACAATGCCAAGGTGTTGCGCGAAGGCCAGATGAAGGTGTTGCAACCGGCCATCGACACGGGCGACATCAAGATCGTCGGTCAGCAGTGGGTCAAGGAATGGAACCCCACTGAAGCCCTGAGCATCGTCGAAAACGCCCTGACCCGGAACAACAACAAGATCGACGCCATCGTCGCCTCCAACGACGCCACTGCCGGCGGTGCGATCCAGGCCCTGGCCGCGCAGAAACTGGCGGGCAAGGTGCCGATTTCCGGCCAGGACGCCGACCTCGCCGCGATCAAACGTGTGATCGACGGCACCCAGACCATGACCGTGTACAAACCGCTCAAGTTGATCGCCACCGAAGCCGCCAAGCTCTCGGTGCAACTGGCGCGCAATGAGAAGCCAACCTACAGCTCGCAGTACGACAACGGCAGTAAAAAGGTCGACACCATCCTGCTGACCCCGACGCCATTGACCAAGACGAACATCGACCTGTTGGAGAAGGACGGGTTCTATACCAAAGAGCAGATTGCCGGGCAGTGACCGCCATGGCCGACTACCTGCTGCAAATGAACGGCATCGTCAAACGCTTTGGCGGTGTCAACGCGCTGAACGGCATCGATATCCAGGTGCGGCCGGGGGAATGCGTGGGCCTGTGCGGCGAGAACGGCGCGGGCAAGTCCACCTTGATGAAGGTGCTGTCGGCGGTCTATCCGTACGGCACCTGGGAGGGCGAAATCCTCTTGGACGGGCAGCCACTCAAGGCCCATTCCATCAGCGAAACCGAGGCCGCCGGCATCGTGATCATCCACCAGGAACTGACCCTGGTGCCCGACCTGTCGGTGGCTGAAAACATCTTTATGGGCCACGAACTGACTTTGCCGGGTGGGCGCATGAACTACGCGGCCATGTTCCACCGCGCCGAAGCGCTGATGCGCGAGCTCAAGGTGCCGGACATGAACGTGGCGCTGCCGGTGTCGCAGTATGGCGGCGGCTACCAGCAACTGGTGGAAATCGCCAAGGCCCTGAACAAGCAGGCACGGCTGCTGATTCTCGACGAGCCCTCCTCGGCCCTGACCCGCTCGGAAATCGAGGTGCTGCTGGACATCATCCGTGGCCTCAAGGCCAAGGGCGTGGCCTGCGTGTACATCTCGCACAAGCTTGATGAAGTGGCGGCAGTCTGCGACACCATCGCTGTGATCCGCGATGGCAAGCACATCGCGACCACCGCCATGGCCGACATGGACATCGCAAAGATCATCACCCAGATGGTCGGCCGCGAGATGAGCAACCTCTACCCCACCGAGCCCCATGCGGTCGGTGAGGTGATGTTCGAAGCGCGCAACGTCACCTGTTATGACGTCGACAACCCCAAGCGCAAGCGCGTGGACGATGTGTCCTTTGTGCTCAAGCGCGGGGAGATCCTCGGCATTGCCGGGCTGGTCGGCGCCGGGCGGACAGAACTGGTGTCGGCGCTGTTCGGCGCCTACCCCGGCCGCTACAGCTGCGAGGTGTGGCTGGACGGCCAGGTGATCGACACGCGCACACCGCTCAAGTCGATCCGCGCCGGGCTGTGCATGGTGCCCGAGGATCGCAAGCGCCAGGGCATCATCCCCGACCTCGGCGTGGGCCAGAACATCACCCTGGCGGTGCTCGACACTTACGCCCACCTGACCCGCATCGATGCCGAGGCCGAACTGGGCAGCATCGACCAGCAGATCGCGCGCATGCACCTCAAGACTGCCAGCCCGTTTTTGCCGATCACCAGCCTGTCCGGCGGCAACCAGCAAAAGGCGGTGCTGGCGAAAATGCTAATGGCCAAGCCCAAGGTGCTGATCCTCGACGAACCCACACGCGGCGTCGACGTGGGCGCCAAGTATGAGATCTACAAGCTGATGGGCGCGCTGGCGGCCGAAGGCGTGGCAATCATCATGGTTTCCTCGGAGCTGGCCGAAGTGCTCGGCGTGTCCGACCGCGTGCTGGTGATCGGCGACGGCCAGTTGCGTGGTGACTTTATCAACGAGGGGCTCACCCAAGAACAGGTGCTCGCCGCCGCGCTCAGCCAACACAACAATAATGATCGGAAGACCGCGTAGATGAATCAGGTCAAACACCTTTTCACCCGCTACAAAATGCTCGCCCTGGTCATCGCCGTGGCGGTGATCTGGGTGTTTTTCAGCTGGCAGACCGAGGGGGGGTTCCTTACACCGCGCAACCTGTCCAACCTGCTGCGGCAGATGTCGATCACGGGAATATTGGCGTGCGGCATGGTGCTGGTGATCATCAGCGGCGAGATCGACTTGTCGGTGGGGTCATTGCTCGGTTTGCTCGGCGGGTTGGCGGCGATCCTGGATGTGGTGTATCACATTCCATTGCTCGCCAACCTGAGTCTGGTGGCGTTGTGCGGGTTGATGATCGGATTAGCCAACGGCTACATGACGGCCTATCTGCGCATCCCGTCATTCATTGTCGGCTTGGGTGGAATGCTGGCGTTTCGCGGGATTCTGCTGGGGATTACCGGCGGCACCACCATTGCGCCGGTGTCGCCATCGTTGGTGTATGTGGGCCAGGGGTATTTGCCGCATTCGGTGGGTATCGGGCTGGGCGTGCTGTTGTTTGCGCTGACGGTTTTTTTGACCTGGAAGCAGCGGCGCAATCGCGCATTGCATGGTCTGGCGGCACATTCGTTGGTACGTGATCTGGTGCGCGTGGCGGTGATCGGCGCCGTGCTGGCCGGGTTCGTCACGACCCTCAACAGCTATGATGGGATTCCCGTCCCCGTCTTGCTGCTGCTGGTGTTATTGGGCGTGTTCAGCTACGTCACCAGCCAGACCGTGTTTGGCCGTCGCGTATACGCGGTGGGCAGCAATATGGAAGCCACGCGCCTGTCGGGCATCAATGTGCAGGCGGTGAAGTTGTGGATCTTCGGCATCATGGGCGTGATGTGTGCACTCGCCGGTTTGGTCAACACGGCTCGTCTGGCGGCCGGATCGCCGTCGGCGGGGAGCATGGGTGAGCTGGACGCCATCGCCGCGTGTTTTATTGGCGGCACATCAATGCGCGGCGGCTCGGGCACGGTGTACGGCGCGTTGCTCGGGGCGTTGGTGATCACCAGTCTGGACAATGGGATGTCGATGCTGGATGTGGACAGTTATTGGCAGATGATTGTCAAGGGCAGCATCCTGGTGCTGGCGGTGTGGGTGGATGTGAGTACGCGCACGGGCAGACGCTGACCGCCTCACTTGCCCAGCAACACCGCCCCGTCCCCGACCTGCCCCAACCGATCTCCCGGATTGCGCAGCGGGCAGTCATCCAGGGACAGGCACCCGCAGCCAATGCACCCGTCGAGTTGGTCGCGCAGTTGCGTGAGGCTGTTGATTCGCTCATTCAACATGTCTCGCCAACGCGTGGAAAGCCGCGTCCAGTCCTTGGCCGTCAGCGGTCGCCCCGACGGCAGTTCCTCCAGTGCAGCCTTGATGGTTGCCAATGGAATCCCCGCGCGCTGAGCCACCTTGATCACCGCAATGCGGCGCAGGACATCACGGTGGTAGCGCCGCTGATTACCTGGGCTGCGTTGGCCATGAATCAAACCCTTGGCTTCGTAAAAGTGCACAGTCGCCACGGTCACCCCGCTACGCCGCGCCAACTCGCCTACCCCGAGGGGGATGTGCACATCGATTTTCGGTTCCATCGGCGGCTTGACCTCATCTATACATGAGGTCTTATAAAGAGTGTCGGCCTGCCCTGGCAAGCCTTCATTCCTTTGACATGGAGTCTCCATGAACACAACGCAACCCTCTCCCTCCAACTGGGCCGCCTTGCTGTCCGGTGCAAATGGCGTACGGTCACTGGCCCTGGCAGGCGGCGTGGTGCTGCATGCGATCAACGTCTACATCGCCACCACGATTCTGCCGTCAGTGGTCAAGGATATCGGCGGCATCGACTACTACGCATGGAATACCACGCTGTTTGTCGCCGCCTCGATCCTCGGTTCAGCGTTGTCCGCGCGTTTGCTTGGTCGCCTGGGGCCGCGTGGTGCTTATCTGGTTGCCAGCCTGGTGTTCGCCGGCGGAGCCTTAGCGTGCGCGTTTGCGCCTTCCATGCCGGTGATGCTGGTCGGACGGCTGGTACAGGGTCTGGGCGGAGGGCTCTTGTTTGCGCTGTCCTACGCGATGATTCGCCTGGTATTCGACGAACCCTTGTGGCCACGCGCAATGGCGTTGGTCTCGGGGATGTGGGGCGTTGCGACGCTGGTCGGGCCAGCGGTGGGCGGCGTGTTTGCCGAACTGGGCATCTGGCGGGCGGCATTCTGGTCGTTGATTCCGGTGGCCGGGTTGTTCGCCGTGCTGGCCGCAACCGTACTGCCCAGGCGCAGCACAGAGAGCGTTGAACCCACACCGTTGCCGCTCACTCAGTTGTGGCTGCTGACGGCAGCGGTACTGGCGGTGTCGGCCGGCAGTGTCTCTTCCACCCTGCCCCTGAACCTGTTGGGGCTCGCAGCGGCAGCAATGTTCACGGCGCTGCTGATCTTCACAGAAAGCCGATCCCGCCATCGACTGCTGCCCGCTGGAGCCTTTCGACTCACCACCGCGCTTGGCGCGCTGTACGCCACGATGTCGTTGTTGGCGGTCGCTGTGACCAGTGGCGAAATCTTTGTACCGCTGTTTCTTCAAGTCCTGCTCCACCAGTCACCGCTGGTGGCCGGTTATCTGGCAGCACTGATGGCGGCCGGCTGGACGCTGGGGTCAATCGCCAGCGCGGGAATGACAGGCGCGAATGTTCGTCGCGCGATCCTGGCCGGGCCGATCCTGGGTGTTGTCGGCATGCTGGCGCTGGCTCTTTTAATGCCTCGCGAAAGCAATGGCGGTGCGCAGACGCTTACGCCGATTTGCCTGGCCCTTACCCTGATCGGCCTGGGGGTGGGCCTGGCCTGGCCGCATTTGTTGACCCGGGTATTCCAGGTCGCACCCGACGGCGAACAGGACCTGGCCTCTGCGTCGATTACCACGGTGCAACTGTTCGCCACCGCGTTTGGCGCAGCACTGGCGGGCATGGTAGCGAACATCGCGGGCCTGACTGAACCCGGCGGCATTGAAGGCACAGCAAGCGCTGCGGTGTGGTTGTTCGGGGTGTTTGCGCTGGCGCCGGTGATAGGTATTCTGATTGCCAGGCGGGTCGTTCAACCGATCGGTTAGCGGCCGCTGATGCTTGACAGCCGACTAAAAAATGTAACAGCTGCTACGGTCTTCATTCTCATAGCGCCACGACTGGATAATGCCTTCACCCGAAACGAGCACGGAGTATCGACAGTCGCGGATCCAGGTCACGAAGTAGCGCTGGCTGTCGCCCTCCTTCACTACCTGGTCATAGACCTTTTTCTTGTTGACCGGGGACCAATAGGAATCGCTACAGCCACGGCTGCAATCGTCATAGAGGTGGGCATCGAAGCGTGTGCCGACAAACGCGTTCCTGACGCCCGTCCATGCCGAGTGAGACGGCGCACAGCCCGCCAGCAACGTGGCCAACAAGGCGACACCCATGATTTTTTTCAAAGCGTTCTCCAATGGACGGGGGCAGGGATCCATTCCCTGCCTGGAAAGTCATTTATAGGCTCAGGATTGACAGCAGCGCCCCCGGCAAGGCCAGCAGTGCTCCGAATCTTACTCAGCTCAACGTCGCATTTCCCTAGTGATTGCCTTGACTGTGTTCGCTCGCTGGGTGAGCGTGCCAAGTTCCTCTAAGTAGAGCAAGCGAAGTCAAGACTTGCGCCCGTTCCAGACGCCAATGTGGGAGCTGGCTTGCCTGCGATTGCGGTGTATCAGAACCAAAAAGGTTGACTAACACTCCGCTATCGCGGGCAAGCCCGCTCCCACAGTTGACCGCGTACTGGCTTGAGTTATTTGGAGACGGGCATGGCAAATTCGGCGCCTTGCTCGATGCTCTCCGACCAGCGCTGCATGATCGACTTCTGCTTGGTGTAGAAGCGCACGCCTTCGGTGCCATACGCGTGCATGTCGCCAAACAGGCTCTTCTTCCAGCCACCGAAGCCATGCCAGGCCATTGGCACCGGGATCGGCACGTTGATGCCGACCATGCCCACTTCGATACGCCGCGCAAATTCACGGGCGATGTTACCGTCGCGGGTGAAGCAGCTTACGCCGTTGCCGAACTCGTGATCGTTGACCAGCTTGATCGCCTCGGCAAAGTCATTCACACGCACACAGGCCAGCACCGGACCAAAGATTTCTTCGCGGTAGATGCTCATTTCTTGGGTCACATGGTCGAACAGCGTCGCGCCCAGCCAGAAGCCGTTTTCCAGGCCCGCTTCGGTGGGCACGTAGTCACGCCCATCCAGCAGTAATTGGGCACCGGCCTGTACGCCTTGCTCGATGTAGCCGCTGATACGCTCAAGCGCCGCGCGAGACACAATCGGGCCCATCTCGGCTTTCAAATCACGGCCGTCGGTGATGCGCAGTTGCTTGGCGCGTTCGGTCAGGGCGGCGATGACTTTATCGCCCACATCGCCTACCAGCACGGCGACGGAAATCGCCATGCAGCGCTCGCCAGCACTGCCGTAGGCGGCGCCCATCAGGGCGTCGACGGTTTTTTCGATATCGGCGTCGGGCATCACCACCATGTGGTTTTTCGCGCCGCCAAGGCCTTGCACACGTTTACCGTTGCGGGCGCCGGTTTCGTAGATGTACTGGGCGATTGGCGTCGAGCCAACGAAGCTCACGGCCTTGACGTCCGGGTGTTCGATCAGCGCATCCACCGACTCCTTGTCGCCCTGAACCACGTTGAACACGCCTTTGGGCAGGCCGGCTTCACGCAGTAGTTCGGCCATGAACAGCGAGGCGCTTGGGTCGGTCGGGCTTGGCTTGAGGATGAAGGTGTTGCCCGCCGCGATGGCGATCGGGTACATCCACATCGGCACCATCACCGGAAAGTTGAACGGCGTGACACCGGCCACAACGCCGAGGGGCTGGCGCATCGTCCAGTTGTCCATGCCACGGGAAACCTGGTCGGAATGCTCACCCTTGAGCAGATTGGGAATGCCACAGGCGAATTCGAGAATGTCGATGCCCCGGTCGACTTCGCCCTGGGCGTCGGTGAAGACCTTGCCGTGCTCAGCGACGATAATGCGCGCCAGGTCGTCCTTGCGTTCGCGCAGCAGGTGCAGGTATTCGAACAGCACGCGGGCGCGGCGGATCGGCGGGGTATCCGCCCAACCGGCAAACGCGGCTTGGGCGGCGGCAACGGCTTCGGACACGGTCTGGCGGCTGGCCAGGGCGACGCGGCCGGTCTTTTCGCCGGTGGCGGGGTTGAAGACGTCCTGATAGCGATCATCGCGGGACACGCGTTGGTCGTTGATGTAATGCTCGATTGTGGTTGTCATGGCAGTAGATCCCAGGTGGGTAGCGTTGGGGATCACGATAGACTTTCGCTTTGTTCCAAACCAGAGCAGAATCCAGAACTTATTGTCCACATACGCGAACAATCTACTCATGGAAAAGGCTGAAATCGAAGGGCTTTGGACTCACATCCACTGGCTGTCAGTGCTGGAAGAACAAGGCACCTACACCGCCGCCGCCGCACGCCTGGGCGTGAGCAAGTCCGCCGTAAGCCAGCGTATTTCCGACCTGGAAAAGGCCACCGGCACGCGCCTGGTGACGCGCACCACGCGCAGTGTGCGGCTGACCGATGCGGGGCTGTCGTTGACTCGCGAAGTGCGCAGCGCTTATGAGCAGATAGCACGCAGTTTTTCGTCGGTGCGCGACTCGGTCGGAGAGATTCGTGGATTGGTGCGGCTGACGGCACCTGTGGCGTTTGCCCGTCAGCAACTGGTGCCGCATCTGTCGGATTTTTTGCAGCAGTACCCCCAGGTACGTATCCAACTGGACGTATCAGATGCCCTGAGTTCACTGGCCGCCGAAGGCTACGACCTGGCCGTGCGCCACGGTTTCCAGGTGCCGGAAACCCATGTGGCCTGGAAGCTGTGTGACACCGGCTCGGTACTGGTCGCCACCCAGGATTACCTGCAACGCCACGGCGAACCGCGCGAACCCGGCGATCTTTCTACACATAACTGCCTGTTCTACCCACGCGGCACCGACCAGCCCGCCTGGACGTTCGAGCGCGGCACTAAAAACGTCGAACGCCTCACCGTGCCCATCGCCGGCAGCTTCGCCACCAACAACAGCGAAGCCCTGCGCGATTCGGCGCTCAATCATCTGGGCATCGCTCTGCTACCGGACTTCAGCGCCCACGCCGCGCTATCCAATGGCACGCTGGTGCAGGTGCTCAAGGGCTGGACGCTCAAAGGCGCGTTTGCCGATGAGATCTACCTGATCCGACCGTATTCGCCGCATGTGCCGAAGGCGGTGAGTGTGTTGGTCGGCTACCTGAAGGACAAACTGTCGAGTGGATTTCGATTTACGAGGTGAGGTTTACCTCTTGCTCAGCAGAACTAAAAGTCCATAATGGACAAATTAGTTTACCTGTGGAGACACTCATGCCCAGCACACCTCACGTGATCCACCAGGCCCAGGCCCGCGAACTGCTCGCCAAAGTCGATGTGCCGCAGATCCTGTGCAAGCTGTTCCATGACCTGGCGGCCGGGCAAGCAGTACAGCCCGCGCAGCAACTGGTGGAGTTTCCGCAAGCGGCCGGCGACTTCATCAATTACCTGGGCGTGCTGGCCGAGGACGGGGTGTACGGGGTCAAGACCTCGCCGTATATCGTGCGTGAGCAAGGACCCCTGGTGACCGCATGGACCTTGTTGATGTCGATGCAGACCGGCCAGCCACTGCTGCTGTGCGATGCCGCCGAGTTGACCACGGCACGTACGGCCGCTACCACTGCACTGGCGGTGGATGCGTTGGCGCCTTTAGCCGCGCGGCGTTTGGCGATTATTGGCAGTGGCAAGGTGGCGCAAGCGCATTTGCACTATGTGAAGGATTTCAGGGGTTGGCAGAACATCAGCGTGTATTCGCCAAGCCTGACCAACGCGCCCGCCGAGACCATCGAGCAGCTCAAAAGCCTGGACCCACGAGTGGTCATCGCCAAGAGCTGCGATGACGCGGTAGAAGATGCCGACGTGATCCTGCTGTGCACGTCGTCGGCCGGGCCAGTGCTCGACCCGTCGCGCCTGAGCAAACCGGCGCTGATCACCTCGATCAGCACCAACGCCCCGCGCGCCCATGAAGTATCGCCGCAGTCCCTCAACGGCATGCAGGTTTTCTGCGATTATCGCCAGACCACCCCAGGCTCGGCCGGTGAAATGCTGATCGCCGCTGAACAACACGGTTGGGACCCGCGCGCTGTGGTCGGCGACCTGCCCGAACTGCTCAGCGACCACGTCCAGCGCCCGTCCTACGACCGCCACGTATTTTTCCGTGCCATCGGCCTGGGCCTGGAAGACATCGCACTGGCCAATGCCCTCTGGAGACAACTATGAGCCACGCAGACTTCATCATTATCGGCGGCGGGATTGCCGGAGCTTCCACGGGGTTCTGGCTGTCGCAGCACGGCAAGGTGATTGTGCTGGAACGCGAAAGCCACCCGGCCTACCACTCCACCGGGCGTTCAGCGGCGCTGTATACCGCCGCGTATGGCACCCCGCAGGTGCGTGCGCTGACCCTGGCCAGTCGTGAGTTTTTCGACCACCCGCCCAGCGGTTTCTGCGAACACCCACTGCTGACGCCACGCGGCGAGTTGACGGTGGATTTCATCGGCGATGCGGCCGAGTTGAACGCCCAGTACCTGAGCGCCAAGGCCACTGTGGCGCAGGTGCAATTGCTCAGCGCCGACGAAGCCTGTGGGAAGTTGCCGATCTTGCGCCGCGAAAAAGTCCACGGTGCGCTGTATGACCCCACCGCCAGCGACATCGACACCGACGCCCTGCACCAAGGCTACCTGCGTGGCATCCGCCGCAACGGCGGTGAGGTTCGCACCGACAGTCATGTGCTCGGCTTGAGCCGCGATGCTGACGGCATCTGGCACGTGCAAACCCAGGATTCAACCTGCACCGCGCCCGTCATCATCAACGCCGCCGGCGCCTGGGCCGACCACATCGGCGGGCTCGCCGGCGCCGCGTCCATCGGCTTGCAGCCCAAGCGGCGCTCGGCGTTCATCTTCGCCGGCCCCGAAGGCGTCGACAGCCACCACTGGCCAATGCTGGTGGCGCTGGACGAATCCTTCTACATGAAACCCGACGCCGGCATGTTCCTCGGCTCACCGGCCAACGCCGACCCGGTCGAACCCCAGGATATCCAGCCCGAAGAACTGGACATCGCCATGGGCATCTACCAGATCGAAGAAGCCACCACCCTGACCATCCGCCGCCCGACCCGCACCTGGGCCGGCCTGCGCAGTTTTGTGCACGACGGTGATTTGCTCTCGGGGTTTGACCCGCAGGTAGCGGGGTTTTTCTGGGTGGCAGCACAAGGCGGCTATGGCATCCAGACCTCACCGGCCATGGGCCAGGCCAGTGCGGCCTTGGTACGCGGCGCGCCGCTGCCGGAGGCACTGACGCGGTTCGGCCTCGACGCTGGTATGCTCTCCCCTGCCCGCCTGGAGCCCCATTGATGAACACCGCTGAACAAGACAAGGTCATGCAGAACTTCCGCGCGATGGCCGACGCCATCGCCACGCTGTTCTTCCCCCACGCCGAAGCGGTGCTGCACGACCTGCGCTCGCAAAAAGTCGATTACATCGCCAACAACCTGTCCAAGCGCAGCATCGGCGATGACTCGGCGCTGGAGGACATGCTCGACGCTGACGTCAGCGAAGTGAACATCGGCCCGTACGAAAAGCTCAACTGGGACGGCCAGAAAATCCGCAGCCTGAGCACCGTGCTGCACGACCACAAAGGTCGTCGCCTGGCGGTGCTGTGCATCAACCTGAATATCTCACTGTTTGAAAACGCCAAGGCGGCGCTGGACCTGTTTCTGTCGCCAAGCAAGCTGATCCCGCAACCGGACTCGTTGTTTCGCGATGACTGGCAGGAGCGCATCAACACGTTTCTGCATGCGTGGATGCGCGAGCGCCAGTTGAGCCTGAACCTGCTGACCCGTGACCACAAGCGCGAGCTGGTGCTGGCGCTGCACGCCGAAGGGGCGTTCAAGGGCAAGAGCGCGTCGAACTATGTGGCCAATGTGCTGGGCATGGGGCGGGCGACGGTCTACAAACATTTGAAAGAATTGAAGGGATAACGTGAGCGGGCTGACTAGCAAATGCACTTGTGGCGAGCGGGCTTGCCACAAGGGTTCGAATATGTTGTGCGACAGCGCTAGTCGCCGTAGATGTCGGACTTGAAGTACTGCTGCGAAATCTTCTGATACTCACCACTGGCGCGAATGCCATCGATGGCCGCATTCAACTCGCCCACCAATTCGGTGTTGCCCTTGCGCACCGCAATCCCTGCACCCTCGCCCACGTATTTCGGGTCCTTGAGTTCCGGGCCGACAAACGCGTAGCCCTTGCCGCGTGGCATCTGCAGGAAGTCGTTCAGGGGAATGGTGTCGGCAAAGATCGCATCCAGGCGACCGGCCGCCAGGTCCATGTAGATCTCTTCGTTATTGCTGTAGCGCTTGACGTTGATGCCCTTGGGTTCGAACACCTCGGTGGCATACCGGTCGGTGGTGGTGGCGCGCTGTACGCCGATGGTCTTGCCCTTGAGGCTGGCGTATTGGTCATCTACCACGGCGCCTTCCTTCATCACCAAACGCGATGAAGTGAAATAGTACTTGTGGGTGAAATCCACTGACTTCTTGCGGTCTTCGTTGATGGTCATGGACGACAGGGCCATGTCGATTTTCTTCACCTTGAGGGAAGGAATCAGACCGTCGAACTCACCTTCTACCCACACACACTTGACCTTCATCTGCGCGCACAGCGCATTGCCGATGTCGTAGTCGAAGCCGACGATCTTGCCTTCCTGCGTCTTGGACGCAAATGGTGGGTAAGCAGCCTCGATGCCAATGCGCAGGGTTTTCTCGGCAGCCATCACATGGCTGGAGGCAAGCAGGCCCAAGGTCAGGGCGGTGATGAGGGAGCGCTTCTTCATGGGGGTGTTCTCGCAAGTTGTTGTTGGTTTGGCAAGCCTGAAGAAAGAGATGAAGCTATTTTTTGTACTTATAATTCCATATTGGACTTTTACGTCTTGATCGTCAATCACGCTGCATGACGGTGCAATACCCATGACTTTTTTGCACAACGCACTGGTGTTTTTGAGCGTTCTGCTCTGATTTCTGCGTGCCTATACTCGGTCCAGCCTCTCGATCCAACCTCTCGGTTCAGCCGAGGGAACGTCCCACAACAATAATTAAGGACAGCCACCATGACCCAGCCCTTCCTGGCCGCTCGGGATTTTCTGCTCGCTCACCGCACCGACTACGCCACCGCCGTACGGAATTTCCGCTGGCCGCAACTGGGCGAATTCAACTGGGCCCTGGACTATTTCGACGCGATGGCCGAGGGCAATGCGGCGGATGCGCTGTGGATCGTCGAGGAAGACGGCAGCGAGCAACGCTACAGCTTCCAGCAACTGGCGACGCGCTCCAACCAGGTGGCCAACCACCTGCGCGCCCTCGGCGTGCGCCGGGGTGATCGTGTGTTGTTGATGCTCGGCAATGATGTGGCGCTGTGGGACACCATGCTCGCTGCATTCAAGCTTGGCGCGGTAGTCATCCCCGCCACAGCGTTGCTGAACCCCGATGACCTGCGTGATCGCATTGAGCGCGGGCAGGTACGTCACCTGGTGGTGGGTGAAGCGCACGTGCACAAATTCGTCGGGCTGGCGGACGGTTGCAGCCGCGTCTGCGTGGGGTCTGCGCCTGCCGGCTGGGTCGCGCACAACGCAGCGTTTGAACACCCCGAGCAGTTCGAGGCCGAAGGCCGCACCCTGGCCACCGACCCGATGTTGCTGTACTTCACCTCCGGCACCACATCCAAGCCGAAGATGGTGCTGCACAGCCACCAGAGCTACCCCGTCGGGCACCTGTCGACCATGTACTGGATCGGCCTGCAACCGGGCGACCTGCACCTGAATATCTCGTCACCGGGCTGGGCCAAACATGCCTGGAGTTGCCTGTTCGCCCCATGGAATGCCGGCGCGTGCATTTTTATTCATAACGTCGCGCGGTTCAGCGCGCCGGCCCTGCTCAGTGCCTTGGAACGCTACGGCGTGACCAGCCTGTGCGCGCCGCCCACGGTATGGCGCATGCTGATCCAGGAGGACCTCGCCAGCTACAAATCACGCCTGAGCCTGCGCGAACTGGTCGGCGCCGGCGAGCCGCTGAACCCGGAAATCATCGAACAGATCCAGCACGCCTGGGGCCTGCCGTTGCGTGATGGCTTCGGCCAATCGGAAACCACCGCGCTGGTCGGCAACACGCCCGGCCAGTTGCTCAAGCCTGGTTCCATGGGTCGCCCGTTGCCGGGTTATCAGGTTGCGCTGCTCGACCCGGACGGCATTCCCGGCAACGAAGGCGAAGTCGCCCTGCCCCTCGACGTGCGTCCGCTCGGCCTGATGCTCTGCTATGAAGACAGCCCGGAGAAAACCGCCGAGGTCATGCGTGACGGCTACTATCGCACCGGCGACACCGCGCAGATCGACGCCGACGGCTACATCACCTTCGTCGGTCGCGCCGACGATGTGTTCAAGGCCTCCGACTACCGCATCAGCCCGTTCGAGCTGGAAAGCGCGTTGATCGAACACCCGGCAGTCATGGAAGTGGCCGTAGTGCCGAGCCCCGACCCGTTGCGCCTGGCGGTGCCCAAGGCATTCCTGATCCTGGCCCACGACGCACCGGGCAGCCAGGAACTGGCCCGGCACATCCTCGCCTTCGCCCGCGAAAACCTCGCCCCCTACAAACGGGTGCGGCGTATCGAATTCGTCACCGAATTGCCCAAGACCATCTCCGGGAAAATCCGCCGCGTGGAGCTGCGGCAGATGGAGGTGGTGCGACGCCAAAGCGACACGCGCGGTGAACAGGAGTATTTCGAAGAGGACTTTGCCTGACCGGTCAGAAGTCCACCGTGGCCGACAGCTGCAAAGTGCGCGGATAGCCTGGCGAAAACGCGCCATACGACGCCACGCCCGACCAGTACTCACGGTCAAACACGTTCTGCACGGTCGCGCGGAAGGTGGTTGGCCGGCCTTCGATCTTGGTCGCATAACGCGCGCCGGCATCGATGCGCGTCCACGAATCGAGTTCCTGGGTGTTGGCCTGGTTGATGTACTGGCTGTCGGTATAGATCGCACCGCCGGTAAGGGTGAAGCCTTCCAGCCACGGCGTGTCCCACTCGGCCCAGAGGTTGGCCTGGATATCCGGCACGCCCACCGGTTTGTTGCCACGGTTGGCGGCGGTCGCGGACCGGGTCAGCTCACCATCGAGGAAGGTCACGCCGCCCATCAAGCGAGTGCCGGGCGCCACTTCGCCGAACATGCTCAGTTCGAGGCCACGGTTACGCTGTTCGGCCTGCACTGAATACACGCCGTTGGCACCCAATTCGCCGCTGGGCTTTTCAATCTGGAACAGCGCCACAGTGGTCATGAAGGTGCCGTGTTCGTACTTCACGCCCACTTCGTGTTGCTTGGATTCATAGGGTGCAAACGTCTCGCCGGCATTCGCCGCGGTGCCGGGGGCGATATCACCTTTGCTCAAGCCTTCGACATAGTTGTAGTAGAGCGACACATCCTCCCAGGGCTTGACCACCACCCCCACCAACGGCGTGGTGGCGTTGTCTTTGTAGCGCGAGCTGACCACGCCGTTTGCACTGTAGTTGCGCGACTCGATGTCCTGGCGGCGCACGCCCAACGTCAGTTGGATACGGTCATCCAGAATCCCCAAGGTGTCGGTCAGCGCCACGCCGGACAGTTCCGATTCGGAGATGCGCAGCACCTTCGGCGTGTTGATTGATTGTTTGGGCGTGTCCACCGGGTGGTAGATATTGGAGCGGATCTCCGTGCCGTTGGTGATGCCCCGTGACAGTTCATCCTGGTAACGGGTCGCCATCAATGTGGTGGTATGGGTCACTGGCCCCGTGGCGAACAGCCCGCGCAAGCCCACGTCAGCGGTCGAGCGGTCGACGTTGAATTTGTAGTACCCCGGAATATTGCTGGTATCGCCGGCCTCGTTGAGGATGCGCGGCACCTGATCAGACATGCGCTTCACATCCGACTTGCCGCCACCGGCATGGGCGAACACGGTCAGGTTGTCGTTGAGGTCGTATTCGCCGCCGAGCAAGGCCGATTGCTCCTTGGTGTCGGACCAGCCCCATTTCTGCGGCAGGCTGGTGCGGCCATTCGGTGCGGACGGCACTTCCACTCCTGGCGCAAGGGTGAAGGGCCGCGAGGCACCCTCCCAGCTTTCCTTCTGGCTGATGTAGTCGAGGTTCAGGCGCAGGCGCTCGCCGCGATAATCCAGGGCAATGGCGCCGATGCCGACGTCGCGATTCTGGTCGTCCACGGCAGTATCGCCGCCCTGCAGGCTGCCGTTGAAGCGCACGCCAAACTGGTTTTCGTCACCGAAACGCCGGCTGATATCCAGGTGACCGCCCACTTGTGTGTCCGAAGCGTAGCTGCCGGTGAAGCGCGTCAGATCCTGGTCCAGCGGGCGTTTGGGCACGACGTTGATCACCCCGCCGACGCCGCTGTTCGGTGAAATCCCGTACATCAACGCGCCCGGTCCCTTGAGCACTTCAACGCGCTCAGCGTACTCGGTAAACGCCCGGTAGTTGGGCGCCACGCCGTACACACCGTCGTAGGCCAACTCGCCCAGGTTGCCCTCGCCGATGGCAAAGCCCCGGATGAAAAAGGAGTCGACGATACCGCCAGTCTGGCCGGTTGAGCGCACCGAAGGATCACGTTCCAGGGCATCGGCCACGGTCACCGTTTGCAGGTCGGCCAGGGTCTTGGCGGTGTAGCTGGTGACGCTGAACGGCGTGTCCATCACGTCCTTGTTGCCCAGCATGCCTAAACGCGCGCCACGGGCGACCTGGCCACCGACGAGCACCTCCGGCAAGTCGGTAGGGCCGTGGTAAACGGCGTTGACGTTCGTCGCGTCAAGGGTCAGGCTTTGCGCGCTGTCGTCGGTCGACGCCTGGGTGGCAGCCCAGGTGTTGGTGCTGGCGGCGGCGAGCATCATGGCAGTACGGACGGCGAGGGTTAACCGGCTGGCAACGGGCATGGCATCAGGGTCCTTTCATCGTGAGAAATGAGCATTACTCCTGATGCCAGCCGACGCGGGAAAAAGTATCAGCGTCCCGCGCGTTTTTTTACCGAGACCGATTCATGCCAACCACCCGTGTCCTGATTTACCTGCTGTTCACGATCCAACTTGTGTCGATGGGTGCCATGGAAATGAGCGGCCCATTCTGGCCCTTGCACCTGCGCGAGCTGACCGATTCCGACACGTTGTTCAGCTTCGCCAGCATCGCGGTGTACGTGGGGCCGATGCTTGGCATTTTGCTGACCAGTGCGTTCTGGGGCCGTATCGGCGATCGCTACGGCCACAAGTGGATGATGATCCGTGCGCTGGTCGGGCTGACCCTGACCCAATTGGGGCTGGCGCTGTTCAGCGACCTTTGGACGATTCTGGTCCTGCGCTTCCTGCAGGGTGCCTGCGCCGGGTATATCGCCCCGGCGCAGGCGTATGGGGTGAGCATCGAGGCGCCTTCGCGGCGCGCGCGTTTGTTTGCGCTACTGCAGATTTCCACCAATGTCGGCTCATTGCTGGGCGCGGTGGTGGGCGGCTTGATCCTCGACCATGCCACGTTCTTCTGGATCAACCTCAGCGCCGCCGCACTCTGCGCGGTGTGTACGCTGGTGGCGGCGGTGACCCTGCCGGATGTCGCGTCGGTCAAAAAAACCGCGCCTGCTGCCAAGAACGGTGTGTGGCAAGGGTCCGCACTGTTACCGCTGCTGAGTGTGATGGGCATTCTGCTGCTCGCGCGGATGCTGCCGCAAACCTCGTTCTCGCTGTATGTGAACACCACCTTCAACGTGAGCAACGCGGTGGTCGGCCTGTGCTACGGCTTGCTGGCGCTAGGGTTCATCCTGTCGGCCACGGCCTGGTCGCGGCATTTCGAGGGCCGTACGCAAGCCGACACGTTGCGGCGCATCGGTTACGTGGTGCTCGGCTGTATCGTCCTCACCGGCCTGGCCGGGGTCACTCGCGAACCGGTGGTGTTTGTGTGCACCTACTTCATCTGGGGCGTGCTGTTGGGCGCGACCACGCCGGTGCTGACCGCGCTGATCTCCAAGACCGCCGACAGCGCCCGTCAGGGCCATGTGCTGGGGATCGCCCAAGGCACCGCGCAGTTCGCCTCGATTGCCGGCATCTGCCTCGGCGGGTTGCTCAGCCAGGTGTATGGCCTGGCGTACACCTACCTGTTCGTGTGCCTGGCGTACGCGGTGGCCTGGGTTGCGATTCTCGCGTTGCGTTACCGCAGGGTTGTCCCTTAGCATTGGGAATACTTCTCAATTGCACGGATCCGCGCCATGAGCGAAATCCTTACCGCCGATAACCAGCAGCACCTGCGCGTGATCGAGGCCCTGTACAGCGGCCATCACGGTTGGCTGTACGCCACGCTCAAGCGCAAACTCGGCAACGCCATGGATGCGGCCGACCTGGCCCAGGACACCTTCACGCGCATCCTCGCGTCCCAGGTCACGGTGATCGACCAGCCGCGGGCGTACCTGAGCTGTGTGGCCAAGGGCATCCTGGTCAACTGGTATCAGCGCAAGGCGTTGGAACGCGCTTACCTGGAGGCGCTCGCCAGCGTGCCGACCCATGAAGTGCCTTCGCCGGAAGCGCATTTCGTGGTGCTGGAGACCCTGCACGAGATCGACGCAATGCTCGACGCCCTGCCACCACTGGTCAAGCGTGCCTTCCTGCTGTCGCAGCTCAACGGCCTCAAATACCAGGACATCGCCGAGCAACTGGGCGTGTCGCTGATCACCGTCAAACGCTACATGAAACAGGCTTTTGTGCAGTGCCTGATGCTGGTGGAATAAGTGCTCAGCCTGCGCAAGCAACCCCCGTTAGCCCCCGAAGTCCTCGAAGAAGCTGCCGAGTGGCTGATGCGCTTGAGCGAGGGCGGCCTCAGCGACCACGAACGCGCCGAATGGGAGCGTTGGAAAGTCAGCAGCCCCGAGCGTGATCGCGCCTGGGCCCGCGCGCAGTTGCTGCAAAGCAAGTTGGGCGGCCTGCCGCCAGCCCTGGCCATGTCGGCACTGGATCGGCCAAGCCACCCGGAACGCCGTGCAGCCCTGGGCAAGCTGGCCCTGCTGCTGGCGGTGATGCCGGTCGGCTGGGGCAGTTGGAAACTGGCGCAGACCCAACAGTGGACCGCCGACTACCGTACCCGTGTGGGCGAGCGGCGCGAATGGGTCCTGGCCGACGGCTCGCGCATCACCCTCAATACCGATTCCGCCATCGACGTGCTGTTCGACAGCCAGCAACGCCTCGTGCACCTGCGCGCAGGTGAAATCCTGGTGCAGACGGCCCAGGATGCATCCCGCCCGTTCCTGGTCAGTACCGGCCAGGGCCGCATGCAAGCCCTGGGCACGCGTTTTACCGTGCGCGAATGGAACGCACGCACCCACCTGGCCGTGCTCGAAGGCGCCGTCAAAGTGATGCTGGCCGACAATCGCCAGGTCGCGCCGTTGGTGGTCAACGCCGGGCAACGCACAGACTTTTCCGCGCAGACCTTTGGCTCGCTCACCCCCACCGACCGCAATGTCGGCGCCTGGGCCCAAGGCATGCTGATGGCCGACAAGATGCGCCTGGCGGATTTCGTCGCCGAGCTGACCCGCTATCGCCGAGGCTTCGTGCGCTATGACCCGGCGATTGCCGACCTGCGCATTTCCGGCGCCTTCCCCATCAGCGATACCCAGCGCACCTTGAACATGCTGGTGCAGACCTACCCGGTGCTCGTCAGCGGCCACTTGAACGGCTATTGGGTCACCCTGTCGCCCGCCTGAGCGGGCGCGAAAAATAAAACACCGCTCGGGTGATACTTTTTCCGATCTCGACTGGCACACACAGGAACACCCCTTTTCCTCTCGTCCACAGGGCTCCCTTTGATGCTTGTGATTCGCAGCGCGCTGCTCAGCCTGGCCCTGGCCAGCGCCGCCATGGCCGCGCAGTTGGATGCGGTCGCGGTCCGTGCCTACCAGATCGCGCCAGGCCCGCTCGGCGCCACGCTGTCCAGCTTTGCCGTGGACGCGGGCATCGCCTTGTCGTTTGTCCCGGCCCTCACCGAAGGCCTGACCAGCCCAGGGCTGTCCGGTACTTACTCAACCCAGGAAGCCGTCACCCGCCTGTTGGCCGGCAGCGGCCTGGACATGGTGCTGCGCAGCGACGGCACCTACACGCTGGTGCAGCGCCAAGTCACCCTCTCGGACACCACGGTCAGTGGCGTCGAGCAACGCGCCGACAGCCTGCCACCGGTGTATTCAGGCGGCCAGGTGGCCGTCGGTGGGCGACTCGGCATGCTCGGTAATGCGGATGTGATGGACGCACCGTTCAGTGTCAGCACCTACACCGCCTCGTTGATCAAGGACCAGCAAGCCACCACCGTGGGCGATCTGCTGGAGCGCGATTACTCGGTGCGCTCCACCGGGCAGACCGGCGGCATTGTCGACTCGTTTTTCATCCGTGGGTTTCCGGTGGGCGAAGGCAACCTCGGCGAATTGGCGTTCGACGGCGTGTACGGCGTGGCCTCCAACTACCGGGTGTTCACCGAATACGCCGAACGTATCGAAGTGGTGAAAGGCCCCGGCGCGCTGCTCTACGGCATGTCGCCCAACAGCGCGGTGGGCGGAGTGATCAACGTGGTGCCCAAGCGCTCGCTGGAGGAAGACCTGACCCGCTACACCGCCAGCTATGCCCAGGATGCCCACGTCGGTAACCGGATCGATATCAGCCGGCGTTTTGGCGAAGAACGCAGCTTCGGTATGCGGCTCAACGGCGGCGTGCAACAAGGCGACACGGTGATCGACAAGCAATCCCGTGAAGTCGGCATCGGTGCGCTGTCCCTGGATTATCAAGGCGAGCACCTGCGGACCAGCCTGGATCTGATTTCCCAGGAAGAAACCTTCGACGCCGCCTCCCGCCCCTTCCTGATCGCCTCCGGCGTAAAGATTCCCGACGCCGCCAATGGCCGTACCAACGTCAGCCAGGACTGGGGCTGGTCGCGCACCCGGGACAAATCCGCCCTGCTCAGCGGCGAGTACGACCTCACTGACAACCTGACGGTGTTCGCCCATGCCGGTGGCGGCAAATCGGCAGTGGCGCGCCTGTCCGACCAGACCCCAAGCATTGTCAACACGGCCGGCGACACCTCGTCGATCCCCGGTTACTACCGCTTCGAAGTGCAGCGCTACACGGTGGATGCCGGTGCGCGCCTGCGCTTCGACACGGGGCCGATCAACCACAGCAGTACCCTGCAAGTCACCCGCTATCGCGATGAGCTGTCGCGGGGGATTATCTCCGGCGCGCCGGTGCTATCGAATATCTACCACCCGGTCGAGCGCCCCAAACCCTCCATCGCCAAGCCGGACGCGCCGAAAGTCTCCGCCACCGAGTTATCCGGCGTGGCCATTGCCGACACCTTGTCGATACTCGACCAACGCGTGCAGGTCACCGTAGGCTTGCGCAAACAGAACATCCAGTCCCATAACTACAACGCCGCTGGCGCGGTGACCACGGCCTACGACGCGAGCAAGACCACGCCGCTGTTCGGCGCGGTGGTCAAGCCCTGGGAGCATGTGTCGTTTTATTACAACTACCTCGAAGGCCTGAGCAAAGGCGACGTGGCGCCGTCCAATGCGGCCAACGCCGGGGAGATCTTTGCGCCCTATGTTTCCAGGCAGCATGAAGTCGGGGTGAAGCTCGATTACGGCACCTTCATGTCGACGCTGGCGCTGTTCCAGATCCAGAAACCCACCGGCGAACTGGCCCAGGGGCGCTTCTCGGTACAAGGCGAACAACGCAATCGCGGCCTGGAGCTGAGCCTGTTTGGCGAAGTCGCCCCAGGCACGCGCCTGCTCGGCGGCGTGACCCTGCTGGATGCACAGCTCACCAAAACCAGCATCGCCGCCAATCAGGGCAACACCCCGGTTGGCGTGCCCGAAGTGCAAGCCAACCTCTGGGCCGAATGGGACACCCCGTGGGTCGAAGGGCTGACGTTGACCAGCGGCGCGATCTATACCGCCAGCCAGTACGTCAACCAGGCCAACACCCAACAGCTGGACGCCTGGACTCGCTTCGATGTCGGCGCGCGCTACAGCACGCGCATCGCCGAGCGTCCGACCACCTTCCGCGCCACCGTGCAGAACCTGTTCGACCGCGAATACTGGTCCGGCGTGGCCTCCTACGGCGCGTTTTCCCAGGGTTCGCCACGCACCCTCCTCCTGTCGGCCACGGTCGACTTCTGATACCTGCAAGGGCTCACATAATGCGTTCGATTGTTCGATGCGGCCACGTTTTGGCGGCACTGTTGTTCACCGGGTTGCTGGGCATGCCTGCGCTGGCGGCGCCTACCACCGTTACCGATCTGCTCGGGCGCCAGGTCAAGGTCAACCTGCCGGTGCAGCGGGTGATTCTGGGTGAAGGCCGCCAGCTGTACCTGGTGGCGGCGCTGGATACGCAAAACCCCATCGAGCGCATCGTCGGCTGGCGCAAGGACCTGATCCAGTCCGACCCGGACACCTACAACGCCTACCTGCGCAAATTTCCCGAGATCGCCAACATCCCCACCTTCGGCGGTTTTGAAGACGGCACCTTCGACATCGAACAAGCGATTTCCCAGCGGCCCGACGTGATCATCCTCAATATCGAGGCGCAACACGCCACCGAGGACGCGCGCTACATCGAGAAGCTCGACGCCCTGGGTATTCCGGTGGTGTACGTGGACTTTCGCAACCAGCCCATGACTAACACCGAACCGACCATGCGCCTGTTCGGCCAGTTGTTCGGCAAGGAAGACCGGGCCGAGGCGTTTATCGCGTTCCGCAACCAGCAGATCCGCCGCGTGACCGAGGTGATTGCCGCGCAGCAACCCAAGCGCCCCGCCGTGTTCATCGAGCGCATCGGCGGCTACACCGACGATTGTTGCCTGAGTTTCGGCGATGAAAACTTCGGACTCTTTGTCGAGATGGCCGGCGGCAACAACGTCGCCAAAGGCATCATCCCCAGCACCTTTGGCCAACTGAATCCCGAGCAAGTGATCGTGACCAACCCGGACCAGGTGGTCGTCACCAGCGCCAACTGGGAAGCTTTCGCGCCGGGTGGCCATTGGGTCGGCGTCGGCCCCGGCGCAGACATGGCCCAAGCCCGGCACAAGCTGGCGTGGTACACCCAACGTCCTGCCTACGCCGGGATCAAGGCCCAGCAGACCCAGGCCTTCCACGCAATCTGGCATCAGTTCTACAACAGCCCGTATCAGTTCGTGGCGATCCAGCAATTGGCCAAATGGTTTCATCCGACGCTGTTTGCCGCCCTCGACCCGGAAGCCGCATTTCGCGAGTTGCATGAACGATTCCTGCCGGTGCCCTACGCGTCTGGCTACTTCGTGAGCCTCAAGCCATGACTGCCTACCGTCAATTGGTGCTGCGCAAACGCCTGATCCTGGTCATCCTGACCCTGCTGTTGCTGTGCAGTGTGTTGCTGGATCTGGCCCTCGGCCCGGCGCGCTACAGCCTCAGTGAAGTGCTCGGCGCGCTGATGTCGCCAGACAGCGCAGCGCCCCAGGTACGCGTGGTGATGTGGGATATCCGCCTGCCGGTCGCGCTGATGGCGGTGGCGGTCGGCGCGGCGTTATCCCTGGCCGGGGCACAGATGCAGACGATCCTCAACAACCCGTTGGCCAGCCCGTTCACCCTCGGGCTTTCCGCTGCCGCCAGCTTTGGCGCGGCCATGGGACTGGCCTTCGGCGTGGCGCTGTTTCCGTGGGCGGCGCAGTACATGGTGCCGGTCAACGCGTTCATCATGGCGATGCTGTGCGCACTGCTGATCCACTTCCTGAGCCTGCGCCGTGGCGTCACCGCCGAAACCATCGTGCTGCTCGGCATTGCCCTGGTTTTTACCTTCA
Organism: Pseudomonas sp. DWRC2-2; assembly: GCF_049897885.1. NCBI lineage: Bacteria > Pseudomonadati > Pseudomonadota > Gammaproteobacteria > Pseudomonadales > Pseudomonadaceae > Pseudomonas > Pseudomonas sp. DWRC2-2. Next base: position 275,351 of record NZ_JAFCXD010000006.1, read on the forward strand.
ATGCGCTGTTGGCGCTGGTGCAGTTTTTCGCCACCGAGCAAGCCGTGGCAGCCGTGGTGTTCTGGACCATGGGCAGCCTGACCAAGGCCACCTGGCCCAAACTGGGGGTGATCTGCCTGGTGATCCTGATCACCCTGCCGATCTTCGCCAAACGCGCCTGGGCCCTGACCGCCCTGCGCCTGGGCGACGACAAGGCCGCCAGTTTCGGCATCAACGTGCGCAGCCTGCGCTTCCAGACGCTGATCATGGTCAGCCTGCTCGCCTCGTTCCCGGTGGCGTTTGTCGGCACCATCGGCTTTATCGGCTTGGTCGGTCCGCACATCGCCCGCATGCTGATTGGCGAAGACCAACGCTTCTTCCTGCCCGCCTCGCTGCTCACCGGCGCGTTGATTCTGTCGGCCAGTTCGGTGGTCAGCAAAACCCTGATCCCCGGTGCGATTTTCCCGATTGGCGTGGTCACCTCACTGATCGGCGTACCGTTTTTTATCTCCCTGATCCTGAGCGGGAAGAAAACCCCATGGTAAGCATTCAGTTGCAGGACCTCGGCGCCACTTATGGGCAACGCAGCATCATCCGCGGCGTGACCACCGCCCGTTTTGTCGGCGGCCAAGTGGTGGCGGTGGTCGGGCCCAATGCGGCCGGCAAGTCCACCTTGTTCAAGCGCATGGCCGGGCTGATCGACGGGCCTGGACAGGTGATCCTGCAGGACTCGCCAAAAGGCCTCCAAGGCATCAGCTACATGCCCCAGGGCCTGAACGCCAGCGCCCGCTTGACGGTGTATGAATCCGTCTTGCTGGCACGCAAGCAGCTAGCACCCGGCTGGACGGTGCATGATGACGAGCTGAAGTTGGTCGATGAAATCCTCACCGCCCTGGGCATCACCGAGCTGTCCTTTCGCAACCTCGGTGAACTCAGCGGAGGCCAGCAACAACTGGTGTCCATCGCCCAGACCTTGGTGCGCGAACCCGAAGTGTTGCTGATGGACGAACCCACCAGCGCCCTCGACATGCACCGCCAGGTGCAGGTGCTGAACTTCATGCAGGCCCTGGCGCGCAAACGGGAGGTGATTGTGTTCATCGCCCTGCACGACTTGAACCAGGCGCTGCGTTTTGCCGACCAGGTGCTGGTGATCGCCGACGGCACCGCCAAGGGCAGCGGGCCGAGCCATGAGGTGATCAATGAGGCAATGCTGCGCGAGGTGTACAAGGTCGAGGCGCGGATCGAGCGGTGCAGTCGCGGGCAGCCGCATATTTTGATCGACGATATTGTGTAAGGCTTGAGTCCGTAGGGTGGCGTTTTGTCATGGTTTGTAAAGGGCCAGCAAGGCGCATCGCTTTTAATTGCAGGACGTTTCCTAGACAATCCCTGCCGCCTTGTGCCTGCTGGAATCGGTGGCTAGTCTGCGGTCCGTCACTGCCTATTCAGTGATCGGGTTTAGTCGCCCGGATTTCGAGCAAGCGTAGGGCCCCATGAAGCTTATGGTGGCTGTGCGCAGGGCGCCCTCGGGCGCGCCGGATGCTCCTGACCGGTCGACTAACCTGCGTACAGCCGCCACCCTTCGTTTAGTCGCGAAGCGTGCCGACTCCATGATCATCCAGGAGCTGCACAAATGAACAAAGTCCTACCCGATCCACCCATCGACCCCGCAAAAGACCGCGCCGCCTTCAACCGCGCCATCGACCATTACCTGCCCACCCAAGGTTTCCACTCGGTCAACGAAGACCTCAGCTTCGAAGACGCCCTGCTCTACACCGCCAGCTTGCTCGACAGCGCGTCGGCCACCGCACTCGATTGTGGTGAGCAATTGGCAAGCCCCGAACGGGCGAAGATCCTGGCGGTGTGGCATTTGCTGGAAATCGCCAAGACCACGGTGGACCGCTCTATCGAATGCCTGAAACACAACTAAAACAGATGGGAGCGGCCATGTAGTGAGCGGTGCGACGATTCGACAAGCCCGCTCACTACAAATGGCTGCGTAGGCGAGGGTCATAGCACTAGAACACGAACCATCTGCCAAGCGGCAAAGCCGATCAGACATAGTCCGCTGGCCCGGTTAAGCCAGCCAAAGTCCAGGCGCTTGGCCAGTGTCTTGTTGATCATCGCCCCCACCATCACATAGAGCATTTGCCCTAGTAACGATCCCACTAGTACCCCCAGCAAATTCAGGTAAATCCCGCTTCCATCTAGCTGGGCACCACTGGCAACGGCATAGGAGGAAATCGCCGCGATGGTAAGTGGACTGGTCAACGTCAATAAAAAAACCGGGAGAAACCCCGCCGCTCGCTGCGTGGACACCGCGCTGGTGGTTTTCTTGAAGGTGATAGCACCAAGACAAAGCAGGTAGGCAATCGCTGCCCACGTTAATAACTGATTGTGTGCAACCCAAACGGTTTCAATTGACCTCAGCCCAATAAAAGCGACAGCTGCAAACACTGCGTCGGCAACTGCCGCACCAAGCGCCCCAGGCAATGCACTGCGACAGCCATAGGTGATGGATTGCCCCAGAATAATCAAGGCCACCGGGCCGAAGCTTATTGAAAGCAGTGTGGAAAACACCATTGCACTCAGAAAATCGTGCATCTAATCCACGACTTCCCTAAACATCTTTTTCTTTGCCTGACAATGCGGGCACTGAAATTCGTCGCCCAGCTCATCCCATGGCACACCTGCTTCAATACCGACTATAGGTTCACCCGAGGCCTCCGAGTAAACGTAGTGACAGATTGTACATTCATAATCTTTATACATATCAATGCCCCACGAATCTAAATTACCCGAGGATCCCCAAGGTGGCGATTAAGTGCTGCAAACATCTGCTCAAAACCATCCATAAACGCCATCGCACCGCGCATTGCTTGTGGTGCAATACTTGGATTTTTCTCCAAATACGAAATCATGATCTCCCGCCCGGTAGCTACATGCATGGGCTCAACTTCACAATGGATAGCAAAAAAAGCCAACACGGGATCATCCTCATCAACCAACCCGTATTCACTGGCATATAGTTGAAAACCTTTAAGAAAGTACTGAAACTCTCTCGACGAGGTCATCTCTGAAGCCAAATGAAAACCCAATGCCTCACCCAAAAACTCAGAACGGTACATCCGATGGGTATTGTTCCCCATGGCAGTGCCTTCCGGGAGTACGTTGTGAGAATTAAATAGCTCGGCGTCAGAAAGCCCCAAATGAGTGGTCAGTTGTTTAAACATTTGGTGATGAGTGGGAAGCATATGCTTACTATGCTGGTGTAAACCATACTCATCGACAGAGGCGTACAGGATATGCGCTGCTTTAGCGGTGCCATTCCACATATCCTCCCTTATCCATTCATCCGTGACACGTGCAGCCAACGCAACGATTCCAGCAGGAACATCTTTAAAAAAAGCCCAGATCGTTCCAAAAAACAGAGCCATGTCTTGATGAGTTAAAGGACGAGCAGAAATAACCTCTCCGAACCTTCCAAGCTCCTTGAATGCAGCATGTCGAAGTATTGCGTTAGCCACCTCATTGTAGCCAGCCTCACACACCTTATATATCTCACTCCGAGTAACCCTTTCACCTGATCTGATTACCGCTGAATTTTGAATACTCATAGCCTTTATCCTTGCTTTGATAAAACATGAGGGTTTGAACCATTTATTCAAAAACCAAACGAAGAAATTATTTCCCAATCAATAATTTTGTCAACCCCAAAATCGAAAACACCACCACTGACTTCAAGACACTCACTCTAGAGCCCTCTCATCCAGCACAAAGCAGAAACTCACCTGCAACAGTTAATTAACTCAAGCAAAGACTTACATACAATACTGTAGGCTCCAGTCGTCAGCCTCTCATTATCTGAAAGGAATTTCCTACTTTTAAAATAGCGTCTCTTCAGTTATACCGACCATAATGACAACAAGTAACCCTATAAATTAACTGAAGCCTATCCTTTACAGCCCCAACTTATTTGTAGTTTGCTTTACCGCTGCGATAGCGGTGCATTGATCCATCCATTCATAGGCTGACACATCGCAATCGGAGGTAAGTCGAATCGTCGCACCGCCCCTCCCACATTTGATCTGCGGCGTCTGTATGGCTGCAAGGCGCGACGCTCGCTTACACAGTCACCCGATCCTGTTGAATCCTTGCCCGATCCTCCGATTTGTCGACCACCGGGTATCTGCGCCCTTGCACTCTGGTCTAGAGTTCGACAATAAGCGGCCACTGCGTTCATCACTAAAAAGGCCGCACCTACCGTTGATCAGCAGGTGAGCCATGGAATTACGAATCAACCAAAAGGCCTATCAGGTCGATGCCGACGCGGACACGCCCTTGTTGTGGGTGATCCGCGATGACCTGGGCCTGACCGGCACCAAGTACGGCTGCGGCCTGGCCCAGTGCGGCGCCTGTTCGGTGCTGGTGGATGGCAATGTGGTGCGCTCCTGCGTCACGCCGGTGGCCGCCTTGGTCGGGCGTGAGATCACCACCATCGAGGCGATTGAAACCGATGAAGTGGGCAAGCGTGTGGTCGCGACCTGGGTCGAGCATCAGGTGGCGCAATGCGGGTATTGCCAGTCCGGGCAGGTGATGGCGGCCACTGCGCTGCTCAAGCACACCCCCGCGCCGAGCAAGGCGCAGATCGACGCGGCGATGATCAACCTGTGCCGCTGCGGCACCTATAACGCCATCCACGCGGCGGTCGACGCCCTGGCCAAGCAGGAGGGCGCTTGATGAGTATTCTCGACGAACTGCTTGATGCACCGGTCAACCTGTCGCGTCGCCGCTTTCTGGCGAGTACGGCGGTGGGCGCGCTGGTGATTGGTTTTGGCCTGCCCCTGGGCTCGGGCCGGGTGCAAGCCGCGACCACCGCTGAACGCGGCACCCAAGTGCCGGCGTTCCTGGAGATTCGCCCGGACGGCACGGTGCGCCTGCTCAGCCCGTTCATGGAAGGCGGACAAGGCACCCACACCGCCATGGCGCAGATCGTCGGCGAAGAGCTGGATGCCGACCCCGCCACCTTTATCGTCGAAGCCGCCCCGCCCGGCGAAGCCTATGTGGTGATGGAAAACGGTATGCGCATCACCGGCGGCAGTATGTCGGTGCGCATGAGCTACCCGACCATGCGTCGCCTCGGCGCCCTGGCCCGCGCGATGTTGCTGCAGGCTGGCGCTAAACAATTGGGCGTGCCGGTGGGCGAACTGACCACCCAGCCTGGTCGCGTGGTGCACGCGGCTTCCGGTCGTTCATTGGGGTATGGCGAGCTGGCCAGCAGCGCCCTCGACATGCCTGTGCCCGATCCATCCAGCATCACCCTGCGCGACCCGAGCCAGTTCCGCTGGATCGGCAAGCCGGTCAAGCGCCTGGACGCCTACGACAAATCCACCGGCAAGGCGCTCTATAGCATCGACCTGAAAGTCGACGGCATGCTTCACGCCGCCGTCCAGCACGCGCCACGCCTGGGCATGACCGTCGGCACCCTGCGCAACCAGCCTCAGGTCGAAGGCATGAAAGGCGTGCATTCGGTGCACGTGCTACCCGGCGCGGTGGCGGTGGTGGCTGAACGTTGGTGGCACGCCAAGCGTGCGGTAGAAGCGATCCAGGTCGACTGGCAGGAAGCCGCCGCCGACTCGGCACTGCGCGTCATGCCAGCGGACTTCTCCAGCGACAAGCACTTCGAGTTCCTCGCTGCCCAGCAAGGCCCGGCCCGTGACGACGAGAACGAAGGTGACGTCGCCGCCGCGTTGAAAGGTGGCAAGACCCAGCTCGAGGCGACGTATCACAACCAATATCTCAACCACGGCCAATTGGAGCCGCCGTCAGCCCTGGCGCGCTTCAACCCGGATGGCAGCCTGGACATCTGGCTGCCCAACCAGGCGCCGGACATGTTCCGCGCCGATATCGCCAAGCGCACCGGCCTCGACCCTGCGCAAATCAACCTGCACTCGCCGTTGCTCGGTGGCTTCTTCGGCCGGCACTTCCTGTATGACTCGGCCAACCCTTATCCGCAGGCCATTGCGTTGGCCAAGGCAGTGGGCCGTCCGGTGAAGCTGATCTGGAGTCGCGAGGAAGAGTTCTTGCGCGATGTGCTGCGTCCCGTGGCGGTGGTCAAGTTCCGCGCCGCGCTGGATGACAAAGGCCTGCCGGTCGCCATCGAAGCCGTCAGTGCAACCGAAGGCCCGACCGAAGCCCTCGCCGGCAAACAGGGCGATAAGATCGACCCCACGGCGGTTGAAGGGTTATCGGGCAAGTCCTACGCGATTCCCAACAAACGCATCGCGCAGATCTACGTCAAAGGCGCGCCGATGCTCGGTTACTGGCGTTCGGTGGGCAATTCGCTCAACGACTTTTTCTACGAGTCGTTCCTCGACGAACTCGCGGACAAGGGCGGGCAGGATCCCTATGAGCTGCGCCTGCACCTGCTGCGTGACAACCCACGGCTGACCACGTTGCTGAAAGCGGCGGGTGAACTGTCCGGTGGCTGGAAGCGCGGCCCCTTCACCGCCGAGGACGGCACTCGACGCGCTCGCGGCGTGGCCATGGCCTCGCCATTCGGTTCCCACACGGCGGCGATCGCTGAGGTGTCCATCGAGAACGGCAAGGTCAAGGTGCACGATATCTGGCAAGCCATCGACCCGGGCAGCATCGTCAACCCGGCGATTGTCGAAGCACAGGTCAACGGTGCGGTGGCGCTGGGCCTGTCCCAGACCTTGCTGGAAGAAGCGGTGTACGTGGACGGCAAGCCACGGGCCCGCAACTACGACCTGTACCCGATCCTGGCGCCCGCGCAGATGGCACGGGTGCATGTGCGGATAGTCGAGAGTGGCGAAAAAATGGGCGGTATCGGCGAGCCGCCGTTGCCTGCCGTGGCTCCGGCCGTGGCCAACGCGGTGGCGCAGTTGACCGGCCAGCGCGTGCGCAGCCTGCCTTTGAGCCGACACACTTTCAGCTGACCTTCAGGAAATGCCCATGAACAACCGTCGATTCGCAAGAACCGCAGGCTGGCTGGCGCTGCCCTGCCTGGTCGCCGCAGGCCTGCTGGCCTGGTACGTCACCCGTGAACCGGCTACGCCGTTCGAACAGGAACAGGCGAAAGCCACCTTCGATCCCGCCCTGGTCAGCCGTGGCGAGTATGTCGCCCGCCTCAGCGATTGCGTGGCCTGCCACAGCCTGGCGGGCAAGGCACCGTTTGCCGGTGGCCTGGAGATGGCCACGCCGTTGGGGGCGATCCACGCCACCAACATCACACCGGACAAGCAGACCGGCATCGGCACTTACAGCCTGGCCGATTTCGACCGCGCAGTGCGCCATGGCGTAGCGCCGGGCGGTCGTCGGTTGTACCCGGCCATGCCCTACCCGTCCTACGTGAAACTCAGCGATGACGACATCAAAGCGCTGTACGCGTTTTTCATGCAGGGCATACAACCGGCCAACCAACCGAATATCCCCAGTGATATTCCCTGGCCGCTGAATATGCGCTGGCCCATCGCCCTGTGGAACGGCGTGTTCGCGCCCACTGCGACTTACGCGGCCAAGCCCAACCAGGACGCGCTGTGGAACCGTGGCGCTTATATCGTCCAAGGCCCCGGCCACTGCGGCAGTTGCCACACGCCGCGTGGCCTGGCCTTCAATGAAAAAGCCCTGGATGAATCCGGCGCGCCGTTCCTCGCCGGCGCCCTGCTCGACGGCTGGTATGCGCCGAGCCTGCGCCAGGATCCCAACACCGGCTTGGGCCGCTGGACCGAGCCGCAGATCGTGCAGTTCCTCAAGACCGGGCGCAACGCCCATGCGGTGGTCTACGGTTCGATGACCGAGGCCTTCAACAACTCCACGCAGTTCATGCAGGACGACGACCTGGCGGCCATCGCTCGCTATCTCAAGTCATTGCCCGGCGACCCGCAGCGCGACGGCGCACCCTGGCAGTATCAGGCGGTGGCGGCGGTTCAAGACGCCCCCGGCGCCCACACCTATGCTACCCGCTGCGCCTCTTGCCATGGTCTCGACGGCAAGGGCCAGCCCGAGTGGATGCCGCCCCTGGCCGGCGCCACGTCGGCACTGGCGAAGGAAAGCGCCTCGGCGATCAACATCACCCTCAACGGCTCGCAACGCGTGGTCGCGGCTGGCGTGCCGGATGCCTACCGCATGCCAGCGTTTCGTGAGCAATTGTCCGACGCGCAAATCGCCGAGGTACTCAGCTACGTGCGCGGCACCTGGGGCAACAATGGCGGTGCGGTGGATGCCAAAGCAGTGGGCAAGTTGCGCGGGCACACTGACCCGGCGAGCAGCAGCCCGATTATCCTGCACATGCGCTGAGGTCAGGACTTCAGGTTTTTCACGCTGGCAAACGTTGCCTCGCCCCGCGCCTGCTCCAACACGTTCATGGGCGCAGGCGTAGGCAACACATGCATCACCGGCTTGAGCACGATGGAGCGCTCGCTGTCGGTTACCGAGCGCTCGTCGCTGGGCGGCACGCCGAAGTATTCGCGGTAGCACTTGGAGAAATGCGGCGTGGACACAAAACCGCAGAGCACCGCCAACTCGACGATGGAAATGGGCGTCTGCTTGAGTAACTGCCGTGCCCGGATCAGCCGCAGCCGCAGGTAGTAGCGCGACGGCGAACAGTGCAGGTATTTCTGGAACATGCGCTCCAGCTGACGGCGGGACAACGCGACATACGCCGCCAGCTCATCCAGGTTGATCGGTTCCTCCAGGTTGGCCTCCATCAACGCGACGATTTCCTGCAGCTTGGGCTGCTGGGTGCCGAGCATGTGCTTGAGGGGCACGCGCTGATGGTCCTGCTCGTTGCGGATACGCTCGTACACAAACATGTCGGAGATGGCCGCCGACAGCTCATGCCCGTGATCACGGCCGATCAGGTGCAGCATCATGTCCAGCGGCGCCGTGCCGCCCGAGCTGGTCAGGCGATCGCGGTCGAGGGTAAACAGGCTGGAACTGACCGTCACCCGTGGAAACGCCTCCTGCATGGCCGCCAACCATTCCCAATGCACGCTGCATTCATAGCCATCCAGCAAACCGGCCCGCGCCAACACAAAGCTACCGGTACAGATACCGCCCAATCGCTTGGCGTAACGCGCCTGGCTGCGCAGCCACTTGACCAGCTCGCCGGTCACGGTGCCCTGGATGCCGATGCCGCCGCAGACAATCACAATATCGGCGGACGGCACGCTGAGAATCGACCCGTCCGGCGTGATGGGCACGCCGTCACTGGCCCACACGGGGTTGCCGTCCGGGCTCGCGGTGTGCCATTTGTAGAGTTCCTGGCCCGACAGCTGGTTGGCCATGCGCAAGGGCTCGACCGCTGAGGCCAGTGACATCAGGGTGAATTGGTCCAGCAGCAGGAACACGATGCTGCTTACGGGGCGGCCACTCATGGCGGTGAGGCTGCGGCCACGGTTTTTTGCGAACGTTCGGGCTGCCGCGCGGTGAGCAAGCCGACCAGGGAAATCATCAGGGCCAGGCCGATGGTGGATGACACCTCAAAACGGTGTTCCGGCGTGACCAGCATTACCGTCAATGCAGCACAGATGAACGCAATGACCAGCCAGGTCAGCCAGGGAAACAGCCACATCTGGAAGGTGAGCGTGACGTTGCGCTGTCGCAGGATCTTGCGCATGCGCAACTGCGACACCGCGATCACCAGGTACACCAGCAAGGCGATGGCGCCCGAACTGGCCAGCAGGAACTGGAACAACCCGGCCGGCGCGAAGTAACTGAACAGGGTCACACCCGCGCCCAGGATGGTGCTGGCAATCACCGCGGCCCTCGGCACGCTGGCCGCCGAGGTTTTCTTCATCAACTTGGGAGCATCCCCGCGCTTGCCCAGGGATAACAGCATGCGCGAGGCAATGTAGATGGAGGAATTCATGCAACTGGCCACGGCGATCAACACCACAACATCAACCAGCAGCTTTGCGTGCGGAATGTTCATCAGTTCCAGGGCGCGCTGATAAGAGCCGACCGAGGCCAGCAACGGGTCGTTCCACGGCACCACGGAAATCACCACGAAGATCGACAACAGGTAGAAAACCCCGATGCGCCACATCACCGAACGTGTGGCGCGGGCGATGTTCTGCGCGGGGTTACTGGACTCCGCCGCCGCGATGGTGACCGCCTCAGTCCCGATAAAGCTGAACATGATGGTAATAAAGGCCCCCACCACCGCCGACAGCCCGTTGGGCGCGAAACCGCCGTGCTCTTCCATCAACCGGCTCAGCCCACTGACCTCGCGCTCGGGAATCCAGCCCATCAGCACCGCAAAGCCCAGGCCGATAAAACCGATGATCGCGATGACCTTGGCCATGGCGAACCAGAACTCGAACTCGCCGTACTTGGACACGCTGAACAGATTGGTGACCACCAACAAAAAGATCGACAACAAGGCAAACAGCCAAGCGTCGATCTGTGGGAACCATTGGTTGAGGATATGCCCGGCGGCCAGGGCCTCGATGGGGATCACCAGCACCCAGAACCACCAGTACAACCAACCGATGGTAAACCCGGCCCAGCGGCCAATGGCCTGGTCGGCGTAGGTCGAAAAAGATCCGGTATCGGGGTTGGCCACCGCCATCTCCCCGAGCATGCGCATCACTAGCACCACCAGCGTGCCGGAGAACAGATAAGCCAGCAGCACCGCCGGCCCCGCCGCCGCAATCGCATGCCCGGAACCGACAAACAACCCCGCCCCGATAATGCCCGCAATGGAAAGCATGGTCACATGACGCGGCTTGAAGCCTTGCGCCAACTGGCCGTTGGAATCGTTGGAATTCAGGCTATTCATTGTTTTTGTTGTTCTCGGTGATCGACGTCAAGGTGTACTGACTGAAGAGTCAAGCGATCATCATTTCTTAATGATGGGTCACCTTACGCGGCCTGAGTTCATCAAAAATAGCCTGGGAGCGGCGGGGATTGGTCTGATATCGACATGGGTTCGCATCTGTCAGATGAATCAGAATCCGACTACTTAAAAAAGCACCGGGTGCCCACGGACATACCTAGGTGGCCTCAGCACAATCAAACCCTCATTGATAAGCAGGGATAAGGCGTATCCAAAATGTAATGCGCGGAAGTAAACCAGCCTCCTGACTGTCACTTTCTTCAATCGCTTTTATATACATATAAAGTATGCATAATGAGAACATTCAGGATTCAATATGACGAGACGAAAAACACCGCAAATCAGCAGAAGCACAATGGCATTAGCCTTGCCGAGGCGGAACCGGTGTTCTACGACGAGGCAGCTCTGACAATCCAAGATCATCGTCATGATGAAGAACGCTGGGTGATCGTTGGCTCGGACGCGAAGGGACGCGTGTTAGTCGTGGCTTACACCTACCGCGATCCAAATTTTGTGCGAGTCATCAGTGCGCGACTCGCATCGAAGAATGAAAGGCGCCAATACCTAGAGGCTTGAGACATGAAAGACGAATACGACTTCAGCTCCGGTAAACGCGGTGCAGTCGCCAGTAACAAGGGCAAGACCCGCATCACTATCATGCTGGACGACTCGGTGATCGAGGCGGCACGTGCACGCGCGGAAAATGCTGGTACAGGCTATCAGACCGTGATCAATAACCTGCTACGTCAGGCGCTGCTTTCCCAAGAAACACATAACCTGGCACCTTCGTCGGTGAAAAAAACCAAAACCCTGCACGTTATCAAAGATGGCATTAGCGTCTGCGAGGTCGAAGCGCTGGAACAACAGCTGATCGCACTCGCTGGCGAGTTAAATCGAGTGTTGGCTTCTCCCAGACTCACCAAGTCAAAGGCCAAGTCCACTTTATGAAGGTATTACTTTGTCTACACACCCTCTAAACATTATCCGCCGGGCCACATCCGACGACGTGCACGCCCTGATCGAACTGGACACCTACGCAGCGGCCCACACCCATCGCCGTGTGTTCATCCATGATGCCGTGGTTCGTCAAGAATGCCTGGTGGCCGTCGACACTGTTGGCCGTTGCGCCGGTTACCTCGTTCTGACCCATGACTTTTTCGAGTATGGTTTTGTGGCGCTGGTGGTCGTCTCACCCGCTCATCAGCGTCAGGGCATTGCGCAGCGGTTGCTGGCGGCGGCAGAGGCGGCGTGCAAGACGCCCAAGCTGTTTACGTCAACCAATGCGTCAAACACCGCCTCCCAGGCGCTGTTTGCAAAGGCCGGATTCGTGCCGAGCGGGCAGATCGACAACCTGGACGATCACGATCCTGAGTGGATCTATGTGAAATTCATCACTCCAACCGTGCGCTAACCTGCCCAGGCACGGCATGTACTCGGGGCAGCCCCTTGTAAAAAATTTCCCCTCTCCATCATTCCTCCACAAAACCTCCCATGAATGCGCACGTTAGCTGCGCATAATCGGGTTCGATGTTGAGCGCTATGATCAATACCTGACAGCGTGGGCCATGGAGCGGCAACCACGACAAGGCCTATTCACCGAGCAGACTATGAACGATTACCCCGTCGCATCGACACCCCCGCCCAGCAGCAACCGGGAGAACCAGGCCTTGGTGCTGATCGCCGAAGACGAGCCCGAGATTGCGGATATCCTGATCGCCTATCTCAAGCGCAGCGGCTTTCGCACCGCCCACGCCCTTGATGGCCGGCGTGCGCTGGAACTGCACCAGAGCCTCAAGCCGGATCTGATGCTGCTGGATGTGCTGATGCCCCACGTCAATGGCTGGCAGGTGCTGGCCGAAGTGCGCCATCGCGGCAACACGCCGGTGATCATGCTGACCGCGCAGGGTCAGGACATGGACAAGTTGATGGGCCTGCGTATCGGTGCCGACGACTACATCGTCAAGCCGTTCAACCCAGCCGAGGTGGTGGCGCGTACCCAGGCGGTGCTGCGGCGCTCCGTCAACTACACATCGGGTGTCAGCGCCAGTGTGCTGCGGGTAGATGGGTTTGAAATCGATATCGAAAGCCATCAGGTCACGGTGAACATCGATGGTAACGCCCTGCCGCTGCTGCTGACCGTCACCGAATTCAAATTACTGGCCCAATTGGCTCGCGCGCCGAAACGTGTGTTCAGCCGCGCTGAGCTGTTAGCCCTGTGCTCGCCGGAAAGCGATAGCCTGGAACGCACAGTCGACAGCCATATCAGCAAGTTGCGCCGCAAGATCGAGGACCTCGGGCTGCAAGGTGTGCCGGCAAGCATTCGCGGGGTGGGTTACCGCTTCGGGAGTGGCGCGTGAAACTATTCAACGGCTTGAGCCGCCAGATCATCCTGTCCATGTCGGTCGTGGTGCTGTGCGTGATCGCGCTGGCGGTGATCGGCTCCTATGTGTTCTACGCCCTGCTTTGGACCTACTGGCCACTTCCGGACGAGCAGGTCGATGAGTGGATGCCCGCCAATGCCGAATGGGCGTGGATGGGTTTGACCACTTGCGTCAGCCTGGCGGTCGGTGCATTCGTGGCGACCAAGTTGTCGCGGCGCATCCTGATGCCATTGAATTCGGTGGCCGAGAACCTGCGCAAACTGGCGGACGGCGACCTCGATGTGCAGGCCGTGGCTGGCGATCAGTCCATCGGTGAGGCGGCTATTTTGGTGAATGACTTCAACAGCATGGCCCAACGCTTGAAACGCATGGCGCAGGAACAGGCGTTCTGGAACGCGGCGATCGCCCACGAACTGCGCACGCCGCTGACCATCTTGCGCGGACGCCTGCAAGGTTTGGCCGAGGGTGTGTTCGAGCCGGACACGGCGCAGTTCTACAGCCTGCTCGGGCAGGTCGAAGGGCTGGCGCGGATGATCGAGGACCTGCGCGTGGTCGGCCTGGGTGACAGCGGCTACCTTGAAATCAACGTGCAAGACGCCGACCTGGCCGCAGGGGTTGAAGAGGATGTGCGACTGTTCGAACCGAGCCTGGCCGCTGCTGGTTTTACCCTGCAACTGGACCTGCAACGCCGCATTCTGCGCTGCGATCCCGCACGCATCCGCCAGGCGTTGCTGGCCCTGCTGGACAACGTGCGTCGGCATGCGACACCCGGCAACGTCAACGTGCACCTGAGCACGCGTGATGGCGTGCACTACCTGAGGGTGCGCGACGACGGTCCCGGTATTGATGAGAGCTTTGCGACGCACCTGTTCGAACCTTTCCAGCGCGGCGAAAACTCTCGCTCACGCGCCCAGGGCGGCAGCGGCCTGGGCCTGGCGGTGGTGCGCGCAATTGCGATTGCCCATGGCGGCGCTGTGACCTGTCGAAAAATGGAAAACGGCGGAACGCTGTTCGAACTCAGCTGGAACCTTTGAGTAAGCCAGGCCCGCCATGCGCATCTTTTCCAGGCTGTTCAGAACCACCCAGCGCTATCGTTATTTTGTCTTGTTGGACACCGCGCTTGTTTGCATTGCGTTCAAAAGCTGCGCCGCAATGCCTCAACACGGGCACTGGATAGAAGTTGAACACATCAACCTGTCGTGGCTGGGCAATCCCCTCCCCAGCCGTGCCCGGTTAACTGAGCGAGTGTGAACATGAGCCCTTCCCTATCACTCCTTGAAGAGTCGCTGCGACAGCACACGGCTCGCCTGAAACGCCTGCAACGGTTCTGGGTGCCGCTGCAACAGCGCGCACCGAAGTGGGTACTGGCGCTGTGGATCATCGGCGTTTTCGTGTCGCTGGCGACGCAATGCTGGTGCCATTGGTTCGTGACCGCGCCGCTGATCTGCGTGTTGATCGTCGCGGAAATCGTGATCGACGAGGCGCAGATGACACTGCAGTTGCGCACCGATGCCGTTCGCGATTCGTTGCGAGCGATTATGGCGACCGGGAAACCAATCCCGGATTGAACATCCCCTCAAAGCGCGCCTTGTTCGCCGCGTAATACGCCGCCACCGCCTTGTCTGCCGTGCTCTCGCGCGCCTGCATCATCAACGCTTCGAGGTCGGCCTGGGGGATGGAGAAATGCGCAAAGAAGTACGCCACTTCGGGATGCTCCTGGCTGAAGCCTTTGCGGGCCATGGCGTGGATCTGCTCGGCGCCGCCGAAAATCTGCTTGGGATCATCCAGGTAGCGCAGCGACCATCTGGAGAACATCCAGTGCGGGCTCCAGGCGTTGACCAACGACCACTTGTCGCGCTTGAGGTTGCGGTCCAGCTCGTTGAGCATGCCGCTTTCCGAAGACCCCACCAGTTTGTAGCCCGCCAGCTTGTAGTCCTCGATCGCCTTGACGGTGAGCTTGTACTGGCCGTTGCCGACTTCGGAGGTAAAGATCTTGCCGTCGAACTTCTCGCGGATCCCGGGTTTGTTCAGGTCTTCCACGCTGGCGACTTCCGCGACCGGCACCGACGTGGGCACAGCCATGCCGATTCGCCCTTCATACAGCACGCCGAGGTCTTCGAGGCGGTCTTTGTACTTGTCGTAGAACGCCTTGTGGGTGCTGGGCAGCCAGACCATCGGGATCAGGTCGATGTTGCCGTTGGCCAGCGCCTGGAACTGGATGCCGATGTCGGCCATCACCAACTTGACCGGTTGCTTGAGATGTTCCTGCAACGCCGTGCTGGCGAGCTTGACGGTGATTTCCGTGTCGGACCAATTCACCCAACCGATGCGCACCGGTGGTTTTTCCTCGGCGTGGGTCATCGCCGCACTGGCGCCCAGCGCAAGGCCGAGCAGGTAGGCACAGGCTTTTTTCCGATAGTGCACATGAGCATTCATCAGACGTCCTCCTAAGGGGTGAGGCCGATCTTAGCGACGACTTCAGGGCACCGCAATAAAAATGTACAGCTATGTCTATCATTATTGACACTTATGTACATTTATCCTAATTTCAGATCGCCGAGCCTGATGATGCCCACTACGGAGCACAGAATAATGTCCAGCGATCCCCTGCTGCAGCCCTACAAAATCAAGCACCTGACCCTGCGCAATCGGATCATGACCACGGCCCACGAACCGGCCTACCCGGTGGACGGCATGCCGCAGGCGTTGTACCGCGCCTATCACGTCGAACGCGCCAAGGCCGGCGTGGCCTTGACCATGACCGCAGGCTCCGCTGCCGTGTCACGGGACAGCCCGCCGGTGTTCAACAATGTGCTGGCCTACAAAGATGAAGTGGTCGGCTGGCTGAAGGACCTGACCGATGAGTGCCACGAACACGGCGCGGCGGTGATGATCCAGCTGACGCACCTGGGCCGGCGCACACGCTGGGACAAGGCCGACTGGCTGCCGGTGGTCTCGCCATCGCACCGTCGCGAGGCGTCACACCGCTCCTTCCCGAAGAAGATGGAAGACTGGGACATCGAGCGGATCATCAAGGACTACGTCGACGCCGCCGAGCGCATGCAGGCTGCCGGGTTGGATGGCCTGGAGCTGCAAGCCTACGGCCATTTGATGGACCAGTTCTGGTCACCGCTGACCAACGAACTGGACGGCCCTTACGGCGGTTCGCTGGAAAACCGCATGCGCTTTACCTTCGACGTCCTGCGCGGCATTCGCCAGCGCGTCGGTGAGGACTTTCTGCTGGGCGTGCGCTACACCGGTGACGAAGCGCTGCCGGGCGGGTTCACCGCCTACGAGGGCCTGCAGGTGTCGCACATGCTCAAGGACAGCGGGCTGGTGGACTTCCTCAACGTGGTACGTGGGCATATCGATACCGACGCGGGGCTGACCGACGTGATTCCGATCCAGGGCATGCGCAACTCGCCGCACCTGGATTTTGCCGGCGAGATCCGCGCGTCCACCGGCTTCCCCACGTTCCACGCGGCGAAAATCCCGGACGTGGCCACCGCGCGCTACGCCATTGCGTCGGGCAAGGTGGACATGGTCGGCATGACCCGCGCCCATATGACCGACCCGCACATTGTGCGCAAGATCATCGAGCGGCGTGAAGACGACATCCGCCCCTGCGTCGGCGCCAACTACTGCCTGGACCGCATCTACCAGGGCGGCGCCGCCTACTGCATCCACAACGCGGCGACCGGCCGTGAAACCAGCATGCCCCATGAGATTCCCAAGGCTGCGGTGAAGCGCAAAGTACTGATCATCGGCACGGGCCCGGCCGGGTTGGAAGCCGCAAGGGTTGCCGGCGAGCGCGGGCATGATGTGACCGTACTGGAAGCGGCGGACCAGCCCGGCGGGCAAATCCGCCTGACCGCCCTGAGTGAGCGGCGTCGCGAGATGATCGGCATCATCGACTGGCGCATGGCCCAGTGCGAACGCCTGGGCGTGAAATTCCACTTCAACACCTGGGCCGAAACCGAGACGGTGCTGGCCCATGAGCCGAACGTGGTGATCGTCGCCACCGGCGGCATGCCGCACACCGACGTGCTGGCCGCGGGCAATGAACTGGTGGTGTCGACCTGGGACATCATTTCCGGCGACGTCAAACCGGGGCGTCATGTGTTGATCTTCGACGATGCCGGCGACCACGCCGCGCTGCAAGCCGCCGAGGTGATTGCGCAAAGTGGCGCCAGCGTCGAAATCGTCACCCCGGACCGCGCGTTCGCCCCGGAAGTCATGGCCATGAACCTGGTGCCCTACATGCGCAGCCTGCAGGACCTGGACGTGACTTTCACCGTGACCTATCGGGTTGAGACGGTGGAGAAACGCGACGGTCGGCTGGTCGCGCGTTTTGGCAGTGACTACGGCGCGGTGCACAAGCAACGGATCGTCGACCAAGTGGTGGTCAACCATGGCACGATTCCCCTGGATGACCTGTACTTCGAGTTGCGCGCGCACTCCAGCAATGGCGGCGCGGTCGAGCAGCAGGACTTGATTGCCGGGAACGCGCAGAACATCGTGACCAACCCTGAAGGTCGCTTCCAGCTGTTCCGGATCGGCGATGCGGTGGCCGCACGCAATACCCATGCGGCGATCTACGATGCGTTGCGGTTGGTCAAGGACCTTTAAAAACGTTCAAACACCCCCGGTGTGGTTTCGGCATAGCCAAACGCCCCATAGAAGCGGTCCAGTTCACGCCGCTTCAGGGCCTTGCCGGTAAACACGCTGACATACTGGGGAATACGCCGGAACCGCACCACCACGTCCTCGCTGGTGTTCATCGAGATATAGCCGATCTGCGTCAGGTAGATGGTCCGGGCACGCACATCGGCGGCCTCGTCGTCGTAACCGAAACGCCGGAACATGCCGGTCAAGGCGTTGATACGGGTGTCATCGGCCTGCGCGATTTCTGCCGCGACCTCCGCCGACTGCATCGCCCAACTGCGCACGGCGAATTCGAATTGCGAGTCGAACAGTTCCGGGTTCAACCAGCATTCGAAGACGTTGAGAATGGCCTCGGAAATACTCTCGGCATAGCGCTCGCACTGGTACACCAGGTTACCGGTGTTTTTGTCGCGCCAACGGCTCAGCAAGGCGGCGAGCAGTTGCTCACGATCCTCGAAAAACCAATAGAAACTGGTGCGTGACAAGCCCAGCTGCTTGGCCAGGGGCATCACGCGCACGGCGTCAATACCGGATTCTTTGAGGGCCGCGTAGGCGGCGTCCAGCCACACATCGACCGAGCCGCGCCAGCCTGTGTCCTGGTTCTTGCCTCGCGGTTTTGCGGGTTGCGACATCCTTGGGTCACCTTTGCCGGGGAATTGCCGGTCACTCTACACGCCCTCATCCATGAGTGCAGTTCGTCGGTAAAACCGCACGGAGAAAAAATCCGGACTACTGTATTTATGTACAGTTAAATAACTTAAGGATGAGCATCATGAACGACAATTTGAAGCAGTCAGGTTCTACCACCACTTCCCAACCCACCACCACATTCGAGCAGGCCAAAACCGGCAGAGCCCTGGATTTCACTTGGACGCCTGACGCCAACACGACCACCACCATCGTTTCGGCGGATTGTGTCGACTACCGCGTCAATACCGCCCAAGGCAGCCCGACCGGTGACAGCCACTCCATCGCACGGCTGACCTATGCCCAAGGCAACGGCGGTGGCCAGGTCGGCACGCTGTTTCTCGAGGAGGTGCGTGCCGGCGTACGCGCCAACACCCAGATCGGACTAATGGTAGGCCGCAAATGGGCGCTGGATGCCGACGCAGCGGACACCGGCAGCATTGGCACCTACGTGGTAGAACAGTTCGATGACATGCGCGCCAGCGTCAACTATGTGGGGGCGTTCGCCCGCGTCTTTGCCGATCCCCGGATGGTCAGTTATCACGCTGGGGGTCATGTGCACACCAACATCTCGATCACGGGCAGCAGAGCCCTGACCATGGCGGACTCCGGCAAGTCGATCCTGGTCATCAGCAACACGGACGTTACGCTGACAATCGGCGACGACGTGACCGAAGGCTTCAGGGCCACCCTGATCCAGGCGGCCGCCGGCAAGATCAACCTCGCCGCATCGAGCAGCCACACCCTTTACAGCAATGCGGGAAACCGCACTCGCACCCTCAGCCCATTGGATGAACTGGAGGTCAGCACGTTTCCAGGGGGGCCGGTGTTCCTGGCGTTTCGGGTCAGGCCTGCGGCTTGATGCAAACGCTCGGATCTGGTGTCACCGCTACCGGATGGGTGCCGGTGACTGCAACACCACTTAGCCAGGCTGCGCGGTGCCTTTAGTGGCGGCGCCCTCCCCCTGCGCCGACAACACAATCGCCAGCACGATCAACGCCGCGCCTGCCAACATTCGGTAGGACGGCGCTTCATGGAACAGCCACCAGGCGCAGGCAATCGCGTACACCGGCTCCAGGGAAATGATCATGCCTGCGCTGCGGGCGTTCAAACCCTTGAGGCTTTTGACGAACAGCGCCTGGGACACCGCCGTGCAGAGCACGCCGAGAATGGCCAGGTTGAGCCAGTCGACAGGCTCCAGCGCCACCAGGTCGAACACTGCAACCGGCACCATGAACAGCGCCACGGTAGCGTTCTGCCAGAACACCACTTGCACGCCATTTCGGCCATCGGTGGCGCGGCGGTTGGTCATGGCCAGCAAGGCGAACGACAGCCCCGAGGCAATCCCCCACAGCAGCCCGACCGTGCCTTGGTTGGCGATCTCGAACGAGGGTGTCACCAGTATCAGGCCGAGCGTGACCAACAGCAGCAACAGCGCTTCAGCCAGGCGCGGCCGGTCGCGGAACACCGCCATGTCGAGCAAGGTGATAAACGCCGGAAAGCTGGCAAAGCCCAAGGTGGCGACAGCGACGCCACCGACCTTGATCGCAATAAAAAACGTGATCCAGTGCGCGGCCAGCATCAGCCCTGAGACGGCATAGATGCCGAGTTTCCTGAGGTTCAGGCCGCGCAGCAGCGCGCGGTCCTGCAGGTGTGCGAACACCCCCAGGGCCAGCAAGGCAAAGGCTGCACGGCCAAAGGTGATCACACTGGCGCTGGCGTGGATCAGTGCGCCAAAAATACCGGTCAAGCCGAACAGAATTGCAGTGATATGGGCAGAAGTAAGGGCAGTACGATAGGCAGTCATGAAAAGGCTTCGAAAAAACGAGCTGGGCCGTGGACTTCTTATTGTTGACCCGGTGGAAAGGAAGGCGCCCCAATCGCCGCTTGCGTGGAGCTTTGTAGAGGGACGCCTGGTTTTTTAACCTTCGGACACGTCGATCCAGATGGTCTTGATCTCGGTGTACTGGTCGTGTGCCCAGATGGACTTGTCACGCCCACCGAAACCCGACTGCTTGTAGCCACCGAACGGGGTCGAGGCATCGCCTTCGCCGAAGCAGTTGACGGTGACGATACCGGCACGGATCTCGCGGGAGAGCTTGATCGCATTGCGCAGGTTGTCGGTGTACACCGACGCCGCCAGGCCGTAGATGGTGTCGTTGGCCAGGGCAATAGCTTCTTCCAGAGTGTTGAACGTCGTGACGGTCAGCACAGGGCCGAAGATTTCTTCCTTGAACAGTACACTGTCGGCCCCCACGCCATCGACCACGGTCGGCTCCACGTAGATATCGCCTTGCGTCTTGCCACCGTAGACCACGCGCAGGTTTTCGTTGCCGGCCTGCACCAGGTACGAGCTGACCTTATCGAAATGCGCACGGCTGACCATCGAGCCCAGGCGATTGTCCGGGTCGAGCGGGCTGCCCATCTTCCACGCTTGCAACTGCACGCCGATGCGCTTGAGCAGCTCGTCCTTGATATCGGCATGGACGATAAGGCGCGAAGACGCCGAGCAGTTCTCGCCCATGTTCCAGAACGAACCATTGACGATATGCCCCGCCACCACATCCAGGTCGGCCACGTCGTTCATCACCACGGCCGGGTTTTTGCCGCCCAGTTCCAACACGATGCGCTTGAGGTTCGACTCTGCCGCGTACTGCAGGAACAGGCGCCCGGTGTCGGTGGAGCCGGTGAAGCTGACCATGGTGACGTCCATGTGGCGACCCAACGGTTCGCCCACTTCACGACCGCCGCCGGACACGACGTTGAACACGCCCGCCGGAATCCCGGCCTGGGCGCCCAGCTCGGCCACGCGCAACGCGGTCAACGTGGTTTCCTTGGCCGGCTTGACCACGATCGAGCAACCCGCCGCGAGGGACGGCGCGATTTTCCAGGCCAGCATCAGCAACGGGAAGTTCCACGGCAGCACCAGGCCGACCACGCCGATGGCTTCGCGTACCACCAGGGTCAAGGCGTCGGCGCCGACTGGGGCGGTGTTGTCGTAGATCTTGTCGATCAGCTCGGCATGCCAGCGGATCATGTGGATGGTTTCCGGCACGTCGGTCAGCTGGCACTCACGCACCGGCTTGCCGCTGTCCAGGCTTTCCAGCACGGACAGTTCGTGGGAGTGCTGTTCCAGCAGGTCGGCAAAACGCAGCAGGACTTTCTTGCGCGTGCCGGGGCTGAGCTTGTGCCAACGGCCGTCGTCAAACGCTTGCTTGGCCGAAGCCACGGCGTAGTCCACGTCGTCGCTGTTGCACGCAGTGATTTCAGCCAGCACTTCGCCGGTTGCCGGGTTGGTGGTGGTGAACGTCTTGCCCGAGCCCGAGGTGTGGGCAGCGCCGCTGATGAAGGACGTGTTGGGAAACCGGATGTCCTGGGCGATGGCCGCGTATTCGGCGGCGCTGAGCAGGTGAGTCATCATGCACCTCCGACGATTTGCGCAACGTCGCGCTTGAGGTTGGTGATCACAGTTTGCAGCGCCTGGTTTTCGCTTTCGGTCAACGGTTGCAGCGGTGCGCGCACGCTGCCGGTACGCAGGCCATTGAAGGCGCAACCGGCCTTGATCGCCTGGACGAATTTACCGCCTTCGAGGAAGTCCATCAGCGGCATGAAGGCGCTCATGATCTTGCGACCCTTGTCGAAGTCTTTTTCGACCACGCAGGCTTCATACAGAGCGACGTGTTCACGCGGCACGAAGTTGGAACCGGCGCACACCCAGCTGCGGGCGCCCCAGGCGAAGAACTCCAGGGCCTGGTCATCCCAGCCGCAGGACAACGCGATGTTCGGGTATTGAGTGGCCAGGCGGTGGACCTGGCCCATGTCGCCCGAGCTTTCCTTGATCGCCACGACGTTTTTCGAAGCGGACACGGCCTTGAAGTACTCATCGCCCATGCTCACGCTCATGCGGCCTGGGTAGTTGTAGAGCATGATCGGCAGGCCCGCAGCCTGGTCCACGGCCAGGGCGTGGATGGCGTTTTCCTGTTCGGTGGGCAGTGCGTAAGGCGGCGAACCAACCAGGATTGCGTCAGCCTTGATCGCACGGGCGGCCTTGGCGTATTCCACCGAATCTTCGGTACGGATGGCGCCGGTGCCGACGATCAACGCGACGCGGTTGCCAATGACTTCCTTGGCGTGGGCAGCCAGGTCGATGCGCTCCTGAGAGGTGTGCGCGTAGTACTCGCCGGTGGAGCCGCCGATGATGATGCCGTGTACCTTGGATTCGATCAGGTATTCCAGCACGTCGGCGAACGCGGCGCTGTCGATCTGGCCGGTGGCGGTCAACGGGGTGATTGCCGGGGTGTAGATGCCTTCAAACTTCATGAGTGTTTCTCCAACAGTGAAAGTGATGTGGTTTGCGCTCAACTGCTCAACGCAGCGGCGTCCCGCAAGTTCAGCGAACGTGTTTCCGGGGCCATGGCCCAGGCGGCGGCCAGGCCGATGAACGTCACGCCAGCCGCGACGTACATGGTGTTGCCGATACCAATCGAGTGAAGCGACAGTGGTACGAGATAGGTACCGATGGCAGCGCCGACTCGCGACAGTGAGGTGCCGATGCCCACGGCGAACGCGCGGATTTCGGTGGGGAACAGTTCGTTCGGGTAAACCAGTTGCAGCACCTGGGCGCCGCCGATGAACACGGCGTAGGCGCCGAACAGCAGCAGCACGAGAATTTCGTGGCTATTGGAAAACGCCGCCAGCAACAGCAAGGCAAGGCCTGACCACAGGAAGCTGTTGATCAGCATGCTGCGTCGACCGATGGTGTTGATCAGCCGCGTGGCCAGCACGCAACCCACCACGAACAGCAAGGTGATGAACATCGAACCGTAGGAGGCCCACTCGCCTTTCAGGTTGAGGGCTTGCAAGACTTTGGGGGCGAATGCGTAAACGGCGAACACGGGGATGATCGAACAGGACCAGAACACCGAGACAAAGAACAAGCGCTTGCCGTATCCCGAGCGCAGCAGGTCACGGAAGGTCATCTTGCGTTCGTCGGGTTGCTCCGGCAGATCGCGCAATGAGTAGTGCGGCCCGTAGACGCGCTTGATGACCTGCTCGGCTTCGGCCTCGCGGCCCTTGCTCAGCAACCAGCGCGCCGATTCCGGCGTACCCAGGCGCAGCACAAACAGCACCAGCCCGATCACCGAGGCACTGGCCAATGCGTAGCGCCAAGCGTCGTCGGCACCGGTATTGAGGATCGCGTTGCCGACCACATAGGCGAATGCCGCCCCGGCGAACCAGAGGATGGTCAGGGCGGCCAGCCGAGGGCCGCGTTGCTTCTTCGGTAGGAACTCCACCAGCAAGGAGGTGGCAACGGGGTATTCAATGCCCACGGCCAGGCCGATGATGAAGCGCAGGGCGAACAATGCCCAGGCCGACTCCACCCAGAACTGCGCCAGGGAACACACAATAAATAACGACGGGCCAATGAAATAAACTTTCTTGCGCCCTAACTTATCGGTCAGCCAGCCGCCGATAAAACCGCCAAAGAACACGCCGATCAAGGCAGAGGCGGCAATAAGGCCTTGCCAGAACTCGGTCAGTTCCAGTGCACCGGTCACTTGCAGCATCGCAATGCCGATAATGCTTAATACATAGCCATCCACAAATGAACCACCGCCCGAACGGGCGGTGAGCAATCGGTGAAAGTTGTTAAGCGGTACATCCTCAACTGAGGCATTCGGACTTGTCATTATTATCTCCTACTTCGCTTCGTTCATTCGCCGGGGTACAACGCACACTTGAAATCCAGGCGAATGAAAGCCGTCTCAATCAGAAACCGCAGTCGCGTAAACGCCTGCTGTTTTCCAATCAATAGATTAAGTTCGGTATTGCGTAACGAGCGTGTTGCGAATCAGCTTTCCTGGCCGGCGCGGCTTTGCCCCCATAGCAAGTTCATGTTTACACCCGCTGATAACAGCGGCTCCGGTGGGTTTCTGCTCGGGCCCGGGGACGTCAACAGGAAGTCCACCAGGTGATTGCGCTTGCCCGCCAGCCATTCGGCCAGCAAGGTGCCAGTAACCGTGCCGCGGGTGACGCCCAGGCCGTTGCAGCACAGCGCGCCATAGACGTTTTTGGCCAGCTCGCCGAAGTGCGCCATATGGTTGCGCGACAGGCTGAGGGAGCCGCCCCAGGTGTAGTCGAACGTCACCTCGCGGTGCAGCGGGAAGCGGCGGTCGAAGGACTCTTTGTGGCGCTTGACGAACCGCTGCAGGTACTTGGGGTTGCTGCGCCCGTCGGCGTTGAAGCTGAAGCTGTTGCGCACCAGCAGGCGGTTGTCGACGGTGCGGCGTAAGGTGGTGCCAAACGGGTCGGCGGGGATTACACCCCAGAATGGATGGCCACCCAGGCGTGCCTGCTCGTCTTCGTCCAGCGGTCGGGTCAGGCTGGCGTAGGTGAAGATCGGCAGCATGCGGCTCTTGAGGAAACCAAAGCTCATGGCGAACGCGTTGTTGGTCAGCACCAGCTTGTCGGCGATGATGCGCCCGCCCTTGTGGATCAACACGGTCTTGTCGCCATACTCCACTTCGGTAATCGGGGTGTTTTCGTACAGCGTCACGTTGGCCGGCAAGGTGTCCGCCAGTCCTTTCACCAGCGCCGCTGGCTGCACCAGTGCGGTGCCCGGTGTGAACAGGGCCTTGCGGTAGAAACCGGTGCCGATGTGGTTGGGCATATCGTCGGCTTCGATCACTTGATAGGCCTGGCCGAGTTTGTCGAGGCCACGGCGGTAGGCATTCAGCACGGCAATGCCACGGTCCTCGACGGCGGCCTGGTACTTGCCGCAATCGCGCCACTGGCAGTTGATGTTGTGCTGCTCTACCAGCGCGCGCAGCATGGACTGCCCGGCGAGATTGAGCTCCATGCTGATCCGGGCGGTGGCGATGTCGCCGATGTAGTCTTCGGCACCGATGTCATGGGGCAAGTCGATGGCAAAACCAGCGTTGCGCCCGGAAGCGCCGTAGCCGACCTCCTGGGCTTCGATCAACACGATCTCGTCATCCGGAAAATTCAGCGCCAGTTGACGCGCCGCCGCAAGGCCGGTGTACCCCGCCCCGACCACGGCCCAGCGCGCCGAGCGAATACCGCTGTGGCGCGGGCGTGCCACGCGCGGTGGGCTGAGGTGAAACCAGCCACAGGTTGAATCGTCTGCCGGGGTGTTTCTGATGAGTGCCATTTTCGCGACCTGGGTTCTTTTATAGTTGTTAGAGCTAACAGCTACCCGTCTGCATCGCGTCACACTGGCCCGGCATCAACCGATCAGAAGGTGAGCGCTACATCCAGGCCTTCGGGCGCCGCGTACTCGGACATCCGCCGACGGGACAGTTCGAGGTGGGCCCGCACGATTTCCCCGGCCGAGACCGGATCGTGGTGTTCGATTGCATGGATCATCTCGTCGTGCTGCTGGGCGGCCACTTCCAGGTCTTCCTGCATGTCGACGGTGGTCGGATGGCGATAGAAGATTTTGCCCAGGCGTGCGTGGTCGATCAGCAATCGTTGCAAGCTCGGCATCAGGTAGGCGTTGTGGGCCATCTTGCCGATTTGCAGGTGGAACTCGTCGTTGTACAACACACGGTTCTCGACATCTTTTTCCTCGATAGCGATACGGAACAGCGCCTGGATACGCTTCAACTCCACCACCTCGGCAGGCGTTGCGTGGGAGCAGGCCAGCTGTGTGGTGGCGATGTAAATCAGCGGTGCCGCCAGGAAAAAACTGCGCAGCGACTGGTAACTCATGGCCGACACCCGCGCGGCGCGGTTGGCTTCGAGATCGATGTACCCTTCCGCCGCCATCTGCCGCATCAGTTCACGCACCGGTGGGCGCGACAAACCGAATTCATCACACAACGCCAGCTCGTCCACCACCGCACCGGGTGCCAGTTCCATGCTGAGGATGCGACGCCGCAGCGCTTCACCCAGTACCGCCTTGCGATCGATGCTTGGCTCGGCCGAAGCCGGTGCAGTGAGTTCTTTAGTAGCCATGTGAAACCTTCCTAGTAGTAAGTGCACACGGTCTACTACCTGTATTCGCACTATAAAACAACAAAATACTTTGTGTCTACAATTTAAATACACGGCGTTAAATTCAGTTGAAACCCTTTGCCAGCGGGGCTTTCCAGCTATTTGACCAAGCGAATTTCCTTGGACGGACGATGGCCGAAATAGGCGCTGTAGCACTTGCTGAAATGGCTGGGCGAGACAAAACCACAGGCTACCGACACCTCGACGATGGTCAGCGAGGTGTGCTGTAACAAACGCCGTGCCTCGGTGATGCGCAGGTCCATGTAATAGCGTTGCGGCGAGGTGCCCAGTTGCTCCTTGAACAGCCGCTCGATCTGTCGCCGCGAGCGCCCGGCGTAAAGGCACAGGTCGACCATTTGCAACGGCTCTTCGAGGTTGACGTCCATCAGGTTGATCACTTCGCGCAGCGGCCCACTGACCGAAACGTTCAACATCGGCTTGATCCGGCGAAAGCGCGACGCCTCAAACGCCAGGATGTCTTCAATACCGTCGGTGAGGCTCTTGCCGTGCAAGCTGCGGATCCACTCCAGCGCCATGTAGAACGTGCCGGTGGGGCTCGATGCCGTCAGACGGTTACGGTCCACCACGTAGGCTTCACTGGTGACATGACTGAGCCGCGCGATCTCGGCCAATGCAGGGCGATGCTCGGGGTGAATCGCGCATCGGTATCCCTCCAACAGCCCCGCCCGCTCCAGAAACCAAGCACCGTTCCACACGCCCGCCAGCGTTACGCCCTGCTCCGCCGCCGCACTCAGCAGCACGGTCAATTCATCGTTGTAACGCAGCGGCGTGCGATAACCGCCGCAGATCACCAGCAAATCCAGATCGAGCACAGACTCCAGGGTCAGGCGCGCGTCGGGGCGGATCACCAGGCCCAGGTCACTCACCACCTCATCGCAGACCAGGCCGAAGGTGCGCGTGGCGAACAGATCCGCGCGCAAAAGGTTGGCGGTGACGATAGTGTCCAGCGCCTGGGTAAACGCCGGCAGCGAAAAGTGCTCCAGCAATACAAACCCCGCTCGCGCCTTGCGCACCTCCTGGCCGTGATGATCATTGAGGAAACGCAGGTTCTTGCCATGCATAGCACCACTGAATTGACGTCGCACTACCACGTCATACCCGCCGTGCCTGGCGTTGCAATGCGCCGCGTGACAAACGGTCGAGCAACAGCGCCACCGCCACAATCGCCAGGCCGGCACGCAGGCCCAGGCCCATCTCCATTCGCGTCAAGCCACGGGTCACTTCGGCGCCAAGGCCCCCGGCCCCGACCAATCCGGCCAACACCACCATAGCCAGCGACAACAGGATGCATTGGTTCAGCCCCACCAGCAGCGTGGGCGCCGCCGTGGGCAATTCGATTTTGAGCAGGATGTACCGTGGCGATGCGCCCATGGCCTGGCCCAGTTCCAGCAGGTCCTTGGGCAACTGCTTGAACGCCAAAGTGGTCAGCCGCAGCATCGGTGGTATGCCATACACGATGGTGGCAATGATGGCCGGCACGCGCCCCAGGCTGAACAGCATCACCGCCGGGATCAGGTACACCCACGGCGGGACGGTTTGCATGATGTTCAGGATCGGCAGCAACGCCGCGTCCACACGCTTGACCCGTGCGGCAAGAATGCCCAGGGGAAACGCAACGCTGACGGAAATCAGCACCGCCACCGAGACCAGCGCGATGGTCTGCATCGACGCCACCCACAGCCCGGCAAACAGGCAGAACGCCAACATCAAACCGGCAAACAGCGCCACGCGCCAGTTGGCGAAGATCCATGCCAGCACCACCACGATGGCAATCAACACGTAGGCATGGGGCGCAAGCAGCAGGCCCTCGATCACACCCAACGAGGCCTCGATCACCTTGCCGATCAGCACGAACAGACCGTGCAGGTGGGTGTTCAGCCAGTCGATGGCAGGGGCCAGAAACTCACCCGGTGAGATACGCAAATCAGCAAGGCTCATTGACTGGCTCCTCGGCGCGATTCAGCCGCGCTTTGTGCAAGACGGTCGAGAATCATCGTGAGGATGACGATGGCCAGCGCCGCATTGATCGACTTGGCGATGTCCAGGGTGCGCACCGCACCGTAGATGGACTCGCCCAACCCACCGGAGCCGACGATACCGGCAATCACCACCATGCCGAATGCCATCATCAGGCTCTGGTTGACCCCGGCCATGATGCTCGGCATCGCAAAGGGCAAGCGGATCTTGAAGAACATCTGCAAGCCGGTAACGCCGCTGGCATCACCCAGCTCGACGAACTCCTTGGGCGTCATGCGGATGCCCAGGGAGGTCAGGCGCAGTGCCGGCGGCACCGCGACGATAAACGTGGCCAGCAGCGCCGTCGCCGGGCCATAGCCGAGCAAGGCAATCGCCGGCAATAGATAGATATAGGGCGGCAGTGTCTGCACCAGGTCCAGGCACGGGTCGACCACACGATCGAACGCCGGCGTGAGCCCGGCCAGCACGCCCAACGGCACTGCCACCAGCAATGCCAACAGCGTGGCGGTGAGCACCAGCGCCAGGGTGCTGACAGTCTCGGGCCACAGCCCGATAACTTCACACAGCAGCAAGGCCAGCGCCGACAACACCGCAAAGCGCAGCCCCACCATGCGCCAGCCCAGCAGGCCGATGACGAGGGCAATCACATAGAACGGCGGCGCAGCGATGCACCACTGCACGCCTTTGAATACAGCCGTCAGGGCCGTGTTGGCGGCGTCGAAGAAAAACTCGCCATTGTCCTGCAACCACATCAGGCCGGCGTCTACAGCGGCATCGAACGGTACCGAGAAATCCGGCGTACTCATGTCGACGCCTCCAACACCGGGGCCAAGGCCTGGGCCTCGTTGGGAATGCCCTGCACGCCGCGCAGCAGATCCCCAGGTGTGATGATGCCCACCACGACGCCCTGCTCGACCACCGCCAACGGCTCAAGATCGGCGCCCATGGTCAAGCCGATCAGTGCGTTGATATCGGTTTCTGGCGTGGTTTGAATGAGCCGGGTGAAATCGCACAGGGGGAACGCCAGCGCATAACGCGCCACCGGCGTCATCACCGAATGGGCCTTGACCAGGTGCAAGCGCGAGATGCCCGCGACGAACTCGGCGACATAGTCATCGGCCGGGTTCAACACAATCTCTTCGGCCGTGCCGACTTGGATAATCACGCCGTCCTTCATGATGGCGATGCGGTCACCGATGCGGATGGCCTCTTCCAGGTCGTGGGTGATGAACACCGCGGACTTGCCCAGCTCCTTGGTAAGCTGGCGGAACTCGTCCTGCAACTGACGACGGATCAAGGGGTCGAGCGCACTGAACGGCTCATCCATCAGGATAATTTCCGGGTCGGCAGTCAGCGCGCGCGCCAGCCCGACACGCTGCTGCATGCCGCCAGACAGCTCGCTCGGGTAGCGCGAAGCCCAGTCACTCAGGCCGACCTTGGCCAGCGCACGCTCCGCCACCTGATAACGCTCGGCCCTGCCAACGCCCTGCACTTCCAGGCCGAAAGCGGTGTTTTCCAGCACGGTACGGTTGGGCAACAACGCCACACTCTGAAACACCATGCCAATGTGTTTGGCCCGCACTTCGCGCAACTGTGCGGGAGATAAAGCGGACAAATCCTTGCCCTTGACCAGCACCTTCCCGGCGCTGGGGGTGATCAGTTTGTTGAGCAAGCGGATCAGGGTCGATTTGCCACTGCCGGACAAACCCATGATGCAAAAAATTTCACCGCGGCGAACCTGCAGGCTCACATCCGACACCCCCACCACGCAGCTGAAATCCTGCAGCACCTGGGTTTTGCCGAGCCCTTTGTGAACCACCGCTTGCATCGCCGCCTTGGCATTCTGACCGAAGATCTTCCAGACCGACTGGCAATCCACAAGCACTTCGTTAGTGTCTATTTTGAGCGTTGTCATGTTTGAGCCTATTGAACCAGTTCGACTGGTTTTTCTAATTGATCAGAACGCGTTATCTGTACCCGGCAGTGGCAAAAAAGAGTGAGGTTTATTGTTTGATATTGGCCCAGCGTTTCATCAAGTCGGCATGGTTGTCGGCCCAGCCCGCAACGGCCTGATCCATGCTCTTGCCGTCCTTGACGGCGCCGTTGATAGCGGTGATGTCGGCAAGCGGCACGTAGACGCTGGCGATGACTTCGCGGGCGTGGGGGTATTCAGCGGTGAAGCCCTTATGACCGATCCAGTAATAGGCCTGCGGGGGAGCGAAAGAACCTTTGGGGTCCTTGAGGAACTTAAGGTCGAACTTCTGGGCCATCCACGACGGCTCCCAGATGGTGACCGCGACCCACTCCTTGCGGTCCACGGCGGACTTCAAGGCGGCCGTCATCGCGGCAGTACTGCCTTCGAGCAACCGCAGTTTGAATCCGTAATCCTTGACCGCCTTATTGGCGTCGCTCATCAACCCTGAACCCGGCTCGATGCCGATGATCTTGCCGCCAAACTTGTCGGCGTTATCGTTGAGCTGTTCCAGCGAATCGATATCGACGTACTTGGGTACGGCGATCGCCTGGTAGAGGCCATAGGAAACCGGCGAGAGTTTTTCCAGGCGGTTCTTGTTTTTGTTCCAGTAGTCCTGGGTGGCGTAATCGGTCTGTGAAGCCAGGACTTGTACATCACCCTTGGTCAGGGCCGCATAGGCAATACCGATTTCCGAGAACTCAACCACTTTCACGGTATAGCCGGCGTTCTCCAATACCTTCTTGGTAATGCCGGTAATCGGCGTCAGGTCCTCCCAGGACATGGTGCCGACCGTGATGGTTTTTTCTTCGGCCTGCACCGGAAGCGCAACCACACCCACTAACGCAACCGCACAAACGGTTTTCCAAAAGTTCTTCATGGCGCGCCTCGATCTACGTTGTATTTATAGTTTCTGGCCCTGTTCAAAGGCCGGTGTGTTGGAACAACAAGGAAGGGTTCGGCAGCGCTGAGGGCGGCCTGTTGAAGCGAGATTCGCATGGGAAAAACGGAAGGTCAAGAGAATGTATTTTCTGTGTATACACATATAATTCACACAAAACACAAACCAAATAATATTTTTGATATGTAATTCATAGAGTTAGACGAGAACGACAAAATACCGACAAGTCGGTTATAGGAAAGTATCAGGTCGCTTTTGGAATGCTATGAAGAGAGGAAAACGGACGGGGTCGTAGAGGTCTGGAGTGGGAGGCACTCCAGACAGATTCAAAAAAGCCTCGCGCCCTACCCCAACTCACGCTTGAGTTGCTCGCGATCCAACGCCCCATCCCAGCGGGCAATGAACAACGTGGCCACACCGTTGCCGATCACGTTGATCAGCGCACCGCCTTCAGAGATAAATCGGTACACGCCGAGCACCAGCACCAGCCCCGCAGCCGGTATCACATCGATGGAGCCGAGGGTGGCGGCCAGGGTAATGAATGCGCCGCCGGTCACGCTCGCCGCGCCTTTGGAGGTCAGCAGCAGGATCAACAGCAAGGTCACCTGGTGATACAGAGACACATCGATGTCCAGCGCCTGGGCAATGAAGATCGCCAGCACCGTCATGTTGATGCAGCTGCCGTCGAGGTTGAAACAATAACCGGATGGCACGACCAGCCCCACGGTGGACTTCTCACAGCCGAGCTTTTCCAGCTTGCCCATCAGGCGCGGCAAGGCGGATTCCGAGGACGAGGTGCCCAACACCAACACCAGTTCCTCACGGATGTACTTGAGGAACTTCCAAAGGCTGAAACCGGCCAATCGCGCGACCAGGTTCAACACCACGAACACAAACACCAACCCGGTAAGGTAGTAGCACACCAACAGGTTCACGTAGGCCCCCAGCGATTGCACGCCGTATTTGCCGACGGTGAACGCCATGCCGCCAAAAGCCCCGAGCGGCGCCAGGTACATGACAATCTTGAGCATACGGAAAAACGCCTTGGCCACCAGGTCGATGGTGTTCAGCAAGGGTTTGCCGGTATCGCCCAACAGCTGCAGGCCAAACGCGAACAACACCGAGATGAACAGCACCTGGAGGATGTCGCCGTCGGTAAACGCGCCAAACACCGTACTGGGCACGATATGCGTGAGGAAGCCGACCACGCTCTGATCGTGGGCCGCCTTGGTGTAACCGGCGATAGCCGATGCATCCAGGCTGGCCGGGTCGATGTGCATGCCCGCGCCCGGTTTGAGCAGGTTGACACCGATCAGGCCGATCACCAGGGCGATGGTGGTCAGTACTTCAAAGTAGATCAGGGATTTGAAGCCGATGCGGCCGATGCGCTTGAGATCCTGCATGCCGGCAATGCCGCTGACCACCGTGCAGAAGATGATCGGCGCGATCAGCATCTTGATCAGCTTGATGAAGGTGTCGCCCAAGGGCTTCATCTGTTCGCCCAAACTTGGGCTGAAATGGCCGAGGATCACCCCCAGCACAATGGCTGCGAGCACTTGCACATACAGGTGCTGATAGAACGGTGTGCGCTGTGGCAGCGCTTGGATCGACGAGCTGATTATTTTTGTCATGGCTCTGCCTATAGGGTTTATGAGCGACGTCGCTGGGGTTTCAGGTCACCACGTTGATCGGTTTGTTGGCGGCGAATGCCTCGATGTTGGCCAGCAGTACCGCCTTGAGGCGCGCTACACTGCTTTGGCTGGCCCAGGCAACGTGGGGCGTGATCAGCAGATTGGGATGCTCACAGTGCAGCAACGGGTGGTCCGCCTGCGGCGGCTCCACGTGCAGCACATCCAGTGCAGCGCCGCCCAATTGACCACTGGCGAGAGCGGCCAGGACGGCGTTTTCGTCCACCAATGCACCGCGAGCGGTATTGATCAGCAAGGCGCCGGGTTTCATCCGCGCGATTTCGGCGGTGCCGATCAGGTAACGGGTCTGGGGCGTCAGCGGGCAATGCAGAGTCAGCGCATCAGCCTTGGCCAACACCTCGTCGAACGTCACGTAGCCCGCCCTCACCTGCGGCGCGCCACGGTGTTCGGCAAACAGCACGGTGATGTCCAAAGCCTTGGCCAGGCGCGCGACACGGCTGCCGATATCGCCGCGACCGACGATGCCCAGGGTCGAGCCTTGCAGGTCCTGGATCGGCGCACCGTGCACGCAAAAATGCGATGACTGTGGCCACAAGCGCGCCGAGGCGACACGGTACGCCATCAAGTGACGGCGCAGCGCAAACAGCGAGCCGATCACCGACTCTGCCACGCTGACCGCGCTGTAGGCCGGCACGTTGCACACCGTCACGCCTTGATCACGGCAGGCGGCGAGATCCACGCAGTCGTAGCCGGTCGCCGCCACGCAGATCAGCTTCAGGCGCGGCAATTGCTCAAGAGTGGCGCGATCCAGGCGCACCTTGTTGGTGATCGCCACGTCGGCGTCGGCCAGGGCTTCGATGACGTGATCGGGGCGGGTGTGCTCACGCGCGGTCCAGTGGCTGGCTTGGACGGGACGTGTCAACGGAGACGGCAAGCTCGCGCCGTCGAGAAACACGATATTCATGCGGGCACCTGCTCGGAAATTTCGATGAGGTTCAGGTCGGGGTCGCGCACATACACCGAGCGAATCGGGCCGGTTGCGCCGGTACGCAGCACCGGGCCTTCGATGATCGGCCAGGTTTGAGCCTTCAAATGGGCGATCACTGCTTCCAGGGGAATACTGGCGATAAAGCACAGGTCCAGCGCGCCAGGCACCGGCAGATGGGCCTTGGGTTCGAACTCATGCCCACGCTCATGCACATTGATTTTCTGGTTGCCAAAACGGAAGGCGACGCGGCCATTGCCAAAGGTCTCCAGGCGCATGCCCATGACGCGGGTGTAGAAGTCTTTGCAGGCGGTCAGGTCAATAGTCGTGAGGACCAGATGGTCGAGATGATCAATCATGATGGGCTACCTGTTGGGTCAGGGTGTGGACGTGTTCGGGAATGGGATGCAGGTCCAGGCGCTTGCCGGCCTTGAGGATCTGGCTGGGCGTGGCGTGGCCGATCAGGCCGGGTAAGCGGGCAGATGCGGCCAGTACACGGTCCAACTGCAGGCCAGTGTCATAGCCCATCAGGTCGAGCATGTGCACCAGGTCTTCCATGCACACGTTGCCGCTGGCGCCGGGGGCATAGGGGCAACCACCGAGGCCGCCCAGCGAAGCGTCGAAACGGTCGATCCCGGCCTCCAACGCCGCCAGGGTATTGGCCAGGGCCATGCCACGGGTGTTGTGAAAATGCAGGGTCAGTTGCAGCTCGGGAAAGCGCTCGCGCACTTGCCGCGACAAGGCTTCCACCTGTGTGGGATAGGCCATGCCGGTGGTGTCGCACAGCGTGACGCCGCGCACGCCCAACTCGGCAAAACGCTCAACCCATCCCAACACATCGTCCGCCGGCACATCGCCCTGCATCGGGCAGCCAAACACCGTGGACAACGACACATTGACGGCCACCGGCCCATGTCCAATCACCCCCACGATATCCCTCAACTGGGCAAATGATTGATCACGGGTCATGCGCAGGTTGGAGCGGTTATGCGGCTCGCTCACCGACATCACCAGGTTGGCCTCGTCGATGCCACAACCCAGCGCCCGTTCGGCACCGCGCACGTTGGGTACGAGCACCGTGTACTCCACGCCCTTTTGACGACGGATCCCGGCCATCACGGCCTCCGCATCGCGCAACGCGGGGATAGCCTTGGGTGAGGTAAACGAGGTCACTTCGATCTTCGCGTAGCCGCACTGGCTCAGTTCGTCGAGCAAGGCGATTTTCTGTTCGGTGTCGATAAAAGTCTTTTCGTTCTGGAAGCCGTCACGGGTCGCGACTTCCTGCAGGTACAGGCGTTTCATAGAGCGACTCCTTGATTCAGATCAAGCCGCGAGCGCGCCAGGCTTCGCGGGTCGGTGCATCGATACCGATGCCGTCGAGCACCGCATCGGTGTGTTGCCCAAGCGTGGGTGCACGCGAGTGCACGCGGCCGGGGGTGGCCGTCAACTTGGGCACGATGCCGGGCAAGGTGACGGCGGTGCCGTCGTCCAACTGGCTGGCGAGCAGCATGTCGCGGGCCTGGTAATGGGGGTCGGCGGCGATGTCGGCGGCGTCGTAGATCTTGCCGGAGGGGATGTTGGCGTCCTTGAGCGCGGCCAGCACCGCATCGAGGTTTCTCTCGGCCGTCCAAGTGGAAATCGCCGCATCGATGCGCGCCACATGGCGCACGCGGCCGTCGTTCTGCGCCAGTTCCGGGTCGTCGGCCAGGTCCAGGCGTTCGATCTTTTCCATCAGGCGCCGGTAGATGCTGTCGCCATTACCCGCGATCAAGGCATACTTTCCATCCTTGCAACGGTAGGCATTGGTCGGCGCGATACCTGGCAGGCTGCTGCCGGCCGGTTCGCGCACGCTGCCGAACACCGAATACTCGGGAATCAGGCTTTCCATCATGTTGAAAACCGACTCGTACAAGGCCACATCCACCTGCTGGCCCGCACCGCGATTCTGCTCACGATGGCGCAAGGCAAGCAGCACACCGATCACGCCGTGCAGCGCGGAAAGCGAGTCGCCTATCGACACCCCTACCCGCACCGGCGTACGGCCCGGCTCGCCGGAGAGATGGCGCAGGCCGCCCATGGCTTCACCGATCACTCCAAAGCCTGGCAAGTCGCGATAAGGCCCGGTCTGGCCGTAGCCGGAGACCCGCAGCATCACCAGCCCAGGGTTGATCGATGACAGCTCATCCCAGCCAAGCCCCCATTTTTCCAGGGTTCCAGGGCGGAAATTCTCGATCAGGATGTCGGCTTCCTTGACCAGCCGCTTGACCACCTCACGGGCTTCGACCTGGCGCAGGTCGAGGGTGACAGACTGTTTGTTACGCGACTGTGCAGCCCACCACACTGACGTCCCGTCGTGCAGCAAGCGCCATTTACGCAGGGGGTCGCCGGTGGCCGGTGGTTCGATCTTGATCACTTCGGCGCCGAACTCGGCGAGGATCTTGGCGGCGAAAGGCCCGGCAATCAGTTGGCCCATTTCGACCACCTTGATGCCTTCCAGGGGTAGGCTCATGACGTTGTCCGTTCTTGTTGGAGGTGATGGCCGGATAATCCCCCCAAAAACAGACCGTGAGAATGTCAAAGATTTCCACTACTCTTTCCTGACTGGAAACACGGAGGTGGAAATGATCAACCTGCTGCAACTGGACCTGGCCTCTCTGCGCCTGCTAGTGCTGGCCGCCAAAACAGAAAATCTCACCCAGGCCGCCAACAGCGCACACATGACCGTTTCCGCCGCAAGCAAGCGGCTGGCCGAACTCGAACGCGTCACCCACTGCACCCTGTTCACCCGCGTGCCCCGTGGCCTGCAACTGACCCCGGCCGGACGCGGCCTGGCCGAGCATGCGCGCACACTGCTGGACGTGGCCCAACAAATGGCCCATGACGCCAACGACTACGCCAAGGGTGCGCGCGGCCACGTGCGGTTGTTTGCCAATACATCGGCGGTGATCCAGTTCCTGCCGGCGGACCTGGCGAGTTTCCTGGCCGCCAACCCACATGTGCGTATCGAATTGGAAGAAGCCCTCAGCGACCGCACCATTCACGCCGTGGAAAACGGCGAGGCCGAGATCGGCATCTTTGCCGACAACGTGCCCGCTCCCGGCCTGCAAATGCGGCCCTATCGACGTGACCGGCTGGTGGTGCTGGTGCCGCAAACCCATGCGTTGGCGCAGCGTTCAAGCGTGACGCTGGCCGACACGCTGGACTTCGATTATGTCGCCTTGAACCAAGGCAGCTCGCTGCTGCGGCGCATCAACGATGCCGCTGCCGGCACCGGCAAGCACCTCAAGGTGCGTATCCAGGTGAGCAGTTTTGATGGTATTTGCCGGATGATCGAAGCGGGACTGGGGATCGGCATACTGCCGCTGGGATCGGTGCATCCCGAGTTGCTGGCGTCCAAGCTGCGGGCGATACCGCTTGAGGGAGAATGGGCGTCGCGGACCTTGTATGTCGGCGTGGCGGATGCGACGCGCCTGTCGCCGGAGGCGGCTAACCTGTATCGCTATTTGAGCAATCTGGAAGTTTCGCCTGATCGCCAGCGCGTTGGTCATCAACTCTCGGATGGGTGCGCTCAGTTCGGCTTTCATACTTGAGTCTCCCTCTCCGGTCAGCATGCGGATCATCAGTTCAGTATCAATCGATGGACGCCCAATCCACGCAGCAACTTCAAGCCTGCGCTGCGATACTGGCTTTGCTTTGGAACATGGCGGTGTCAGCCTTGAAAATCAAATCGTCGAGGTCTTCACCATCTTCCGGATACCACGCCACCCCTAGGCTGGCGCTAACCTTGATCTGGCTGTTTTCCCATGGAATGGGCAAGGCGACGGCTTCGCAGATTCTACCTGTGATGCGCTGAATATCGCTTCTGTGATGCGCGCCATCGAGCAGCACGATGAATTCATCACCGCCCATGCGCGCAGCTATTTCGAACTCGCAAATATTGGATTTGATCGCCGAGGCTGCGTGGATCAGCATGGCATCGCCCGCCTGATGACCATAACGATCATTGATCTGCTTGAAGTGGTTCAAGTCGATATAGCACAGGGCCAGATGCTCTCCACGATTCTTTGCATCGAGCAGCCTCTGACTAGCGAAGGGAATAAAACTATTGCGATTGGGTAAGCCAGTCAGGCTGTCATAGAAAGCCAGCTTGTGTACTTCCTCTTCGGCGAGTTTGCGCAACTTGATCTCGTTGCGTAGATGGCGCTGGGCATTCAACAAAACCAGAGCGAATATCAGGACAAGCACGGAGCCGATGCTGATCAGCACAATGGTCTTGCGCAGCCGCTCGACGAGTTGCGGCGGGTTGGGATCGTAAATGAAGTTTTCCAGACCGGCGATATTCTCTACCATGCCAAGTTCGAGGAAAGTTTCAGCCATACGTTGCCAGCGCCCTGGGTTCATATGACCGATCTCGATCAAGTCAGATACGACCAGCGGACGCATGGCCTGAGCTTCGAATTGCAAGTGCGCGCGACTTTTATCCACCGAATACTGGTCGAGCAGCAGGTCTATGATTTGCTCGGGGTTATCCATCGCGTAACGCCAGCCGCGCAAGGTAGCGCGGCGGAAGGCCTCGACCCGCTGTGGATTTTCGTCAATCTCGGCCTGGTTGGTGAACAGGATATCGCTGTAGAAGTCGATCCCGTAGGTGGCGGGCGAGATGATGTTGTATTCCACGCCCCGCTGTTGCAGGTAGAAGGGCTCGTTGGTCAGGTACGAGTTGAACGCCGTCACTTTACCGCTGGCCAGATCCCCAATTTGAAAACTGCTGGGAAGCAGTTGTAGTTTTTCGAGGGCTATACCCTCGCTACGGAACATCGCCAGAAAATCGGCGTCTGTCTGTGCATCCATCAGCATCACCGGCTTGCCGATCAGGTCGTGCACCGTGCGAACACCTTGGTCTGTGCGAGCCACGAGCACAGAAGGTGAGTGCTGAAAAATCACCGCCAGCGCGACCAAGGGCTTGCCATGCAGGCGTGCGTAGAGCAATTCACTATTGGCTTCGCCGTATTGGGCACGCCCGGAGAGCACTTCTTCGACCGGTGTGACATTAGGGCCACCTTCGTGCAAGCGCACGTCCAGCCCTTCTTCGCGGTAATAGCCTTGGGCGATGGCGGCATAGTAGCCCGCGAACTGGAACTGATGCTTCCAACGCAGCTGTACATCAATCACCTGCGCAGCACCATTCTGTTGAGTGACCGGACTCGCCCACGCAGCCTGAGCCGTGAGCAGCACAAAACACAGCAGTCGACGCAGCCGAACCAACAGAAGTCTCTCCGGCCGGTCGAGCGCGTTAGAACAGCAACAGAGGCTGGGCATCGTGAGATTCCGTGAATCGCGCTCGTGGTTGAGCGTGCAAGGCGTAGCGCCACATTGTGACATCACTCATGCAGGACCAGCAATCGCGCGCCACGCCGCAAGCGGCCGTTATCCTCGCTTGGGGCTTGGCTCGCGTTTGCGTCCCTGGAACAGACAGTTCTCGGCCAAAAGCAGCCCGTCGGGTCAAGAGGCTTCCAACCCGCTTGCGTCATTCAGAACTGGCTAACTGGCAAGAGTCAGACAATTGAACGCGTCTATGAAATCAGGGGCGATTCAGTTCATCGACTGAACCGTCGAATTGATGACAGAGGGGCATCGACGATGCCCCCCCGATCCGCGCTACGCTTTCGGCTGGCAGATATAGTTGCCGCTTCGCAGAAAAGTCTCGTGCTTGTTAGGCGAATAGACGCTCAAGGTGCCCTGTTCGTTGGCCGTGAAATGCTTCCAATGGCCTTCTTCGAGTACCAATTCGGCAAAGCTTTCTCCCGTTTGGCTCACGTAAAGTGCCTCTCGCCCCCAGCGCGTCGTAAACAGGCTGACATCTTGCAGATGGGCACTGGCGTTGATGCGAATATCCTTGGATTGAAGCCCCCACTCATAACCTTTGTCGGAAGTCATTACACAATCCGAGTAGAAGCACATTACTGTCTTCCCTAGGCGGGTAATGAGGGGCGCGTCGTAACTGTCATCTTCGCTGGCCCACGTGCAGGTTCGCCAGCCTTTCCCGGGAAGGTAGTAACTGACATACGATGCGGCGTTGTTCTTTTTTTTCAGTGACTTGAAAAGCCAGTTGTATTTGCAGAATGCAAGCAGGCTGCTTCCATCAGGCAGCGGCTGGATGCTTTCTACTTCGACGCCCTCAGCGATCCTCGGCGTGTCTTCCCAGCGTTGCCATGTGCCTTCCAGGTCTGCGGTGCAGAAGATGACGACCTTGTCGTAATTGCCGGACTTGGTGGAGTCGAAAATCAGTCCTTTCTCGACGTAAGAGTATTCCTGGCGCTCCTTGAATCTCCACAGCCACAAGCCGTTGAAACGGATCACCTCGTCAGTTTGGGTAAACTCCCACCCCTGAGCATCAGGGAACGGGGTCTGTTTCCACTGCTGCGCATCGTGCGAGTAATAGAACCCCTCTTTGTAGCCCGCCACGGCAATCCACAGTCCGTTCACAAAAGACAGCCGGGAAATAGCGGGCGTGTCATCGGTAGCGGTGAGACGTACAGATTGCCAGTGTTCTCGATCCAGGCTGCGGTATAGGTGATTGTCTTGATCCACGATCAGCCAAGTGGTGCCATCGGTCTTGATGTACTGAATTTTCTCAGGGTCGCACGGAGGCAGCGTTATCTGATTCCATTCGATGCTGAACAGATGATCTCGACCCTCTTTTTCGATAACGACCGATTGTTTGGCCAGCTTCTCCTGCTGTACCTGCTGAAGCCGCTCGGCGCGCTGCTTCGCTTTGCGCTCAACTACCGACTCGGCGAATCGTCCCTCTGTAAATTGCGCGAGTTGTTCGGCCACGTCGCTACACGCGGTTGAAAAGGAATTCAACGTGCCGTCTAGCTGGCGTTCAAAATGACTGAAATGGTTGTGCCAGTCATGGTTATCAACTGAGTTATCCAGTTCGAAATCGCTGTAGCCGGACTCGTCATTGAACGCGATCGTGGGCATGCCCCAGCGTGCCAGAAGGCGATTGCCTTGATTCAGCGTGCTTGAGTGCCCAGAGACGAAATCACTGATTTTTCGGCGCATTTCGTTTAGCGACGACAGGCACGAACCTCGACCGATGGTGTACGCCGTGCTCTCCACTTTGCTGCTGACCTTGCCCAGGAACGAGTCATCCCAGCTTTCCATGAAGAACGAATAATCCGAGGCCTTGCGCGTGGCACTCATCAGGCTCATCGAGAGACCGTGCACGTCATAGCCGATCGCACGCAGGCTGGTGCGCGTTTCGCTAAACGTCTGCTCGAAGCGCAGCGCGCGGTAGTGAATAATATTCTTCCAGCCGTGCGTCTGCTGCTGCAACTTCTCGGCAGCCGCCAGCACCGGCTCTTCATCCGTCGCGGCGATAATTACCAGGACGTGGGCGAAGTTCTCCTTGAACTGGGCTGGCTTTAGCGCGTTGAGCACACGCTGCACGTGAGGACCTTCAATCTGTTTCTGGCACAGCGTCAGCAGGTAGAACGCATCAAGCAACCAGGTGTAAGCCTTGTCGTCGCTCTTGAGCAGATCCTGCAACATCGGCAAGTAGTCCTGCGCCTTGCGAGGGTTGTCCGCCAACACGGCGATTTCACCCAGTGCTTGCGGGCACCCGGCCTTGTGTGCCAGCAGGTCGAGAAACTCTCGTCCGAGTCTGCTCAATGATGCCGAGTTATCGACGCACAGCGCGAGCAGCAACACGTAGTTATGCCGGGCCTCAATGTTATCAGTGGTGTCGAAGAACGTGTGGGAGTGGATATCCGGCAGCGACGATACCAGTGCAACCGGCTCTGCATTGGCGTCTTCATCCGGCTCATCCGTCAAGAGGTTCAGGCCGTGCTGATCCTTGTAAATATCCAGGGTTAGCAAGCTGCCGCCGATGATTTCCTCGATCAGGTCGCGCATCTGGTATTGGGTGTACAGGCCGGAAAACTCCTTGCCAAAAAACTTGGAGATGATTTTTTCGCGTTTCTCGTCGCTGTCGCAGACTTCACCGTCCGAGATCAAGTCGATGATCCGATCGTACTGATCGCTAAGGTAATACAGCGAGTTGAACGCCAGACCCGAGATGTTTTTCTGGACGAAGTACGAATCGGCGACGTGCTCCTCGAAGGACAGCTCGATGACCGAGCGATAGCGTTCGATACTGGTGGTTTCGATCTGATCGATCAGGTCGATGATGAAACTCAACAGTTCCACTTCTTCGTCACAGTCCACCTCCAGCTTTTCCAGCGTGACAATCAAGTGATTGATGTCTTGCGTGGTCAGCATCACGCCGGGGTGGCTGCGCATGAAGTCATACACCAGATTCAGCACCAGCAGCGCCTTGGGCATCGACTTGTAGCGGCGCTTGTTGGCTTCGATGTTCAACGACCATTGATGAAAATTGGTGTTGTTCTCCACCCGGATCAGGCGCCGATTGATCTTGTCGA
The DNA here is from genome assembly GCF_049897885.1 of Pseudomonas sp. DWRC2-2. Classification (NCBI taxonomy): domain Bacteria; kingdom Pseudomonadati; phylum Pseudomonadota; class Gammaproteobacteria; order Pseudomonadales; family Pseudomonadaceae; genus Pseudomonas; species Pseudomonas sp. DWRC2-2. Next base: position 317,889 of record NZ_JAFCXD010000006.1, read on the forward strand.
CGGCTTTGAAGAGGAATTCGCGGGTTTCGATGATGTATTCGTTCATCGTGCCCAGGTTGTTGCGAATCACCGCGATACTTTGGGCGTTGATCAAGTTCTGCTGCTGCAGTTGCTTGAGGTAATGCCAGGCGAACTTTTGCATGTGCAGCGCGTCGACCTGGTTCTGCAATTGGTTCTGGCGGGTCTTGCCGCTGAACGCACTGGAAAACCGTTTGAAAAATCCGCTTTCGGACTGTTGCTTCAGGCGCTCCTCGCTGGAGGTGATCAGCCTTGAAGCATCCACGGCCAGTTGCTGGGTCAGTGCTGCGTTATTCTTGTGCTGGGCAACAAGTGCTTCAACCGCTTCCTGCTCCGAGGCGTCCAGCGGTTGACTGAAAATTTCCTGTGGTGCTGTTTCGACCGTTGTGCTCATTGAAAATACGCCTTAAAGATTATCGATCAGGTTCTTCAACTGTGTGCTTTGGGCTGCCATGGTCTTGACCTGACCTGCAAAATGGCGCTCTGACAGGTACAGACCTTTGTGAAAATCGGCATAGAACGACTGCGACATCTGCAGGTATGCCAGCGAGTCGTGCATGATCATCGCGTTACTCACCACGTGTTCAGTGGCGGTCAGGGTTAACCGGAAGCTTTTCTCGATGTGGTTGTCGATGGCAATGCTCATGGCCATCGTGGTAATCAGGCCGCCGATGATGCCGCCAACCAGCGCACCGACGGGTCCCCCTAGGGCGCCAACCGCGGCGCCCACTGAACTGCCGACGACGGCGGCGCCGGTTTGCAGCACATTGTGGCCAGTTCGGGTTTCCAACTCTTCACGAGTGATCTTGCCCGCCGCAAACAACACTACGTTCTGCACCACGTCCACGGCACACACCGCCGCAGCGGCGATGCCATTGTTGGCGAAGGTGCGCTTGAACGCCGAGCCAGCGAACAGAGTGGGCAGGTTGCGCGCAGTGATGCTGACCGATGCAGTCGCAATACCGGCTTTCAACGCACTGTCACCGGCGGCAATCGCGGTGTTTTGCAAGATCTGGAAAGTCGCCTGCTCAACCGTGATTTCGCCGTCACGCACTTGTTTGATCGACTGAAAGGTATTGATGCTGCCAGCGATAACGGTGGTGATGACGGCTGCGGAACCAGCCGCGCGCACGCTTTGCTGAACGGTGGCCTTGTCCAAGTAGCCGCCCTGCATTTTTTCATGCAATTGCTTGCCTGCCTCGGTGCCACTGCCCAGATGCTCGGCGTCTTTCTTGCCCAGCGGCGTCGACTGAACGCCCTCGACATCAAGGTTGGCGGTCGTCTTGTCGCGAACCTTTTCGGCGGCGGTAGCCACCTCAGGGCGCGTGTGCTGGTTTCTCTGCATGTCCCGTTTTGCCGCTTCCCTGATCTGGTCGATCTGGTCTGCAGGCCCGATGAATGCATCACTGTCCTGATACTGGTGGATGCCGTCTTTAGTGGATCTGAACGCTTTCTGAGTCGCGTCGCCGTCTTTGAAATATTTTAGTTGGGCGCCGAGCAACTGCTCGTCGCCCTTCATGACCACAATATCGTGGGTGGTGTGATTCTTCGCTAACGGGGTGTTGGTGAAGTTGTCAGTAAAGGCGCGGACTTCCTTGTCCTTGAGGATCGCGTCCAGGTTGAATGATTCGGCGTGCCATGTCTCTGCGGCGAACCCGCCTTTGATCGCGCTGTTTTGCGCGGTTCCGGCAATCTTGTCGATGATGGCGTTCGCGTGATTGATTTCGCCCAGCATGTGGCCAATCTTTTCCGACGCCTGGGTAGGCCAGATCGGGCAGAGGCTGACTGAGCTGTTCAATGCCTTTTTACGTTGGTTGTCCATGGAGCTTCCTTGGCATCATCTAGATACAGAGGGTTGATCGGCGCGCTGTCGGGCATCAGGTGCTTGTTGAGACAGCGTCGCAATAGAGGGTTCGCAGGTTATTCAGCTTCTGGCTGATCTCATCGACCCAGACCTGTGGCGCATGGACCCGAATGTTGTCGTTGAGCCCAAAAATCCACCAAAGCGTGTCACGGTCTAGGGATACTTGAGCGTGCAAGCGTTTCCAACTGTGATCAGGGATGTCGCTTAGTCTCTGCACGCTGCTCAGCGGTGTCTCACTGAGCAGGGCGGCGATCTGCGGGTGAACGTCGGCGACCAGTTCGACCTGCGCATCGGCTTGTCGATGGTTGAATATCCCTGTGTCGATGTAGTCGTCGACGTCAAACGTGGCGTGCAGCTCCGCCACTTCATCCAGCGCCCTGACCTCGCGAATCCGATGCAGGGCGAACTGGCGAAGATCGTCGTACCCGTCAACCGATGCCACCAAGTAGCTGATAGCGTGTCGCGACACCAGTCCGGCGGGGTGCAGACGGAACTGCTTGAGTTCGCTTTTGCTGCGGCTCTGATACGTCACTTCCAGTTTTCGGCGCTCCAGCAGCCCGGTTGAAACCTCACTCCAGACCTTGGGTGCAATGCTAGCAGGCAGCAATGTCTTGCCGTTGGGAACCGTTCGGACCCGCTTTGCCCAATCCGCCAGGCCGTTGTTACCCAGATCGCCCAGAAAGTTTCGGGCGCGCCTGAATTGGGGGCCGAGTTGGTCCAGCACCGCTTGCGGGAGCAGGGTGGTCAGATGTCGTTCGGAGAGGTAGAGCGCCAGTGCTGTCGGGGTGTCCATGTCTTCCAGTTTCAGCGGCGCGTCGCGAGTGAAACTCCAGCGAAAGGGAGTTTCACTGTCGTTGCACTGGAGCGAGAAGGGAATGGACAACCGGCTCAGATCTCGCTGAACTGAGCGCAGCGTTACGGAAAAACCCTTGTCCCGGAGCTTTTCCAGCAGTGTCGATGTAGCAATGCGCTGCGGCTCCGTGGGTATCAGACGCAGCAATGCGAACAGCCGCAGCAGCGTATCCTTCGCTTGAGACATGGCAACTACCTTGTAAGCCTATTCAATGTATGGTCGCCATTTTGGCGCCAACTTAGCATCGATGCTACGAGATTAGATGGCTTAGTGCCATCCTTCTGTGCTGCATAAAACTAAAGTCTCGACATGTGCAATTGTCTTCGCCTGCTCAACCGGGGGCACGCCGGCTCTGCGCATCGCGTTTGAGATCGCTGAATTCGCGATAGAACTCGTAGCCTTTCTGCAGAACGACAAATAATCCGATCACCGCAAGCAGGTTTTTCATAAGTGGCTCCTTGATTTGCAGTCATTGTCTTCAGTGGGGCGACAAGGTATGTCGCGCTCTATCCTGTTCAGGACCAGAAATTCTTCCAGACGCGCCTTGAGCACCTCTTTGCGAGTCGCCTCCCGATATCGGAGCGGCAAATCATGGCAAGCCGGACAGCTTGTAGGAGGTGGCAAAACTCTCGGTCTTGAATCACAACAAGGCAAGACGGTCGTTTTCCAGAAGCATTCGGGACAGACAAAGGTGAGAGGGAGTGACATGAACATGGCGACCACGTGTAATCTTCGGTTCTGCAAGATTGCTTTGCGGGAGCGACAGCACTTGTCGCCAATCTGCAGGCGCAGGTTATTACGACCAGCCGGCAAGTATTTCTGTGCCGGCCGAACCCGCTTCAACAGTTGCTGCACTATCTCAATTGCCTGGGTCGAGAGCGGTACGATGTAGGGCGGAATGTCCTGAGCACGCTTATTTTTTTGCAGCTGCTTAACCACCTCGGACGGAATGGTCCACAAATCTTGCGTGAGATCAAACTGACTGGGGGTCGTCCAGCGCAGCTCTCCGGTACGCACGCCGGTCAACAACAGCAGGCGGATACCCAATCGGGTCTGCAAGGGTCCTATTGCGCACGTTGTTAACTCATCTCAGCACTGGCTGATTTCTCACTCGTCACCCATAGGGTTCTCACCGCTGTGTAACGTTGTCTGTGATCTTTTTCCCCCGACGCTCTTCCAGTAATGTCCGCGGCAACACAAAGCCGTCGAAACTGCGCTGGGTAATCGGGTTGTTCGCCTTCTCTGCACCAATGCGATAACGCATCAGCCCATCGGCAATGGCAAAGGTGAGGTCCACGCTGGTGTCGGTGCGGCCATTAAGGTGCCCGCGACTGAGCAGCCGAAACAGTGACCACGGCCCGCGATAGCTCAGGCTGGCGGTGTTGCCCGTGCTGTGTACCAGCGTCAGTTGGCTGCCATTGGTGTTGCCCAGGCTGTTGGGCCACACCAGCCCGGTGCGTTGCGGCGCGCCGTGCTGGTAAGGGATCAATTGGCCGTCGACGCTGAGCATACTGCTCAGGCGGGTGGCGCTGAGGGCCAGGGGTTCGATGGTGAGTTGCACCGCCAGATGGCCGCGATGGTTGAAGAAGGTGTCGCGGATGCGCTCGACCTTTTTCAACTGCTCCAGCACGTCGCTACGCACCAGGTAGCCACCGAGGCTGTCGGAGTACAGGGCGTCGAGGTTGTCCTTGAGAAACACGTTCAGGTATTGATCGTGAAACTGCTGCAAGCGCCCCTGCGGGCCAAAGAAGGCTTCGAAGTCCTCCAGCGAAGCGTCCTCACCATTGGCCTTGAAAGGGTAGCGACCTGCCAGGCGGTCGCGGTAGAAGCTGTAGATTTCACTGTCCCAACGTTTTTCCAGCTCACGCAGGGCGGCAATCACCAGTACCTGCGAGGTCTGGTCGGCAAGTTTTTTGACCTGCTGGTTCAGTGGCTCGGGCAGGCCCACGGCGACGCGTTGCAGGTTGGCAATGGGATCGGCCCCGCCCAGGGAGAAGCGGTTGAGTACGGTTTTCAGCGCCGCCTTGCCAGGGTCAGGATTGTCGTGCACGGCTTTGGCGTAGTCGTAGACGGCACTGACCGAACGCAGGGTTTCTTCGTAATAGGACGGCTGCTCGCCTCGCGCAGAGATCAGCTCGGCCAGGCTGGAGAACGCGCGCCGGATGCCGGCGGCTTGTTGCTGGCCGTCCGAGACCTTGTCCAGCGCGAGCGGTGCCTGCCCTTCGGCCAGGGGCACCGACGGGTAGATCACGCTGTTGTCGCGCAGGGTTTCCAGCAAGCGTCGCAGCGGCGCGGCCGGGCCGGTGACTTGTTCCAGTACCGCCACGCCGTGGCTGAGGTCGTCGAAGTCGGTGACCGCAAACTGATTCAGTGCGCGTCGCCAGCTGTCCACGTAGTCGGCGCTGTACAGGGCGCGAATACGCTGGGTCAGCACTTTGCGGTCTTCATCCGAGTAGTCCAGACGTTGGCGTTCGCCGAGCACCCACTGGTCGATCATGGCTAGTTCGATAATGCCCTCGGTGCCGGGCTCGAAGTAGTCCTTGAAGCCCTTGGCGGTAAGCAGCGGCGCCAACAACAAGCCACTGCCCTCTTGATCGGTGTTCAGCGGACGGTAGACGATATCGAACGCCGGACCGACTTCGTTACGCAAGTCCAGCGGGCGATGCAGGCGCTCCAGAGCATCCTGTTTGAGACTCATGTAGACCCGTTCGGCCATGGGCAACTGGCGCAATTGCTGTTGCACTTGGGCAATGCGTTCCCAGTAGTGCGGAAGATCGGCGTCGGCGTACTTCAGCGCGTAACCCAGATGCCCCATCAGATCGGCCTGCAATTGCCCCTGCCCCGGATAGGCCCGCTGCCACTGTTTGGCGACCCACTCTTCGACGATGGTCGGGCGGCGGTTTTGGCGTTCTTCGAGCATGCGGTAAACGCGCAAGGCCGCCAGTTGCTGATTACTGCCGGCAGGTGCGGCGTTGATGGCGTCCAGCACACCGCTGGCAATCGCCGGCAGGAAGCGTTTGGACAGCAGGTTCAGATAGGCCTCATCCACCGTTGGGCCAATCGCCCTCCCCTGATACAGCCCCATATCCGACAGCAACGGCCACGCCTCGCGGTAGTCGCCGTACACCAACACCGCATCACGAATCTGGTCCAGCGGCACCAGCAGGTTGCGACCGGTGGTGTCGACCCTGGCGTCGATGTCCCGCCCACTGAAGTCCTGGCTCTTGGCCAGGACGCTGGCAGCCTTGTCGCGGTTGATATTGAAGTAAAACTGCCAGGTTGCGATGACTACGAAACAACCCAGGGACGCGACGCTGAACCCGGCGATCAGCAGCCGCCGCTTATTACGCGCCACCTTGATGTTATCGCCCGCCAAGCCCGCTTCGGGGTAGATCACCCGTTGGAACAGTTGCTGGGCAAAGTAGATCGCCGTGCCACCGGCCGGTTTGACCTCGGGGGGCGGAGGCGGCAGTTGATAGGCTTGCCCTGCTTCTTTGACGAAGGCATTGCTCAGGGTGCCTTGCTGCAAGACCGAGGAAAAATACAGACCACGCACCAGCGCCGGAGTGGTGAAACGATCGCTGCCAAGCATTTCGCTCAAGAAGCCAAACAGTGCCGGGCGTAGGCCTGCTATCTGATGCACCAGCGCCTGTAACCGATCACGCTCTGTCAACGAGTGCGACTCCCGGGTGCTGTCGAAAACCTGTTCGCTCAGACAGGCGACAAAGGCTTGGTACTGGCGCGTCAACTCTGCCAACCAGGCATCAAAGTCATCCACTGCCTCCAGGCTGAAGGTGAAGCCCAGCAGGTCTTCACGCCCACTGCGCGACAACCGGGCGAAGAACTCTTCGAAGCCTTCCAGTAGATCAAACTTGCTCAACGTCACGTAAACCGGCAGGCGCGTTCCCAACTGCCGCGTCAGCTCAAATAATCGGGTGCGCAGCAGGTTGGCGTGGGCCTTGCGCTGTTCGGGACGTTGCGCCAACAAGGCCTGCACATCAATCACCAATACCACCCCATTCAGCGCCCGACGACTGCGGTTGCGCGTCAGCCAGTCGAGCAGGTGCAGCCATAGGCGTGGATGGGTACCAGCGGGCAATACCGGTTTGACCTTGCCCTGCTGCTCAACGTTTTCAGCGGGTGAATCTGGCTGGCTGAGGAACTCACCGGGTGGGTCGATCAACACCGCCTCGTCACCAATCCACCAATCCACCGGATAGGCGAGCTGCTCCTCCTGGTGCGCCCTGACACCGACCTTGGTCACATGGGACAAAGAAAAACTCTGATTAGAGCGCGTGATCAGGCTGGTCTTGCCGGCATTTTCCTCGCCCAACACCAGATACCACGGCAGTTGATAAAGCGAACGGCGGCGCTCCATGTTGTTCAATAAATGGCCCAGGCTGCGGTCCAGCGCCCTTTCCTGCGCCTCGATATAGGGCAGGCACGGATCGGTCTTCACCGCAGCCTCATGCTGGCGTTCAAGCTGCAGACGCTGATAACGATTACGCACCCGCCATGCCCAGATCAGCAACGGCACCACCAGCACCACGACACTGGCCGAAATACGCATCGACAATTCACTCAGCGGCTGACGCTCACGCCAGGTCCACTGCGGGCCCAACCACCAGATGGCGATCAACAAAAACACCACGCCCAGCAGCACCAGTACGGGCACCGCCTGGTTGAACTGACACAGTACCGGCAGGCCACAGCGTTTGAGGTAACTCCAGACCGTTTTCATGAATCGCTCCTAGCGTATTTGTTGTGTTCGTTCCCATGGACAGGATGAATGTGCCCCTTCGCTCTCGCTAAAACCCCACCCATCGTCATGGCTTGCGCGCCTCAAAGCTGGCGATGAACTCATCCAGGATGCGTTTGCTTTCGGCGGCATCTTCGGGCGTAGGTCCACGGGGGTTGAACCATGGGTCCGGCTTGGGTGCGACCGCGCCGTAGCGGATGCGCACCGACTTGAGGATCGCGTCCCAGACGGCCATGGCTTCGTAGTCGGTTAGAGACGGGTTGACAGGGTCCGGCGTAGCGGGTTGTTGCCAGAGGGGTAGCTCGTAGCCTTTGTTGGCGAAGCTGGGTAGGGTCCAGCGCACTAGGTCTTCAGGTTCATCAGGGTCAACGGGACCTGCTTTCATCCCCCCCGCCGAAAGGCGGATACTCATGGCTGGGCGATTCAGCGAGGGGTTGTCGCGATAGTTTTCGCTCACGAAGAGTATTTGACGGTGAGTGTCGTCACTGAAACCGATCAGGGACTCTTCGGCTTGCATGTCAGCCAGGGTGATTTTCCCAGCACGCAGATTTTCGTAATCGCCTGCGAGAAATATTTGCGTGTCTTTTTTAGTTCGGACATGCAAACGCTCTTCGTCATCTGGTGATAACGCGTTGATGTAGACGTTCAGCTCCACATCCGAAGCTGGAGGGCTAAAATCGAAGCTGGCGATTTCCTGATCGTGATGGCTTCTGATGACGATGGGGCCCAGGGCGAAGCCTGCGCCGGCGTTTTGCGGGGCGGTCACCTTGAAGATTTCTTTGGAGAGTTTTAAAAGGCGCGCCTCAACTGGGGCGGTGTTGCCTTTGAAGGAGTCGGCGCGGAGCATGACGTAGACATCATCGATCAGCAGATGAGATTCATGAATGAACCAGTCCGGAACCTCAGTGCTCTCGTAGTACTGTAGTAATTTATGCTGCGTATTTACTCTTTTTAACGACACTAGCATCGGTACATTGCCCATCTCATCATTCTTGACCGCCGCAATTCGATGCGCCCGCTCGCTCAACGCGGCATCAAACCGCTCCTGGGTCACACCCTCCCCCAACACACGTACTTCAACCGACGAATGATCGGCGCCTAGCCCGTAGTACAGCTTTACATCGCCGCCGCCACCCCAGTTGGCAGGCAAGTCGATCAGGCCTCGGCCCAATGCCCAGGTGCGCATGTGGGTAGTCATTTCGCTCACGTTGTTTTTCTCCTGCTCGCTGGGCTGCTGGTTGAAGGCGGCACATCCAGTGAGGGCCACCAGCGTCAGGCATGCAAAAACTAGCTTCAGTTGACGCATAGAGGCCTCTTGGCTTTCGCCGCGATTTTGATGAGGGAATAAAGGGTGAAATGCTGCGCCAACGGGTTGGCAAAGGAGGCTTCATGATCAAAGCCGGGGGCCTTGATTTGCTGGCGAACCTCGCCGTTGCGTGCATGCTTTATCGGCGCGCTACCCGAGCTCACTGGAACGGTGCCGTCGCCAGACCCATCCTGCATTCGGCAATGCAACTCCCAGTAACTGGTTTGCACGGTTTTGACTGGTGCATCGGGGTCGCCACGCATGGGAGGTATAGATTGAGGTTGCCCTCCCACATACACAGGGCTGCGGCCATCATCCCTAACCTGATACATCTCGAGATTGGACACCGTGAAGCTATTGGGGTATGAGCCGTGGGGACCATTGAGACGAGACCCGCGCTGCATTTGCCAGGTGATGGATTCGAAACTGGGGTGTTTATCTTCGCTGCCGTAGTAAACGTAGGTTTGAGGGTGGTAGGAGCCACTGATACGTTGATGAAATGCTTTTGCTTTTTTAATGTTGATAGCAAATGTTTCCCAGGTGATGGGATTCCCATCCTTCGGCGCCAACCACTCTTCACGCAGCAACCCCCACCAACGGTCACGGCGTAGATAGATTTCTTCATATGGGTCTTTTACTGGCTGGCGCGGCATCGCCGATACGCCTTGATTGTCAATAAGTCTCAGCCAACCTGGAGCGTAATCTTGTGTGGGCAGCAATTGCAGAGCACCAGCCGCCTGTGCAAAAACGGCTGTCACTTCCTGGCCGGTTGGACCGATCACCGCACCGGCAATGGGATCTTCGTCGCTCATGCCAACCTTGCAACGGCGATACGCAACCGGAGCCCCAGTGGCTGGCATTACCCCATGCACGACACCAGCAATTTTGGCGGCCATACCGGGCAACTGCGCACATCGACGCGCCACTAAACCGCCCATGGAATGCGTCACCAGAATGACTTGCTGGCAGTTGCGACCGTATTGGTGCATCAGCTCATCAATGCGTTCGGCCAGACGCTGCGCAGCGACTTTGTTGGAATCCAACCAGTTATACCCACACGCATGCACCGGCATTCGATAGCCACCTCGCGCCACCAACTCGTCCGAAAGAATCGACGGCAACTGGCTGGCCAAGTTTGCGCCCAACCCTGGCATGGCGATGGGGGTCTCGGGCTTCAACCGGGTGATGTGCGTCGGCCCAGGTTCGAGGGCGACGGTATGCAGATGCTCCGGCCGGATGTCGAATTGTGGCCAACGATGGGGCAGGAATTCGCTATTGAGCGCCTCCTCCAACCAGAGCAGGAAAGCGTGATAGCTGGTTTCACTGACCTCGCCCCAACCGCGTTCTTGATAGCGTTTGCTCAGGGCGAGGACAGTCTTTTTCCTGTCCAGCCCCGGCTGTGCCAATACCGTGCCGACAGCTCGCCCAGGCACCGCGCCCTGGTTGTCGACTTCCACCCTATTCGGGTGCAACAGCTTTTGCCGGATACCGGCTTTTTTATTGATCCAATTCAAGGCAAGCCACATATTCTTGCCCATGAACCCCGCGTCCAGGCGCCAGACGGGAACGGCCTTTTCCTTTTTATTGCGTTTGTCCGGCTTACTCTTCAAATTCGACCCCATGATCCCCGGCACAAAAATTACCGGCAAAATCCCATCCGGCGGCAATATGCACTGCACCGGGTCGGTGATATGGCTGGGTGTCAGCGTCCAGGTATGCACCGGGTTACCTCGGGCGTTGTAGGTCATGGGCGCAATACGCGGCACCGATGGGCTTTCGGTCATGCGGGTTCTCCGTTATCAAGCCATTCCAGTACCAGCCCTTCGAGCGTCATGCCCTGTTGCAAGGTGACGTAGCCTTCCCCGTCGGTTCGCCCCTCGAAACGTGCGCCGTCTTTGCGAATCAAGGCGTAGGCGCGGTCGCGGATGGGGTCACCGTTGGTGAAGCGGGTTTGGAAGCGTTCGTTGAAAGAGGTGGCAGGCCAACTATTGAGCTCGGCTGCGGCATTACTTGGATCAATGAAGTATTTGTTCGCGGCCTTCACTGTGAAATTACCGGGCATGCCCAGCTCGATATTGCCGCCCTGCATCTTGATGTACGCCCCGCCGCACAACAGGGTGATGTGCTTGTCCGCCGCTACCAGCACATGTTGCTGGCTGGCGCTGATTTCCACGCTTTGGTCCGCCTGCACCTGAATGCTGTTGTGCTGGGCCTGCAACAGCAATTGGCCGTTGTGGGCGATATGACGCATGTCACCGCCCTGGGCGAACAGGCCGATTTCGTCACCCGCATTGATCACCACTTTTTTACCCGCGGTGAGCTGCTGGTTGTGTTGTGCGACGCTGTCAATATGCTCGCCTGCGCCCATGGCGATACTGCGGGACGTCGCGGCAGCGATGCCGGCTGGCCCACTGAGCGCGATGATGGGGTGCGTGCCATTACCGGTGCCATGGGGTTGATCATTGGCACCATGGCCCAGTGCATTCACTGCCTGAGTCAGCGCCTGTTGCGGTTGTGAGTCCTGGGCAATTCCCTGGGCATTTTCGGCAGAAGCGCCCAACTGCCTGGCCAACGTCAGGGCTGCTTGCAACACATCGATCACCTGCTCGCGCTCCAACTGGCCCGCCCCAGCCTTGAGTTGAGCTTCAGCGGTCAGCAATAAACCTTTCGCTGCGCGCAATGCACCGTGACCATCGGTGCGCAACTCAAACCCCTCGCCCCTGGGTTTGCCGCCACCATGGTGGCGTGGATGGGTGAGGTAACCGAGGTGCAGCGCGCTATGCTCGTGGTCACTCATCAACGCCGCGCTGATCTGCGCGGTGGTATCGTCGATACGCAACTCGTTGGCCCGCGTCCCCCCGAACTCGCGGCTTTTGGTGGTTGCCAGCGCCTTCAGCCTGGGCAGTTCGTAGGGCGGCAAATTGGTCTGCCGGTACGCTCGTCCAATGGCAATTGGCTGGTCTGGATCACCGTCCAGATAGCTGATCACTAATTCCTGGCCCACACGCGGAATGGCCATGGAGCCCCAGGTTGCCCCGGCCCAGCCTTGAGTCACGCGAATCCAGCACGAGCTGTGGTCGTTGTTTTTGTCCGAACGATCCCACGGGAACTGCACCTTGACCCGGCCCCATTCATCGCAATAAATCTCCTCGCCCGGTGGCCCGACCACCGTGGCGATCTGCGGCCCGTCGATGCACGGTTTGTCGCGCATCGGGGCTTTCCAATCTGAGGTCCAGCGGATGGCGCTGGCTTTCAACGTGTAAGAGGTACCGAGGCCACTACCAAACGATTCTTCCTGCAAACTGGTGTGCTGCTTGCCCTCGTGCTTGATGGCAATGGTGCGCCAACGGTCATTGAAGTCCTCACGCGGATGATCGTTGAGGTCGAACGCCAACCCCGGTTGCAGGCGTTCATCGTCGCCTTCCAAGTGTGCCAACTTGGCGTCGTTGCGCAGCGCCGCCAGGCGCGTTTTGGTGAAGGGCTTGCCGGCGATATCGCGCTTGTAACGGCCGGGGTAGTCGTAGCGTTCGTAGTCCTTGTGCTGGTTGTTCAGGTCCTGATCGCCGGTGGCGGTGTGTTGCTGGTTGTAGCGCGGGTGGGTGAAGGTGTAGTCGCGCTGTACCTGCACGGCGGTGCGCACTTGCTCGGTGTAGTGGAAGCGGTTCAACGCCGGTTCCATGGCATCGCCGCCGCCCATCGGCTGGTAGATCACCGGGCAATCGGTGTGTGTGCCGATGGTGCCCAGGCCGCCGACGCGGTCGGTGAGGACGAGGGTGTGGCCGTCAGCGCGGTGTTCGAAGGTATAAAGCAGACCTTCTTCGGCGGCGAGGCGCGCGATGAAATCGAGGTCGGTTTCGCCGGCCTGCACGCAGTATTCGCGGGGTTGGTGCTCAAAGCAGATTTCGCTGCGGATGTCGGTCAGTTTTTGTTCGGCCAGCATGCTGGTGATGATGTCGGGCACGGTTAGGGCCTGGAAGATGCGCCAGTTGGAGCGCAGGTCGAAACGCTTCAGGGTTGGCTCGATCACGGCGGTGTAGCGGGTGCGGCGAAAGCCGGTGTCGCCCTGTTGGAATAGGCTGACCAGGCCGTGGACGTAGCGCACCGGAGTTTCTCCACGCCAAATCGTGAACAGCCCCGCTAGATCGAGAACTCGATTGAAGTCGATAGCCGCATTGTGGCTGGCCAGTTCGAGTTCGAGCTTGAAGGGTTCAGACACCCCCTCGTGAAGCGTGAATGAGACCACCTCGAAAGGGTCGCCTTTCAATGGCTCGAATGTGAAGCGCAAGTCACTTTGGCGAGACATCACGACTACTCCTTCGGCTCACTGACAACGCTCGCCACCTTCTGATACAGCTCCGGCTCCCACCCCTGCGCGGAGGTATCACGCATCATCCGCGCAACGTTGGCGTACAGATCCTCCGCCAGCCACGACAGGCCACGGGACGCCAGCAAATCCGCGGCAATCACCGTGGCATAGCTGCGCTGGCGCGGGGCATCACGGCTGGCGTGCAGTTCCTGCAGGCGCAGCAGCACCACCTCGACGCCTTCAGTAGCGAGTTGGGTGGCCAGTTCATCGCGCAAGCTGGCGTATTCTTGCACCGGGCTACCTGCCGTCTCGGCCTGATCAGCGCCGGTGATCCATGCCTGGGTTTGTGCATCCACAAACGGAGTGCCGTCGCTGAAACACAATTCCAATAGGGCCGGAAGGCGGCAAACGAAGCGCTCACAGGTCTGGCGGATGGCGGCAGCCACCTCCTCCATCGCCAGGCGCAAGGCAATGTGGGCGGCCAGGTAACTGCCACGCAGCCAATACGGCGATGCCGCAACGCTCTTTTCGATGCGCAGCAGCAGGTTCGGATCCAGGGTGTTGTGGTTCAGGGCGTCTTGATAGACGTCAACGATGTCCTTGGGTACAGCAGTCAATTCAGTGCGTCGGTCGCGGGTGATTGAAGGCGCGGTGCGCAGGTGGGACCACAGGCCGAAACGCCTCAACTGGTAGCCGGTCGGATCATAGGGGTCCTGCTGATTGATCTGGTCGGCCATGCTCAACACGGCTCGGCGTTGTTCACGTTCATTACCCGGCGGCTGCGGTTTGGGGCTGGCGAAAAAAGTCGAATCCAGCCCTTTCCCAATAGCCGTTGTACCGGTCGGCTCAGTCGCGACGACCGGCTCGCTGTACTTGCTCAACTGCCGTTGCAACGCGTCCAGGGGGGCCGGATCAAGCTTGGCGCTTTCGGCACAACGTTGCAGGCTGGCCAATGCCTGTTCCGCCGCGGCTTGATACGCCGGGGCGAAACTGCTGCGGTCCAGGCTCGGCAGCACTTGCCCCAGGTCACCCAGCAGGCGCTGTACCTGCTTGCGTTTATTCAAGTAGCCGGTCGGTCCTGGCTTGGGATAGGCACTGTCCCAAAAGTGCTCAACCATGCCGGCCACCAAGCCAAGAGCATCCGCCCAGCGTGCCCATTGTCGGGTACGCAGCCAAACCACTTGCAGATGGCCAAGGATGCGCCAGTGTTTGCATTGGGTGGCCAGGTAGTCGCGGGACGCTTCGTCAATATAGGGCCAGTCAATGTCACTCTCACGCAGGCCACCGAGCTTGACCATTTCCTGGTCGATGGCTTGGTAGGTCTCGTCCTCCACATCAAAATGGCCAGCAGGTTGGTCGGGGTCGATAGGCGTCAGCAGCCGTTGAAGGGCGTGCTCGGGCACATCAATCACCAGCGACATACTTGGCGCTCCTGCTCGATCAATGCACCCAAGCCTTCAGCGTCAAATACCAAGCCGTGCAAGCGGGGATAGTCGCTCTCAAGCCGCAGGCGCTGACCGCCACCCATATTGCGTAACAAAGAAATGGCCTGCAGACCCCGTCCGGCATCGACCACCAAGCCGGCGTCGTCCAGTACCTGCCACTGGTAAGGCGCGGAGACTGGACGCTCATCCTTGAACAGCTGGATGCGGATTTTGTTCGGCTTGGCCGGCTCGTCCAGCACCAGCTGCAGGCGCGAAATTCTTGATTCGCAACTGATCGCCAGGTAGGGCCGGGGAGGCAGCGCGCCCAAGGCCGGGGCCGAGATCACCAGCCGCAGTAGCTGGTCGTTGTCCGGATCAGGAAAAGACGACAACAGAAAACGCTGGTCTTCAGCCGGTCGCTTGGCTTCATTGCGCTGCACCAGATCGATAATCGGCAACACCCGACCCAGCACAGGTGGCGGCGTAGGCGGCTGATGGATGGGCGTGCCTGCGGCCAGGTCGAAGCACTCCAGGCGCTTCAATGGCGACACGATTGCCGGGCAATCTTGCGTCGCGGGCACTGCTTGCACGTGTGGGACGCCCAACGCTACACACACGCCCCCGATCCAACCCCAACGTTGCAATCCCTTGCGCATCAACGCCTCACTATTTTTATTAATAAAGAAGACTCTGGATTTTCATCTAAGGTGATAACCCAGCCCACTCCAACAAAAGCAATTTAGCGTGACCTCGCAAGCAACTAACAAACAAGCCACGGAAACACTTTTCCCGAAAAAAACTCAATTATCAGAACCACCCCTCAGATTTAAGAGCTAATGACGTATGAATTCCCCTACTCCGCTTTAAACACACCAAACATGGATATTTCTGACATCCAAAGACCACAAAACGGATCGACTTCGTCCGACATGACAAGTCCTGAAACATAGGTTCTTAATAGCGCCACTTTACAAAAAAGGACTTTTCCCATGTCAAAAACCCAAAGTTCCGTCGCGCCAAAAGAACGTATCAACATCAAGTACGTGCCTGCCACTGGCGACCAACAGGCGGAAGTAGAGCTACCACTTAAGTTACTCATCACTGGAGACTTTAAAGGGCACGGCGAACTTACCGCCCTTGAAGACCGGCAATCTACCCGAATAGACAAAGACACCTTTAATGAAGTACTGACCAAAGCCGAAGTTTCCTTGGGCATGGCGGTCCCGTCGGTTTTGAACAATGACCAGGACACTGACTTGAATGTGCAACTTCACTTCAACAGCATCAATGACTTCAACCCCGACGCTGTCGCCCGGCAAGTGCCCGAGTTGAACAAGTTGCTGGAGTTGCGCGAAGCCTTGGTCGCACTCAAGGGCCCAATGGGCAATGTCCCGGCGTTTCGCAAACACCTGCAAAACCTGCTGACCGATGAATCCGCCCGCCAACGCTTGGCCAGCGAACTCAACCTGGTGCTCGACGCACCGGACAACTGATTGAACGCCCTTCTCAACGGAGTACTCCCCATGCCTATGGAAAGCGCCGCCGCCCAAGTGCTGGTGACCGACGAACATTCGTCGCTGCTGGATCAATTGTTGGCCAACACCACCATCCGCCCTTCTCAGGAAGGTTATGCCGTTGCCCGCCAGGGAGTCGCCGCATTTATCAGCGAGATCCTGCAAAGCGGCGATCACCAGCAACCGGTCAACAAGCACCGGGTCGACCAGATGATTGCCGAAATCGACCATGCCCTGAGCAAGCAGATGGACGTGATCCTGCATCAGCCGCAGTTCCAGCAACTGGAGTCGGCGTGGCGGGGCTTGAAGCTGCTGGTGGATCGCACGGATTTTCGCGAGAACATCAAGCTGGAAATGTTGCATGTCACCAAGGAAGAACTGCTGGATGACTTCGACAACGCCGGCGACATCACCCGCAGCGGCTTGTACAAGCACATTTACACCGCCGGCTACGGTCAGTTCGGTGGCGAGCCGGTGGGTGCAATCGTCGGTAACTACACCTTTGGCCCCAGCTCGCCGGACATCAAGTTGCTCAGCTTTGTCGCCTCCATCGGCGCCATGGCCCACGCACCCTTTGTTTCTGCAGCAGGGCCTGAGCTGTTCAACCTGGAAGGTTTCCAGGGGCTGCCGGACCTCAAGGAAATCAGCGATATTTTTGACGGCCCACGCCACACCAAATGGCGCGGCCTGCGCGAATCCGAAGATGCCCGCCATCTGGCCCTGACGTTGCCACGCTTCCTGCTGCGCACGCCGTATAGCACCGAAGACAACTCGACCCGCAGCTTCGGCTACAACGAAACCGTCGACGGCAAGCACGACAATTATCTGTGGGGCAACACAGCCTTCTTGATGGCCTCGCGCATCACCGACAGCTTTGCCCGCTACCGTTGGTGTCCAAATATCATCGGCCCGCAATCCGGTGGTGCCGTGGATGACTTGCCGGTGCATTTATACGAATCGTTCGGTCAGTTGCAGGCCAAGATCCCCACCGAAGTGCTGATCTCCGACCGCAAGGAATTCGAACTGTCAGAAGCCGGGTTCATCCCGCTGACTATGCGCAAGGACAGCGACAACGCGGCGTTCTTCTCCGCCAACTCGGTCCAGAAACCCAAGAACTTCCCCAAGACCCGCGAAGGCCAGGAGGCCCAGACCAACTACAAGCTCGGCACCCAGTTGCCGTACCTGTTTATCGTCAATCGCCTGGCTCACTACATCAAGGTGCTGCAACGCGAACAGATCGGCAGTTGGAAGGAACGCCAGGACCTGGAGCGTGAGCTGAACACTTGGCTCAAACAGTACATCGCCGACCAGGACAACCCCTCGACCGACGTGCGCAGCCGGCGCCCCTTGCGTGCCGCGCAGATCGAAGTCCAGGACGTGGCAGGCAACCCAGGCTGGTATCAGGTGTCGCTGTCGGTACGACCGCACTTCAAGTACATGGGTGCCAACTTCGAGATCTCTCTGGTGGGTCGGCTGGACACCCAATAGGTGGGCAGCCTGTTCGAGCGCCTGGAGCCGGATGCACCGCGTTACCGCCCAGGCGGCACGGAGGAGCAAGCGCACCAGCGTGTCGAGGCGATCAAGCGTCACCTGGAACAGGTGCTCAACTCACGCCAGGGCTGCTCGCAAAGCAGCCCTGAGCTGGGCCTGCGCGACTTCAACGGCGTCACCCAGGCAAGCAGTGATTTGGTAGTGGCCATCAGCGCCGATATCCGGCGCTCCGTGGAGGCGTTTGAACCAAGGATCACGGTGACTGGCGTGCGCTATCAGCCCGACCCTGACCTGCCGCTGGAGCTGAACTTCCGCCTGGATTGCCAGGTGCGGGTCAATCACAAGGACGAACAGGTGCAGATCGAGGTGGCCATGCATGGCCGCGACGGTTACACCCGCGTGAAATGAGGATGCGATGGACTTGAAACAACGCTTTGCCGAGGAGTTGCGCTACCTGCGCGAACTCGGCCGCGAGTTTGCCGAGGACAACCCGCAGCTGGCGCAGTTTCTCGGCGATCAGGCCGGCGACCCGGACGTTGAGCGGCTGCTGGAGGGCTTTGCCTTCCTCACCGCCAAGCTGGGGCTGAAGATCGACGACGACTTGCCGGAGCTGACCCACCCGCTATTGCAGATGCTGTGGCCCAACTACCTGCGGCCCCTGCCCAGCGCGACCATCATCCGCTTTACTCCGTTGCACGATGCGATCAGCCAGCGCCAGGTGATTCCCAAAGGCACGCCGTTGTTTGCCAAACCGGTGGATGGCATCTCCTGCCAGTTTCGCACCTGCACCGACGTTAACCTGTACCCGTTGGCCTTACAGGCAGTCAGCGATGCCCACAGCCGTGAGGCTTCGGTGATGCGCATCGACCTCAAGGTGCTGACGGAGCAGCCGCTGACCAGCATGGCCTGTGACCAGCTGGACTTTCACTTGGGCGGCGATAACGCCACCGCGCTGACCTTGTACCTGTGGATCGCCCACTACCTGGATAGCGTCACGCTGCACATCAATGGCCGAAGCTATCGCCTGTCGCCCAAGGATATCGGCTTTCCCGGTTTCGCTGCAGAAGAGGCACTGCTGCCCTACCCGCGCAATGTATTCGACGGCTACCGGATCCTGCAGGAGTACTTTGTATTCCCGCAGCGTTTCCACTTTTTCAGCCTGACGCGGTTGGTTCAGGTGTGGCCGGAGGTCAGCGCCACCCTCCTGCGTTTCGAGTTTCAGTTCAGTCGGCCCATGCCGACCGATATTCGCCTGCGTACCAGTGACCTGCATTTGTACTGCACGCCTGCGGTCAACCTGTTCCGCCACGATGCCAACCCCATTGCGTTGGATGGTCGCAGCCTGGAGCGACGCATCAGCCCCAGCGGCAACCGTCCCGAAGCGTATGAGATTTTCAGCGTCGACCAGGTGGCCGGCTGGGACGCCGCGGACAAGGAGCGCAAAGGTGATCCGCTGCGCAGGTTTACCCCATTCGAATCGTTCCAGCATGAGATCGAGCACGCACGGGGCCGCACAGCCCTTTACTTCCGCACGCATATCGAAGAGTCCCACGGCCGCGAGGGTTTGCGCCATCGCATCGCCTTTGTGCGTGGCGATGAGAGCTTGTACATCGGCGAGCATGAGGCAGCGTCCATCGAACTGACCTGCAGCAATCGCGACCTGCCGCAGTTGCTGGGTGTGGGCGATGTGTCGCTGTCTACCGAAATCACGCCGTCGTTTGCCACCTACACCAACCTGATTGCACCGACCCGCAGCTATCGACCCGTGCTGGACAGCAGCCTGCACTGGACGCTGATTTCCAACCTGTCACTGAACTACCTGTCGCTGCTCTCGGCCGAGCCGCTCAAGGCGGTGATCCGCGCCTACGACTTCGCCGCATTGCACGACCTGCAACAGGCCCGCGCCACTCGCAAGCGCCTGAATGGCATTCACGACGCGGTGACCACGCCCATCGACTGGCTGATGAAGGGCCAGCCGGTACGCGGCCTGCACACCCGCCTGCAATTGGACCAGAACGCCTTCCTTGGCGAGGGCGAGTTGTACCTGTTCGCCAGTGTGCTTTCGCACTTCTTCGCCCTGTACGCGAGCATCAATTCCTTCCATCGCCTGGAAGTGATCAATACCACTAATAACGAGTGCTACGAATGGCCACTGTTGACCGGCAGACAACCCGTGATCTAGCCGACGTGCTGCTGGCCGACGCGCGGAACTACTCGTTTCACCGTCTGCTGGAGCACCTACACGCCTTGCATGGCGATGACCTGGAATCACGCCCCTTGAGTGCTGCGGCACGTCGCCGCGTACGCCTGCAAAGCCATGCGGGATTGGGCTTTCCGGCCTCCGACGTGGTCGAGGCGGCACGCCTGGAAGATGATCGCGAAGAGGTGCGCTATCGCCTGCAGACCAGCTTCTTTGGCCTGCACGGCACCGACTCGCCGCTGCCCGGTTACTACCTGGACCGCCTGGCCTACGAACAGGCCCAGGAGCGTGGTATTCGCCCGGCGTTCATGGACTTTTTCAACCATCGCTTGCTGACCCTGCTGCATCACAGCTGGCGCAAGTACCGCTACTACATCCGCTTTCAGTCTGAGGCGAGCGACCGGTTTTCACGCTATGTGTTTTCCCTGATCGGCCTGAACGACAACGATCTGCGTGGCGCGACACCGCTGCCGTGGGGCCGTCTGCTGAGCTTTGCCGGTTTGATCGCCAGCCGTAGCCGTTCGCCTTCGGTAGTGTCCGGCATTGTCGAGCATTGCTTTGATCTGCACGGCGTGCACATCCGTGAATTCGAGGCGCGTTCGGTGAGTTTGCCGCAACGTCAGCGCATGGCGTTGGGCAAGGCCAATGGCACCCTGGGCAGCGACTTTGTGGTGGGTGACCGCAGCAAGACCCGCGCCAGCAAGTTCACCCTGGTGATTCCCAACCTGACGCAGGCACGGTTTCGGCAGTTTTTACCCAGCGGTGAGCAGTTCGGGCTTCTGCGCCAGTTGATGGATTTTTTGCTGCGCGACGTCACCGCCTACGATTTGGAACTGGGACTGCGCGAAGAAGATGTACCGCCGTTCAACCTGCAACGCGACAGCGGCACCCATCTGGGCTGGACCAGCTTTATTGAAGATCAGGAGCAACGCCATCCCGCCGTGGTGCGGATTCGGGGGCGCGCATGAAACTGACCTTGGTTATCAATAATCCTGCGCAGTTGCTGCACGGGTATCTCCCCCTTCACCGGTTCGGCCCACAGGGCGGCAGCATCGGCAGTGCCGCGGTGGACTGGTGCCTGGAAGATCGCCACAACAGCGTGCAGCCCAACCACTGCGACATCCGCGTTGTCGAAGGGCGCTTTTGCGTGATCGACCGCAGTGGCCGCACTTACGCCAATGGCCATGACGTGCCATTGGGCCGCAATGTGGCAGTGACCCTCAACGATGGCGACCTGTTGCAGATTGGAGCGTATCGGGTCGCGGTACAGCTGGGTGAGCATGCGCCACGCGCGCTAGATGAGCTGCTCACCAGCCAGCCGGAAAATATGCAAGCCTGGCACCTGGAGGATTTACCGGGCCTGCCCCTGCCCGATCCGCGACCTGCCAGGTGCCCGGAATTCGAGCGTCTTTGCCAGCCCGTGAACTTGGCGGAACAGGGTGATCCGCTGCAAGCGATGAAGGCGGCAGAGCCGCCAAAGCCACTGCCCGACATTGGCGAGCCTGTACCCAAGAAGCCCGCCAGCCTGTTCAGCAACCTGCGACTGGGCACCTTGTTGCTCGCCTGTCTGACTCTGGGCGGCTGCACCATGCTCGGCAAAATCGGCCAGGTGATCTGGACCCCATCGATCCCGGTCGGCGGCCCCGATGATCAGCCCAGCCGTTACTCCCTGAGCCTGCATGCCAGCGACGATGTCAATCAGCGGCTGGTCAGCACCGGCACCGCCCCTACGTCTGACGAAGATCCGGGCCCCTTGCCCTACAACTTGAACGTTCAGGCCGCCAACCCGCAGGCACTGACGGACAAAGTGCAAACCCTGCTCAATCACCTCTACGAAACCGTTCCGGCTCAGTCTTTGCTGGGTTTTGATCCTGCGCCCACGGCCCCCATCTCGCCCCTCGAAGGCGTACTGCTGGGCGATTACGACGATCAGGGAGTCAGCCTGACTACTCCATTGGGCAATCCGGCACTCCAGCAGATCGCCACACCGATTGCCTTCAAGGTCCTGCAACTGACCGACGACTCACTGCTGGTCAACGCCAGCCCTCAAGCCCTGGCTGAGGACCTGAAAAAAACCTTGGGCAGCACCTATATCCGCGCCGACGACTACCTGCTCCAGCCCGGTCAATTCAAGTTCGTCGACCTGCGTCCCCTGGATGAGGACACCCGCTTTATCGCGGTCATCGCCAACTACCACAACGACGAAGTCGGCCAATGGAAACAGCGCCTGCGGGTCGAGCCCAAGGGCCGGCAATACGCCGTGCTGGTGCAGTTGGACGCCGAGCAAGTCAGCCTCAAAAGGGAAACCCGATGACGTCCTTTTCAGCCGTTTTTGTGCAGAGTAATCAACGATGAGTTCACGCAACCCCGTCATCTGGCATGAAGGTTTGTTCGTCAAACCCCAGCACTTCCAGCAACAGGCCCGCGCCGCCGAAGCCGCCGTGCATCATCGTATGCATAGCCTTAATGACGCCCTTTACGGCTTCAGCGAGTTGGAGCTGAACAGCGAATATTTGAGCTTCGGCAAGGTCGCCATCACCCAGGCGCGCGGGATCATGCCCGATGGCAGTGTGTTCGATATCCCTCGCGACCTGGCGCCACCTGCGCCGCTGGAGATTGCCGACAGCAGCGCAATCAATCAGATCGTCTATCTGGCCCTGCCGCTGCGCTCCAACGGTGCCCTCGAAGTGCGTTGGCCCGACCGCTACGGCAATAGCCGCTACATCGCCCGCCGCGAGGAAATCCGCGACACCCACAGCGATGACGGCGACCAGGTCGGCATGGACCTGGCCGTGCCCAACCTGCAATTGATGCTCGAACGCAGCGACCGCAGCGCCTTCACCGGTATCGCCATCGGCAGAATCAAAGACAAACGCCCGGACGGCAGCCTGGTGATGGACGAGCACTTCTACCCCACTAGCCTGTCCTTGCAAGCGGTGCCGGCGCTGCACCGCTATCTGGGCGAAGTGGCCGGGCTGATGCGCGCGCGCGCCCAGAACCTGGCCCAGCGTATTGGCTCGCCGGGGCAGTCAGGCGTGGCCGATGTCACCGACTTCAACCTGCTGCAAACCCTCAACCGCTTGTTCCCGTTATTTCAACACTTGGCCCGCCAACGCCAGGTTCACCCGGAACGGCTGTACATCGCACTGGCCCAGGCTTGCGGGGAACTGGTGACCTTCACCGATGAAGGTCACCTGCCGCAGGAATACCCGGCCTACCAGCACGACAACCTGCGCGAATCCTTCCAGCTGTTGGAACACACCCTGCGCAGGGCCTTGGGCACCGTGCTGCAACCGCGTGCGGTATCGCTGCCGATTGTCGTGCAGCAATACGGCGTACGCACCGCTGCGTTGAACGACAAACGCCTGCTGGACAACGCTGAATTCATCCTCGCGGTGCGGGCCGAACTGCCCGCCGAGACCCTACGCCAGCAACTGCCCAAGCAGATCAAGATCAGCTCCGCCGAGGGCCTGGAGCAACTGGTCAGCCTGCAACTGCCGGGCATCCCGTTGCTGCCGCTGCCGGTGGCGCCACGGCACCTGCCGTTCCATGCCGGCTTCAGCTACTTCGAACTCGACCACCATCACCCTGCCTGGGCAAGCCTGAGCAGCGGCAGCGGGTTTGGTTTCCATATCGCAGGAGAATTCCCAGAGCTGGAGTTGCAGTTCTGGGCGATCAGGAGTGAGAAAGATGAGTGAGTCCATGCCCACCGAAACCACGCCGCCAACGGACGACAGCAACCCGCTCTTCAGCTATTTGCAGCAGGCCACCCACACCAAGGAGTCCGACGCCGCAGAGGACCAGGCCAAGCCCGAACCGCTGCTCGCAGACCCCGAATTCGACATGCGCGGCCTGGCCTGGAACCCACTGTGCGATGCCGCCACGCCCTTGATCGGCCTGGTCATCCGCCTGCGTCGCTTGGACCAGCACGATGATGTGACTGCGTTGTACCGAAGCGTCAGCAACCAGATCACCACGATCATGGAAGAAGTCAGCCAGCTCGACTACGACGCCGGCATGCTCAAGGCCTACTCCTACAGCCTATGCCTGTTGCTGGACGAGGTCGTCATGAGCACCTCCTGGGGCAGGCTCTCCAGTTGGAGTGAACGCTCGTTGCTCAGCCAGTTCCATGGGGAAACCCGAGGCGGTGAGCGATTCTTCACCGTCATGAACAACATGATCCCCGAAGCGGCCCGCTACCAGCATGTACTGGAGTTCATGTACCAGTGCCTGATCTCCGGCCTCAAAGGCAAATACGGTGCTCATGCCAAGGGCGATGACGAAATACAGAAGATCATCAACCAACTGCACGGACTGTTGCGCCCGCTACGCGGCGAGACGCCCAGACGCCTAACCGATCCCCTGAAAAACGTCGCCCCGCGCAATTACCGGATCAAACGTGCCTGGCCATTGTGGACGCCATGGGCATTGGCCGCTGTTGTGCTGACCTGCGCCTACACGATCTATTCCATGCGCCTGAACAGCATCACCCAGGAAGTGCTCGCCTCCCTCGAACGGACTCTCAACCTTTAACCGATTTCAGCGCGCTCATCCCGAGCGCCTGCAAAGCCATGGCCGTCTCGGCCATAACCCGCGACCCACGGGTCGCTCAATTGATCGCGACAAGGAGCAAGTCATGCCAACACCCGCGTATATCAGTATCCACGGCAAAGACCAGGGCCACATCACCAAAGGTGCGTTCACCGCAGACTCGGTGGGCAACGTGTTTGTAGAAGGCCACGAGGACGAAATTCTTGCCCAGGAAATCGACCACCAGATCGGTGCCCCTACCGACCCGCAAAGCGGTCAGCCTACCGGGCAACGGGTGCATAAACCCCTGACGTTCACCAGCGCATTGAACAAGGCTTCGCCAATGCTGTACCAGGCACTGGCCACCGGAGAAATGCTGCCGATCGTCGAAGTCAGGTGGTTCCGTACGTCCACCGACGGCAAACAGGAGCATTTCTTCACCACCAAATTGGAAGAGGCCACCGTCGTCGACATCCACACCGTGTTGCCTCACGCCCAGGACCTCGAAAACAAGAATTACACCCAACTGATCAAGACCAGCCTGTCATATCGAAAGGTCAGCTGGACCCACAAAGTGTCGGGTACCGAAGCCTCGGATGACTGGCGTAAACCGGCAGAAGCGGGCTAAACGCGGGCCTCGTTCCGTCGCAGCATTCGTGCAGCGGCGGAACCTTCACTGACTCACTACTGCTTAGGAGGCGCTATGCCTGCCGTCGTTCTGGTCGGACACGACCATGATTGCCCTTTGTGCGGCCCCACTACCGTCGAAAGCGGTACGCGCAACGTCACCGTCAACGGCCGCGCCATCGCCCGTGTTGGCGACACCCTCGGCTGCGGTGCCGTGATCATCAGCGGCTCGCCCTCAATGGTCATCAACGGCAAAGCCGTAGCCCGCGTCGGTGACAGCACCGACCACGAAGGCATCCTGGAAAACGGTGATGCCAGCTGGATGATCAACTGATCCGGACTCACTACAAGGAGGTTCCATGCCCCGTCAAAGCGACCTGCGTTACACCTTCGAACCGCTGCGGGGCGATCCCTTCGAAGTGGTCTCTTTCACCCTCGAAGAGGGCTTATCCCAGCCGTTCAAACTTGAACTGGAACTGGTCAGCCACCACCCCGCCATCGACTTCTACCGCATGCTCGACCTGACTGCGGTATTCACCATCTGGCGCAACGACACCCCAGTGCGCTACGTCCACGGCCTGGTCAGCCTGTTCCAACAGGGCGACACCGGCTTTCGCCGCACCCGCTACACCGCCGTGATCGAGCCAACCCTGAAGCGTTTCGACCTGCGCTCCAACTGGCGCATCTTCCAGGCCCTAACCGTGCCCGACATCATCACCAGCATGCTGGCCGAACAAAAACTGACCGACATCCGCAGCGAAATCTGCTTTGAGCACCAACCCCGCGAATACTGCGTACAAGCCGGCGAAACCGACCTCGATTTCATCGCCCGCCTCGCTGCCGAAGAAGGCCTGCTCTACGCCTTCGAACACCGCGCCGACGGCCACACCCTCGTCCTTACCGACCGCGTCGGCGGCCTGGGTACCATCGGCACACACACCGATTGCCCGGTGATCTACCAGCCCATGTCCGGTGGCGACTCCCTGAAACCGGCGTTGAACCGCTTCCACTACACCGAGCAAGTGCGCACCGCCGTGCAGGTACAGCGCGACTACACCTTCACCCACCCGCGCTACAACCAGCAGCACACCGCCACTGGCGATCAGGACCTGAACAACCAGCACAAGGACTACGAACGCTACGACTACCCCGGCCGCTACAAACGCGACATCGCCGGCAAGCCCTTTACCAAAACGCGCCTGGCGGCGCTGCGCAACGACGCCAAGTTGGCACACTTGGAAGGCGACGATGAACGCCTCCAACCGGGGTTGGCGTTCGACCTCAACGATCATCCGCGTGAGGACTTCAATGACCGTTGGCGCACCATTGCCATCAAGCACGAGGGCAAGCAGCACACCAGCTTGCAGGAAGAATCGTTTGGCAGCGGCCTCGGCACCTCTTACACGTTAAAGGCCAGCGCCATCCGCTGGACCTCGGACTGGAAAGCCCCGCTGCGCAACAAACCCTGCATCGACGGCCCGCAGATCGCCACCGTGGTCGGCCCACCGGGCGAGGAGATTTATTGCGATGAATGGGGCCGGGTCAAAGTGCAGTTCCCGTGGGACCGCTCGGATAAAAACAACGATCACAGCTCGTGCTGGATTCGCGTGACTCAAGGCTGGGCTGGGGCAACCTGGGGCTCCATGGCCATTCCGCGTGTGGGCCAGGAATTAGTGATCAGCTATCTGGACGGTGATCCAGACCAGCCAATTGCCATTGGACGAGCGTACCGGCAGACCAACTTGCCGCCCTACGAGCTGCCTAAACACAAGACGCGGATGACCATCAAGAGCCGCACCCATAAGGGCGAAGGTTTCAATGAACTGCGTTTTGAAGATGAGCTGGGCCAGGAAGAGGTGTTTATCCATGCCCAGAAAGATCAGAACACCGTCGTCAAGAACAACCAGACCCAATCGATTGGCGCGGACCGAAGCAGCCAGGTCGGCCAGGACGAAACCATCACCGTCGGCCGTACCCGCATGCGGGTGGTTAAGGCCAATGACACCTTGAAGGTGGGCGGCAACAAGAACGACACGGTAGCCGGCGAATACGAGATCGAAGTAGGCGGCACGTTGCGTTTGAAGTGTGGCAAGACGCTCATTGAGCTGCATGCAAACGGCAAGCTGAACATCACCTGCGAGGACTTCAACATCACTGGTACGCAAACCGGCCAGATCAACACCCTAGGCGCGAAGCTCGACCTTAACCCGGATGGTGGGTCGGCCGGTGCTACTGCAAATGGGCAAGACGGTGGCGCACTGAAGGCCAGTGTCGATGGGCATTTCGAATAGCCCCACTTTTCCCATCACCCAACTATCAAAGAAAAGGACGCGCCTGCAATGACTGATTATCTGACCCACGATGTAATCCTTAGTTTTGCCGATGAAACGCCCGAGGACTCGACGCTGAACGTTCTGCGTTTTAGCAAACGAAATACCACGCTGGTGATTGCCCGCAGCCCTGTTGATAACCGGCAGTCCTTGGACGAGGCACTGACTGCCCAGCTGGATCAGCTGCGCAACAAGACCCAAGCATTGAGCATCACACCGGCACAAATCACTCACCTGGGGAACCAGCAGCAAGTGGAGGGCCGAGAAATGGCCGTCCAGTTCATGACGGGGGGCAAACCAAACTTTCAGTTGCAAGTCGCCTGCCTGATTCCCGGGCAACAACGCCTGCTGGTCCTCAACTACAGCAAACAAGGCCCATTAAGCGACGGCGACATCACCCACTGGCGCGCCATCAAGCAAACGCTGCGCTTTTCCTGAACTTTCCGCCCCTAAGAAATCCGTTCTCGATCAGCAAGGAGCTTGTTGCCAATGGCACAAATTGTCCACGCCGCCCGGCAGGGTGACGCTATTCTTCACCCATCACTCATCGCTGAGTTGATCAGCGCAGCAGTGGAAACAGTCATCTATGCAGCGGCTGCGCTGGCGGTGGGGGCCGTTATTTGCCTTGCAATAGTGGGCACCGCCTTCACGGGCGGCGCGCTCGGCGTCGTTATCGGCATAGCGGCAGGCGTTGCGGTAGGCGTCATGAGTTCGATGCCCATAGGAGAGGATCGAAGTATCGGTGACGCCATTTCTGACTTTAGCGACTCCGTTGGCAACGCAATGTCGTCACCGACGGTCTTAGGCGAAATCAAAAGCGGCTCCCAAAATACCTTTATCAATGGCAAACCCGCTGCTCGTGCGGCAGGCACCAGCTCCCCCGCTGGCGAATCCGATGGACCAGAAGAGAAGGAAGAAGAACCGTCAGTTCTGGAGAACGTAAGCGCGATAGCGCAAACGGCTCTGGGATTTGCATTTCCTCCCCTCAAGTTGGTCAAAGACCTCTTTGACACGGTTCATCAAATTTTCAACCCTCCAGTAACAACCCCCGCAGCGCCGGGGTTCACCCCCAAGGAAGAAGACAAGATCACCTGCTCCCGTCATCCACCCATGCCTGAGACCTACATAGCACAAGGCTCAGACAAGGTGCTGATCAATGGCCGGCCAGCGGCACGCTCGGGAGATAAGGCCACCTGCGATGCCACCATCGATGTGAACGCCAACGTCTCTCCCAATGTGCGTATTGGCGGCGGAACGGTGACCGTTCGGAATATTCACAGTGGCAAAAGCAAGACTGCGCAGATCGCGGGGATTGTAGCGGCACTACTTATATCCAGACGAATGGGAGTTCGCTCTCGCCGTTCTTCAAAAGCGAAAAATAACAGATCCACAATCTGTGATCGCGTAGGCGAACCTGTGCATATTTCCACCGGTGGCAAAGTCCTCGACGGTGCAGAAGACGTTGACTTCAGCCTCCCTGGGTTGCTGGGTATCGAGTGGGCCCGAAGCTACGACAGCAACGACTCCCGAACCAACGGTATTTTCGGTCGGGGCTGGAGCGTTCCCTATGAGGTGGAAATCGTCCGTGTCCCGCATCCCCACGGCAGCGAGCTATGGATCTATGTCGACGAGACAGGCAACCGCCTGGAACTGGGCCAACTCATAGCCGGCAACGCGTTCGTCAGTGCCATCGATGGCTTGGCCTTCTTCCAGTTGGAGGATGGTCAGACCGTTGTCGAGGACATCCACGCAGGGCGCTATCAGGTTTTCCAGTCTGATCCGCATAACCCGCAACGCTCGCGACTGATCCGCTTGGGCGATCGCAACCTTAACGTCCTCGACATGCTGTACGACGAACAGGGCCGCCTGCACTTCCTCGTCGACAAGTACAGCCAAACCGTCGTACAGCTTCACTATGATCAACAACATCCAAACCGTGTCGGCAAGGTGTCTCGCGTATTCCTGAAGGCAGGCGACAGCCTCAGTATCGAACACAACAAGATCCTGGCCAGCTATCGCTATACACGCAGTGGCCAGTTGCATGAAGTGTTGGACGCGACGGACCACGTGGTGCGCCGTTTCACCTACACCGCCGAGGGCTACCTCAACAGCCACCAGATCGCCAGTGGCGCTATCCGCGAGTACGAATGGGCACGCTTTGCCATCCCCGAGAATCGCCCCACACCCAAGCGCGCAGACGGCACCGCATACCAACTTCCGCCACTATTGGAGCCACAACCCGACCACGAATGGCGCGTCATTCGCCACTGGGGTAGCGACGGCGAAGCGTATCGATTCGAATACGACCTGGAACGTGGCGAAACCCACGTCACCGATAGCCTTGGCCGTCAGGACCATTACTATTGGGGCCCGTTCTACGAGATCTACAAACACATCGACCCCCTCGGCAATTGCTGGCAAGAGGAAATCATCGCCGGTCAATTGATGAAGAGCGTCGATCCACAGGGCGGCGAATGGCGCTACAGCTACGATGATATTGGCCGCCTGATCGAGACGCGCGATCCATTGGGGCGTAGCGAGCACATCCGCTACCTGCGGCACTGGGCCTTGCCTGTCGAAGTCACCGATGGTGCGGGGCGCACGTACCGCTCCGGCTACGATGCCCAGGGCAACCTGCTCTGGGAAGCGGATCCGCTGGGCCGCAAGACCCACTACCAATACGACCCCGAAGGTCGGGTGGTACGTGTCACCGATGCGCTGGACAAGACCAAGTACCTGAGCTGGAACATGCACGGCCAGTTGCTCAGTTACCGCGATTGTTCCAATGCGCAAACGCTGTACCACTACGACACCGACGGGCGCCTCAGCGAAGCCATCAATGCCCGTGGCGAGCACACCCACTATCGGTATGACGCACGTGGCTACCTGATCGAAAGCGAGCGCCCGGATGGCCGCATCGACCGCTACGACATCGATGGTGCCGGTCAACTGATCGCCTATACCGACCCGGCCCAGCGCATCACCCACCTGCGTTATGACCGCAGTGGCCGGCTGATTCAGCGTGTCGATGCCCTCGGCCACACTGTCGAGTTTGACTACGACGCCTATGGCCGCCTGCTGCACCTGAGCAATGAAAACCACGAACGCTACTGCTTCGAGTGGGATGCGCTGGACCGCCTGCTGGCCCAGCAGGACCTGGATCGCAGCGGGCGCATCTACCAGTACAACCCGTTGGACGATGTCACCGGCATCCACCATATCCCCGCGCCGAATGCCGAACCTGATCTGGATGGCAAGGTCAGCGCCGAACCGCACACGCCACTGGTACATCATTTCGAGCGTGACGCCCTCGGCCGCCTGATCCGCAAACGCACCGACGATGGCGTCACCGAGTATTCCTACGACAATGCCGACAACCTGCTGACGATCAGTTTTACCGATAACCAAGGTGACCAGCAGCGGCTCGACTACACCTACGATGCCCTCGGTCAGCTGCTCAGCGAGACCAACAGCGCCGGTCTGCTGCAGTACAACTACGACGAGCTGGGCAACCTGGAAACCCTGACCCTGCCTGATCAACGTCAGCTCAACCACCTCTACTACGGCAGCGGCCATCTACATCAAATTAACCTGGGCGGCCGGGTGATCAGCGATTTCGAGCGCGATTCACTGCACGAGGAAGTGCTGCGCACCCAGGGCGCCCTGCACACCCGCACCCGTTACGACCGCAATGGCCGCCTCAGCCAAAAGGCCCTGCACTACCAGCAGGTCGCTCGCGAAGTGCTGCCGCTGTTGCAGAAGGACTACCAGTACGACGCCAGCGACAACCTGGTGGCCGAGATACTCACCCAGACCCAGCGACCTGGCGGCAACCGCCCGACCGCAGCGGCCAATGATGACAGCCTGATCGGGCGTTTTCACAATCAGGCATCTACCGGCAAGTCCTATCAAGGCAGTGCCGCGTACGGCTACAACCCGGTCGAAGAGATCCAGAGTGTGCACCGAGGACAGTCTATCGAGAGCCTTAACTACGACGCGGCCGGCAACCTGTTCGATGGCTATCGGGTCAACGGCCTGATCAAGCACAACCGCGTGCATGTGTATCAGGACAAACGTTATCGCTATGACCGCTTTGGGCGGCTGAGCGAAAAACGCATTGGCAGCAGCCGAATCCAGCACTTCGAATACGATGCGGAACACCGGCTGATCTGTATCCGTCAGCAACAGGGATCAATGACCCAGCGCATCGTTTTCAACTACGACCCGCTGGGTCGGCGTATCAGCAAGCAGGTGTATAACGACGATACCAGCGAGCCGAGCCACCGCACGCTGTTCCATTGGCAAGGCTTGCGCCTGCTCGAAGAGATGCAGGACGGCCGACCCAGCCTGTACGTGTACGCCGATCCGGGCAGTTATGAACCCTTGGCCCGTATCGATGGCAAGCCGGGTAGTGAGGAAATCTTCTACTTCCATACCAATCTGGCGGGGCTGCCGGAACAGCTGACCGATACTGACGGCAACACGGTGTGGAACAGCGAGTACCAGGCCTGGGGCAGGACGCGGGACGAGTGGCATGCTCAGCAGCCGGGGCGTGAGCAGAACCTGCGTTTTCAGGGCCAGTACCTTGACCGCGAAACCGGGCTGCACTACAACACCTTCAGGTACTATGATCCGGATGTGGGGCGCTTTACTCAGACGGATCCGATTGGGTTGGCGGGCGGGCTGAACCTTTATCAATATGCTCCGAATTCGACAGGTTGGATTGATCCATTAGGGCTAAGGAGATGCCCTAAACTATGGGATGTGGACTCCCACCAAAATAATAAGAACGCCGTTAGGGGCCGAAACCTTAAATTGGATTCACACCATGTCGGACAAAAAAACATCATGCAAAATTTGGTGAAGAATTATGATCCCAAGACAGCTCCGACCATCCTAGTACCTCGGACTGGCCATACAACAAGAAATGGAGAAATCGGCATTGTATCCAGAAGCAAGATAAACCCAAAAACAGGACAACCATTTACAAATGCCAGATCTCTTGTCGCTAGAGACATTAAAGAGCTAAGGAGAGTTTACCCAGACGTTCCGAATAGCAAGCTCCAGAAACTCATTAGACTTAACAAAGAAATGTACCCAGAACTCAGGTAAGGGCAGGCATATGAACCTTGACGAGCAAGTGATAAGCTCCATATTTGAAGAGCTACTCGAAGACAACTCATCTAACTACAAGAAAGAACTGAGCAAACCCGCCGACTCAAAGCTAGACTTATACGCTAGAGTACGGTGTGCGCTAGCCAAACTCAGCACCAGCGAAAGAGACGATATTTTTAGAGTTTTCGACATAATTATTGCCGATAGCGCATCTGTAATATTTGGCACACTGGATGGAACTCATTTCCCAAACAACATTAATGAAGATTTTATCCTTCAATACAACAACAAAGAAATCCAAGGCAATTTACAGGATATTTTCATAGAAAAAGCCGAAGAAAAGGGTATCTACAAATAGAAATAACAAGAGTGATAGAGGTGTGCTCTGACTACAGCCCGACGGCGCCCGGCAACATGCATGAGTGCAGGCGCCGCCCCCAAACAACGCCTATACCCCTTCCACGCGGACGGAATCACTTACACACTTCCGCCGCTGCTGGAGTCGCAACTCGATCACGAGTGGCGCGTTACCCGCCACTGGAGCATCACCGATACTCTGGACAAGACCAAGTACCTGAGCTGGAACCTGCACGGCCAGCTACTCAGTAGCCGCGATTATCCCAATGCGCAAACGCTTTACTACTACGATGCCGACGGGCACCTCAGTGAAAGCATCAATGCGCATGGCGAGCACACTCATTACCGCTACGACGCCCGCGGCTACCTGATCGTAAGTGAACGCCCCAAGGTGCGCATCGACCGCTACGACCGCAGTGGAAGACTGATACAGCGTGTCGATGCCATGGGCGATACCGTCGACTTCGGCTACAACTCCTATGTTTGCCTGCTGCACCTGAGCAATGAAAACCACGAACGCTACTGCTTCGAGTGGGACGCGCTGGACCGCCTGCTGGCCCAGCAAGATCTGGATGCCAGTGGGCGTATCTACCAGTACAACCCGTTGGGTAATGTCACCGGTATCCACCATGTCTCCGCGCCGCTGGCCGAGCCCGACCTGGATGGAAAGGACAGTGCCGAACCACGCGCGCCACTGGCGCACCATTTTGAACGCGACGCCCTCGACCGCTTGATCCGCAAGCGTACCGACGACGGCGTTACCGAGTATGCCTACGGCAATGCCGACAACCTGCTGGCGATCATCCTCACCAACACCCGGTGACCAGCAGCGGCTGGACTAAACCTACGACGCCGTAGGTCAACTGCTCAGCGAGGCCAACAGTGCCTACGCCCTAGACACACAAGCTGCAAACAGGGAAGCCGGGCTAAATCAGAAATCCGCACCGAAGGGCTACGTTTGGCACCATGTGAATGATTACGATCCAAAGTCAAACACCGGAATAATGCAACTTGTAAAACAAAAAGCACACTTGGGAATAAAACATGCCGGAGGCGTTAGCCGGTACTCAGTAGCAACCGGAAAAAAATATACTCATCCTGCGAGACCAGCCAAGCCTAAAGGACCTACCAGATGCCCATAACCCTACAGAATTGCGAAGCCCCAATTAGTACTCTTGAACTCGATGAATTCACTAAAACTATTGGCAGCACGCCATCAGAATATTTTAGAAATTTCTACCTAACAAATAATGGCGGAACCTTTGATGACTCAATCACAGAAAGCAATGCCTTTTTACTAAACAGCTTTCTCTCCATAAAAAATGCTGAGGTAACAATTGAAGATACATACAAGCAACTAATCAAAGGAGAGCCCGAATTAAAAAACCTAGTCCCATTCGCCTATGACGATTGCGGTAACATTTTCGTTTTATCCGCCAGAAATAAAGATTTCGGGCTTGTCTATCTATGGCTGAGCGATGAAAGAGATCTAGTTTTTTTATCTAGCTCTTTCGAAGAATTTCTCGCACAGCTTGAGCAATGATTAGAACCACACCACCTATAACCAGGGCAACATTATCCGGAAGGGAGATCGACTAAACCTTCGAATACGACCTGGGACGTGCACCCTCCCCACTGGGTCGTGAGGATCATCGCTACAGGGGGCCGCTGTATGAGATCTATAAACACATCGCCCCCTCGATGTGCGGAGAAATTTACGGCCTCTCCGCAGCCGCCAGCCACTCACTGACGCCGGAAACCCCGCGAGACAATAATTCGTCTTGCACCGAAACGACTCGTCGCAACATCACTCCTCCATCGGCCTCCTCCCACTCTTCTGCTTCCGCAAATAGACGCGTAAGTAGCTGAGTAAACTTGCCATCATGGTCATATATGTGCCCGCCCTTTTCACGCACAAAGCCTAGGTACAGTTCGAAGATCGTGAGCGCCTCAGCGGGATCTCTCTGCGCAGTGGAGTTTAGCCATTCACCTAAACCATAGATGTGCGCATTCGCTTTAGCACTTGCCTCACGAGTACCGAAGTGGTGGCGCACGAGATCAGAGGGCACGCTCGCAGCATCACCATGAAACAGTGGCTCATTCGTTGCGCCACAGCGTTTCCATGTGGACCAGAAGACAGGCCATACTCAAGGCCTGCGATGCATTGGCTGCGATGCCTACTGAAATTACTGGC
The DNA here is from genome assembly GCF_049897885.1 of Pseudomonas sp. DWRC2-2. NCBI lineage: Bacteria > Pseudomonadati > Pseudomonadota > Gammaproteobacteria > Pseudomonadales > Pseudomonadaceae > Pseudomonas > Pseudomonas sp. DWRC2-2. The sequence continues at coordinate 352,777 of NZ_JAFCXD010000006.1, forward strand.
ATTCGACCATACGATCGAAGCTCCATGCCACGCTGCTTCTTCATCTATAGCGGAGAGATCTCTCAGAAGCTCAGAAGTACGGCCATGGTCTGGCAAAGCGGCCAGAGCGGATATTCTCCCCCAGGTCTCGAAATCCTTTCCGACACCTTCTTGGCGAATGCGCTTCAGCCACTTCGATACACGCGCAAAATCATTGTAGTAGGCATAGTAGAGGCACGGCTCAGCGACGCCCCATAAACCGGACGATCCGCCTTCCATGCAACGATCAAACAAATCCCAGCCCAAGCCAGGCTCCAGACTCTGCAGATACGGTAGGCGGCGAATAATGACAGCAGCTATTGCTGGACTTTTCTCATCAGCAAAACTACGCAGAAGCCCCAACAACTCGCCAGGTATCAGAGTGCCGCTCTCTGAACTGCTCGGGCTTAGCGGCACGCAGCTCGCCCGTTCGCACACCGGTCAGCAACAGCAGACGAATACCTCGCACGGTATTGGGTGACCGCCGTAGCTGCCCAACTTGCGCAGTAGCTCCGGGAGTTCGTCCATCTGCAGGTAAGGATTGTGACGGACCTTGGGCTTGGGCAGCGCCACGATATCGAGGTCGGCAGACGGGTTTGTCGCGAGCCCCTTTTCGACCATCGCATAACGGAACAACTGGTTGAGCCAGGTGCGACATTTCTGCGCCGTGGTCATGGCCTTGCGCCGCTCGATCCGGCGCAGCACTTCCAGCACATGCTGACGCGAAATCTCAGCGATCGGCAAATCACCCAATCAGGGCAAGATATCTTTGGCGAAGTGGCGGTCAATCTGCTCCAAAGTCCCCTGGCGTCCAGCCTTCACGCTCAAGGCTTTAAACGCACGCCAGTCGGCGAAAACACTTCGAAAAGAACCGTCTGTAGAGGCGCTGGCGGCCAGTCGTGCTTCGCGACGGTGAGTGCGTGGATCAACGCCCTGGGCAATCAAGGCCCTGGCCTCGTCCCGCCCCCGGCGCGCATCTTTAAGGCTGACTGCTGGGTAAACACCCAAGGAAATACGTGCTTGTCTGCCCAGCCAATAAAAGCGGAAATGCCATTGCTTGGCACCCTTGGGGCCCACGAACAGCGCAAGCCCATCCGTGTCTTTGATGGTGTAATTTATACCGGAAGGTTTCGCCTGGCGAACGGCGGTATCGGTCAAGGCCATGAGTACATCTCCCGTCTCGTAGGATCGAGGAGATGTATATCGATGCCGGACCGGGGCGTTCTGCCCAAAATCCGCTGTGCCCGCTACCCGAATTCGATGTACTTAATTATGTACTTAAAATGCGTGCCGGGGGGTGGATTTTGACAGATTGCACTGGAACGAAAAAAGACGCCGAAGCGTCTATTTTCAATGACTTACAGACTTCCATGGAACTCTGTAGATCGATATTTGGAGCGGGAAACGAGACTCGAACTCGCGACCCCGACCTTGGCAAGGTCGTGCTCTACCAACTGAGCTATTCCCGCGTCTTGGTGATGCGCATTCTATAGAATTATCAGAACCGGTCAACCCTTTGATTCAAAAAAGTTTTATTTCTTTTCAACCGTGGTGCGCAGATGCGGCCAGGCAGCGCGCAAATACTGGAGCATGGACCACAAGGTCAGGCCAGCGGCGATCAGCAGCAAGGCGTAGCCAGTCAGGACCCAGAAGGAGAAGTCCGACGGGTTGGCCAGCAGGATGACCAGCGCAAGCATTTGCGCGGCGGTTTTCCACTTGCCCATGTTGGACACGGCCACATGAGCGCGGGCGCCGATTTCGGCCATCCATTCACGCAGAGCCGAGACAACGATCTCGCGGCCGATGATCACGGCGGCCGGCAGGGTCAGCCACAGGTTGCCGTGTTCTTGCACCAGCAGGACCAACGCGACAGCCACCATGAGCTTGTCGGCCACCGGGTCGAGGAACGCGCCGAACGGCGTGCTCTGTTCCAGGCGGCGGGCCAGGTAGCCGTCGAGCCAGTCGGTGGCAGCCGCGAAGGCGAACACCGAGCTGGAGGCCGCATAGCTCCATTCGTACGGCAAATAGAACAACAGAATGAAAATCGGAATAAGCAGGACGCGTAGAACGGTGATCAGATTAGGGATATTCATCGGCACAACTGGCTACGAGGTGGAAAGGCATTCTACTCGCTATGAAGGCACAAGAGGCGTGGCGCAGCCATGATACGAGCATATTTGAACGAATGTCTAACGCTGTTCTAACCCAAGTCTAACACTCGGGAATCAGCGAGGCAGGCCGTAACGATACCAGAAAGGAACGACCTACAGAGGCGCCCATGCGCGCGATAAGGACCCAGGCGAGGCCCCACGGGGGGGAACTGCGGGCTGGCCCTATTGAGGTGGTCATTCAGATTTTTCTGTCAGATTCTCAAAGGGCCAATCGCTGTCGTTTAGCCTCAAGGCCAGCGAGCATCAATATCGCGGCGGCCGTCAAATGCAGGCCATAGGCTACAACCTCAGGCTCCACGGTCCTGATAGCTTCCCCTTGGCCATGGCCACCGTTCTGGTTCCTTAAAGTTGGAATACCACTACTGAGGACGTTGCTCAATGAGGTGAGGTGAGACTCGTTATAGGCAGGTACGAGTCCAGCCTTTGTGCAGGCCAGCACCAATTTAGAAGCCGTATCGCGTGGAGAGTAGCTCTCTCCATTAGCACTCAAAATGACTTTCATTGTGCTCTCAAATGCCTTCAAAGCATCTACAAGCGCCTCTTCATGATTGCCATGGCGATAATGCTCGTATGCGCCGAGGAACTCATCTTGTGCCCCTTCGAATCCGTTTGTGTTCAGGAAACCAATGGCAGGTTTTACAATCTCTGAATGAAGCAGCCGGGAGTCAATGCGGATAATCTGGCCACCAATCAACTCATAACCCAAACCTGCCTCACGAAATCTTGCATTAAGCTCTTCTATACAATCATCCACAAATTGTTCCGGACTATGGCGCGAGCTGACATAGAACATTGACCGGGCCGCATCCCCACCTACTCCGTAACACAATTCAATCGCGTCAAGACACAGCTCAACGTCCTCTTCGTTGAGTATGAAGTCAGTTAAGTCTTGCCATGCATTGCCTGGTCCAAACCCTCTAATCTCTTCACATAAATAGGCGCGCCCATACTCTCGCCTTAAAGCACCCACTATCCCGTTATAAGTCTCGTTCGGTTTGGATGTGTTCGCATAAACGTAAGAATCGCCCATCAGCTCGTGGATCATGTAGCAAAGCTGCACCCTGAACTTATCCGAAAAATGGTCATACGTGTAGACGTCGGATACTTCACCACGGAGGCGTTTCCGACGCTTAGAATACAAATCAATTACCGGCATATCCTTTCACCTAAGCGAGGCCAAAGTGACATCATAGCTCTTGTGGACGCATCTTTACGAACCCTAAGAGAGTCCCGCTAAGGTCACCCGTCACAGCCACTAAATAGCACACAGACGACATCCCCAAAGGTTTCGATAAGTGGACCACCTTGAACAACTCCGAGAGAAACAAGGAGTAAAGCAAGAAATCGGTAGGTGACACGGTGCGTCAGCAGGATTCGAAGGGACGGCCATACGGCCCTCATTGCTTCCTTCATTCCTGTTTGCTCCTTTAGATCTGCCCTTTGGAGGTGATGCTTATCAGCATAATCACCAAACCTCTGAGGGTCTTTGAGACGGTCTTTAAGAGGTATCTTTAGGCCCCCTATCCTAATAGTGAGGGGTTTTGGAGGCTTTGATAAGCGGGGCTTCCAGCTATGGTGTCCCAAGGCCATACTCATGTGCTACTCAAAGGAGAATGAGCGTGACTGAAGTATTTGAGCTGTTAGGGGCTGCACTTCTATCGATTGCAGGCAGTGGCGTAATCATCATGGCTTTCTCATCATGGCTGGGAAAAGTCTGGGCAAGCCGGATTTTGATGACGGAAACCCACAAGCTGAATAAGGAACTTGAGGAGACCAAACGTAGCCTTGACCTTATAAAGGAAAATACTCTTCGCTTTCAAAACGACAAGATACTGACCTACAAAGCTGTAGCTGAAATAGTCGCAAGGCTTCTGGCCTCCCTCGACACTCATGAAGACGGTAGGTTGGTCGGTGAGGCCGCCCAGGCTCGATTCGATGAATTCAACGAGCAGCGATTAAGGGCTTACGGATATCTCGCAATGCTCGCGCCCCAAGCCGTAATGGACGCCTACGATGGCCTTATGGACCTACTACTACAAATAAGCAACGGTAATGCCGACTATGAATGGGCCGAGGTCCGCGCGAAGTCCCTTGCGATGATCAATACCGTCCGTGCAGACATTGGAATAGACAAGGATCCGATCGCATACAACGGCAAGCATTGACCGGCTCTATATCCGAATTCTGAAATAAAGGGGCCCATTAAGGACCCCTCGTGTTTGTTGCTATTAAATGTATCTGTTAGCGAATCTCGACGCCTTGAGACTCCATCATCATGAGCAACAACTTCTGAGTTACTGGATCGTTGGGCACGAGACCGCGTAGGCCATTGAAAACGCCTGTCATGTATTCCTGATCAGCTCTACGCGAGTCAGAACCCAGAGCGCCGAAGGCGTTGTAGCCAGTCTGATAACCGTTCGCCAAGACGCCCATGGCAGGAACCTGTTCAGAGACACGCCCGAGGAACCCGGTGTATCGCTTGTCCTGGGTCGGGCTGTACTTCATTGCACCTTGTTCTGGTTTCTCCTTAGCCCCTCGCGGGAGGATCGAAGAGCGCACGGCGGCGCCTTGGTCGAATCCGAAAGGAGCCGCAACGATGTTCAGCAGACCGAGCGGCGCCCCGATGTGAGAGCTACGGGACAGGCCCGCATAGGCCAACATCTTGGGATCAAGCGAACTCTTCAAGAACCCTTCGCGCTGGTCCTTAGGCATGCCCGCCGCTTGGCTGTACTTCATCGCAACGTAGGTAGACACAGCGAGACCCGCAGAGAGAACCGCTTGCATCGTCTGATCAATCGCTCGACCGTTCTTCGTAGCATCGTGATAGCCCCGCACCAACCGAGAGTTGACGGAGCGCATCGTGAAGTTCTTGAACTGCATCGCCATCTTGACCCCTGCCCCATAGGCCACCGTATCGGCAGACGAAAGAGCGTGAGGCCTCAGGATGGTCTCGTGTGCGATCTTGTCGCCCATCCGCCACATGTCCATTGTCCGTGGATCGCGTTGAAGGGCTGCACGGTCCTTGATGGTGTATTTACCGTTCTTGCCCATAACCATGTGCTCACGGATAGAAGCCTTGATCCCCTCGAGTTGTTCGGGAGTGATAGACATCGAGTGGAGTCTTTGCGGCTCGAATAGGCCCGACTTCCGGCCAGCCAATACGTGGTCCACGAGGTCCGAAAGAACGCCCGACCGGCCAGCATCTGCGATGTAGTTTGAAGACTCCGTGAGGAACTTCGTGAACGGCGACCATGCTGACGTTTCTTGAGTTGCGAACTTTATTGACCCCAATACATTAGCCAGCAAGGGGTTTACATCCGCTTGATTACGAAGGCGCTCAATGATGTCCATCCGAGATGGTCGAATGTGGTTATCCAGCTCACGCCCGAAAACCAATGAATGCATGTCTCTAAGGTCGTTGGCGCTGATCTTCGAGCCCCACCGGGTCATATCGCGAAGCAAGGGAACACCTTTCAGAAGCATGCGTGTATGCCCCTTGGTGACCATACCCGCGACTTCCGCGATTGACTGCACGCCCATATAGGCATTTTTCGAAACAAACGAAAGATCCGAGAGAATCCGTGCAGTAGTCGCTAAGGCTCCCTCAGGCTCCCGACGTGCCCGACCTGTGAGGATCTTTACGGACTCTTCGAGGGCTGCTTTCTCGGCCTTGCTGGATGCTTTCACCTTGGAGATGTCGTGTAGCAACTCCCCAGTGGTTCGCCCGGTTGCCCCCATGATCCCAATGTCACCGTTAACGCGACGGTCATAGCTCGGAGTAATCCGGCCCAGGTCGAATTCACGAAGGTCGTTTACTGCAAACTGAGTCCCGTCAGAGAGCGGCACCGCCATATCAGAATCAAAGAGGTGACGCCCTTCGAGGAAGTTGTTTGAGGCTAATCCCATGCTACCGGGGACGCTTCCTTGGTCACCCACTGCCAGCAAGTTAGATCCGTCGAAGTCGTCAGACTTGGCGATACCGAATGCCTTACGTGTGGCGTAGTCATCGACAGCGGCTTGCAGGTCAGCGGGATCCAGTACGCGGCCCTCTCGGGTTGCCTGATCCGTCAGAAACTTATCTACACGAGCCTTTACATGTGGCCTCGCTGCATAGCTGGCGAGCCAGGATTCAGAGATTGCATGCTGAAGGCCTTCCTGATCACCGAAGCGTCGAAGATGTAGCGCCTTGGCCGCTGTCGAGTAGACGTTGGGAATGTATGAGCCAGCGTGTCGAGTCTCTGGGAGGATCGCTCGGGCATGCCGGTTACCAAACTGGGCAGGCGCTGCAAGGTAATCGGCTTTACGGTCGTAGTGAGCCCTTACGGTTTCCATCATCTTGCGTTCACCTGGGGTCAACTGTGCTGCCTTGGTGCCCGTGGAGTCCTCAATAGCTTCAGCAACACGACGGTTAACCATGTCCATGTGAGCCTGTCGGCCCCCTGCCTGCGTTGCAAACTGAGGGTCCTTAATGGCTTCCAAGAGCTGTTCCGACATCTTGTTGTAAGTGACATGATCCTGAGATGCGGTGCGCTCAATGATGTCCGAAGCGGTTGCCCCGAACTTACCGTTAGATCCGCTTACGGTGCCTGTCGGTGACCGGAAAAGCTGACCACCGATGTTCCTCACAGCTTCATTTTCAGAACGTAATAGCGTGTAGCCAATCTCTGTAAAGCCGCCCATAGAGGCCCCTTTGGCTGCTTGCTCGGTTGGCATGAATTGCTCAGCGTCCCGAAGGGTCATAGGGTTCAGGGGGTTTGAAGCAGACAGGATGGAACCGTCTTGAAGGCGAACGGCTCCCGGCTCGCTTGGGTGCGGTACTACATCAATCCCACCGATGTTCTCAGGGGCTTCACCGGCCAACCAAGGGAATCGGGAAGGGTCATCCATGCCAGTCTGTCGGGCTGTCTCACGAGCTTCCAGGCGAATCGCAGGACCCGCAAAAGGATTGTTATCGAAGCTCTCCATTTCAGGGTGCAAGTCGAACCGCTCGTTAGGTAGAGCCGACTCACCGTGCATAGCCAAGGTTTTCTCCAAGAGGTCGTCAGGGACTTCCTCACGGGTTGGCTGTACGGCTCGTTGTGCCGCCCGGTCAAACAGAGCTGTAGCACCAGCGCCGAAGAGAGCGCCACCGACCAAAGCGGTCCCGTAGTGCCCCTCGATACCTGTAGCCGCCTCACGTAGTCCTTCGGACGCAACAGCGCCTGCACTGCCATACACAGCGCCTTGGGCCATACGAGAAACCAAGCGGGATCCTGTAGCACCTGGGATCGGCGCATATGTCAGCGGGTCAACACCAGCGGAGATAAACCCACCGACAATCTGTGCCCCCGTCCCTGCCCCGTTGATTCGAGCCTCATAACCAGCGTTCTCCTTTGCCATCGCAATAGCCTGAGGGAGATTCGCTCGCTTGCCCTTCGAGTAATCCATGATGAAACCGAAGTACTGAGGGTCTACGCCCTCCTTGCGGATCATGTCGAAGTCATCGCGAGTCCACGAAGAGGTGTCTGTAGGATTCACCCAGTCCAAAGGGTCCACGTTTTCCTGAGTGGCGTAGCGCAGAATCGAGGGAATTGGGGAAGTCATAACAGAGGCTTTCGTAGCGTCACCTGTCCCCTCGAAGAATGTCTTTTCAGGCTTCGCCATCGACAGGTAATCGGGCTGGGTCACTGGGGCTTCACCGCCCTTCAGTCCCATAGCGCCCAGACCTGGGAGGCCCTGGCCTACGTGAATCGGGTTGTTGGCTGTAAGTCCCTGAGTGACGTCCTCAAAACTCACAGCCTTAGCCTTTGGGTGAATGCCTGGATCGGTCACCCCCATAGAATCAAAGTACTTCCGAGACGGACTATCGCCCGACACGTCCAGCAGGTTGCGCATGTAGGTCTGACCCTCAGAGCTGATCTTGGAGAAGTCGCCTTGATCGAATGCGGCCAACTGTGGCGCGCCGAGACGGCCTTGGCCCTGGTTGAATGCGAGGGCAGCTTTCAGCAAGTCACCGCCATAGGCCCCCTTGAGGTCTTTAAGGTGGCGCATGACAGCCGGGATAGCCTTCTGGGGGTCCATTCGATCCTCAGGGGACATCAGGCCGTATGCCTTGCCGGTCAACTCTGTGAACTGCCCAAGTCCAAGCGGGCCTGTTGGGCTCTTTGCCTCGGTCTTAAAACGGGACTCGTTGAAGATCAGCTTATGGGCGAAGTCGTAAGGTATGCCTTCACGGTCAGCCTCTTGGCGAATCATGGAGTCGTAAGGGGTCCCGTTAGCCAGGACCTGCGCGTATTCGTCTTTACTGTTCAATGTGTTCTCCTTTGTGATTACTGTTTGCGTCGGCCATTGAGCAGACACACGAAAGCCTCCCGGCGTTTTTGGGGCTTGCCTGATTAGGTATGGGGGACTTGGAAAAGATAAAAACCGTTGCGGCTTACCTCAGAGTGTTATGACGGCTTGGGCCCTCCTTGTGGTGTGCCTGCGCCTTTGGGAGCGGCCTTCGAGAAACCGCCACCGGCTGCGTACCCTCCCAGGCCCGCCCCTACGATGTTCAAGGCGTTCGCGATGTTATTGACCTTCGCACCCCGACCACCGCCACCACGAACAGCCGACCGTGCGTTCTCAACAGCCCCGACACGGTTCTGAAAGATTGCTGCGTAGTCGCGATTGTAGTTTTCGGTAATGTTCATCTTCTCGGCGGATGCATCGCTGTCAGCAGAGCGGCGAATTCGGTCAATGGAGTTACCAGACATACCGGACTCACCTACCGCTGCGTTGATGGTCCCTCGGTTGCGAAGGGCTTGAAGATTGACCTCAGTGAGTTGACGTTGGGCCTCTTCACGCTTGTCCACCATCGTTAAGGCCGTGTCCGCGTCCTGCATGTTTGCTTGCTTGATAATTTCCTGTTGGTTCTTGCGCTGGCCGTCAATCATGGCCCCTTTTGATTTAGCTGCATCAGAAGCGCCAGAAGCAGCCATCGCCGCAGATACTGCCATCATTGATATCGCGATAGATGTTGGTTCACACATTTACTACCTCCTATAACCAGAATTGGCAGAATTCGAATCCAGCAGGACTCAAAAGACGCTGCGTGTTGAACGTCGCTCCAAGAGACTCCAAGAGACGGAGATGGGCGTGATTATTGATCGATACGACGTTGGTCAAGACGACGCCTACTTCTTCCTCCTTGATACACACCAAGTGTTTCTTAAGAATCCGGTAAAAACAAATACGATCAGCCTTTGAGATGTTGTCGATCACGTTCGTTGTGACAAACCATATAGCCCCCTTAGCATGACCACCGACAGCCAACACAACCTCATTCAGTTTAATAGAGTAAGTAGTCTCATCAAGATACTTAGGGAAGACCGCAAGAGGGTCACGTCCCGACTGAAGCAAATCAAACTCCCTGAGATCGCCAGACGACAGGTTTTTAGCGGCAAACATTAGGTCTTCGGCAGTTGCTTTTAATCTTTGCATCTTATAGTTCTCCATGACGGTTAGTAATAGTGAGTTCTTTTGGGGCTTTTCCGGCCAATTGACACTTAAGGGCCTTGCAAATCCTCTATAAAAGTGCGACCCAACGTTAACAACAGGACCTACTTTGCCGTTGCGGCGCCTGAATGCTTTAACTCGGGAAACCTGAGTGACTCGATGGGTCAATTGCACAGATCACATAGAGATCGGTAGTAACAGGCATTGCCGTAGTCCTGCTTCTTATGCGGGTGGCATATGTGTACTTAAGAGGCAGTAAATGTGCAGTTTCTAATAGTGAGGGTAACTGGGCAGCGCGCGCGACGACGTGGCTCGCATTAGGGAGCTTTAAGCCATAGAGACAGGCCCTTCAAGCCATCGCCCTGCCCACCTGCGTCACCAAAAATAACAGGTCGTGATCAGGATGCCCGGTCAGTACGTCCAGTTCGACTCCTATGAAATATGTTTACCAAACCTGCTAAACGGTGTTAGAAACTGGATACTCTGTTCGCAGCCTTGGATTTAACATGAGTCACGGACCTACACACATTCCTTCCAGAGATGTATGCATTTACTGTAGATGCACAGGAGTACGATTAACGGATGAGCACATCATGCCCTACTTCATTGGAGGGGCCCACGTACTTAAAGGCGCAAGCTGTGATAACTGCGCCAAGATAACTTCAAGATTCGAAAGAGATGTGTCAAGAGACCTATGGGGAGATGCAAGAATAGCTTACGACGCACCCTCACGCCGAAAAAAGAATCGACCCAAAATAATGCTTATGCGCGACCCATATAATCAAGACCGAAAGCTTAGAGTCCTACCAGAGGACTATCCTGCCGTCATGATCTTCTACAGAATGCGCAAAGCCGGAATATTACAAGGGCTTCCTGAGACAGTAGACCTATCAAGCACATGGGAACTTGTAACACCTACTGACACTGATAAGATTGAGCGATTTACCGCGAAATATGGGCAGCGGCCAATAATGAGCTTCAAGAATGTACCGGACAGTTTTGCACGCCTCCTGGCAAAAGTAGCTTATGGTCAAGTTCTATGCTCCCTTGATCCAGATGATTTCCGTCCAATTTGCGTCCCCTATATCCTTGGCCAAAAGAAAAACATTTCTTATGTAGTAGGTGGTCGTTGGAGCTACTCCGAGATGAAGCCTGGAATAGGTTATGAGATGAGAACTAATTGCATAAAATTTCCTGGGCGATTGTTGATCATAGTAGAGATCCAAATAATCCCCAACAACGTGACCCCGACCTATCATGTTTTGGTCGGCGACGTACAGGGAGACGAAGAGGCGGATAGAGTTTATAAGAAAATAGAGGCTACCTACTCATTTGATGTAACCAACACAAGTACTTACAAGCCAGTTGACGATGATGTATTTCACTGGATGCCTTCTAATTGGCCCTTACCTGCTTGGACATGCTGATTTCCTCAATAACCACGAACGTAATTAAAGTCATGCCGAGATTTGTTCCGCGTTCCTTTGTTTATCCCAATGTCGAATGGCTTCGGCAATCGCTGCTCTATCGCCTGGATGCCTGGCGCGCAACAAGATACCCAATGCGGCATCACGGGCCAATTGAGTAAATACGAATCGTCTTTTGAATGTGTCCTCATAAAAGGCCTCTTGAGCAACCACAGGTCCGCCCACCAGGCTCCAAACGGCCAGACCTTCAGAACCCAAAAAATGCTCAAACAAGCCCAATTCGACAAATTCGTTAAGGGCTGCCGTCAGGCTTACCCTCAAATCAACATGGCGCCTCTTAGGTGTTGCTTGGGCTATAGAAAGGCTATCTGTTACAAATACTTGGACCGTCATATCGTTGCTCCCGGGTAGCGTTAAGCCACTCAAGATATACGAATACCACTCACGAACGTTATGAATTTCTGCTCATACGTTCTTTCGAGCCGCTCTATCCACCTGAATTACTCAACACGTACCGCTATGTAGCTTGCTGTATCTCCCGCGCAGGAAACAGCGTACTTAGCGTTACTTCCTGCGGCAGCCCCCGTGAGACCTTGAATCATGCGACCCACATCCTCACGCTCCGCTCCCTCTGCGTGTTGAGGGACCTCAAATATTTCCGTTCGAGTCGCGCCTCCGCAGGTCCATGAGCGCTTAGCGACCCATTTCCAAGAACCTTTACCTTCGTAAGCGTCGTAGTCTTCACTGAACTCCACTGATACGTAGATTGCTGGCTCGACGGTGCTAATGGTGGTTAGGGTATTCATTACAGACGCCTCAAGGTTACTCATGAGACATTAATATACGAACATTGCTCACACACGTCAACGACTTCTACTCACATACGTACTTGAATTCAGGAGCTAACAGTTACCGAAAAATCACCTGTCACAACCGTCAGGGAATAAATCTATGCAAAGTTTTCACCATGGCCGCTCTCTTGATTGCGCATGTCTCGTACCCTTGATCAACGGCTTCATCGAGCCACACCCCATCTACATCTTCGGCCCCCACTTCTACCAGCCCTATCAACATTACGGAGTCCAACTGAAGCTTGACGGACGCACCGGCCACAGCCGAGAAACCGTAGGCAAGCATAGAGAAACGGGCTTTCAACTCGGAACCACCAGAGATGGCAGGAACGTTTTCAATACGCTTGCCTTTCGAGTCAACGACTTTCAAGACCAGCGGTTTCAGCTCTTCAGTTTCTTTGACCACGTAGGAGGCGTAAGAGCTGAACTTGAAGGTCACTGTACCGTCGTCGTTGATGAAGTACGGCATATTGCCCTCGTAGGGTTCTTGCAGCTTTTTACCTGGGCCAAGCCGCTTGATCGCCACTACACGGTTCTTTTTGAACTCAGCAAGCTGCGCCCTGTAATTAGTTTCGTGAAGTTTCTTGATCTTGTTGATCAGAGGCTGCGCTTTTTCACCGGGCACAGTGAGGTCTACCTTGTAGACGCCTCGTGGATTACCGAAGCCCTTCTGTGGGTCGCCATAGTCTGGATTTTGAATAAAGCAATAAGGCTCAGCGGTGCCACGCGGGGTGAAGTGAAACACGAAGACGTTCTCCATTTTCGTTATAGCTGCCTCGGCGCACCTACCCGCTTAGAGAATGCTCGCATCTCCTTCATGACGCGATCCGACTCGGCCAAATCTAACACTGACTCGGAACAGGACGAGCAGAACTCACCCGTCACATGCTTAATCAAAATGGTTTCGCCCTTATACGCATAGGGCACATCACGGGTGTCATGGACCAAATCCGCAGCGCCGCAAACAGGACATTTCATGTTCATAGCCCTCTGAAGGAAAGAAATAAACAGGTTCCCACTAAAGATCAGCTTCAAAACCGAGCGATTACTGCTTTACAGACCGCCCGAAGCGTCCCGATTAGCTCGAATGCGCCTACTTTCCTTCTCTCTTTCAGCCTTATCCAACCGGAGCGCCTTAGCCGCAGGGCTTTGAGATTTTGGAGATCGGCGCATGACCCGCATAGCTTCGCGGTAATTATCCTTTTCACGCTCTACAAGATGAACCACGGCTGCTTGCACTGACACTCGCTCAAAGCCAGAGCCCTCAAGCTCAAGCCAACGCTTAACGATCAGATTAGACAGCTCGAACGAATAACGGGACAGCAAAGTGAAAGTCAGCTCCTTGTCGAGAACAGTCAAAGGTTGGAGACGCCCATAGGTATCGTGGGATTGAGTCTCGACATACTGGGGAGATTGGTCCAAATTTGGACCGATCTTTAATGCATCAAGCATCTTTCGGATATCCCGAAGCACGTGCTTGTGATTCTTTCCGGTAATCTCTGCGACTTCCAAAGAGGACATACCGGGCAAACCATTAAGTGTGGTCACATGGCCGACAGCCTTGATTTGGTCAATATTCATACTCCGTGCACTCCTCATTTGTGAATCGCCGTAGCGGCTACATCATCCGTTTTTCAGTATGACCAGCCAAAGCAACCTTGAGGGCTTCGGCCATGCGTTGCATTTGTACGGACCTCCCTGAGCCATATAGGTCGAACGTGATAGACCCCGAACTATGCCCCAATATTTCCTGAGCGGTGCCCAAAGGAACCTCAGCGGCTTTCAGAGAGCCCGCGACGAAGTGCCGAAGGGAGTGGAACGACAGACCTCCCTTGGTCTGAATGCCGAGTGTCTCTCGAATAAATTTATTGAGGACCCCGTAGAAGGAACCAAGGGTTCGCTTGAAGAGCTTCCCGTTAGAAGCCTCAGCGAAGGCCTTCAACGCCTCAAGGTCCACCCCGTAGATATCCACCAAGGGCACCTTACGAATGCTGAATTTGTTCTTAGTACCCTTCCCGTCATTGGTGTTGATGTCCATCACCAACACATTATCAATCTCTACGATGTCCACCGTAGTTAGCTGATGAATCTCACCAATGCGCGCCCCACTGATAACCCCCAAAGTGACCGCCCAGCGCTTCCAATCATCCGCAGGAAGGCTATTAGCGTACTGAATGAGCTTTGCTATCTGTTCCTGGGAGAATGGTATACGCCCGCTCTCAGCCCCCTTCGTTAGCTGAAGCTTCTTACCGAAAGCCTGTTTGATATGACCGTTGTCCACTGCCCAATTTAGGATGGTGGTCATCTGAGTCACGATCTTGTTAACAGTCACGGGCTTACGCCCTTCCTTCAGGGTCTCGCGGACTCCCACAAGGTCCGCTCTTGAGTGAGTCGCCATGTCCATCTCACCCAGCACCCCTACGAGAATGTCGCAACAAGCCTTCATGCTGCGCATAGACGACGCCTTAACGTCCTCCTTGCGCTCTTCCAAGTAGGTATCTGCGAGCGTCTTGAAGGTGAGCGTCTTAGTGACTGCCACTAATTGAGGTTGGGTATGAGGGGGCGGACGAGACAGCGAGGCTGGCATAGCACTCAGCTCATCTATCATCCCCAGGATTGGCCCCAAGTCACCACCTGTACGCATCTCGGCGGCGGTCATGAGGCGTCTACCATAATTCACTGTCTGAGCCTGTACGATGCTCAACGGCTCAGTACGCGCAATCTCGGTGAGGTCCTCGCGGACTCCGGCGTAGACCAACCCGGAACCTCCCAACTGATCCCACACAGAGCGGGTCTGTAGGACGCTCATAGCAATTGTCTGGAGGTTCTCTTTAAGGTCAGCCCAAGTTGCATCGGGGTTGTCGAGGTGGAAAGCTCGGAGAGTCGTTAAGAGGTGTGAAGCAGTGACCAAAGCGGATTGCCTGTTTGTTGTCTTGAGAGAGACCGAAAGGGTCTCTTTGGAGCCCATAGGACGGACCCTGAGTGTGTAACGACCTTGGCGCCTATACAGATAGGGACGCGCAAGCTCTAACATTGTTCTAACACTTTGAGGGTTCGTAGCGGTGGTCATCATGGTCAAAGCCCCGGAATCACTGGGTTGACCTCTTGCCGTGCTAAGTAGGCATTCTATTCGCTGTGCAGATTCGCATAAATCAACTCAGCGAGCTTTTTACTGATACCGGGTGCTTTGGCTATTTCGTCAATGCTGGCACGGGATAGCTCTTGCAAGCCACCAAAATGTTTAAGCAAGTCGCGTCGCCGTGTCGGCCCGACCCCCGCCACCCCTTCCAGGGTTGAGGTTCGCCGGGTTTTGCCACGCCGAGCGCGGTGACCGGTAATGGCGAAACGGTGGGCTTCGTCACGGATCTGTTGGATCAGGTGCAGCGCAGGTGAGTCGCCCTTCAAGGTGAACTCATGGGCGGCGTCATTCAAGTACAACGTTTCGAAACCGGCCTTGCGTGTAGCGCCCTTGGCCACACCGAGCAGGATGAGGTCGGGTACCGCCAGCTCGTTGAGCACGTCGCGGGCCATGGACAGCTGGCCCTTGCCGCCGTCCACTAGCAGGATATCTGGCAACTTGCCCTCGCCGTCCTTCAGCTTGCTGAAGCGTCGCGTCAGGGCCTGGTGCATGGCAGCATAGTCGTCGCCGGCGGTGACACCTTCGATGTTATAGCGCCGGTAATCGGCTTTGATCGGCCCTTCCGGCCCGAACACCACGCAAGATGCTACGGTGGCTTCGCCGCTGGAGTGGCTGATGTCATAGCACTCCAGGCGCTGCGGCGGTTCGTCCAGGTTGAGGACTTCGGCCAGCGCGTCGAAACGCGCCGCGACGTGCTGTCGATTGGCCAGGCGTGCACCCAAGGCCTGCTCGGCGTTGGTCACGGCCAGTTGCTGCCAGCGAGCGCGAGTGCCGCGTACTCGGTGGCTTATATCCAGCTCGCGGCCGCGCAGTTCGTGGATCGCCTCGATCAGCGTCGGAAAGTCTTCGTGCACTACGTTGACGATCAGCTCCGACGGCAAATCGCGCTCCGGACTGCTGACGTAGTACTGGCCCAGGAAGGCCGCCATGACCTCGGCCACCTCCTCGTCGATGCCCGTCTGTGGAAAGAAGTTCTTGCTGCCCAATACCCGCCCGCCCCGCACGCTGATCAGGTGCACACAGGCGCCGCCCGGGTTGACGAAGGCCGCGATCACATCGACGTCGCCGGTGCCGCCTTCCATGCTCTGCTGGTCCTGCACGCGGCGCAGCAGCGAGATCTGGTCACGCAACTCAGCGGCGCGTTCGAAGTCCAGGGTGCTGGCGGCCTGCTCCATGGCGCTGGAGAGTTCATCGGTCAAAGCGTTGCTGCGCCCCTCGAGGAACATCACCGAATGGCGTACATCCTCGGCGTACTCCGCTGGTTCGACCAACCCCACACACGGTGCCTTGCAACGTTTGATCTGGTATTGCAGGCATGGCCGGGTGCGGTTCTTGTAGAAACTGTCTTCGCACTGGCGCACAAAAAAAGTCTTTTGCAGCAGGCTCAGGCTTTCACGGATCGCGCCAGCGCTGGGATAGGGTCCGAAATACTTGCCCTTCTGCTTCTTCGCGCCACGGTGAATGCTCAGCCGTGGGAAGTTGCCGTCAGATAAAAACACATAGGGGTAGGATTTATCGTCGCGCAGCAGGATGTTATAGGGTGGCCGCCACTCCTTGATCAGCGTCTGCTCAAGCAGCAGCGCCTCAGTTTCATTTGCGGTGATGGTGGTTTCGACCTGAGCGATACGCGCCACCAGCGCAGCGGTTTTCGGCGCGAGACCGGTCTTGCGAAAGTAGCTCGCCAGACGGTTCTTCAGGTTCTTGGCTTTGCCGACATACAGCAGGCGCGCCTCGCTGTCGAACATGCGGTACACGCCGGGGCGGCCGCTGCAGGTCGAGAGAAAGGCACTGGGATCAAACGACGTGGTCATGTCAGGCGCTGGCGTCCACCATGCCGTGGCGCACCGCGAGCAGGGTCAATTCAACATCACTGCTGATGGCGAGCTTCTCGAAAATGCGATAGCGGTAGGTGTTGACGGTCTTGGGCGACAGGCACAGTTTGTCGGAGATCGTCTGCACCTTCTGGCAACCGACGATCATCAAGGCGATCTGGATTTCCCGCTCCGACAGCGCATCGAACGGTGAGTCGCTGACGGGCTGGAAGGATTTGATGGCCAATTGCTGGGCAATCTGCGGGCTGATGTAACGCTGGCCGGCAAAGACCAAGCGAATGGCTTGCACCATTTCCGCCAGACCTGCGCCTTTGGTCAGGTAGCCGGCCGCACCCGCCTGCAACAAGCGCGTCGGGAACGGATCTTCTTCACATACGGTCACCACTACGACCTTGATGTCCGGATGGCTACGCAATAATTTGGTCGTGGCGCCAAGACCGCCTATACCCGGCATCTTGACGTCCATCAGCACCACATCGGGTTTCAACTCTCGAGCCTTGATCAGGGACTCTTCCCCGGACTCGGCCTGGCCGACTACTTGCAGGCCATCGATGTCAGCCAGCATTCGTGTAATGCCTGTACGAACGAGATCATGGTCATCGACTACTAGCACCCTAATCAAGCAGACACCTCGCGATATGGTCTTATAGGTTGCTGAACACCTTAGCAAAAAACCAAGGCGCAGACCTAGCTGCAAGCGTCATATATATAGTGTTTGAACACACAGCAGCCACCCACCGAGGGGTGGACGGCTCTATTTGCGGGGCAGCGAGTCAGGAATTGTGGGGCTGCAGCTTGATTTTTCCATTGAGCGCAAAAGAATGTTCGGCCAGCGTCGACGTCAATCGGCGGAGCGCATCCTGGTCTTCCTTGAACATGGCACGGTAGTTCGCCAATACTGTCTCTTCAATTTGACTCAGACTTTCCAATTGAATCGGTGTTGCCATACCCGTCAACACGTACAACACGTCTACACCTCTTAGTGCAACAAGAGACAGGTAGTCCGCTCTGGGTGACCGCCCGCCATTTTCGTATTTACCTTGCGCATTGGCTTCAACACCGCCTATTTCACCAAAAACCTTTTGCGAGAGGCCAAGCCGTTCTCTTTCTTGCCTCAAGCGCGAACCAATTCCACTCATTTGAATGCCTTACTCCATTTGGCACACTCATCAGGGCAAGTCAGTTCCAGCGCTTACCCATGAACATGACGTTGAAACGACGTAGGGAGGTCGCCTCTTTAAGCAGTATGCACTTATTAGAACGGGCCACAGGAATTAGCTGGATGGACAGACACGTTCCATGCGCCAAAAGCAATCCTCTTCACCGACAATGTTTAAGCCCCTGCGCTGATAAAGCCGCCTGGCCGGGTTGGTCTTGAATACGGTCAAACGCAACAGACCCAACGACTGCGCCTTGAGCGCCATCTGCTCCAACACCCAACTGCCTGCGCCAAGTCCGCGGCAGGTCTCGAGCATGTGCAGCTCGCGGATATAGAGCGCGCGGCTGTCACGGCTCAGGCTGATAAAGCCCATCACGGCATCATCGTTGCAGATCAGCCAGTTTTCGCGGCCAGCCCAAGCGACGTCGAAGCCATCGTTGGACCACATCAGATCGTATTGCTGGTAGTAGCGGCTCATGGCCTCGAAGGTCAGGCTTCTGGCGAACGGGAGGTCCTGATCTGTTGCCGCGCGCAATTGGAACACCATTTAGACAGCCACCACTTGGCCAGCCCACTGCCCGCCCTCACGACGGGCAATCACCAGCGAGTCGCCGACACCGAAGGCGCCAGCGACTAAACCGCCATCAGCCGCCCAGATGGCGCTGCGACCGGCGCACACATAACCACCGGATGGCCCCCCGTGGTTGGCCATCAACACCAGCAGCCCATGTTCGACCGCATAGCCTTGGAGCAATGCGCTATCGGTCGCGTAGCCTCCCTCACTGATCAACACACCGGCGGCATAGATCGTAGCACCAGCCTCAGCCGCCCGACGTGGATGGCTGGCATGGGAGAAGTCCGCACACACCGCCAAAGCAATCCGATCATCCCCCCACTCCAGGACCGAACCGCCCTGCCCTGGGACAAACGCAACCTCTTCGCCAGGGTGCAGATGCTGTTTGGTGTAGATCGCCAGCGAGCCATCCGCCCCCAGCACCAGTGCACCGATCAACACGCCCAACCCAGGCGCCAGGCGGATAGGCATGCCCACCACCGCCGTGAGCCGCAACTCCCGCGCCATTTCGCGCAGCGGCGTCAAGACCGCGTCGCCTGGCTCAATCGCTAACTCGGCCGCCAGGGACGGCTCATAACCTGTCAACGAGAGCTCTGGAAACACCAGCAACTGGACGCCCTGTTCGGCGGCCGAACGCATGAACGCCAGGTGCCGTCCAATATTGGCCGGCAGATTGCCCGCGATAGAAACGGTTTGTGCAGCAGCAACGGTCAAAGCGGTCATGGTCGCGTCCCAGCAAACATTGTCAAATGTGTGACCAGCATATCGGCACTCTCCCATAGCCGTAAGTACCCCAAGACAATAGAAATTTCTGATTGAAACCATCCGTGCGCGTCGAGTAAGCTCTGCCCATCATTTGGAGACACACCATGTTGCAACTCACCCACAACCAGGTTTGCCCTGCTACCAGCGCTACGCGCTCGGTATCGGCTACCCGTGTGAACGGTTCGAGCGCACTGGTCAGCTTTTATTTTGGGTATTGGTTTAGCCACTGGCGCGCCTGATACCTGAAATCGGCGCCCACTACTCAAGGGGTCGCCTACCAGAGAAATCTAACCCCCGGTCGGCTCCCCGACCGGGGGTTTTGTTTTTTCAGCCTCTAAAACTTTTTGAAGAACACTTAAAGGACACACGACATGAACTACGCCACCTATTACCGCTACGACACCTCCACCGCATGGCGATTTAGCCAGCTCCGCTCGGGACAGCCTGCCGCCTCCGATCGGTCACCTCTTGGTGGCAAGCCAGCACACGTAGCCAATACGGCCAATTGTCGAACACCCCAGTAGGGCAGAGCGCGCGGGAACAGCCCGCCGCTTGCCCAGGAAGCCTTGAATATGAACTCCGCCACCGCCGCTCTGCCAATCTCTGCACTGACCAGCGCCAACGAAGCCCTGACCCAGCGCCTGCCCAGCTCCCTTGAGCTCAAGCACCAACTGCCCCTGAGCCCGTTCCTCAACGAACAAGTCCACGCCCATCGCCAAGCCGTACGCGCCATCCTCAATGGCGAAGATTCGCGTTTGCTGGTGATTGTCGGCCCGTGCTCGATCCACGATCCGGAATCGGCCATGGAATACGCGCGCAACCTGAAGAAACTCGCGCTGGAAGTCGGCGACCAGATGCTGCTGGTGATCCGCGCCTACGTCGAAAAACCGCGCACCACCATCGGTTGGAAAGGCCTGGCCTACGATCCTCACCTGGATGGCAGTGATGACATGGCCGCCGGCCTCACCCTGTCCCGCGAACTGATGCGCGAAATGCTGCGCCTGGGCCTGCCAGTCGCCACTGAGCTGCTGCAACCTATGGCAGCCGGCTACTTCGATGACCTGCTCAGTTGGGTCGCGATTGGCGCGCGCACCACCGAATCGCAGATCCACCGCGAAATGGCCAGCGGCCTGGGCATGCCTGTGGGCTTCAAGAACGGCACCGACGGCGGCGTTGCGATTGCCTGTGACGCGATGCGCTCGGCGTCCCATCCGCACCGTCACTTCGGTGTCGACAGCCAGGGCCACCCGGCGATCATCCAGACCCCAGGCAACCCCGACACGCACCTGGTACTGCGCGGCGGGCACCGTGGGCCGAACTACGACGCGCAAAGCGTGGCGCAGGTGAAGCACGATCTTGCCAAGTCCAAGGTAGCGGCGCGCATCATGGTCGATTGCAGCCACGCCAACAGCGGCAAGGACCCGCTGCGCCAACCAGCGGTGTTCAACGAGGTGCTGGAACAGCGGTTGCAGGGCGACACCACGCTGATCGGCATGATGCTTGAAAGCCATCTGTTCGAAGGCTGCCAGCCACTGAGTGCGTCGATGAAGTACGGTGTGTCGGTGACCGATGGCTGCCTGGGCTGGAGTGGCACTGAGCAGCTGCTGCGCAGTGCAGCGCAGCGGTTGCGCACCCAAGGCTAAGCGATCAAGGCGCTGCTACAGCGGGTACAGCGCCTCATCAAACTGCTCAAGCTTCGGAAACACCAAGGGCTGCTCGTCCGCCAGCCCTTGCAGCCGCTGCTCATACCCCACCAGGAAATCCCGCCGTGCCTCGTCGCTGATGTACGGCACATGCCACGCCACAAACGGTGGCAGCACGTCATACCCCACATACGCCAACGTCCCGCGCAGAATTGGCCGCAACATGTCCTCCAGCGGCCCATGAATCGCGCCCTCACCGAACATATGCTCGCGCCCGCCCAGGGTCACCGTGACCATCGCGCGCTTACCTGCCAGGCCGCCTTGATCGTAAAAGCGCTTGCCGCCGTAACACACACCCGACACCAGCACCCGGTCGATCCACCCCTTGAGCATGGCCGGCGCCGAGAACCAGAAAATCGGAAAGTTGAGGATCAGCAGATCAGCCCACAGCAGCTTGTCCAACTCGCCCTGGATGTCCGCAGCGATTGACTGCTTCTTCACCCCCAGGCGCTGCTCCAAGGCATACACCAGGTAATCGGGATTCTCCCGCGTCGAAAAGTCCGTTGCCGACGCCACCGGATTCCACTGCATGGCGTACAAATCACTGGTCTTTACCTCATGCCCCTGACCCTCCAGCGTGGCGACCGCCTGATCGCGCAAGGCCGCAGTGAATGACTGTGGCTCAGGGTGCGCGTGAACAATCAGAACCTTCATACAAACTCCTCAAACGGTGTGCGCCGCCCGTTGGGCCAGCAAGTGATCGAGCCAATCCGGGTCCATCTCGGGCTCCGATGAAAACAACAGCCCGGTGTAGTCCTGGTACGGCGGGGTGAAAATCTCGCTGCGGCTGCCCTGATCCACCACCCTGCCCCGCTGCATCACCACCACTTCATCGGCAATGGCACGCACGGTGGCGACGTCATGAGTGATAAACAGATAGGCCACGCCCAGTTGCCGCTGGAGGCGGTTGAGCAACTTCAGCACGCCCTCGGCCACCAGCTGATCCAGGGCCGAAGTGACTTCATCGCAGATGATCAGTTGCGGGTCGGCCGCCAAGGCGCGGGCGATGCAGATGCGCTGCTTCTGGCCGCCGGACAACTCCCTCGGTTGGCGCTCCATGAACACCGCCGGGTCCAACTCGATCATCTCCAGCAACTCGGCAACGCGAGCGCGCATCGCCTTGCCCTTCAGGCCCAGGTAAAACGTCAGCGGCCGGCCGATAATGTCGACGATGCGCTGGCGCGGGTTCAGGGCGGTGTCGGGGATCTGGTAGATCATCTGGATCCGCCGCAATTGCTCCTTGCTTCGCTGACGAAAGTCGGCCGGCAATGCCTCGCCGTCATACAGCACCTGCCCCGCCGTGGCCGGCAACAACCCAGTAATCAACCGCGCCGTGGAGCTCTTGCCGCTGCCCGACTCGCCGATCACCGCCAGGGTCTGGCCGCGATAGAGCTTCATCGACACGTCGTGCAGCACCGGCTGATGCCCATAACTGGCGCTCACTTGCTGCACCTCCAACAACGGCACTTGCTGGTCCGGACAGGCCTTGGGCTCGGTGCGAAAACTGCGCACCGCCCATAGGGATTTGGTGTAGTCCTGCTGCGGCTGGCTGAGCATGCTGCGGGTGTCCGCCTCTTCCACCAGCTTGCCGTGGCGCAACACCATGATGCGATCGGCCATCTGCGCCACCACCGCCAGGTCGTGGCTGATGTAGAGCGCGGCGCTGCCGTAGGTTTTCACCGCATCGCGGATCGCCGCCAGCACTTCGATCTGGGTGGTGACGTCGAGGGCCGTGGTGGGCTCGTCGAAGATGATCAGGTCCGGGTGGCAGGCCATGGCCATTGCAGTCATGACCCGCTGCAATTGCCCACCGGAGACTTGATGGGGATACCGTTGGCCGATGGTTTGCGGGTTGGGCAGGCGCAACACACGGTACAGTTCCACCGCCTCACGCTCGGCCTGGGCGCGATCAATGCCACCGTTGATCACCGCCGTCTCCACATGCTGGTCGATCAGGCGATGCGCGGGGTTGAACGACGCCGCCGCGCTCTGCGCCACATAGGCAATGCGCAGGCCGCGCAATTTGCGCAGCGCCTCGGGCCTGGCCTGCAATAACTGGATACCGTCAAAACACACCGAACCACCGGTGATGCGGCAACCGTCCCGCGCATACCCCATCGCCGCCAGCCCCAGGGTGGATTTACCCGCCCCCGACTCGCCAATCAAACCCAGCACCTCGCCGCGTTGCAGGGTCAGATCAATGCCCTTGATCAGCGGGTGCCAGGCGTCTTCGTAATGCCCTTCGATCTGTAGGTTGCGGATTTCCAGCAATGGCTTGTCCATCCTCAACACTCCTTCAGGCCGCTGGATTTGTGCAGCATCCAGTCGACGACAAAATTCACGCTGACGGTAATCAACGCCACCGCCAGGGCCGGCAGCAACGGGCTGATGTCGCCGAAGGTGATCAACACCGCGTTGTCACGCACCATGCTGCCCCAGTCGGCAGTGGGCGGCTGAATACCCAGGCCGAGGAACGACAACGCGCTGATGAACAGGAACACAAAGCAGAAGCGCAGGCCGAATTCGGCAATCAGCGGCGCGGCGGCGTTGGGCAACACTTCGCGGGTAACCAGCCACCACAGGCCTTCGCCACGCAGACGGGCGGCTTCGACAAAATCCTGCACCACCACGGTCATTGCCACGGCCCGGGACAAGCGAAACACCCGCGTTGAATCCAGCAAGGCAATCACCAACACCAACGACGTGGCGTTGGTGCCCACTACGCTGAGAATCAGCAAGGCGAAGATCAGTTGCGGGATCGCCATCAGCACATCCACCACCCGCGACAAGCCCTGGTCAATCCAACCGCCCTTGATCGCCGCCACCAAGCCGCTCAAGCCCCCCAGCAAAAACGCCAACGTGGTGGTCAGGAAGGCGATACCCAGCGTGTTGCGCGCGCCGTAGACCAAACGGCTAAACATGTCGCGCCCCAGGTTATCGGTGCCCAACAGAAACTGGCCGCTCCAGGGCGCAAAGCCCTCGCCCACCACCTGGGTCTCGCCATAGGGCGCCAGCAACGGCGCAAACACGGCCACAGCGATGTACAACAGAATAATCAGCAAGCCGAACTTGGCGCTCAACGGCGCGCGGGCCACTTGGCTCAACAGGTTCATGGACTACCCCTTGGGATGCATCAGGCGTGGGTTGCTGGCGATGGACAACACGTCCGCCCCGGTATTGAGCAGGATATAAGTGGCGGCAAAGATCAGGCTGCACGCCTGCACCACCGGGATGTCGCGCTTGGACACCGAGTCCACCAGCAACTGGCCGAGGCCCGGATAGACAAACACCACTTCGACCACCACCACCCCCACCACCAGATACGCCAGGTTCAGCGCGATCACGTTGACGATCGGCGCCAGCGCGTTGGGCAGCGCATGCCGCCAGATAATCCGCGACTGGCGGATGCCCTTCAGGCGAGCCATTTCGATATAGGGGCTGGCGAGCAGGTTGATCAGGGACGCGCGGGTCATGCGCATCATCTGTGCGATCACCACCAGGCTCAGGGTTGCCACCGGCAGCACCGAACGTTCCAGAATCGTGCCAAACGTGGCATCCGGCGCCAGGTTGGACAGGCTGGGGAACCAGCCGAGTTTCACCGAGAACACCAAGATCAGCAGGTAGGCAACGAAGAACTCCGGAAACGACACGGCGCTCAACGCCGAGGTATTGAGCAGCCGATCGAACCAGCTGTTGCGGTACAGCGCCGCCAGCATGCCCAGCACCAGCGCCGTGGGCACCGAGACCAACGCCGCCAATGCAGCCAGGCTCAGGGTGTTACCCAATCGCGCACCGATCAAATCGGCAATCGGTCGCTGATTGGCCAGCGACGCGCCCAGGTCACCGTGCAGCAGGCGCAGCAGCCATTGCGCAAAGCGCGTGAACGGCGGCAGATCCAGGCCCAACTGCGCCCGAAATGCCGCCACGGTTTCCGGCGTGGCGGACTGCCCGAGCATAGCCTGGGCAATATCCCCCGGCAGCATGCCCACGGCGAGAAAGATGATCACCGACACGGCGAACAACGACAGCACGCCCAGGGCCAGGCGTTGCAGGACCAACTTCAACAGGCTATTCATGGTGCCACTCCTCAGGCCTGCCACCACCGTTCGATCAACCGCAGCCCATCCAACTCACCATAGGGCGCGGTCAGCGGCCCGTGGCTGACCTTGTTCGAACGCGCCGCCACCGAGCTGGCAAACAGCGGCACAATCGCCCCGCCGTCATCCCGGCACAGGGCCTGCATTTCGTTGTACATCTCCTGGCGCAACGGCGCGTTCATCTCGCCACGGGCGGCGTTGAGCAGTTGGTTGAAACGCGGGTTGTCCCAATGGGTTTCATTCCACGCCGCGCCTTTGGCGTAGCCGATGCTGAACATGCGGTCGGCGGTCAGGCTGCTGTACCAGAACGAGGTGGTGAACGGCTGCTTCATCCACACATTGGAGAAGAACCCGTCGGCTGGTTCACGCACCACATCGATGTCGATACCCGCTTGGCGTGCCTGCTCCTTGAACAAGACCGAGGCGTCCACCGCACCGGTGTAAGCCGCATCGGAAGCCTGCAGACGCACCTTGAGCGACTCCACACCGGCCTTGCGCAGGTAGAAACGCGACTTGTCCGGGTCGTAGGTGCGCTGCTCCAGGGCCCCATTGATAAAGCGACTGCCGGGCTGGATCGGGTGGTCGTTGCCCACCAGGCCGTAGCCATGCAGCACGGAGGCCAACAACGTCTCGCGGTTGATCGCATGTTTCATGGCCATGCGGATGTCGTTGTTCTTGAATTCATTGCTGTCGCACAGCATCGGGAAGGTGTAGTGCTGCGCGCCCTTGGTTTCTTCGATCACCAGGCCGGGGTTGCGCTTGAGCAGCGCCACGGTTTTCAGGTCGACCTTGTTGATCACATCCACCTGACCGGTGACCAGCGCATTGACCCGCGCGGCGCCGTCGGCGATGGCAAGCAACTCGGCGCTGGCGAAGTGCGCGCGACCGGGTTTCCAATAGTCTGGGTTGCGTTCCAGGTCCATGCGCACGCCGGGTTCGAAGCTTTTAAGACGATAGCCGCTGGTACCCACACCGGCTTGCCAGTCCGCCACGCCGTCCTTGGCGGGCATGATCACCAAGTGGTAATCAGCGACGACATACGCAAAGTCGGCGTTACCCGAATGCAACTCGAACACCACCGCATCGCTGCCCTGGGCGCTCACGCTGGCGACATCACCCAACACGGTCTTGGCGGCGGAGGTGGACTTGGCGTCCAAGTGATGATTGATCGAGACCACCACGTCGTCGGCGGTCAAGTTTTTGCCGTTGTGGAAGGTCACGCCAGGCCGCAAGTGAAAGGTCCACACCCGCGCATCAGGTGTGGATTCAAAGCGCTCGGCCAGTTCGGGAATCGCGCTGCCGTCCACCGCGATTTCCGTAAGGGTGTTGTACACCGCCGAGAAACCGACAAAGGTGAAGGTATCGACCCAGGAACCCGGATCGCGGGAATCGGTGGTGCTGCCACCGGCCAGGCCCAGGCGCAATACACCGCCCGCTTTGGGCGTGGCGTCGGCGGCAAAGGCCTGCAACGGCAAGCCCATGGAGAACGCCGCAGCCACCGCGCCAGCCACGGCGCTGTGTTTGAGAAAGTCGCGGCGGTGCATCGCTTGAGTCATTTTGTTGTTGTTTTCGCTCATGGTCTTGTCTCTCTAAAGGTCAACAGGCACAGGCATGTTTCAACTCGATCAAGGTCACGCCATTGCGTTTGAACGCGTTGCGCAGGTCCGTCTGCAATTCATCCAGGGTGCGGGGCTGGTTCACGGTGCAGCCGAACGCCTGGGCGAACAGCGCGAAATCCGGGTTGCGCGGCAGCACGCCGATGGGCTCGATATCGAGGCTCAACATGTCGTCGCGGATCTGGCCAAGCGCGTCGTTGTTCCACAACAGCACCACCAACGGGCTGTCCAGTTCTTCGACGGCGGTGGCCAGTTCCTGGGCGGTGTAGAGGAAACCACCGTCGCCCACCAGCACCAAACCCGGCCGCTGTGGCGCGCCAAACTTGGCGCCGATACCCGCGGGCAGGCCGTAGCCCAAGGTGCCGTAGCCCGTAGGATGCAACCAGCTGCGCGGCGCACGGCTGCGGTAGGCGTAATTGCCGGTGTAGGCCAGTTGGGTCATGTCGCTGCTGATGAACGCATCGGCCGGCAATTCGGCTTCGATACGGTCGAGAATGGTTTGGTGGATGGACTGCAAGGGGCCGTGCCCCAACTCGACTGCCTGCCACAACACCCTCACTGTCGAGACGGCGGCTTCAGCGTCACGCGCTGTGGCCGGCAGGCGCTCCAGCAAGGCGAGCACGGTCTGCTGTGCATCGCCTTTCAGTGCCACGGCACAGGGGTAGAAATCATTGAATTTGCGCGCATCGATATCCACCCTCAACAACTCGCCGTTGAGGGGCAAACGCTCACGCCAATAGTCGGTGTCGGCCATTTCCGTGCCGATTGCCAGCACCACATCCGCCTCGCTGATCAGTTGCCAGCCGGGTTCGACGCACAGGGTGGAACCGGCATTCAGCGGGTCATTGATGGGCAGTAAACCCTTGCCGGCCACGCTGGTGAAGAACGGCGCCGCCAACTGGGTGCTCAAGCGCTGCAAAGCCTCGCCCGCCGCCAACGCGCCGCCACCGGCAATGATCATGGGTCGCTTGGCTGTCGCGAGCTTGGCGGCGGCCTGATCCAAGGCTTCGGCGGACGGCAAGCCACGACCAGGGCGGCGTACGACCTCATTGCTCCAGTCGCGCAGGATCGGCGCGGCCAACACGTCCAGTGGCACAGAGATATGCACCGGCCGCGGTCGTTCGCTGTCGAAAACGGCGTAGGCGCGGGCGACCAGTTCAGGCAAATCCTCAGCACTCAGTGCCACCGCCGAAAACGCAGTGATCGGCGCCGTGATCGCGCGCTGGTCCTGGGTCTCATGCAGGATGCCCCAGCCCTTGCCGAGGCTGGCCGTGCTGTTGACGCTGGAAATCACCAGCATCGGAATCGAATCAGCGTACGCCTGGCCAATCGCGGTGGCGGCATTGGTCACGCCGGGACCGGTGATCACAAAACACACCCCCGGCTTGCCACTGACCCGCGCGTAGCCGTCAGCCATAAAGCCGGCACCTTGCTCATGCCGCGTGAGTACATGACGAATGCCACTGCCGGGCAGGCCGCGATACAGCTCCAGGGTGTGCACACCGGGAATGCCGAAGACCGTGTCGACGCCATAATTGGCCAGCAACCGCACCAGGGCCTGGCCGCCGGTCAGGGTGTTATCGCGCATGTTCATCTCCTAGACGGATCAACGCATCGACCGCCGTGGCGCCCTGGGCATTGACCAACAATGGGTTCACATCCAGCTCCAGCAATTGCCCAGCATTGGCGCAGGCGTAGTCGGCCACGGCCCGGATGGCCGCCACCAGCGCCTGCAGATCCGCCACTTCACGCCCGCGAAAACCCTGCAATAACGCGGCACTGCGCAGGCTGAGCAAGGCGTTGCGGATGGCACTGTCGGTGGTTGGCAACAACAGGCTGCGGCTGTCCTTGAGCAGTTCCACCAGGATGCCGCCGGCACCGATGACCAGGGCCAGGCCAAAGTCGTTTTCGCGCTTGATGCCCACGATCAACTCGGCCAATGGCGGCGTCGCCATCGACTCCAACAGCAATTGATCGAAAACGACATGCGGCGCATAAGCCCAAAGATGCTCGCGCATCTGCTCAAGTGCGGCGGTCAGGGCCATGCCGTTCTGCAGGTTCAGCACCACGGCACCGGCCTCGGTCTTGTGCGGCAACTGCGCGCTGACCGCCTTGAGCACCAACGGATAGCCGACCAGTTCTGCATCACTGACCGCCCTTCCCGGCGTACTCAGCACGCCAGCCGGTGTGGTCAGGCCGAATGCCCGCAGGGCTTGCTTGGAGGCCCACTCGTCCAACGCCCCGCCGCTGTCATCCAGGGCTTTTGGGCACAAGGGTTCGAGGATCGACTCGCCTCGCTCCAGCAACACGCACCGGTTGCTCTGGTAGTCGGCAATCCGCCCCCAAGCCGCCAGTGCATCCTCTACGCCTTGCAGCGCGGCGATCCCCTGAGCATGCAGACGCTCGCGGGCATGGACCGGCAACAGTTCGGGAAACGCCGAGGTGACAAATCCGGTCTTGCCATGCCGGCCGAGCGCCGCACAAAACAGCTCCAGCAACAGGTCGCACTCCTTGCGCTCGCCGGTGAACTCGGCAGGGTAATCCAGCACCAGCATGGCGGCATCGGCGTCGGTTCGTAGCGCGGTGTCGAGCATCGTGTTCAGGGCATCACGGTCGCCCCAGATGGCGGTGGTGAAATCCAGCGGGTTGACCAGGTTGGCGTAGCTGGGCAGCACCTGGGCCAGTTCACTGCGTTGCTTTTCGTCCAGTTTCGGCAAGGCCAGATGATTGCGTTCGGCATAGTCGGCAATCAGCCCCGCATCGCCACCCGAACAGGCCAGTGCAATCAGGCGGTTGCCCGCTGGAAGATTGCCGCAGGCTGCCGCCTTGAGGGTTTCGACAAAACTTACCGGCCCGCTCACACGGATCACGCCCAGGCGCGCAAACAGGCTGTCGTACAGCGCGTCGGAGCCGGACAATGAACTGGTGTGACTCAAGGCCAGTTCAGCGCCGATCTGCGACACGCCGGTTTTCAGCGCGATGACCGGAATGCCTTTCTCCAGCGCCTTGTGCGCTGCCCGGGCAAAACCGGGCACATTCTTCAAGCCTTCCAGGTGCAGGCCGATGGCGGTGACGCGCGGCTCGTCGAGCAATACGTCCATCAATTCGGCAACGCCCAGTTGTGCCTGGTTACCCACCGAGGCCATGTAGGCCACCGGCAGCGAACGGTCGCTCATCGACAGGTTGTAGGCGAAGTTGCCGCTCTGGGTGAGCACCGCCACGCCCTTCTCCACCGACTTGCCGCCGTGGGCCACGGGCCATAGCGCCGCGCTGTGCAGGTAATCCAGCAGGCCATAGCAGTTGGGGCCGAGCAAGGCCATATCGCCCGCAGCCTTTAAGAGCTGCTGCTGCATGGCGGCGCCGCTGGCGCCGGTTTCGGCAAAACCCGAGGCGTAGCAAATGGCGCCACCGGTGCCGATAGCGGCCAGTTCAGCCACGCAGGTCAGCGTCAACTCTCGGTTGATGGCGATAAACACCGCGTCCGGCCCACAGGGTAAATCGGCCACGCGGCGCACACAGGGGATGCCATCGAGGCTGTCATGTTGCGGGTTGACCAGCCACATCGGCCCGGTAAAGCCGCCGTCGGCACAGCGCTTGAGCGCGCGCGCCATGCTGCGTCCACCCACGAACGCCAGATGCCGGGGCGCCAGCAGGCGCTTGAGGTTGTCGCGAATAGCCTGGGACATACGCTCTCCTCGCCGCTCAACGCAACAGTGGACGCAACAGTTCACGGGCGATGATATGGCGCTGGATTTCCGACGTGCCTTCCCAGATCCGTTCGATCCGCGCATTGCGCCAGATTCGCTCAACCGGCCCTTCATCCATCAAGCCCATGCCGCCGAAAATCTGCACCGCCTCATCGGCAACCTTGCCCAGGGTTTCGCTGGCAAACAGCTTGGCCATGCCGGCCTCGCCGTCGGTCATGCTGCCTTGGTCCATTTTCCAGGCGGTGTGCAGGGTCAACAGTTCAGCCGCGCGAATCTGCGTGGCCATGTCGGCCAGCTTGAAACTCACGCCTTGGTAGGTGCCGATCGGCTGGCCGAACTGTTTGCGGTCCGCCGCCCATTGCAACGACACATCCAGCGCGCGCTGGGCCTGGCCGACGCAGTTGGCGGCCACCATCACACGGCCAGCGGTGAGCCAGGCGTTGGCCACTTCCCAGCCTTTGCCCACTTCGCCCAGTACCTTGGACGCCGGTACGCGGCAGTCGTCGAAGAACATTTCGTAGGTGTGGTAACCCCGGTTGCTCACGCACTTGGGGCCACGGCGGATGGTCATGCCAGGCGTACCCCGATCTACCAGGAATGAAGTCACCGCGTTGCGCTGTCGGCCGTTGTGTTCGTAGGTATCGGTGACCGCAAACACGATGGCGAAATCGGCGTGCCCGGCATGGCTGATAAAGTGCTTGCTGCCGTTGATCACGAAGTCATCGCCACTGCGCACGGCGCGGGTCTTGATGGCATTGGCGTCGGAACCGGCGCCGGGTTCGGTCAAGGCAAAACAGTCGATTTTCTTGCCTTGCACACAGGGCAACAGGTAGTCGCCAATCTGTGAGCCCGTGCACGCCATCAGGATCTTGGACGGCCGCGCGACAAACACATGCAACGCCCAGGAAACGTTGGACAACTCACGCTCGATCAGCGCCTGGGACAGGTAGTCCAGGCCACCACCACCCACCTCTTCCGGCATGTTGAAGGCGTAGAAACCGGCAGCAATCGCCTTGTCGCGAATCTGCGCAGCCAGCTCCGGCGAGACCTCATCGGCACGGTCTACCGCCTCTTCATGGGGCAACAATTCCTTGGCAACAAAACTGCGTACCGCGTCCACCAACATGTCTTGTTCTTGGCTGAGTTGGAAATTCATGGCGCTACCTGTTCGGGGTGTTGTTGTTATTGGCCGGAGAAATTCGGGAGGCGTTTTTCCAGGGAGGCACGCAAGGCTTCGGCGCCATCGGCACTGCGTCCGCACAACAGGCCAGCGGCCAGTTCGGCCTGCAGTTGCTCGGGCAGGCTGCGCTCGGCGCCGTCACGGATGAGGGTCTTGGTCTGGGCGAAGGCGAAGGTCGGGCCGTTGGCCAGGCGCGTGGCGAGTTCGGCGGTGTGGGCGTGCAGTTGATCATCCGCGACCACTTCACCGACCAGGCCGGCAGCCAGGGCGCGGTCGGCGCTCCACAGCTCGTCAAGGAACAGCAGGCGCTTGGCTTGCTCGCTGCCGATCAGGCGCGGCAAGTGCCAACTGGCGCCGGCGTCAGGCGAATAAGCCATGCTGGTGTAACCGGCCTTGAAGCGCGCCGATTGGGCGGCGACGCGCAGGTCGCAGCACAGGGTCAGGTCCATGCCCGCACCGACGGCGGTGCCGTTGATGGCGGCAATCGTGGGTTTGTCGAGGCTGTGCAGGCGGGTCATCAAGGCGTGGGCGGTTTCGGTCCAGCCGTAGGTTTCGAGGGCGCCACGGGCTTCGGCGTCGGCCCACTCGGCCAGGTCGGCACCGGCGCAGAAGCTGCGACCGTTGCCGGTCAATACCACCACGCGCACCGCAGGGTCGGTGTTGAAGGCATCAAGCAAGGCGTGCAGGTGCTTGAGGGTGGGGATGTCCAAGGCGTTGCGCTGTGGGCCACGGTTGAGGGTGATCCAGGCAACGCCAGCTTGCACTTGAGTGAGCACGGACGAATCGGTAGTCATGGCTTCCTCGAATTATTTTAGTTGGCTTGAGGGGTGCGACATGAGGCGATACTAAACAAGTGTTCAGTAAGAAGGCAATCGGCAAACTGCAAATATTTTCAGAAGGGGAAATGGCCGACCTGAACCTTGCGTTCAGGCGGCCGCAGAAGGCTCAGGGCTTGAGCTGATAACGCTGGCGACCACCGGCCTGCAGACCATCGACCCAGGCCTCGCAGATCTGGATACCCTGCTCCGGTGTGAACGTACCGGGGTTGAGCCCCGACTCCAGCCACAACCCGTCGAGCAGTGCGCTCAGGCCGATGGCGGCCAGATCGGCGTCGAAGTGCTTCCAGCCCTCCTCCCTGGCCATGTCGGTCAGGGCCGAACGCATGATGGTGCGGTACTCGCCATAGGAGTGTTCGTGAGCCAGGTTGATCGCCGGCGCGGTCTTGACCGCGCCCCAGAACACCAGCCAGGCATCCAGCAGGTGCGGGTCAAGCAATTCGGCGGAAAACGAGCCACGGAACAACGCCGACAGGCGCTCCCGCGGGTTCGGCGGCGCCTTGGCCATGGTTTCGCGCAGCAGGCTCATGACCTGGTCGGTGATGGTGCGGTAGGCCTCGGCCACCAGCTCGTCCTTGCCCGAGTAGTGATGGCTGATCAGCCCCACCGACACCCCGGCCTCGGCGCTGATCTTGCGGATCGACGCCCCCTGGAAACCATCACGCTTGAGACACGTGAGCGTGGCCTGGACCAGATTGGCCTTGCGCACTTCCGGGTCCATCCGGGAAAAACGGGATTCCTGGGTCATGCGGCAAATTCCTACGATTGAGTCGGCATCACGACTCTACCTCAGTCGCGATAGCCCGGCGACACCCGATCCAGCATCCGCAGTAACGCCGCCCAGGCCAGTTGCATGGCGTCCAGGTCGACCAACTCACCCTCTGCCAGCGGTCGCCCAGGGTTGTTGAATTGCTGCTCGGTGTAGGCGCAAACCTCGGCGGACGGTAGCACCAGCTGGCCGCACGCCTGGGCGGCGATCTGGATATCGCAGGCCTTTTCCAGGTAATACATGCGCAGGAACGCCTGGCTGACGGTCTCGCCCACCGTCAGCAAACCATGGTTGCGCAACATCAGCACCGGCTTGTCGCCCAGGTCCCGCACCAGCCGCTGTTGCTCATCCATGTCCAGGGCCACGCCTTCGTAGTCGTGGTAGGCGACCTTGCCGTAGAACTCCATGGATATCTGGTTTACCGGCAATAACCCGCACTCCAAGGCCGCCACCGCACAGCCGGCACGGGTGTGGGTGTGCAGCACGCACTGGGCGTCTTCGCGGGCGCCATGAATCGCGCTGTGAATCACGAAGCCCGCCGGGTTGACCGCGTAAGCCGAGGGCTCCACGGGGTGACCGTCCAGGCCGATCTTCACCAGGCTTGATGCAGTGATTTCGTCGAACATCAGCCCGTAGGGATTGATCAGGAAGTGATGCTCGGGCCCCGGGATACGCACCGAAATATGCGTGAAAATCAGATCGCTCATGCGGTAGTGCGCAATCAATCGGTAGCAGGCGGCGAGCTGTTCACGCAGCTGCTGTTCGGTGGAGTGAGTCATTTTTATTCTCCAGGCACGGGGTTGATGAAGGCGACGCTAATCCAGTCGCCAGTAAAAAAACAAGTTGATTTTTTACTGGCGCTCGCCTCCTATAGAAAAATAACAATAACAGCGCCTGGAGTATCTGCACCATGTCGCACCCGACCTTTCCCCATCTGTTCGAACCGCTGGAACTGCGTGGCAAACGCCTGAAAAACCGCATCATGTCCAGCGGGCATGACACCTCTATGCCCATCGATAACCGGGTCAATGCGCAGTTGATCGCCTATCACCGCGCACGTGCCGAGGGCGGCGTGGGGTTGATCGTGCTACAGGTGGCCGGGGTGCATGACAGTGCGCGGTATACCTCCCATGTGCTGATGGCGACCGACGACAGCTGCATTGACGGCTACCGCGAACTGGCCGAGACCTGCCATGCCCACGGCACTGTGGTGTTGTCGCAGATCTTCCATCCGGGGCGCGAAATCATGGAGTCTGCCGATGGTCTGCTCGCCGTGGCGTATTCGGCGTCGGGCGTGCCCAATGAACGCTTTCGCGTGATGCCACGGGCGCTGGACCAGGCGATGATCGACGAGATCGTCGCGGGTTATGCATCGGCAGCGAGGCGCTTGCATGAGGCCGGGATCGATGGGGTTGAGGTGGTCGCCAGCCATGGGTATCTGCCGGCGCAGTTTCTCAATCCTCGGGTAAACCGGCGTACCGATGATTACAACGGTTCTCTTGAGCATCGACTGAAGTTCTTGAGGGAAATCATCGAAGCCGTCAGGGCCGCCACCGACGAACAGTTCATCATCGGGCTGCGCATTTCTGCCGATGAACGCGATGCCGAAGGCCTCACTGAAAACGAGTCCCTGGAAGCCGTTCAACACCTGCAAACCCAGCTGGATTACGTGCATATCGTCGCAGGTACATCAGCGTCACTCGGCGGCGCGATCCATATCGTGCCACCCATGGCGATTGCCGCTGCGTACCTCGCCAACGAGGCGGCGACGTTCAAGGCCAGTCTGTCGATTCCGCTGTTCGTCACCGGGCGTATCAACCAGCCCCAGGAAGCCGAGCTGATATTGGCGCGGGGCCAGGCCGATGTCTGCGGCATGACGCGTGCGTTGATCTGCGATCCACTGATGCCGGCCAAGACCCTTGAGGGCCGTGCCGAAGATGTACGGGCGTGCATCGCCTGTAATCAAGCCTGCATCGGTCACTTTCACAAAGGGCTGCCGATCTCCTGTATCCAGCATCCCGAGACCGGCCGCGAGCTGGTGTTTGGTGAGTTGCAACAGGCAGTGAAGCCCAAACGCATCATGGTGGTGGGCGGTGGCCCGGCGGGCATGAAAGCAGCGGCAGTCGCCGCGCAACGCGGGCATGCGGTAACGTTGTACGAAGCCAGCGGTCAACTCGGCGGGCAAGTGTTGCTGGCCCAACTGCTGCCACGGCGCAGCGAATTCGGCGGGGCCAGTACCAACCTGCAACGTGAAATGGAACTGGCCGGTGTACGCGTGGTGCGCCATACCCGTGTCGATCGTGCGCTGGTGGAACAGGAACAGCCCGATCATGTGATCATTGCCACCGGTGCCGAGCCTTATTGGCCGGCCTTCGAACGCGGCGGCGAACTGCAAGTGGTGGACGCATGGCAGGTGCTGCGCGAGCAGGTCACGTTGGGCCGCTCGGTGGTGGTCGTCGACTGGCGTTGCGACTGGATCGGACCCGGCATTGCCGAGCGCCTGGTGCGCGCCGGCCATCAGGTGCAATTGGCGGTCAATGGCACGCACTGTGGGGAAAACCTGCCGCTGTATGTCCGTGATCAAATGGCCGGAGAACTGCATCGGCTGGGCATCCCGATCATCCCTTACGCCCGCCTATACGGCTGCGATGACACCACGGTCTACCTGCAACACACCGCCAGCGGCGAGCCAATGCTGCTGGAGAATATCGGCACCCTGGTGTTGTGCCAGGGCCACCAGCCGGTGGACACTCTGGGCGCGGAGTTGCAAGGCTTGGTGCCCTTTGATCGCATCGGCGACTGCCTGGCCCCGCGCACCGCCGAAGAGGCGATCTACGAAGGACTCAAGCTAGCGTGGAACCTGTGACAGACAATCCCCAGCAACTGTTTCTCGGCACGCGCATTCGTGGGCTGCGCAAGGCCCGTGGCCTGACCCTCACGGCCCTGGCGCAGGCCAGCGAATTGACGGCGGGTTACCTCAGCCAGTTGGAGCGTAACCTGGCGTATCCATCAATTCCGGCCCTGTTCAATATTGCCCGAAGCCTGGGCGTGACCATCCAGTGGTTCTTCGCCAGCGAAACCGTGCCCGCTGCCGAGGACGAAGGCTACGTGGTGCGCAAAGGCAACCGTCAAAGCATTCACTACGAAGACGGCATCGTCGACCAATTGCTGACGCCGTTGCCCAACCACCAACTGGAAATGCTGCAATCAAGCTTCCCGCCCGGCACCTATAGCCAGCAGAGCTACAGCCATGAAGGCGAAGAAGCGGGATACGTACTGAGCGGCCAGTTCGAGTTGTGGGTAGGAGAGCGACACTTTCTGCTGGAAGCCGGTGACAGTTTCAGCTTCGCCAGCCATGAGCCCCATCGCTACGGCAACCCTGGCAAGGTGGAAACCCTTGTGATTTGGGTGATTACACCGCCGACGTTTTAGGCCACCCATACAAATGGAGACGTTTCCTACGGGAACTGGCGACAGTGGCAAGGCGGCCATCAATGGTGAGGGGCCCTTTCACTTGCTATAAAAATGGCTACTTCTCTGCGAGGGTGTCGCCATGTCGTTATTGCATTTGTTGTTCGGGAAGCCGACCCAGGATGAGCGGGAGCGTGCGAAAGAGGTCAAGTCCCGCAAAACCTGGAAAGTCGTGTACGGAGGCGTCGGCCTGGATGCCTGCGAAGTGCTGGAGTCGCCGGGTTACAAGGACGCCATAGACCAGATACGTAAAATGGAGGCTGATCATTCATGGGTTTGCTGATCATCGTTCCCTTACTGGTCAGCGGATACATGGTCTGCATCAGGCACCCCTTTTTCTACGTAAGGCTGCACCGTTTCCAAGGACAACTGCTCTATTTGCACGTAGCCAGAATGGAAATGGCTTGCCTGATCGTTTCGACCCTCCTGAGTGCGGCCATTCTGGCAATGTCAAAACAAGCGCTCCCGATTCTGGGTCATTTGGTTGCAACAGACTACAGCAACTACTTGGGCACGCTATTGGTGCAACTTGATATTGCCAGCGAAAAAAACGGCACGCTGTGGGTTTTCCTGATGCAGGTTGGCCTGACGGCACTGGTAATTCCCTTCTTCTGGTCAGCGTTCTATGTGGGCGCGAAGAAGAAAATATTGCAACTGGAAACAGACGTCCAGCTCCACACGCTGCTGGCGCTGGGTGTCCTTGAGGGCACGCCTTTCAGAATCTTGCTGAGAGAGTCCATCGTGCAGTGCAGGCCGTGCATGTTCAGCTTGAACGATCGCAAGGTCTATGTCGGAATCGTACTGTTCGCAGGCACACCGACCGAGTCCGAAGGTGTCGATCATGCCTTCACGCTGATCCCCATACTCAGCGGTTACCGAGACAAGGACACACTGGAGGTCACGCTGAATACTCACTACTCAACTGCAGCCAACCCGCCCCCCATCACACTGATCCAGGAAAATGTCGTCTCCGCCACACAGTTCGACTTCACTCTCTGGAACGCGGTCCATACCCGCAAAACCCGCAAGCCGCGACAGGGCGAGTGCCATCAACACCGCCCCGCGCGGCCGATGCACGCTGAAAGCCTCTGCGCCTGAGGCGCCAACGTCAGTCCAACTTCCAGTTCAACTCAACGCGCAACATCTGCCCATCGTTCTTGAACTAAGAATCATACCCAGTCCCTGCCCCGCCGCTGCCCGGAATCTCACCGACGCTCACCTTGTCTTCACCCAGGTCGTAGTGCAGGTGTTCGGTCTTGAACGACAGGTGCTTGGTGATGACCTGTTCGATACCAGCTCCCACCGTGTCGACCCACTGAACGACGGCAGCGACCCGGACGCCACCTGGCCGGACCCGGACGTGATCCTGCTGGCCGATGCGCTGTGGTCACCAGCCAAGTGGTCCTGGACCTGGCCCAAAAGTTCAAGGCCATCGCACAGTGTAGTGAGCGGGCTTGCCCCGCGCTGGAGCGCGAAGCGGTCCCAACCCAAGCTGCGCGGTGAGCCAAATGGGGCCGCTGCGCAGCCCGACGCAGGACAAGCCTGCTCGCCACGACAAGCCTACTCACAACAGCCCACCTCACCCTAACAAGCTTACTCGCTACGGCCCCCTTCTCCACAACACGCCTGTTCACCTCCCACTGCGGTGCCATTCGTGACCTGCGGTAAAGAGTCCTTTTCGGATTCGGCGGTTTTTCCGAAGGAACGACGGGCGGATACTCGACTCCATTGTTCATCCCCCTTCAGGAGTTACTGATGTCTACCCCAACGCAAAATGTCCCGGCCTTCGGCCTTGGCACCTTCCGCCTGCAAGGCCAGGTGGTGATCGATTCGGTCAGTACCGGCCTGGAACTCGGCTACCGCGTCATCGACACCGCGCAGATCTACGAGAACGAAGCCGATGTCGGCCAGGCGATTGCCGACAGTGGCATCCCGCGTGATGAGTTGTTCATCACCAGCAAGATCTGGATCGCCAACTTCGCCGAAAGCCAGCTGATTCCAAGCCTGCGCGAAAGCCTGCGCAAACTGAAGACCGACTACCTGGACTTGACCCTGATTCACTGGCCTTCGCCGGAAGAGCAGGTGCCTGTCGCCGAATTCATGGGCCAATTGCTGGAAGCCAAGCGCCTGGGCCTGACCCGCCAGATCGGCATTTCCAACTTCACAATCGACCTTATGAAGCAGGCGATTGCCGCCGTTGGGGCCGAAAACATCGCCACCAACCAGGTCGAACTGCACCCCTACCTGCAAAACCGCCAGGTCGTGGACTTCGCCACCGCCAACGGTATCCAGATCACGTCCTACATGACCCTGGCCTACGGCGAAGTGCTCAAGGACCCGGTGATCCAGCAAATAGCCGAACGCCATCAGGCGACCCCGGCGCAAGTGACACTGGCCTGGGCCATGCAGTTGGGTTACGCAGTCATTCCCTCCTCCACCAAACGCGCCAACCTGGAAAGCAACCTCCAGGCCCTGCAACTGACCTTGAGCGCTGCCGACATGGCACAGATTGCCGAACTGGAACGCGGCCATCGCCTGACCAGCCCCAAAGGTATCGCGCCGAAGTGGGACTAAACCCCGGCCACGGGCGCACGGGATAACTCCCGCAACCACGGCAACACCCGCAGGCCAGCAGTGGCTGCGGGTGGGTCGATGATGTCCATGAAGTGTTCGAGGTTGACGTTGTCAGGCACGCCGGGTAGCCGCACCAGCACTGCCGGCGTTGCGTCGGCGCGGGCGCTCAGGTCCAGGTGATCGTAGACCAGCACGTGGTGCGCCTGGGGTTGAGGCCCGCAAGCGTGGGCCGTCAGCCCCGCATTGATGATCAGCACATCAAAAGGCCGGGCGGGGATGGCGGTGAGCAACTGGACCTCTTCAAAGGTTTCCACCGGTACGATCCGGAAATATCCCAATCGGTTGAGCATCTTCTCGATGTACAGCCGTTGCAGGTGTTGTTCATCGGCAATCAGGATGGTCAGTGCTTTGTTTGGCATGGCGAACCCCTGGGCAGGCAGCGCTCGTCAGTGAGCGGGGCCCATTTTCCAGACATAACCCGAAGACAAAATCAGGTTTGTTCCTGTTCCATGTAGGAACTCTCCCAAATCCACCGAATGGCCATCCACTTCAGTCAAGCCTGCTTGATGCGGGCGCTCAGGCTGTGATGCAAGCTATCAATGGCGTGGCCAATGGCTTCAACCGACGCCGCCAATGCATGACGGTCCCGGCTTTCACACACACCCTCCAGCGTTTCACAACACGCGATCAGCGCCGGCGCCTTGACCATGCGCGCCCCACCTTTAACGCGATGAGCCAAGTCATGCAACTTGCCAAAGTCCGCGTGTTCTTGCAGCGTCGATAGCAGCAAGCGGTCCTCTGCGAGGCTACCGATCAATGGCGCCAGCAACTCATTGAGCCCGGCAGTATCATCGCCTGTCAGTGCGACCAGGGCACTCAAGTCACATACCGGCACGGCCTCCAACACCACTGGTGCAGCGGTGCGCGATGCCAACGCCGTGCGCAGGTCATCAAGGCCGGTCGGTTTGAAGAGACAACCGTCCATGCCCGCCTGCCGGCAGCGCTCGGTCTCCTCCGGTTGCGCGTTGGCGGTAAACCCCAGAAGCAGACACGGCACCAGGCCACGCTGACGCTCCTGGGCACGGATATCACGGGCCAATGTGTAGCCATCCATGACGGGCATGTTGCTGTCGGTGATGACGCCATCAAACTGCCCGGCCTGCCACAGTGCAAAGCCCTCAGCGCCGTCCTCGGCCGTGACGATGTGATGCCCCAGGAAGCTCAGTTGTCGCGTCAACAGCAAGCGATTGGCCGGGTAATCATCGACCACCAGGAGGTTCAATGCAGGTGTCGCAGGTGCAGGTTGAACAGGTAAGGACACCGCCGTTGCGGTGGTCAGCGCCAGCGCCAACGTCACGTCCACTCGCGTCCCCTTGCCCTGCACACTGCTCAGATGTAATTGGCCGCCCATCATCTCGCACAGGTTGCGGCTGATCACCAACCCAAGGCCGGAGCCACTGCGCGCCGATTGGTCGTTGTTGCTGCCTTGGATAAACGGGTTGAACAAGCGCTGCTGATCCTCGGCGCTGATGCCAATCCCGGTATCTTCCACAAATAACCGGAGGTTCAAGTGGTCACCGGCCAATGCCGGTGCACTCTGAGCGCCCAGACGTACCTGCCCGGTGGTGGTGAATTTGATGGCATTGCCCAGCAGGTTGGACACTACTTGCTTGAAACGCAGAGGGTCGATCATCACCGTCCGGTCGATCAGCGGATCAAGCTCGACGAGCAGCTGCAACCCCTTGTCCCGCGCGAGCCCCTCGAAAACCCGTGCCACGGAGGCCAACAGCTCATGGAGATTGGCCTGTTCCAGGCTCAAGGACAGGTGACCGGTTTCAATCCGCGCAATGTCCAGGATATCGCCGATCAACTCCAGCATGCTCCGGGATGCCATCGACGCCACCTCTAGCGCGTCCTGATCGACACGGCCCTGCTCGGCGTTTTTCTGGGCCAACTCGATCATGCCGATCACCGCATTCATGGGCGTGCGGATCTCATGGCTCATGGTCGCCAGGAACGTGGTCTTGGCCCGGTTGGCGGCGTCGGCTTCCTCCTTGGCTTCCTGCAACTGGCCCAGCAGGCGCTGGCGTTCGCTGACATCCACCCAGCCGGCAATCATGCCCACGACGCTACCATTGCTGTCACGGTATGGCAGCATCCACTGGTAAATGGTCAGCACGCCACCTCCCGGCACCTTGAGCACGCGATCCTGGATCTGCGGCTCGCCCCGCTCCATCAGGTCCAAGTAATCGGCATGGAACGACTGGGCCTGCGGCGGGTTGCCCGTGTCGGTTTGCACCACAGTCTTGCCGATCACGTCCTCCAACTTAAAGCCAAACACATCAAGGTATGCGTTGTTGCAAGCCATTAACCGACCTTGGCGATCGCGCACATAGATCGGATGAGGGGTGCCGTCGATCAGCACGCTCATGAACCGCATCTGGTCGCTCAAGGCACGTTCTGCCTGAGCACGCTTGCGTATCAGGTTGCGCAGGTAGAGCCCCCAACCCAGGGTCACCAGCAACAACAACGCCGCCAGGCCAAACCCCTGGATGATCACATTGCGATGACTGCTCCAGTAGCTGTCTTCGATGATGATTTCACTGCGCCACCGGTTAGTGAGTTCGTCCATTTCTTCGGGGGTGATACTCAACAGAGCCTTCTCGAGGATCGAATACAGCTCCAGTTGGCTGCGGTTGACACCGAAGGCAATGCGCGCCGGTTCCGTACCGATCGTGCTGGTGATACGCAGGCGGTCTCGGAAATTGCGTGCAATCATGTAGCGTGCGCTGATCAATGAAATGACGGTCGCATCCACACTGCCTTTGGCGACCAACTCCATGGCCTCTTCAGGGTTCTCGACATCGACGAACTTGATACCTGGGTAGTCCCGGGCAATTTGCGCGGCGAGGCTGTTGCCACCAATAAACGCCAGGCTTTTTCCAGGCATATCTTCCAGGGTGAGCAGCCGGTTATCGTCAGCGCGCGCCACCAACACATAGGGATTCGACAGATAAGGCCGGGTAAACCGGACCTTTTCGGCACGCTCGACGCTGGGTGTGATGACCGCGAGCATGTCTATTTGCCCGCTGCTGACCTCTTCAATTTGCCGAGGCAAAGAATTGCCATGCACTACCTCGAACTTCAAGCCTGTGCGCAAGCTGATCCGCGACAGCACTTCATCGCTCAACCCCACGAACTGCCCTTTCTCATCTAAAAATGACAACGGCATGAACTTGTCGAGCACCGCGACCTTTACCCGCGAATGCTTCTCCAGCCAACGCTGCTCACTGTCGCTCAAGCGCAGTCGGTCTGCCTCCAGGAAACCGCTGTCTCCAGCACTCCAGCGGCGCAGGATACTCATTTGCTGGCTGGCGGGGATCACGGCCAGCGCCGCATTGATGATATTCAGCAGACGGATGTTATCCCCGGTGAACGCGAACCCGAACGGGTTGACCTCCAGCCCGGAAAAATCGGCCATGCGCACATTATTGAGATGATTTTTGTTGATCAGATAACGGGTACTGATGACGTCCCCCAGGAACACATCCGCCTGGCCAAACGACACGGAGCCGATGGCTTGGGGGGTAGAGCCATACAACAGCAACTGCGCCTTGGGGTAATAGGCTTGCACCGCGTCGGGCTGCATGTAGTGGTAGAGCATCGCCACGCGTTTGCCAGCCAGGTCGGCGCCCAGTAAATGACTATCCCCCGTGCGGGTTACCAGCACAGGTTGATCATTGGCGTAGGAACGCGACAGTATCAGGTCTTTGTCGGCGGCTTCGTAACCATTGGCCGAGCCCACTAAATCGACCTTGCCCAGCTTGAGGGCCTCGATCACCTCATCGCGGGTGTCGTAACGTCGAACCTCGATAGGGATGCTCAAGATGAGGCTGATCAGCCACGCGTAGTCAGCAGTGATCCCTTCAAAATCATTGTTGTTGCTCAGGTCGAAAGGCGCGTAGTCCGGCGCCGACACCCCCATCACCAACGTGCGTCGCTGGCGTAGCCAGCGCCAGTCGCTTTCATCAAGCTCCAGGCCTGGGTTTTCAAGGGTGGCGTGGCCGAGGAGTCTTAGGGAGTGTGGCTCGTCCAGGGCCATCGCTGCTGAGGGCAACAACCCGATCAGCAGGATGGCCGTGAATCTCAACAGCCGGGAGGTGGTCATTTCAGATCAGATGATTGCGCTGGGCGAACTTGGACAGGTGCACCACCGAAGACATACGCAGCTTTTCCTTGAGTCGCGTCTTGTAGGTACTGATGGTTTTGTGGCTCAACAGCATATCCTCGGCGATTTCCTTGTTGCCCAGGCCCAGGGCCAGTTTTTGCAACACCGTCAATTCGCGGTCTGACAGCGCGTCGACCAGCTCTTGCTCGGTAGTCTGTATATCGTCACGGCGCACTGAACTGGTGGCCACGCTGGGGAAGCAGCTGTAGCCGGAGCGGATCGCCCGGATCGCCTTTTGCAACTCGTCCAGCTCACCCGTCTTGGCCACAAAGCCCATGGCCCCGGCGCGCATGCAGCGGGTGGAGAAGAACACAGCCAGGTAGGAGGTCAGCACCAGGATCTTGCAAGGCAGCTCCAGCGCCTTGATCCGGCTGATCACCTCCAACCCGCCGAGTTTGGGCATGGCCAAGTCGAGGATGATGAGGTCCGGGCGCTCCTCACGCGCACACTGCATGGCGTCGGCGCCGTTGCCCGCTTCATAGATTACATCAAAGCCTTCTTGCTTCAACAGGTACTTCACGGTGGCACGGATAAAAGGGTGATCATCCACAATTAAAGCTTTGCTCATAAGACTCCCCGAGGGATCAGTACGCTTACATATCACACGGGACCTAACTACCTGTGAAAAGTAACAGTTCCGACAAACGGTGCTGATTAC
This sequence comes from Pseudomonas sp. DWRC2-2, assembly GCF_049897885.1. Classification (NCBI taxonomy): domain Bacteria; kingdom Pseudomonadati; phylum Pseudomonadota; class Gammaproteobacteria; order Pseudomonadales; family Pseudomonadaceae; genus Pseudomonas; species Pseudomonas sp. DWRC2-2. The sequence continues at coordinate 397,028 of NZ_JAFCXD010000006.1, forward strand.
TCCGCATGACACTTCAGGCAGTACAGACCCCTCCTTTTGATAAAGCACGGTCAAAACGTTGAGCTGCGCCCTGGTTCCTGAGGCGCAAGGGCGCAACCTTAACAACGGTGTGGCTTATCAAATGAAGGTATAATCTCGATTGTTTGTAGGACTTTTCCTGGTAACAGCATAGTCTGCTTCGCGCGGGACAGCGCCTTACAGCCGGGGACTACTCGGTGGTACTTGGACTCCAGAACGCTTGCACCACCAGGGTCGACATCGAGATTCGCGCCACCAGTGCGTCCAACTCGTCGCCGTCCACGGACGTCACGGCCAGGGTGGCTTCGATCTCCACTTCTTCCGTGCCGAAGGGGCGCACGTCCACATCGCTGGCCGGATAGTTGCAACGTGCCAGCTCCGCTTCCAGCAAGGCCAGTACGGCTTTCTGCTGGGTACGCCGGGCGATCACATAGAGGATGTTGGTGACTTCTGCTGACACCACGTCCAACGGCTGGCGGTTGATGTTATTGACGATCGGTCGCAGCAAGGTGTTGGCCGCCAGCACAAACAGCGTGCCCAACAGCGCCTCAAGCACCAGGTCGGCACCCGCGCAGGCGCCCACCGCCGCCGACGCCCAGAGGGTGGCCGCCGTGTTGAGCCCCCGCACGTTGCCTTCTTCACGCATGATCACACCGGCACCGAGAAAACCGATGCCCGAAACCACATAGGCCACCACCCGCACCGCGCCTTCCGCGCCGCCGAGCCGGCTGGCCATGTCGACGAAAATCGCCGCGCCCACCGCCACCAACACGTTGGTGCGCAAGCCCGCCGTGCGCTGACGGTACTGACGCTCGAAACCGATCAAACCACCGAGAATAAAGGCCGCAGTGAGGCTGACCAGGGTGTCGACCAGGGATTCGAGGTTGATGTTGTTGATTGCTTGCATAGGAAATCTTCCCTGTTCATTGCCAGCCAAACTTACGGATGTAGTAGCCCTTCACCGCCTGGGTCAGTGCCATGTACGCCAGCAGGATCACCGGCAGGAACACGAAGTACAGCGACGGCAGCGCCTGCAACTTGAAGTAATGCGCCAGCGGCCCCATCGGCAGGAAAATCCCCACGGCCATGATCACGCCGGTCATCACCATCAACGGCATCGCCGCACGGCTTTGCAGGAACGGAATTTTCGGGGTGCGGATCATGTGCACGATCAGCGTCTGGGTCAGCAGCCCCACCACAAACCAGCCGGACTGGAACAGGGTCTGGTGGTCAGGCGTATTGGCATCGAAGACATACCACATGAGTGCGAACGTGGTGATGTCAAAGATTGAACTGATCGGCCCGAAAAACAGCATGAAACGGCCGACATCTCCCGGTTGCCAGCGTTGCGGTTTGCTCAGCATCTCGTCGTCGACGTTATCGAACGGAATCGCAATCTGCGAAATGTCATACAGCAGGTTCTGCACCAGCAAATGCATCGGCAGCATCGGCAGGAACGGAATGAACGCACTGGCCACCAGCACCGAGAACACGTTGCCGAAATTGGAACTGGCGGTCATCTTGATGTACTTGAGCATGTTGGCGAAGGTGCGCCGGCCTTCCAGCACGCCCTCCTCCAGGATCATCAGGCTCTTTTCCAGCAGGATGATGTCGGCGGCTTCCTTGGCGATATCAACCGCGCTGTCCACCGAAATGCCGATATCAGCTGTTCGCAGTGCTGGCGCGTCGTTGATGCCATCGCCCATGAAGCCGACCACATGCCCGTTGGCCTTGAGCAAACGCACGATACGTTCCTTGTGGGACGGGGTGAGCTTGGCGAACACATTGGTGGTTTCCACGGCCTTGGCCAGCTCCGCGTCGGTCATGTCCTCGATGTCGTTGCCCATCAGCAGGCCCTGCTGCTCCAGGCCCACCTCGCGGCAGATCTTGGCGGTGACCAGTTCGTTATCGCCGGTCAGCACTTTCACTGCCACGCCATGGGCTTTGAGGGCCTTTAGCGCAGGTGCAGTACTTTCCTTGGGTGGGTCGAGGAACGCAACGTAACCGATCAGCGTGAGGTTGTTCTCATCCGCCAGACTGTAGGTATCGCGCCCCGGTGCCATCGGCTGCGCGGCCACGGCGACCACGCGCAGGCCTTCTTCGTTGAACGCGGCGGTGACCTGGCGGATACGTGCCAGCAGGTCGTCGGTCAGCGCTTCGTTGACGTCGCCATGGCGCACGTTGTTGCACACCGACAGAATCTCTTCCACAGCGCCCTTGCAGATCAACAGGTGCGGCTGGCCCTGCTCGGCGACGACGACGGACATGCGGCGGCGGTTGAAGTCGAACGGAATTTCATCGACCTTCTGGAACGCCGTGCCGACTTTCAGCTCGCGGTGCACTTCGACATGTTCCAGCACCGCCACATCCAGCAGGTTTTTCAGGCCGGTCTGGTAGTAGCTGTTGAGGTAGGCCATTTCCAGCACGTCATCGGACTCGGCGCCCCACACGTCCACATGGCGCGCCAGGAAGATTTTGTCCTGGGTCAGGGTGCCGGTCTTGTCGGTGCACAGCACGTCCATGGCGCCGAAGTTCTGGATCGCATCCAGGCGCTTGACGATGACTTTCTTGCGCGACAGAAACACCGCGCCCTTGGCCAGGGTGGAGGTGACGATCATCGGCAGCATTTCCGGGGTCAGGCCCACGGCAATCGACAGCGCGAACAGCAGTGCTTCGGTCCAGTCGCCCTTGGTGAAACCGTTGATGAACAGCACCAGCGGCGCCATCACGAACATGAAGCGGATCAGCAACCAGCTGACCTTGTTGACGCCATGCTGGAACGAGGTAGTGGCGCGGTCCGTCGCGGTCACGCGCTGGGCCAGGGCGCCGAAGTAGGTGCTGTTGCCGGTGGTCAGAATCACCGCCGTCGCCGCGCCGGACACCACATTGGTGCCCATGAACAGGATGTTCTCCAGGTCCAGCGGGTTGCGGGTCTTGGCGTCCTGCTGCTGGGCAAATTTCTCCACCGGCATCGATTCACCGGTCATCGCCGCCTGGCTGACGAACAGGTCCTTGGCGCTGAGTACGCGGCAATCGGCGGGAATCATGTCCCCAGCGGACAGCACGATCAGATCGCCCGGCACCAACTGTTTAATCGGCAGTTCGATGCGCTTGGCTTCATCGCGGCGCAGTACCGTGGCGGTGTTGCTCACCATGGCTTTCAGCGCATCGGCGGCCTTGTTGGACTTGGCCTCCTGCCAGAAACGCAACAGCGTCGACAGCACCACCATGGAAAAAATCACCGTGGCGGCCTTCATGTCCTCGGTCAGCCAAGAGATCACCGCCAGCAACGTCAGCAACAGGTTGAACGGGTTTTTGTAGCAGTGCCACAGGTGCACCCACCACGGCAGCGGCTGCTCATGCTCGACTTCGTTGAGCCCGTATTGCACGCGCAGGGCATCGGCTTCCTGAGTGGTCAAACCCTCGGAATGGCTGCCCAGGGTGCCGAGCAATTGCACGGCACTGCTGTTGGCCGAGACCACCAGGGTTTGCGCCAGGGTCGGCGGCACTTCGCGGCTGACGCTGGCGTCGGTCACGGTTTCGAGCATCGCCAGGCGACGGAAATGCCGGGCGATGTGCCGGGTCCGCAGGAAGCCGGCAAAGAACTCTTTCAACAGAGTCAGGTTCATGGTGTTACTCCTGCGCGAGGAAAAAACCGTCGTGCAGGTACCGCCGCCTGTACCGCGCCCGTTTTATAGGCACAGCCAGCTAGGCCCGCCTGTCGTAAAAGACAGGCGCGTCCGTAGCATCCCGAGGTGAGCCGGGAGCTGGTCAGCGTCGATGAGAGGGATTCGGGCAGGCGCCAGGACTGGCCACTGCCGGGATGCCGCTTCTCGCTTTTAGTGGCGAGACAACGGCATCGTAAAAATGCGCGTTACCTTGCCAAGCCTGTGCCGGTTACCGAAACCGGCCGACTACTGTCACTCGAACAAGTACCCACTGAGGGTCTCCGCTATTGATGAAAACGCGCGAAGCTTACGCCCCGATGATCAGAGAGTAAACCGTAGGAAAGTTTCCGTATGGGGAATAAGAGGATTCTTCAGGATGGGTTCAGGAAGGTGCATCCACTCGATCTCGCGGCACCAACGCCAGGTAATCACCCACCTGCCCACCTGTCAGGGCCTTGACCTGAATCGAAACGCTGTTCACCTGACGCCCCATCGTGATCCCTTCGCGGGTGCGTACCTGCACATAGCCAAGTTTTGGCCAGAAACGTTCGGCCTTGGCATTGCCGATGACTACCGTCAAACGCAACCATTGAGCGCCGTTGCCCGCAGCCCAAGCCTCAAGATCCGCGTGCAGCCGCTGCGCCAACCCAGTGCCATGCAAGCGTGCATCCACCAGCAACAGCCCGATGTGCCAAACACCAACAGCCAGCAAGTCCGCCGCAATGTTCACCACCGACACCAGTTGGTTTTCCAGATCGCGGTAACCCAGCCAATACATCCGGCTGCACGCCCACCCTGCGGGTAACAGCCCCTGCAATTCCTCATGCGCTTCGGTCGCTGTGGCCGGTTCACCGTTGACCGCGATGAAGTAATCCGGCGCCCGCTCAAAAAACCGCTGCAACTCGGCTTCATCGCGATCACCCAGCTCAACGACCTGAATGCCCGCGACGGAACACGCCGGCAACTCGTGTGAATCAACTTCCATGTTCACCGCCCTCAATCGTCCCGCGTCAGCACTTCCAGCAACTCAATCTCAAAACGCAGGTTGCTGTTGGGCTTGATATGCGCCCCCATCGACCGCTCGCCATAGGCCAGATGCGCCGGCACGAACAGGGTGCGCACACCGCCCACCTGCATGCCCATCAAGCCCAGGTCCCAGCCCTTGATCACCCGCCCGGTGCCGATCACACACTGGAACGGCTTGCCGCGCTCCCAGGAGGAATCGAACACCGTGCCATCTTCCAGGGTGCCGGTGTATTGGGTGGTGATCAGTGCGCCTTTGACCACGGCTTTGCCGGTGCCGGGGCGGATGTCGGTGATTTGGAGTTCTTCGGGGCTCATAGGGCGCTCGTTGACGGTACAAAGGGTGGGGTTTTCCCAGAATTGGGTAGGTTTGGCAAGTGTAGGAAGAGTCGCTGCGATGACATTTCCCTTTAACTCGCAGGACGTTTCCGAGAGAATCCCAACCGCTTGCGCCGCTCAAATCACGTGGCTAGTCTTCGTCGGTCACTGCCCATTCAGTTACCGGGTTTAGTAGCCCACGATGTGATTAGGCGCTAAGCGCCCCCTTATGCAAGGCGCTTTTTTTCGGCCCTGCGTTATGGTGGCCGTGCGCAGGGCACCTTCGGGTGCGCCGGGTCCTAATCACCGGTCTACTAACCTGCGTACGGCCGCCACCCCGTTTAGTAGCGAAGGTAACGGCTCTCTAACGTTGATTAGGAGTTGAACCCATGGACAAACCTGTCCCCGCGCCACCCGCTTCAGAACTGCAATTTTTCACCACCACCCCAGACCTCAGCTTCGAAGACGCCCTGGCCCACGCCAGCAGCGTGTTGCGTTGTGCCGCCGTTGCGGCGCAGACGGCGGGGGATCAATTGGAAGGGACTTCACGCACGCTGGTGCTGTCGGTCATGCACCTGGTGGACATGGCCAGTGTGATGGTGGATCGGTCGCTGGAGTGTATGCAGCCGAGCTGAATGAGTTACGGCAAGAAGCCTTGCTTGTTGCCGTAACTAAGCGCTTCAGATTGGCAGGCGCCAACTGACAACCTAAACGGAAGCACCTGATTTACGCCTTGCCGCCCTATCACCTCTTATGTAGAGCAGTCCCCATAAGAGTCTCCTGCAATGAACCCAGCGATAAGCCCTGTCCGCGTTTCTGTCGTGCAGTTTGATCCCCAGGTAGGAACGCAGCACCGTACCGCTAACCTGCACCACAGCCTTGCGCTGGCAACGGAAGCGGCCGACGGCGGCGCCACGCTGATCGTGCTTCCAGAACTTTCAAATTGCGGTTATTTTTTCGCCAACTGCCAAGATGCCTTTGATCATGCCGAAATTGTTCCGAACGGAAGAAGCGTGCAGGCCTGGATCGAATTTGCTTGCCGGCATCAGGTGTATCTGGCGGCGGGCCTCAGCGAACTTGACGGCATGCAGTTGTTTAACACCAGCGTCCTGATAGGCCCAGACGGGTTTATCGGCAAGTACCGCAAAGCACACCTATGGAACCTGGAAAAACTATGGTTTACCCCTGGAAACACAGGTTTTCCCGTTTTCGATACGCCCATAGGGCGTATTGGCATGTTGATCTGCTGGGACATTTGGTTTCCCGAAGTGCCGCGCATTCTCAGCCAGCAAGGCGCCGATATCATTTGCAGCTTGAACAACTGGGTGTGGACCCCTCCTCCGTTGTTTGACGAAGCCGGCAAGTGCATGGCCTCCTACCTGACGATGACCGCAGCGCACGTGAATAACGTGTTCATCGCCGCTGCCAGTCGAATTGGGGAAGAGCGAGACGCACGTTATCTCGGTTGTTCGTTGATTGCCGGGAACAATGGCTGGCCCATCGGCAAGGTGGCGTCGGCGAACCGCCAGGAGATTCTGTTTGCCGATATCGATCTCAGCCGCGCGCGCAGTGCGCCGATCTGGAACAGCCTCAATGATCTCCAAAGGGATCGGCGCGCTGATCTCTACGACCAGATGCTTGGCTACGCCCAGCACACCGCATTCCCGCGCTGAGAAAAGGTGCCATGCCCAACGCTACCTTTCAGGCCCTTACAACCACCGCCAAAACCGACTCCAAAACCCCCGCCCCAAATCATCCTTGCACCGCGCATACTGCGCCGCATACAGCTGTGAACGCGCTTGCACCTTGCTCGCCACCGGCGGCAGCCAGGCCTTGGCGGCGTAGGTGCGTTGGCGGTAGCCGCCCCAGCCTTCGTGGTAGTTCAGGTACTGGCCGTAGGCGTCGTATTTGTAGACGCCGTTGACGGTGTAGGTCTTGTCCATGTACCAACCGACAAAGTCGATGGCGTCGTCGAAGTCCTGGCGGCTGGCGCCGCTGCGGCCGGTGCTCTTGCGGTAGTCGTTCCACACTTCGTCCTTGGCCTGGGCGTAACCGGCGGCGGTGGAGACGCGGCCCCAGGGGATGATCCACAGCAGGTATTTGCGCGGGGCCAGGGCGTCCTGGTGGAAGCCGGACTCCTGATACATGATGGCGAACGGCACCTGAATCGGCACCCCCCAGCGTTTTTGCGTGACTTTGGCGGCGTCGTACCAGTCGTCCTTTTCGCGGAAGATGCTGCAGAGGTCGTTGGGATTACGGGGCGGTGAAGTTCCGCATGCAGTCAACAGAATAGAGAGGAGAAACAGTCCGACGGCTTTGCCTGCGCTCAAGGGGCACCTTTGGGTGATACGCGTAAAAAGATCGCCAGTTTACGCGCATCACACAAGGTGGAGCGTTGCTATAAAGGGTAAAGCGGCGTCCTTGCCACCTTACCGTTAGTCTCAGGCCAACGGCACGCGACGATTAGTCAGCGCCATACGCCCCACAAAGAAGCTCAGCGCCGCACCCAACAGCAGCATCGCCAAGGTGCTCCAGGCCGCACGGGAAATCTGCTTGGCAGCCACTTCAGCCGCTTCACGGGCTTTCTGCTCAGCCTGTTGCTTCAGCTCTTCGACCTTCTGCATGGCTTGCTGATAAGCCTGGGCATAGTTGTCGACGATCTGCGTGGCCTCTTCCTTGCTCTTGCCGGTACGGGCCGCAACGATGTTGACCAGCGCGTCTTTGTCAGCCGCATTCAGGGCAGGCTCACCGGACGCTTTGACGCGCTCGAACCACTGCTTCAACGCATCGCCAGCCTGGACCGGGTCGGTCGCTGCGGTGGTGGCCGATTGTTTGCCATCGGCGGCTGCCTGGTCGGCTTTCTGCTCGACGTTGGCCGGGTCCAGTTCAGGTTTTCCGCTCTGTTTGAGCAGCGTATCGAGCTCGCCTTGCAGGCTGTTCCAGTCCAGCTGGATACCCTGTTCGTTCAATTGCTGCTTGACGCTATTGCCTATGCCAGGTGCCGCCGCGGCAATACCGCTACCGGCAGCCGACAAGCCTTTACCCACCACATTGCCGGCAGTGCCGACAACGCTGGCGGCCAGACCCGCGAGCAGCCAAGTGGTGAGCAAAGTGGTGACGGTCCAGGTCAGCACGCCGTGCAGACCACCGCGATCAGGTGCCGTCCGACCGGCGACAAAGGCGCCGACGCCCACCGCCACAAGGGTAGAGACGAACAGCCAAATGCCCGCGCCCGTGCCAAAACCGCTCAGCGGGTTGCCCGCTTCCATCGGGTCAACCGCACTGGCGCCAATGGCGGTGCCGAGAACACTGAGTACCAGGTATGTCACCAGGGCAATTGCACTACCGGCCAATACCGAGCTCCAAGACACGCGAAACAGCGATCGATTGGTTTCATAGACAGTGGTCATACAGAGGTCCTTCACATGTTGTGGGAGCAAGGCGATATGCCTTGATGGTGTGAGTGTGGCGAAACGACATACGTTCAGTCCTGGCGCAAATGCACCAGAGCAGCTGATGCATTCGCACTTCACGCCCATGACTTTCTTTGCACTATCCTGAAGCGCGGATGTCGGAGTTTTTACGCGCTATTTTCGGGAGAAATCATGAGCCAGGACGTCCTCGCCAAAGAAACCAACCGTCGCCAACTGCAGCAGATTATTTCCGGGTTATCGGATGGGATCATTCTCGCCGAGGTCGACCAGACCATTTTGTGGGCCAACGAAGCCGCGCTGAGCATGCATGGCGTGGGCGACGTCATGGGGCTAGGCGCGGATGCGCAGCAATACGCAGAGCGTTTCACGCTGCGCTATCGCAACAATCACCCACTGCTGCCGGAAAACTACCCCCTGGCCCGCGCCGCCGCTGGAGACGAATTCAGCGACGTCGTGGTTGAGGTCATTCCCACCGATGATTCGCAGAAGTCTTGGGTGCACCGCGTGCGCAGCCTGGTGATCACCGACTCACAGGGCGAACCTGAGCTGTTGGTACTGATCCTCAGCGACGCCACCGAGTGGGCCAGCGCCGAGCAGCGCTTCGAAAAAACCTTCAACGCCAACCCGGCGCCGGCGGTGATCTGCCGTCTCAGCGACTTGCGTTACATCAAGGTCAACCAAGGCTTCCTTGAGATGACCGGGTACAACCGCGACCAAGTCATCGGTAAGTCAGTCTATGAGCTGGACGTGCTGGAACACGCTGAGCGCAAGGACTTAGCGATCCAGCGCCTGGGCGATGGCGCGACTATCCCGCAGATGCAGGCCGAACTGAAGTTGCCCGATGGCGGCAGCAAACTGGTGATCGTGGCCGGCCAGCCGCTGGACATGAACGAAGAGGACTGCATGCTGTTTTCCTTCACTGACCTGGAGCCTCGGCGCAAAGCCGAAATTGCGCTACGTCAGAGTGAAGAACGGTTCGCCAAATCGTTTCGCCTGACGCCAGTGCCAACCTTGGTTTGCAGTGCCGCCAACCGCCAGGTGGTGGATGTGAACGAGGCGTTCATGACTATCACTGGATATGCCAGCGAAGAGCTGATCGGCAAGGCCATCGAAGAAATAGGGTTTATCGACAACGCACCAGCTGGCGCACTGCTGTTCACCACCCTGGAAAAAGCCGGAAGCTTCGACGGCCAGGACTTGAAGGTGCGCAAGAAAGGCAATGAGGTCATCGACTGTGTTGTGTCCGCTGACACCGTGACCATTCAAGACGTGCCCAGCTATCTGTTGGTGCTGATGAACATCACTGAACGCAAGCGCTCGGAACTGGAACTGGTGGCCGCCATCGAGGAAGTCATGCAGGACGCCTCATGGTTCAGCCAGACGCTGATCGAAAAACTGGCCAACGCCAAAAGCGTCAACAGCCCCAACCTGCCCAACGTTGCGTTCACCGACCTCACTGCCCGTGAACGTGATGTGCTGGGGTTGATCTGCGAAGGCCTGGCCGACAAAGAGATCGCCTCCCGCCTGAAACTGGCGCCCAATACCGTGCGAAATCATGTGGCGACGGTGTACTCGAAGTTGGGCGTACACAGCCGCAGTGCGGCCATCGTCTGGGCCCGTGAACGCGGGCTGTTTGCCGGGGAATTGCGCCTAAAAAAGTAGGTCGTAAAAGTGCAAATGCACTAGTGCGCCTAGTGCGAATTCGCCTTATCGCAGCGAGGAGCAAGCCATACCCTTCAGGGGTCGAACATTTTGTCCTGAAGGAACCCGCATGTTTACCCTCTCTCAACTGCGAAATTGCATCGAAGAAGGCCTGTCGCCGCTGACATGTGAATTTACCCTGTGCCGAGACGCGTCCCTGACCCTCAAGGTCTACGATGCGCAAACCGGCCGAGTGGATCTGGTAGTGACCGGGATCAGCACCAACCGGCTGCAGACCCCGCAAGAAGTCGAAAAGATGGTCGAAGAACTGCGCTACGAACTGCAGAGCAACACCATGGGCAAGCTCACGCTGGATGACTTGCCTTCAACGACGCCCCAATGAAATAGAACACCCCGCCGCCCACAATGAACGCCCCCAGCATGTAGAACATGTAGTGGGCCGGCAGACTGGCCAGCACCAGCCCACACAACACCGGCCCCAACGCGGCGCCCAGGTTGGACAGATGCTGTGCCCCGTAGTACATGCCGCGCAGGTGGTCCGGGGCGATCCGGTCGATAAACATGTACTCGGCCGGAAACACGATGATCTCCCCCACCGTGAACACCGCCATCGCCAGCACCCACCACAACACGCTGGTGGACAGCGCGAACCCGACGATGCCCAGCATGAACATGCCCAGCCCCGCGATCAGCCACTGGCCCAGGTAGCGGTGCGAAATGCGCCGGCCGATCACGTACTGCAAGGCAATTACCAGCACCGCGTTGGTGGTCAGCACGGCGCTGACCACGGTGTAGGTGTATTCGGCTGTCGTGGTGGTCACCAGGTACTGCGACAGCCACGCAGTGAACTGGCCGAACACCACGGCACTGAGCACGCCGCCGAGGGTAAAGCACACCAGACGATGATCGCTTAAAAGCACTCGGCCGACGGCCAGGAATGGCACCGGTTTTTGCGTGGCATCCACGGTGGCCAGGGTACGGTCGCCCCAGCGCCAATACAGCAGGAAAAACCCCACCCCCAACAGCGCCGACAGAATAAACGGCAGGCTGATATCCCATTTGGCAATCATCGCCCCGAAAAAAGGCCCTACGGCATACCCGATATTGGTCAGGGTGTACTTGATGGAAAACACTTCGCTACGTGCATCTTCGGGCAACAGGCTGGCAAAGCCGGCTTTGACGGCGATATCGATCACCGCATAAGCCAGGTTGATCAGGATCAGGCAGCTGTAGAACGCCCAGATGTTCTGCGCCAGCACCGTGCCGATAAAACCCAGCACAAACAGCACGCTTAAGGCCAGCAATAGCCGGTAGCTGTTGACGCGGTCTACGAGGAAACCGCCGTACACACTGAGCAACGAACCGACGATCAGCGAACTGCCGATCACCAGGCCGACCTGAGTGATATCAAGGGCAAAGTGGCGGGTGAGGTAAATCACCAGGTACGGAAACGTAATGGCTTTGGCCAGCGTGAGCAGCAACGTGGCGGACAGCAACAGGTTAACGGTACGGGGGTAGTTTCTTATTGTGGCAAGCATCCTGCTCTCTTTCCTTGAAGGTAACGCGACCTTTTCAGCCGGCTACCTTAACGCAGGAACAGGGCAGAAATACAAGGTCATTTCTTGACGGGAGTGATCTCAAGAATGGTGCCGTTGGTTGTCTTGAGCAGCACAAACCTATCGCCCACCCGCGCCCACTGGCTGTCTTCTTCAGGCTGCTTGAGGCCGCGTTTCTTCCAGTCACTGACGGCCGACTCCTTGCGCATCAAGATATCGGGCGCGCGGTCGCCTTCTTTCAAGTCACGGGTATTGATGTTCGAAGGTTGCACGGTTTCCTGAGGGGTATCACCGGCTTGCACGATGAAGCTGGCGGTGGACAGGCTGGTAGCGACCAGCAGCGAGGCGATCAGGGATTTGGACTTCATGGGTGCTCCTTCAATGAATGATGCTTACCCAAGTTCGGACCGCCGCCGCGCATGATCATTCAATTCACCTGTGGCAGATGCCCCATTGCCTCTGTGAAATAAATCCTGTAATTTTTCATGAAATTTATCGAAATAAATTTCATGACACCTCAAGAAGAACTCGCCACCCTCGCCGCACTGATCCACGACCTGCGCAAGCACAAGAAGCTCACCCTGGCCCAGCTCGCTAAAGAAATCGAGCGATCCGTGGGTTTTCTGTCCCAGGTCGAGCGCGGCCTGTCGCGCCCGACCGTGGCGGACCTCACTGCCATCAGCCACGCCCTCGACGTGCCCACCACGTATTTCTACAGCCAGCCCAAGCCCAAGGCCGTGGACTGGATTACCCGTCCCAACGAACGGCGCACGGTGTATTACGCCAATGGCATCACCGACATCCTCGTCTCACCGAGCATGAATGGCGCCTTTTCGATGCTCGACAGCCTGTTGGCCCCCGGAGCCAACAGCGGTGAACAAACCATGAGCGACCGTGCCGAACAGGCCGGTTTTGTGCTGGAAGGCGAGTTGACCTTGTGGGTTGAAGGTGAGGCCGATTCGGTCACCCTCGGCCCTGGCGACAGTTTCCACTTGGCCAGCTTTGCCCATTGCCGCTACGCCAACCTGACTGACCTGCCCGCCCGCGTGCTGTGGGTTTACAACTAGGAGCTACACCCGTGAAAAGCCATCCTGCCTCCCTACTGGCCGAAGTCCGGACCTTTCGCCAGAACCACCCCGACGTGCGTTACGTCGACCTGATCGCCCTGGACATTCCCGGGCATTTCTACGGCAAGCGCTACCCCATCGAGATGCTGGAAAAAGTCGCCGCCGGCAGCCCGTTGAAACTGCCGCAAAACGCAGTGTTGCTGGGGGCCCAGGGTGGCCTGTTCAAGATCGGTGACTACTGTTTCAACGACGGCGATCCGGATGCCAACCGCCGTTTGGTGCCAGGCACGCTCAAGCCAGTGAGCTGGGAGTCGCAACCCCTGGGCCAGATGCTGATCACCTCGGACGGCACCGAAGCGCCCATCGAATTCGAACCCCGCGAAGTGCTGGCCAAGGTGCTGGAGCGCCTGCACCACAAGGGCATCCACCCGGTGGTGGCTTTTGAATTGGAGTTCTACCTGTTCGACAAAAAGCTCGACAACGGCCTGCCGCAATTCGCCCGCGACCCACTGAGCGATGACGCCGACGACCAGCCCAACCTGCATATCGAACGGCTGTCACGCTTCAGCGAAGTGCTGGATGACATGGCGCACACCGCCAAGGATCAGGGCATCGATATCACGGTGATCACTGCCGAGATCGGCCCAGGCCAGTTCGAGATCAACTTCGGCCACCTCGATGACGGCCTGCGCGCCGCCGACCGGGCCGCCCTGTTCTGCCGCAGCACCCGTTGCGTGGCGCTCAAGCACGGTTACCGCGCCAGCTTCATGGCCAAGCCGTACCTGCAATACCCTGGTAGCGGCATGCATGTGCATGTCAGCCTGTATGACGGCGCGGGCAATAACCTGCTGGCGGCGCACCAGCAGCAACCGCTGCGGCATGCTGTGGCCGGCTGCCTGGAGTTGCTGCCCCACTGCATGCCGATCTTCTCGCCGAACCACAACGCCTTCCGCCGCCTGGGCGGTACGGTCAACGCCGCCACCCGCGCCAGCTGGGGCTTTGAAGACCGTGACGCGTGCGTGCGCATTCCCGAATCCGACCCGCGCAACCTGCGTATCGAACACCGCCTGGCCAGTGCCGATGCCAACCCCTACCTGGTACTGGCGGCGATCCTGGTCGGCCTGGAGCACGGCTTGGAAACCAAGCACGAACCCATCGCCCCGCTGAACGAGGACCGCAGCAGCGGCACCGACTTCCCGCTGGACATGCTCGACGCCGTGCGTGCCATGCAGCATCAATCGGTATTGCGCGATAAGCTGGGCGCCGAATTTGTCGACGTGTACTGCGAAAACAAACGCCAGGACCACCTGGCCTTCCAACAAGAGATCAACGCGCGGGAATACCGCTGGTTTCTCTAAACGCCACTGGAATCACCGATGACCGACCAAAGCGCCCCGGCCCTCAAGGAAATCTTCAACGTCGAACGCCTGCAACACATCGCCGATGAAATGACAGCGGTGTACCCGGCGTTCGACGCCAAGGGCTTCCTCAAGCACGCCAAGGCCGGGTTGGCCGAGTTGTCGGTGATGCAGCGCATGGCGCGGGTCAGCGAGAGCCTGCATGCGGTGATCCCGCTGGATTACCCGCAAACCCTAAAGGTGCTTTACGCGTTGGCCCCACGCTTGAACAGCGCGTTCGTCAGCCTGTTCCTGCCGCATTTCGTGGCAAGTTACGGGTTGCACGACTTCAAGCGCTCCATGGCTGCTCTTAAATACTTCACCACCTTTGGCTCCGCCGAATTCGCCATCCGCCACTTTTTGCAGCACGACTTCCAGCGCACATTAGCGGTGATGCAAACCTGGTCACTGGATGACAACGAACACGTGCGCCGCCTGGCCAGCGAAGGTTCGCGTCCGCGCCTGCCTTGGTCATTCCGCCTGGCACAGGTGCAGGCCAACCCCGAGCTGTGCGCGTCGATCCTCGACAACCTCAAGGCCGACAGCAGCCTCTACGTACGCAAGTCCGTGGCCAACCACCTCAACGACATCACCAAGGACCATCCGGAGTGGGTGCTCAGCCTGATCGAGGGCTGGAACCTGGATAACCCGCACACTGCGTGGATCGCCCGCCATGCCTTGCGCAGCCTGATCAAGCAAGGCAACACCCGTGCGCTGACGATCATGGGCGCCGGCGCCAAGGCCGAGGTGAAGATCCACCATCTGATGGTCACACCGGCGGTGATCAACCTGGGCGAACGCATCAACCTGTCCTTCAGCCTGGAGTCCACCTCTGCCGCGCCACAGAAACTGGTGGTGGACTACGCCATCGACTACGTGAAAAGCGCCGGCCACAGTGCCGCGAAAGTGTTCAAGCTCAAGGCGTTTACCCTCGGCGCGGGTGAGCATCACAGCATTCGGCGTGAGCAACATATCCGCGAACTGACCACGCGTAAGCACTATCCCGGACGGCATGTGGTGCACGTGTTGGTGAATGGGGAAAAGCTCGGCAGTGCTGAATTCGAATTGCGCGCCTGACTCGATTGACTAAACCTGCACAGTTTTAATCCGGTTACGGTCAGTCAGATCTCGCCGAGCAACAACCTTTGCTCCCGCGCGCACAACTCCACCACGTAATCCCACAACACCCGCAGCCGCACCGATTTGTGCAACTCCCGACGCGAGCTGATCCAGTAGCTGCGCTGGATCCCCTCACCTGGCAGCAACGGCACCAAGTCCGGATCGCCGGACGCCATAAAGCACGGCAACACCGCGATCCCCAACCCGGAGCGTGCCGCCTGGTGCTGGGCGATCACGCTGGTACTGTGGAACACCACCTTGGGGTTGCGGCAGAAGCTGCTGAGGAACTTGAGTTCCTGGCTGAACAGCAAGTCATCCACGTAATCGATCCATGCATGCGCGGCGAGGTCTTCGCGTTTTTCGATCGGCGGGTTGCGCTCCAGGTAGGCACGGCTGGCGTAGAGGGCCAGGCGGTAGTCGGTGAGTTTGCGCGTGACCAGTTGATCGACGCTGGGGCGTTCGAGGTGGATGCTGATCTCCGCCTCACGGTTGAGGATGCTGACAAAGCGCGGCACCGCCACCAGTTCCACTTCCAGTCCGGGGTAGCGATCAAATAGCCCGCCCATGCGACTGGCCAGGAACATCACGCCCAATCCCTCGGCCACGCCGAGGCGGATCTTGCCCAGGGGCGCGGCGGAGTGGGTCAGTTCGTCTTCAGCCAGCAGCGCGACGTTTTCCATGGCTTCGGCGTGCTTGAGCAAGGCCTCGCCGGCGGGCGTCAACTCGTAGCCCTGCGCGTGCTGCACGAACAGAGCAGTGCCGAGGCTTTTCTCGATCGCCTCGATGTGCCGCGCGACGGTGGCGTGGGTGGTTTTCAGGCGTTGCGCGGCGGTGAGCAGGCGGCCGCTGCGCTGCAGCTCCAGAAAGTACCGCAGGTCATTCCAGTCGAACATGACGCCTCCATTGCATGAAACTCGACCACGCTGTTTAAAAACGCACAGCAGCTGGGTAAAAACTAACATTTTTAAGACGAAAACTAACAACTAGGATGGAGCCAATAAGAAAAACAAGCGAGGCCTCAGATGCCCATTGCAACTGCTGAATACGATTACATCGTCGTAGGCGCCGGCCCCGCGGGCTGCCTGCTGGCCAATCGACTGTCCGCCAACCCCGCTCACCGCGTGCTGCTGCTTGAAGCCGGCGGCCGCGACAACTACCCCTGGATCCACATTCCCGTCGGCTACCTGTTCTGCATCGGCAACCCACGCACCGACTGGTGTTTCAAGACCGAAGCCCAGGAAGGCCTGCAAGGCCGTGCGTTGAGTTACCCTCGGGGCAAGGTGCTGGGCGGCTGCTCGTCCATCAACGGCATGATCTACATGCGCGGCCAGGCCCAGGATTACGACGGCTGGGCGGCAGAAGGCAACGCGGGCTGGGCCTGGAAAGACGTGCTGCCGCTGTTCAAGCAGAGCGAAAACCATTTTGCCGGTGCCTCGGAGTTCCACAGCGACGGCGGCGAATGGCGCGTCGAACAGCAGCGCCTGCACTGGCCGATCCTCGACGCCTTCCGTGATGCGGCGGCGCAGAGCGGCATTGCCACCCTCAACGACTTCAACACGGGCGACAACGAAGGCTGCGGCTACTTCCAGGTCAACCAGAAGGCCGGCGTACGCTGGAATGCAGCCAAGGCGTTTCTCAAGCCGGTCCGCCAGCGCCCCAACCTCACGGTGATGACCGAAGTGGAAGTCGACCGCGTACTGCTGGAGAACGGCCGCGCCTCCCAGGTAATCGGCCGTCAGCAGGGCCAGCAGATGAGTTGGAAGGCACGCAAGGAAATCGTGCTGTGCGCAGGCTCCGTAGGCTCACCGGGTATTTTGCAGCGTTCGGGAATCGGTCCGTCCAGTGTGCTCAAACCCTTGGGCATCGACGTCCTGCATGAACTGCCGGGCGTTGGTGGCAACTTGCAGGACCACCTGCAACTGCGGCTGATCTACAAACTGGAAAACGCGCGCACCCTCAACCAGATCGCCGGCACGCTATGGGGCAAGATGGGCATGGGCCTGCGCTACCTGTATGACCGCAGCGGCCCGCTGTCGATGGCGCCCAGCCAGCTCGGCGCATTTGCCCGCTCGGGTCCGGAACAGACCTCGGCCAACCTCGAATACCACGTGCAGCCGCTGTCACTGGAGCGCTTTGGCGAGCCGCTGCATGCCTTCCCGGCGTTTACCGCATCGGTCTGCGACTTGCGCCCGCAAAGTCGCGGGCGCATCGACGTTCGCTCGGCCAACCCGGCGGATGCGCCGCTGATCCGCCCCAATTACCTGAGCCACCCAGAAGACTTGCGCGTAGCCGCCGACGCGATCCGCCTGACACGCCGCATTGTTGCCGCACCCGCCCTGAGCCAATTCAAACCGGTGGAATATCTGCCGGGGGACTCCTTGCAAACCGAAGACGAGTTGCACGAAGCCGCCGCGCGCATCGGTACGACCATCTTCCATCCGGTCGGCACCTGCCGCATGGGCAGCGACAAAGACGCGGTGGTGGATGCACAACTGCGGGTGCATGGCGTGCCGGGCTTGCGCATTGCCGATGCGTCGGTCATGCCGCGCATCACGTCCGGCAATACCTGTTCACCGACGCTGATGATCGCGGAAAAGGCCGCGCAGCTGATCCTTTCGCCGAACACAAGGAGTCTCGCCCCGGAGAAAGAACTGGTTCATGCAATCTGAATAGCGGCGCCAGACCTGGCGCCGACAGTGGAACAACAATAAATAATCACTGTGAGGGCTACCCGATGTCAGAACATGCTCAACCCCTGGGCTCGGCGGTCAACGCCGCCGTTACCCGCAACGACTCAAAGAAGGTCATCTTCGCCTCGTCCCTGGGGACGGTGTTCGAGTGGTATGACTTTTTCCTCTATGGCGCCCTCGCGGCGGTGATCAGCAAGCAGTTCTTTGCCGGGGTCAACGACACCACGGCGTTCATCTTTGCCTTGATGGCCTTTGCCGCCGGCTTTGTGGTGCGGCCGTTCGGCGCGCTGGTGTTTGGCCGCCTGGGCGACATGATCGGGCGCAAATACACCTTCCTCGTCACCATCATCTTGATGGGCGTGGCGACCTTCTGTGTCGGGCTGTTGCCGACTTACGCGAGCATCGGCATTGCGGCGCCGATCATCCTGATCGTGCTGCGCATGCTGCAAGGCCTGGCGCTGGGCGGTGAATACGGCGGTGCTGCGACCTACGTGGCGGAACATGCGCCTGCCGGCAAACGCGGCTTCCACACCAGCTGGATTCAATCCACCGCGACCCTCGGCCTGCTGCTGTCACTGCTGGTGGTGTTGGCCTGCCGTTATTTCACCGGTGACCAGTTCGAAGTGTGGGGCTGGCGTATTCCGTTCCTGTTCTCCATCGTGCTGCTGGGTATTTCCACGTGGATTCGCATGAGCCTGCATGAGTCGCCGGCGTTCCTGAAAATGAAAGAGGAAGGCAAGGCCAGCAAGTCGCCGATCCGCGATTCGTTCGGCAAATGGGAAAACCTCAAAATTGTGCTGATCGCGCTGTTCAGCATCAACGGCGGCCAGGCGGTGACCTTCTATGCGGCACAGTTCTATGTGCTGTTCTTCCTCACCCAGTTCCTGAAGATGGACCCGGCCCTGGCCAACATGCTGCTGATCATCAGCGTGGTGATCGGCGCGCCGTTCTTTATCTTCTTCGGCTGGCTGTCGGACAAGGTGGGCCGCAAGCCGGTGCTGATGCTCGGCCTGCTGCTGGCGACCGCGCTGTACTTCCCGATCTTCAAGAGCCTGGCGCACTACACCAACCCGGCGATGGACCAGGCCAGCAACCAGGCCCCGATCACCGTGCTGGCCGACCCGGCCACCTGCACCTTCCAGTTCGACCCGGTGGGCAAGGCCAAATTCGACAGCCCGTGCGACAAGGTCAAGACCTTCCTGGTCAAGCAGGGCCTGCCCTACAGCAGCGCCGCCGCACCGGCCGGCAGCCCGGTGCAGGTAAGCGTGGGCGACGTGCGTATCGAAGGGTTTGACGAAAAAGCCCTGCGCGGCGCCGTGACCCTGGCCGGCTATCCGTCTTCGGCGGACGTGGCCCAGGTCAACAAGACCATGGTGGTGGTGCTGATCGTGGCGCTGATCCTGATCGCCGCCATGTGCTACGGCCCGCTGGCCGCGTTGATGGTTGAATTGTTCCCGACCCGCATTCGCTATACCTCCATGTCCCTGCCTTACCACATCGGCAATGGCTGGTTTGGCGGGTTCCTGCCGACCGTGTCGTTCGCCCTGGTGGTGTACACCGGCGATATCTTCTACGGCCTGTGGTATCCGGTGGTGGTGACCGGGGTGAGCCTGATCGTAGGGCTGTTCTGCCTCAAAGAAACGCGGCATGTGGATATTGATAACAACTGACTGAAGGCGCCCCCTTCCCTTACCGGACGGGGGCGCACACAAATTGCTGTATATCCATCCAGATAATGGTTGATCAAATCCCTTCTTTTGCCCATCCTGCTCTCCATTCAACGGTGTAACGAACGGGCTGAGCATGCGGCTGTACCTCTGTGAAAAACCTTCCCAGGCCAAGGATATTGCGGCCGTACTCGGTGCCAGTCGCCGGGGCGATGGTTGCTGGCTGGGCAATGGCGTCACGGTCACCTGGTGCATCGGCCACCTGCTGGAAACCGCCCCGCCCGACGCCTACGACGAGAAGTACAAGCGCTGGGTGCTGGCCGACCTGCCCATCGTCCCGGAAAAATGGAAGATGCGCGTCAAGCCCAAGACCGCCAGCCAGTTCAAGGCGGTCAAGCGTTTGCTGGGGGAAGCCCAGGAACTGGTGATCGCCACTGACGCCGACCGCGAAGGCGAGATGATCGCGCGTGAGCTGGTGGAGCATTGCCGCTATCGTGGGCCGATCCAACGGCTGTGGCTGTCGGCGCTGGACGACGCCTCCATCCGCAAGGCCCTGGCCGCCCTCAAGCCAGGCGCCGAGACCTTCAGCCTGTATCACTCGGCCTTGGGCCGTTCCCGCGCCGACTGGCTGATCGGCATGAACATGAGTCGCCTGTTTACCTTGCTGGGGCGCCAATCCGGTTATCAGGGCGTATTGCCTGTGGGTCGGGTGCAAACGCCGACCTTGCGCCTGGTGGTGGACCGCGACCGCAGCATTGCCGATTTTGTGCCGGTGGCGTACTGGGCCATCGATGTCGACCTGCGCCACAACGCCATGACCTTCACCGCCCAGTGGCGCGCGGCCGAGGATGCCTGTGATGACCAGGGCCGCTGCCTCAACCCGCAACTGGCGCGAGACGCCGCCGACGCCATGCGCAACGCCGCCACCGCGCGACTGGTCAAGCTGCGTACCGAACGCATGCGCGAAGTGGCGCCCCTGCCCTTCGACCTCGGCACCCTGCAGGAAATCTGCTCCAAGAAGCTCGGCCTCGGCGCCCAGGAAACCCTGGATATCGCCCAGTCGCTGTATGAAACCCACAAAGTCATCACCTACCCGCGCAGCGATTGCGGCTACCTGCCGATGAGCCAACACAGCGACGCACCGAAGATTCTTGCTGCGTTGGGGCGTGCTGATACGGCGGTGAATGAACTGATGCCGTATATCGACCCACAGCGTCGCTCGCGGGCGTGGAATGACGCCAAGGTCAGCGCCCACCACGGCATCATCCCGACCGGCGCCGGCAAAGATGTAGGGCAACTCACCGGCAAGCACCGTGCGGTGTACACGTTGATTCGTGCGCGCTACCTGGCGCAGTTCCTGCCCAACCACGAATACGATCGCACCCAGGCGGACTTCGAGTGCGCAGGCCAAGCGTTGCGCGCAGTGGGCAAAGTGGTCATCGAACCGGGCTGGAAACGTGCCCTGCCCGAAGCCCTCGCGCCAGCAAAAGGCCGCGAAGCGCCGGCTCCGCAAGCGTTGCCGGCATTGGTGCAGAGCCAGGATTATGCCGTGGCCAAGGTCAACCTCAAGGACCTGTGGACCCAACCGCCCAAGCCCTTTACCGAAGGCGACCTGATCAAGGCAATGAAAAACGTCGCCAAGCTGGTGGAAGACCCGCTGCTCAAGCAAAAGCTCAAGGACACCACTGGCATCGGCACCGAAGCCACCCGTGCCGGCATCATCCAGGGCCTGCTGGACCGTGGCTACCTGGTGAAGAACGGCAAGGCGCTGTCGGCCACCCCGGCAGCGTTCAGCCTGATCGACGCCGTGCCCCGCGCCATCGCGGACCCTGGCACGACGGCGATCTGGGAGCAGGCGCTGGACATGGTGCAAAGCGGCGAAATGAGCCTGGAAGAATTCGTCGCCAAACAAGCGGCCTGGATGAGCAAGCAGGTGGCGCGTTGCAATGGCCTGCGCATGACCATCAGCGGCCCCGCCAGCCCGGCAGGACGCGGCGCCGCGCCATGGAAAAAGAAGCGCAAGAGCGCGCCACGCAAAACCACAGCCGCCCCCAAGCGGGCGAAAAAGCCGACAAATGCCGGGTAAATCCCAAAAAAATCCGGCGAATGACGTTTTTCGACGGGTTTAGCGCCGCTTTGGACCTTGCCGTGGCGCGGGCCGTCTAGGATTCTGTAAGGGGAGCCTGACTAACTAACAAAAACCGGAGTGGCCGCCATGAAAACCGTTGCACAAGTGCTCAAAGCCAAGGACCAGAAAAACCAGGAAGTCCATGTCATCAAACACGACCACACCGTGTTTGAAGCACTGGTCCGGATGTCGGAGAAAAACGTCGGGGCCTTGCCGGTCGTCCAGGATGGCGTGGTGGTAGGTATCATCAGCGAACGTGACTACGCCCGCAAAATCATGCTCAAGGGGCTTTCGTCGGTCACCACAAAGGTGCATGAGGTGATGAGTTCTCCGGTGATCACCGTCGACACCCATAAAAAGGTCGATGAGTGCATGAACATCATGACCGACAGTCACCTGCGCCACCTGCCGGTGGTGGAAGACGGCAAACTGTTGGGCCTGCTCTCCATCGGTGACTTGGTGAAAGAAGCCATTGCCGAGCAGGCAGAATTGATCAGACAGTTGGAGCAATACATCCGCGGCGAATAGGGGAACCCATGCTCGACACGCTGGAACATCAAGAGGACCACCTAGACACCCTGTACCGGGCCATGGCCGACCGGCGTTTTCTGGTGTTGACCGGTGCCGGGATCAGCACGTCGTCGGGCATTCCCGATTACCGCGACAGCGAAGGCGTGCGGCGGGGCAAAGCGCCAATGATGTACCAGGAATTCCTCGCCACCCCGCAGGCGCGGCGCCGTTACTGGGCGCGAGCGATGCTGGGGTGGCCGAGGGTCCGTATTGCGCAACCGAACAAGGCGCACCAGGCGCTGGCGACACTGCAACAACGCGAGCGCATCAGCGGGTTGATCACCCAGAACGTCGATACCCTGCACGATCAAGCCGGCAGCCACGACGTCATTGAACTGCACGGCAGCCTACATCGAGTGCTGTGCCTGGATTGCCAGTTGCGCAGTCAACGTGACGCGATCCAGCGGCAGATGGAAATCGACAACCCCTATCTGTCGCAAGTCCACGCGGTGCAGGCGCCCGATGGCGACACCCTGCTTGATCCCGTCTTTGAACAACACTTCCAGGTCCCGCGCTGCCCCCACTGCAATGGCGAGCGCTTGAAACCGGATGTCGTGTTTTTTGGCGAGAACGTAGCGCCGGCAACAGCGGCCAGGGCAATGGCTGCGGTAGAGCATGCCGAGGGGTTGCTGGTGGTGGGGTCGTCGCTGATGGCCTATTCGGCGTTTCGGCTGTGCAAGGCCATGGTCGAACAGGGCAAACCCGTCATTGCAATCAACTTGGGCAAGACCCGAGGGGATGAGCTGTTACAGGTGAAGATCGAAGCCGAGTGTGAGCGATTGTTGCCCTTGCTGACAGAGCGATTGGCCTGATATCTGCCTGACCTGCACCTCCAGAAAATGACGCCCAAGTCACGTTTTCCCGCATTCTCCCGTCCCCACGGCGATTTATGTAGTGATCAAAAATAATCACTACATAACCGTTGACGTAACCTTTTTGTCCTTGCATTATCGAGACGTCTCCCGGATCGGGAGCGTTGGCAACAAGCGTTTTGAACAAGCTCGTCTGACCGCCGAGCTGTTTTTTCCGGATGTGCACTGCCCACAAGGCGGATTGATGAAGCTGACCGGCCCGAAGGGCTCGGTACAAGGCGCTCAAATGCGGCTTGTCTTCGTTATGAAAGCGTTGCGTAGCAGTTCATCAGCAAGACTACATGCATCAGGTTCAAGACCCTGCCCGTATTCGGCAGACAGTCGCTGACGCCCGGTTTTCGCAACCGGAGACAACTAAAGATGTTTTAACGAACCAACTGATAGATCGCCAACTGGTCAAGGGGCTTACACATGAATCTGAACAACCAACCAACTATCGATGAATTGGCTGAGATGTTCGCAGCGCAGAAAGACACACTCGACGACCATATCCTGTGGATTGGCAAATCGGGCGAAGTGCAACTTGACTGCCTGGAGCCCAATACCGAAGAGGCTGAGTTCGACCGCAATCACCGTGAACTGGCGGCACGCCTGAGGGTTTACCGTCGTGGCCAGGGTTATGTCGGCAAGAAAGCCGCCGCCGATCGCAACTTTATCGAGCAGGTTTTCCACACACTTAATACCGAATGGCAGAACCTCAAAGGCCAATCGCACGTTAAAGTGATTGATAGATACTGCTGATAACAGCGCATTAAACATTTAAGCCCGCTTGTTCATTCAAGCGGGCTTTTTAATGCCTGAGTTATAACAATGCCGGAAACCGCCCCTTTGTCGCTTCATCCCGGAAAATATCAAACAACACCTGCGCCGCTGCCGAGAGTTCATGCCCCGGCTTGGTCAGCACACCAATCGGCCGTTCTATCACCGGATCGCTCAAGGTGATGCAGTGCGCGCCCGCCTCTTCCATCTGCCTTGCGCACAACGCCGGTACCGCGCTGACGCCCAAGCCACTCGCCACCATCTTGCCCACCGTCGCCAACTGATGGCTTTCCAGGGCTACCGGCAGCTTCATCTGTAGCGCGCCCAAGTGCTCTTCCAACATCACACGTACCGTAGACGGCCGTTGCAAGGTGATGAACGGTTGCTCCAGCAAGCTTTTCCAATCGATCTCGGCACAGTGTGCCAACGGCGAATCACCCGGCACCACGGCGATGAAGCGGTCGAGGTACAACGGCGTAAACGCCAGTGATGAACCTTCAGCAGGCTCAAACGCCACGCCCAGCTCCACCTGCCGGTCGCGCACCATCTCCAGCACCTGTTCATTGATCAAGTCATGCACAGTCACATTCACCTGCGGGTAACGCGCGCGGAATATCTTCAGGATCGGGGGCAGCAAATTGCCCGCAAACGACGGCATCGCCGCCACAGTGACTCGACCACGCTGCAAGGTGAAACGCTGGCGCAGTTCGTCTTCGGCATTGTCCCAGTCGGCAATCAGCCGGCGCGCCAGGGGCAGCAATGACTCACCTTCGGGCGTCAGGGCAACGTTGCGGGTATTACGGCTGAACAGGCGCCCGCCCAGGCCTTCTTCCAGGCCCTTGATGGTCAGGCTCAGCGCCGATTGAGAGAGGTGCAGGCGCTCACAGGCGGCGGCAAAACTCAGGCTCTGGGCCACGGCGAGAAACGCGCGCATCTGTTTAACGGTCATGACGCTACTCCAAACGGTCGGGCGACTATGCTGTTTTTTAAATCAATCAACCTTAAAAAACAACTTAACAAATCAATCAGCCGGAGCAACACTCGGTTCATTGGCTGGCCCACAAACAATAAAAGAGGTGCATATGGCAGGTTTCGATAAACGCGTGGCGTCCTACGAGGAAGCATTGGCAGGCCTGGAAGACGGCATGACCGTACTCTCCGGCGGTTTTGGCCTGTGCGGTATTCCGGAAAACCTCATTGCCGAGATCAAGCGCAAAGGCACCCGCGACCTGACCGTGGTTTCCAACAACTGTGGCGTCGACGGTTTCGGCCTGGGCGTTTTGCTGGAGGAAAAACAGATCAGCAAGGTGATCGCTTCCTACGTCGGTGAAAACGCCCTGTTCGAGAAGCAATTGCTCAGCGGCGAAATCGAAGTGGTGCTGACGCCTCAAGGCACCCTGGCCGAGAAAATGCGCGCTGGCGGCGCCGGCATCCCGGCCTTCTTCACCGCGACCGGCGTCGGCACCCCGGTGGCCGAAGGCAAGGAAACCCGCGAGTTCAACGGTCGTCCGTACCTGATGGAAGAATCCATCACCGGCGACTTCGCCATCGTCAAAGGCTGGAAAGCCGACCACTTCGGCAACGTCATTTATCGCCACACCGCCCAGAACTTCAACCCATTGGCCGCCACCGCCGGCAAGATCACCGTGGTCGAAGTGGAAGAAATCGTCGAACCGGGCGAGCTGGACCCGGCGCAGATCCACACCCCTGGCATCTACGTCGACAGGATCATCTGCGGCACGTTCGAGAAGCGCATCGAACAGCGCACCGTGCGCAAATAATCCGCCCCCAGCCCGAACAATAAGGACACCTAAAAATGGCTCTTACCCGCGAACAAATGGCTCAACGCGTCGCCCGCGAAATGCAGGACGGCTTCTACGTCAACCTCGGCATCGGCATTCCGACCCTGGTGGCCAACTACATCCCCGAAGGCATGGAAGTGATGCTGCAATCGGAAAACGGCCTGCTGGGCATGGGACCGTTTCCTACAGAAGAAACCATTGATGCCGACATGATCAACGCCGGTAAACAAACCGTTACCGCACGTATCGGCGCCTCGATCTTTTCCTCGGCCGAGTCCTTCGCGATGATCCGAGGCGGCCACGTCGACCTCACTGTACTCGGCGCTTTCGAAGTGGACGTCAATGGCAACATCGCTTCGTGGATGATCCCCGGCAAGCTGGTCAAAGGCATGGGCGGCGCCATGGACCTGGTGGCCGGTGCGGAAAACATCATCGTGATCATGACCCACGCTTCCAAGGACGGTGAGTCCAAGTTGCTCAGCCAGTGCAGCCTGCCGCTGACCGGTGCCAACTGCATCAAGCGTGTATTGACCGACCTGGCCTACCTGGAAATCGAAAATGGCGCTTTTGTCCTCAAGGAACGCGCACCTGGCGTCAGCGTTGAAGAGATTGTGAGCAAGACCGCCGGTAAACTGATCGTCCCGGACCACGTTCCAGAAATGCACTTCCAGTGAGGACAGATTCCATGCAAGACGTCGTGATTGTTGCTGCCACCCGCACCGCAGTGGGCAGCTTCCAGGGTTCGCTGGCGAACATTCCAGCCCCGGAACTGGGCGCTGCCGTGATCCGCCGCCTGTTGGAACAGACCGGCCTCGACCCCGCCCAAGTGGATGAAGTGATCCTCGGCCAGGTGCTCACCGCAGGCAGCGGCCAGAACCCGACGCGTCAGGCTTCGATCCTCGCCGGCCTGCCCCACGCCGTGCCGAGCCTGACCCTCAACAAAGTCTGCGGCTCCGGCCTCAAGGCGCTGCACCTCGGCGCCCAGGCCATCCGTTGCGGCGACGCCGACGTGATCATCGCCGGCGGCATGGAGAACATGAGCCTGGCTCCGTACGTACTCCCCGCTGCGCGCACCGGTTTGCGCATGGGCCACGCCAAGATGATCGACAGCATGATCACCGACGGCCTGTGGGATGCATTCAACGACTACCACATGGGCATCACCGCCGAGAACCTGGTGGACAAGTACGGCATCAGCCGTGAAGCCCAGGACGCGTTCGCTGCGGCGTCCCAGCAAAAAGCCGCTGCTGCTATTGAAGCAGGCCGCTTTGTCGATGAGATCACCCCGATCCTGATTCCCCAACGCAAAGGCGACCCGGTGGCCTTCGCCGTGGATGAACAGCCTCGCGCCGGCACCACTGCCGAGTCCCTGGCCAAACTGAAACCGGCGTTCAAGAAAGACGGCAGTGTCACCGCCGGCAACGCCTCCAGCCTCAACGACGGCGCCGCTGCGGTACTGCTGATGAGCGCAGACAAAGCCAAGGCCCTCGGCCTGCCGGTGCTGGCGCGTATCGCCGGTTACGCCAACGCGGGCGTAGACCCAGCCATCATGGGCATCGGCCCGGTCTCGGCCACCCGCCGCTGCCTGGACAAAGCCGGCTGGAGCCTGGGTGACCTGGACCTGATCGAAGCCAACGAAGCCTTCGCCGCGCAATCCCTGGCGGTGGGCAAAGAACTGGAGTGGGATGCAGAGAAGGTCAACGTCAACGGTGGCGCCATCGCCATCGGCCACCCGATCGGCGCCTCAGGCTGCCGCGTGCTGGTGACCCTGCTGCATGAAATGATCAAGCGTGATGCCAAGAAAGGCCTGGCAACGCTGTGCATCGGTGGCGGACAGGGTGTCGCGCTGGCACTCGAACGCAGCTGATTCAACGCGCAACATGGAAAAGGCCTGGTTCCACGAAAACCAGGCCTTTTCTTTACCCTCAATCCCGCCCCTGTGGCACCGCAAACACCGCATTCGCCCGCGCCACCACCTTCTCCCCCACCTGCAAGCTCACCGTGGCAAACGCCATCTGCCGCCCCCGTTTGTGATGCTCCAAGCGCACCACAATCCACTCCCCCACCTGCACCGCCCCCAGATAATCCAAGGTCATGCTCGCCGTAATCAACGGCAGCGGCGGCTCACTGGAAAACGCCATCGCATACCCCATGCCGATATCCGCCAGGGTCGCCAACACCCCGCCATGCACGGTGCCGCGTCCATTGGCGTGGCGATTGTCGGCGCGCAGGCCGATCTCCAGTTGCAGGCCCTCCCCTCGGCAATACGCCGGGCCGAGCAGGTCCAGCAAGGGGCTGCTGCGGGGCAGCGAAACAAAACCTTCAGGCACGGCGTGAGCGATCATGGCGGATTCTTCCCTGTAGTGAAGATTGAGATGTACGCCTCGCCGCAAGCGGCAGCCATGACCATCCACCGCGCAAATTCCCCGCGATGCTTTGCGTTAATCCACCAGACCCGCTTTAATCGCCGCATTGACCCTTCAAGGAACTGCAATGCGCCACCTGGACGGCAAATCCCAGCCACTTCGTGCCCCCTTTTTGATGCTGCTGGCCGGCCTGGCGTTGGTCGGCTGCTCGCCCAGTGACCACTCCCGTGCGCGGGTGATCAACGGTGAACAAAGCCGCGCCGGCGCACAACTGGCTTATGAGCATGAACTGAGCCTGGCCCTGCCCGGCGCCCTGCTTGCGCCGCGCATGCAGGCCACTCGCGAAGCCTGCGAAACCGCGCGCTTTGGCGCCTGCAATATCCTCGGCATCACCGAAAACGACAGCGGCGGCCAGATCATCCTGCGCATCGCACCGACCGGCGTAGAGCCGATGGTCGCGATGGCCGCCGAAGGTGGCAAACTCGGCCAGCGCATCACCACCGCCGAAGACCTGGCCGATGCCGTTGCCGATGTGCGCCGTCGCCAGGACCGCCTGCAAGCCCAGCAACAACGCCTCGACGAGCTGGCCAAGCGCAAGGACATCACCGTCAGCGATCTGATTGCCCTGAGCAAGGAACAGGCGGGCATTGAAAACGAGTTGCAGGAACTGGCACAGGTTGCCGCCGGCCAGCAACGCCGCCTCGACACCAACCGTGTGACCCTGAATTTCCGCTCCTCTGATGGTGCGAACCAACAGTCGAGGTTCAGCCGCATGTTCAGCAACTTGAGCGATAACCTGGTGGACGGCACTGCCGACGCCCTGGAGCGCTCGGCCTATGTGCTGCCGTTCGTGATCCTGGCGTTTCCGGTGGTGTGGTTGTGGGTGTGGTTGTGGCGCCGCTTCGTCAAGCGCCGCACTTGATCAGCGCTTCATGCACCGCTGATAACGCTCATCCACCCGCTTGGCGAACCAGGCGGTGGTGAGGTTGCGGGTGATCTTGGGGCTTTTGAGCACGATGCCCGGCAGGATCGCCCGTGGCATCGGCTTGCCCGCGGCCTTGTCGGCCAAGGCAAACACGCGTTTGTAGAGCGTGGTGTCCTCGAAATCCAGTTGCTCGCCCTGCTCCAGTTGGCTGCGGATGCTGGGGTTGCGCATGTCCAGCTTCGCGCCCAATGAACGCACCGCCAGCTCGGTAGTGCCCGGCAGCAGTGAACCGTAACGAATCAAATCCCCATCCAGCGCCAGTTCGATGCCCGAGGCACGGCTGACGGCAGCCTGGAACGCGGCATTGCGGCTGGCGTACCAGCCGGCATTGAAGTCGGCAAAGCGATACAAAGGCTGGTCATAATTCACCGGATAACCGAGCAAATGCGCAATGCCGAAGTACATACCGCCCCGGCGGGTAAAGACTTCGCGACGAATGGTGCCGTCCACTGTGTAGGGATAACCCCGCGCCTGCTTCTGCGCAAAGTCGATACTCACCTGCATCGGCCCTGCGGTATGTACCGGGTTGAAACCACCAAATAGCGTGTTGCCCAGGGGCACCATGCTGATGAAGTCATCGAAGATCCCGCTCAGGTCCTTTTCCGTGCGCGCGGCACTCAGGCGGTCGGCGTAGGTCTTGCCCGTGGGCGAGCTCAATTGCAGCGCGCTGCGTACGACGAACGCCGGCACATGGACTTTTGCGGCACGCCGCAGGATTTCATCCTGGGCGATCTTGCCCATGTTCGGCACGGGCGGGTCGACCTGGTAAGTGGACTCCTGCTCGGTCACCGCCAGCACGGCGCAGATGTTTTCGGTGCTGGGGTAGATTTTTTGGGTGTCGAAGGCGGTGTAGATGTCCTGCGCCCACCCGTTGCGGTCGGGCACTTGGGCGGGGAGCAGCCGTACGATCTGCGCTTTCACCTCGGCTTCGCTGCGCTCCGGCTGTTGCGGGTTGCGTGTGGTGGAGCAACCGGCCAGCACCAGCAAGGTGGCAAGGCAGAGGATCAGGCGACTTGAATACATGGGACATCCTTGAGCGACGATCAACTATCGACGCCCAAGGATAGCGGCAGTTCCGCAGCAGAGTGTGTCAGATCCCGGCCAACGCCAGGTCCATCGCAAAGTAGGTGAAGATCAAGTCCGCACCCGCGCGCTTGATCGATCCCAACGTCTCACGCACCACACGATCCTCATCAATCGCACCCGCCTGGGCGCCAAACTTGATCATCGCGTACTCACCGCTCACCTGATACGCCGCCACCGGCAGGCGTGAGGCTTCGCGGATATCGCGGATGATGTCGAGGTAGGCACCGGCGGGCTTGACCATCAGCGCGTCCGCGCCTTCCTGCTCGTCCAGCAACGATTCGCGCACGGCTTCGCGGCGGTTCATCGGGTTCATCTGGTAGCTTTTTCGGTCGCCCTTGAGCGCGCTGCCGCCCGCTTCGCGGAACGGGCCGTAGAGGGCCGAGGCGAATTTGGTGGAGTACGCCATGATCGGGATATGGGTGAAGCCTGCGTCATCCAGGGCGCGGCGGATCGCCTGGACCTGGCCGTCCATTGCCGCAGAAGGCGCAATCACGTCAGCACCGGCACGGGCAGCGGCCACGGCTTGCTTGCCGAGGTTGACCAGGGTCGCGTCGTTGTCGACATGGGCACCGTGCATCACGCCGCAATGACCATGATCGGTGTACTCGCAGAAGCAGGTGTCGGACATCACGATCATCTCCGGCACGGCGTCCTTGATGATCGAGGACATGCGCGAGACCAGGCCACGTTCCTTCCAGGTGTCGCTGCCGCTGGCGTCCAGGTGATGGGACACGCCAAAGGTCATCACCGACTTGATGCCGGCGCGGGCATAGCGCTCGATCTCGCCGGCCAGTTTCTTCTCAGGGATGCGCAGCACGCCAGGCATGCTGGTGATGGGCACGAAGTCGTCGATTTCTTCTTCGACGAAGATCGGCAGCACCAGGTCGTTCAGGGTGAATTCGCTTTCCTGGAACAAACCACGCAGCTCCGGGGAGCGGCGCAGGCGACGTGGGCGGGCTTGGGGGAACTGGCTGGTCATGGCTTTCCTATCACAAGGCAGAAATCTTTGGGGCGAAAGCTTATGCCCCTTGGCCCCGGCAGCACAAACGCCGAGGGGCCAACAGTGTATTGCGCCGCCCGTAACAATTCATTGATCTAGAGCTGCAATCGCCCTTCGATACACACCGCCACAGCGCCGCCCACCCAGATTTCATCGCCTTGGCGCTCGACGCGTATCCGCCCCGCCCGCCCGATGGCCGTGCCTTGGCTGACCACATAGCGCTCAGGCGCCAGGCTTTCAGCCAGCAGCCATTGGGCGACACCCGCGTTCAGGCTGCCGGTGGCCGGGTCTTCCTGGGCGCCGTCACCCGCAATGAAGGCGCGGACTTCAAACTGTGCATCCACATCGTCCCGCGCGGGATCGCAGGGGGCGATGACACCCACCGCCAAACCCAGCAGTTGCGAATAGTCGGGTTGAAGCTCCAGCACTTGATCTCGGTCCGACAGCATCACCGCCAGCCAGCCCGCGCCGTTGTCGACCCACTGGCTGCGCACAATGGCTTCGGGGGCCAAGCCCAGCGCCAGGCGCACGCGCTCGATCAACGAGGCCTCCACCGGCCCTGAACGCAACAACGGCGGCGCGATAAATGCCAGCTCATCGCCCTGGCGACGGATCCGCACCAAGCCGATTTCGCACTCCTGGATGATCTCTTCGCCTTTCGGGATCCCGCCGGCCTGCAGCCACGCGTGGCAACTGCCCAGCGTCGGGTGTCCGGCGAACGGCAGCTCCTTCAAGGTGGTGAAGATTCGCACGCGGTAGTCCGCTTTCGGATCACGCGGCGTCAGCAAGAACGTGGTTTCGCTGAGGTTGGTCCAGTTGGCGAAGTCCGCCATCTGCTGGTCCGTCAGGCTGTCGGCACCGAACACCACCGCCAGCGGGTTGCCCTTGAGCGCCACGCGGCTGAAAACGTCCAGCTGTTTGAAATCAAAAGTCGGCATGCTTCAACTCGGAATACTGAGGCCACGGATCACTGCCGGCCGTGCGACGAAACCGTCCAGCGTGCGCAGCACATTGGGGAAGTCGGCTATGCCCACCAGGTCGCCGGATTCGTAGAAACCGATCAGGTTGCGGATCCACGGAAAGGTCGCGATGTCGGCAATGCTGTACTCGTCGCCCATGATCCAGGTGCGACCCAGCAGGCGTTTCTCCAGCACGTCGAGCAAGCGCCGGGATTCGGCGGCGTAACGGTCACGGGGGCGTTTGTCTTCGTAGGCCTTGCCGGCGAATTTGTTGAAGAACCCCAACTGGCCAAACATCGGGCCGATACCGCCCATCTGGAACATCAGCCACTGGATTGTTTCATAACGGGTGGCCGGGTCTTCGGAGAGCAACTGGCTGGTTTTTTCCGCCAGGTAGACCAGGATCGCGCCGGACTCGAACAGGGCCAACGGTTGGCCGCTGGGGCCATTGGGGTCGATGATCGCGGGGATCTTGTTGTTGGGGTTCAGGGACAGGAACTCAGGCGATAGCTGGTCCTGGGTCTCAAAGCTGACTTTGTGGGCTTCATAGGGCAGGCCCAGCTCTTCGAGCATGATTGACACTTTTACCCCGTTGGGCGTCGGCAGCGAGTAGAGTTGCAGGCGCTCGGGATGCTGGGCGGGCCATTTGCTGTTGATCGGAAACGCGGCGAGTGGGTTCATCGCAAGTACCTGGGCAGAAAGCAACCATGATAGTCATCTGCCAAGCGTCCTGCATGGGTCATCAATACGCAACAACCGCTGGCTATTATCCCGCGTGGGCGAACCAATAGGCCCGCGGGCACTCTTAAGTGCGCTCAAACGGTGAATGGAGGCAACGCGCTATATCGACAGGGAACACCGCAGGACGCCGGATGCGTCACTGGGGCCGGGCTTGTCCGCCTTAACCTGATGCACTGAAGACTCGACACTAATGACCATCAAGCCTCTGTGCCTTGCGCTGCGCCTGAAACGATATTCATACATCATGTTGCCGCTGTTGCTCGTAGGTGGCGCCATCGGCCTGACCCTGGAGTCGCGCACCAGCAATGCCGAACAGGCAGACGGCGTGCAAACCCTTGTGTTTCTGCGCCACGGTGAAAAACCCGCCGGCGGCCTGGGCCAGCTCAATTGCCAGGGCCTCAACCGGGCGATGAACCTGGCCACCCTGCTCCCGGAAAAATTCGGCAAGGCCGACTTCGTCTTCGCCGCCAACCCGACACGAAACGTGGAGGAAGGCGAGCTGGACAATTCCTACAGCTACATTCGCCCACTGATGACCATCAGCCCCAGCGCGATCAAGCTGGGCCTGCCGGTGAACATCAAGTTTTCCGCCAATGACACCAGCGACCTGGCTGACGAGTTGGTGGAAGACAAGTACCACAACGCAACCATCTACACCGCCTGGTCCCACGGTTACTTGCCGGAGCTGATCAACAAGGTGGCGAGCGAAGCGTCGGGCGAAAAGCACACCATCACCGACGACTGGTCCGGCAGCGACTACGACACGCTCTACGTGCTGACGCTGACCTGGCACAACGGCAAGGCCTCGTTGCTGAGCCGCAACTACAAGCAAGGCTTAAACAACGGCGATGAGAGCTGCCCGGATCCTACCCAGCTCGGCGCAGAATCCTGACAGCAAAAGGCCGGCTGGGCTCTGGTGAGCGCAGCCGGCCTATTGGTTTCAGCCGTTATTGCCGGGCAGCCAGCAAACGCTTGTGACGGTTACGGCGGGCAATGTTCAGACATTCAATCGCCGCCGAGAACGCCATGGCTGCGTACACGTAGCCCTTAGGCACATGGGCGCCGAAGCCTTCGGCGATCAAC
This sequence comes from Pseudomonas sp. DWRC2-2, assembly GCF_049897885.1. Taxonomy (NCBI): domain Bacteria; kingdom Pseudomonadati; phylum Pseudomonadota; class Gammaproteobacteria; order Pseudomonadales; family Pseudomonadaceae; genus Pseudomonas; species Pseudomonas sp. DWRC2-2. Next base: position 430,998 of record NZ_JAFCXD010000006.1, read on the forward strand.
GTCATACCGATCATGATCAGGAAGCCCAGGGCCAACATCACCACGGTCGGGTTGTCGTTGATGAACTTGGCCAACGGCTCGGCCGCCACCAGCATCACGATCACCGAGGTCACGACGGCGATGATCATGATCGGCAAGTGCTCGGTCATGCCCACGGCGGTGATGATGCTGTCGATGGAGAACACCAGGTCGAGCAACAGGATTTGGCCAATGGCCGCGGCAAAACCGATGGCCACGACGTTGCCAGCGCTGGTTTCCTTCTCTTCCGGCTCCGGGTCCATGCTGTGATGGATCTCGGTGGTTGCCTTCCACACCAGGAACAGGCCACCGGCGATCAGGATCATGTCCTTCCACGAGAACGCCTGGCCAAACACTTCGAACACCGGCGCGGTCAACTGCACGATGAACGCGATGGTGCTCAACAAGCCCAGACGCAACACCAACGCCATGCTGATACCGATGCGTCGTGCCTTGGCCCGATGCTGCTCCGGCAGCTTGTTGGTGAGGATCGAGATGAAGATCAGGTTATCGATACCCAGCACGATCTCCATGACGATCAAGGTCGCCAGGGCAACCCAGGCGGTGGGGCTGGCGGCCAGTTGTAAAAGGTAATCCATAGGTCAGTCCTGACGTTCTTCGTGAATAAAAAGTGCGGGGAAATTAGGCTTCTTTGCTAGAAGATTCGCTTTCTTTGTCTTCCTGATCATCCTTTTTCTGCGGGTTGATCAGGCCGTTGGTCGCTTCACTCAATGCCTGCTCGGCGGCCTTGTGGGTGTCATCGATGGCTTGCTTGGCCGATTCAGTGGCTTTGCCCAGCACCTGCTGCGCGCTTTTCTCGACCTGATCGCAGCCGCTGATCACTACCAATGAAAGCGCAAGCAACGATGCCGCGCCCAGGGAATTGAGTTTCATGATGTCTTCCTCGTTAGAACCATTGGGTCCAAATAGTGGCCCCGCGATAGCGAGGCATTCTATGCAGCTGAACAGTTCAGGAAAATTCGTATTTTTCTCGCGTATACTTCGGTTTTAACGAAGTGATGGTCGTCATGCTCAATTATCGACAACTGCACTACTTCTGGGTGGTGGCCAAGACCGGCAGCATCGTGCGTGCGTGTGAGCAGCTTAACCTCACGCCCCAGACCATCAGCGGGCAGATCAGCCTGTTGGAGCAAACCTTTGGTATCGCGCTGTTTCAGCGCGTCGGCCGCCAATTGGAGTTGACTGAAGCCGGGCGCCAGGCCCTGCCCTACGCCGAGCAGATGTTCCAGACCGGCAATGAATTGGAGGCCATGCTGCGCGCGCAGCCCGATGAACAGCAGATCCTGTTCCGCGTCGGCGTGGCGGATGTGGTGCCCAAGTCCATTGTTTACCGGCTGATCGCGCCGACCATGGAATTGAGCGAACCGATCCGCATCACCTGCCGCGAAGACAAGCTCGAACGCCTGTTGGCCGACCTGGCCATCCAGCGCCTGGACCTGGTGATTTCCGACAGCCCCATGCCCTCGCACCTGGACATCAAGGGCTACAGCCAGAAGTTGGGGGAATGTGGCATCAGCTTTTTCGCCACCCAGACGTTGGCTGACGCCTACGGCGGGGATTTCCCACAGTGCCTGCACGGCGCGCCGCTGTTGATTCCAGGCGCGGAAACCGTGGTGCGCAGCCGTTTGCAGCGCTGGTTTGCCGAACAGCAGATCCAGCCGAAGATCATCGGTGAGTTCGACGACAGCGCCTTGATGCAGGCCTTCGGCCAATCCGGCAGCGGGATTTTTATCGCCCCCAGCGTGATTGCCGATGAGGTGGTGCGCCAGTACGGCGTGGCGCTGATTGGCCAGACCGTGGCGGTGACCGAGTCGTTCTACGCGATCTCGGTGGAGCGCAAGGTCAAGCACCCCGGTATCGTGGCGATTACCGAAGGTGCCAGGCGCGAGTTGTTCACCACCCTGCCCTGACGGCTCAGGCCTGGGAGGCTACCGGTTGCTTGGCGGTCATCAGCCACAAGGCCAGCAGGATCGACACCAGGATAAACCCGGAAGCGGCAAAGCCCAAGCTGCCCAGGCCGAGCGTGTCGATCACATGGCCGCCCACCAGGGCGCCCAGGCCAATCCCCAGGTTGGCCCCGGCGATGTTCAGCGACGCGGCAAATGCCGGCGCGTGGGGCGCAGCTTTCATCAAGCGCACATGGCTGACCAGAAACATCGCCGCTTGGGTCACGCCCCACACCGCCATCGCCGCCGCCAGGCCAATGGTCGAATGGATCGCCGGCACCAGCGCCACCATGCCCGCAATCATGAAGCCGCAAAACACCATCGACGCGATCAACGGGTGACGATCCACCGCACGCCCGCCCAACGAATTGCCAATCAGCCCGACCGCACCGAAGCCCATCAGGCACCAGCCCACCAACGTACCGTCGAAACCGGCCAGGCGCTCGAGAATATCCGCCAAATAGGTGTACGCCGTGAACATGCCGCTGAACACCAGGATCGACAGCAGGATATGGCCCTGCATCAATGGGTTGCGCAGGATCTTGAACTGCGAGCGCAGCGTCACTTCAGCGTTCTTCGGCTGGGTCACCGGCAGGTAGATAAACAGCAGCAAGGCCTTGGCCAACGCCACCACCGCGAGGATGGCAAACGCGCTGCGCCAGCCGAACATATCGGAAATCAGCGTGCCCACCGGAATGCCGAAGACCGTGGCACACACGATCCCGAAGCCGATCTTCTCGATGGCACGCCCGGCGAATTCGGGGCCGACGATGTCCACCGCCGTTTCGCTGGCCAAGGCCCAGAACACCGGCAGGCCCAGGGCCGGGATCAACCGCGCCACGGCCATCACCCAGATATTCGGTGCCAGCGCCGCCACGGTATTGGCCACGCCGAACATGATCAGGATGCTGATAAACAGCCGCTTGCGTGGGAAACGCGCGCAGTAGGCCGTCAGAAACGGCCCAAAGGCCGCCACGGTAAACGCAAACAAGGTCACCAGCAGCCCGGCCTGGGACACACTCACATTCAGGTCCCGGGCGATGGACGGCAGCAAGCCAACGATGACGAATTCCGTGGTCAGCACGGTAAAGCCGGCGGCCGACAGCAGCAGGATGGGAAACAACATGAAAACTCCAGAAACGACGACATCAACGACAACCCAAAGGGCGCGCTGAAGGATAGGAAAGATGAGAGGACGGAATGTTAACAGGATTTTGCAAAGACTGGGGCGGGCGGGCGACGCAATGCCGCACCGCCGAGGACATTTCCTACAGCGTGCTAGACTTCGCGATCCGCGTCCTACAGCCCTTTCTGCCTGTGCCGCCGTGCCTCCAAAAACCAGAGACAAGTGTTTATGACTGCTGCCCCTTCCCTCTTGCAACGACTGGCCCGCGTCAGCCTGGTCACGCAAATCGTCATCGGCCTGATCGCCGGCATCCTGCTCGCCTTGCTGTTGCCCGAGGCGGCCAAGGCCACCGGGTTTATCGGCAAGGTGTTCGTCGCCGCGCTCAAGGCCGTGGCGCCGATTTTGGTGTTTGTGCTGGTGATGGCGTCGATCGCCAACCATAAGCACGGCCAGGAAACCCATATCAAGCCGATCCTGTTCCTCTACCTGCTGGGCACCTTTGCCGCCGCCGTGGTCGCGGTGATTGCGAGCATGTGGTTCCCCTCCTCGCTGGTGCTGGCAACCCACGACGCAACGGTGACCGCGCCCGGCGGCATTGGTGAAGTGCTGCAAAGCCTGCTGTTGAGCGTGGTGGATAACCCGGTCAGCGCACTGATGAATGCCAACTTCATCGGCATCCTGGCCTGGGCCATCGGCATGGGCGTAGCCATTCGTCATGCCGGCGAGACCACCCGCACCGTGCTCGACGACCTGTCCAACGGCGTCACCCTGATCGTGCGGGTGGTGATCCGCTTTGCGCCGCTGGGCATTTTCGGCCTGGTAGCCTCGACCCTGGCCACTTCCGGCTTCGGCGCCCTGCTCGGCTACGCCCACCTATTGGTGGTGCTGATCGGCTGCATGCTGTTCGTGGCGCTGGTGGTCAACCCGGCCATCGTGTTCTGGAAACTGCGCCGCAATCCTTACCCGTTGGTGCTGATGTGCCTGCGCGAAAGTGGGATCACCGCGTTCTTCACCCGCAGTTCGGCGGCGAACATCCCGGTCAACCTGGCCTTGAGCAAACGCCTGGGCCTGCATGAGGACACCTACTCGGTGTCGATCCCGCTCGGTGCCACCATCAACATGGCCGGCGCCGCGATCACCATTACCGTGTTGACCCTGGCCGCCGTACACACCTTGGGTATCTCCGTCGACCTGCCCACCGCCGTGCTGCTCAGCGTGGTCGCGGCCGTCTGCGCCTGCGGTGCTTCCGGCGTGGCGGGCGGTTCGCTGCTATTGATCCCATTGGCGTGCAGCCTGTTTGGCATTCCCAGCGAGATCGCCATGCAAGTCGTCGCCGTGGGTTTCATCATTGGCGTGCTGCAGGATTCGGCGGAAACCGCGCTGAATTCGTCCACCGATGTGCTGTTCACCGCTGCCGCTTGCCTGGGCAAGGAAGAGCAGCCGGCTTAACCGCCCGCCACAAAAAAGCCCGGGGTCGTTCACTGAAGAACGACCCCGGGCTTTTTTATGACTGGAGGCTTAGAAAGCGCCCATGTAATCACGCTTGCCCACTTCCACACCGTTGTGGCGCAGCAGCGCGTAAGCGGTGGTGACGTGGAAGAAGAACTGCGGCAGGCCGTAGGTCAGCAGGTAGGACTGGCCGCTGAAGCGCTTCTCTTTAGGCGTACCTGGGCGAGTGACGATCTCGATGCCTTCCTTGCCGTCGACTTGCTCGGGCTGGATGGTGTCAACAAAGGCCAACACCTTGGCGATCAGCGCTTGCAGGTCGGCAAAGGTGACTTCGGTATCTTCATATTTCGGCACTTCGATCTCGGCCAGGCGTGCGGAAACGCCCTTGGCGAAGTCGACGGCGATCTGCACCTGGCGCACCAGTTGGAACATGTCCGGGAACAGACGTGCTTGCAGCAAGGCGTTCGGCTCGATGTTCTTGGCGGTGGCGTGGGCTTCGGCCTTGGCCAGCACACCGCTCAGGGCGGTGAGCATTTGCTTGAAGACGGGGATGGAGGCGGCGTACAGGGAAATAGTCATGGCAGTCTCTGGGTAATGTCACGGTTTGAACCAGCGGCGATTATAGCCATGCCCACCGCTTGTCTTTTATTTTTTCCGGCTTACGCTAGGCACTTCACTGCATAGGGAAAGCGCGATGACCGCCGAGCACGACACCGAGACCCCTGAGCCGCGCCTGAACAGCACGGAAATCCGCATCCTGGGCTGCCTGATCGAGAAACAGGCGACCAACCCGGAAACCTATCCCCTGACCCTCAATGCCCTGGTGTTGGCCTGCAACCAGAAGACCAGCCGCGAGCCGGTCATGAACCTCAGCCAGGGCCAGGTCGGTCAGAGCCTGCGTGCGCTGGAAGGCCAGGGCTTTACCCGCCTGGTGATGGGCAGTCGTGCCGATCGCTGGGAACATCGCGTGGACAAGGCGCTGGAGCTGGTGCCGGCCCAGGTGATCCTCACCGGGCTGTTGTTCTTGCGAGGGCCGCAGACCGTCAATGAGCTGCTGACCCGCAGCGGACGCATGCATGACTTCGAAGACGCCGAGCAGGTGGTGCATCAACTGGAGCGCTTGATCGCACGCGGGCTGGCGTTGCTGGTGCCGCGCCAGGCCGGGCAGCGCGAAGACCGCTACACCCATGCGCTGGGCGATCCGGCAGACATCGAGACGATCCTCGCGGCGCGAGGCAACCCCGTGGAACGCGGGGCTGGCGTTTCAGCGGACCGGATCGAAGAACTGGAAGCGCGCATTGCAGCGCTCGAAGAGCGCCTGGCCCAGTTGGAACAGGGCTGAAGGTGCTGCGCAGCAAGCGCCCTCGCCCCAGTTTCAGCGCAAGGCGTTAACTAGCATTCCAATCGCCACCAGTACACACAGGCTGGCAAACCCCACTTGCAAGATACGGGCGGGAATCACCGAGCACAGGCGTCGGCCGGCGAGCATGCCGACGATGCTTGCGCCGATAAACACCCAGCCCACCGACTCGATGCGCACACCGGCATGGAATGCGCCGGCCACGCCGACCAGCGAGAGCAGGCTGATCACCATCAAGGACGTGGCGACGATGCCGCGCATCTGCACATCGGTGAGTTGCTTGAACGCCGGCACGATCAGAAAGCCACCGCCAACGCCCAGCAGGCCGGACACTGCACCGGTCACCGCACCGAGGGCGGCCAGGGTCGCGCTGCATTTGGCGGTCCAGGCGAAGCGCCCGGTCTGCTGATTGAGCATGCAGTTCTTCTGGCCCCAGGACGCCGTGCCATGGTCACTCGGCCCAGCTTCACGTTTTTCACGCTGCAACATGCGCCAAGCCACCAACACCATCAAGCCACTGAACAGTCCCATCAGCAGCGCTTCCGGCAATTGGTGGGCGAGAAACACCCCCACTGGCGAAAACAGCGCGCCGAGCAAAGCGATCAGCAGCGCAGCGCGGTAACGCACCAGGCCATGACGCAAACCGTCGATCGCTCCCACGGCTGCTGCCGCACCGACGGCGAGCAACGACACCGGCGCGGCCTGGGTCATGCTCAGGCCCAACCCCAACACCAGCGCTGGCACCCCGAGGATGCCGCCGCCCGCACCGGTCAGGCCCATGACCAGGCCCATCAATAACCCCAACACACTGGCCAGCAGCATTCAGTCCACCTTGCTCAGGCGGGTCAGCCACTCGCGGCCCTTGAGCATGCCGTTCCAGTAGAACCACGGCAACAAGGTGGCCTTGAGGAACCACATCGAACGCCGCGCCTGGGTCGGGTCCAGGGGAAAGGTCGGCAGCAACTTGCCGCCGTAGCCGAACTCGGCCAGCACCACCTTGCCCTTCTCCACCGTCAGCGGGCAGGAACCGTAGCCATCGTACTTGAGCGGCAGCGGCGCCTGTTTGCGCAGGGCCAGCAGGTTTTCAGCGACCACCACGATCTGCTTGCGCACCGCCGCGGCAGTCTTGGCGTTGGTGGTGCCGCACACATCACCCAGGCCGAAGATGTGTGGGTAACGCAGGTGTTGCAGGCTGTGGGGGTTCACTTCGCACCAGCCGGCGGCGTCGGCCAGCGGGCTTTGGCGGATGAAGTCCGGGGAGACTTGCGGTGGGACAACGTGCAGCAGGTCGAAGGATTTTTCTTCAACACGCGCAGTGCCTTCGGCGTCCTTCACTTCGAACCAGGCCTTGCGTGCCGGACCATCGACTTTCACCAGATTGGCGTTGAACGCCAGGCGAGCGTTGTACTTCTCCACGTATTTCATCAACGGCGGCACGAAGGTCGCCACGCCGAACAGCGCGGCACCGGCCAGGTTGAATTCGACGTCGATGTTTTTCAGCACGCCCTGCTTGAGCCAGTGATCGCAGGACAAATACAGGGCCTTTTGCGGCGCGCCCGCGCATTTGATCGGCATGGCCGGCTGGGTAAAGATCGCCTTGCCGCCCTTGAGTTGCTGCACCAACTGCCAGGTGTAGGCCGCGTGCTGGTAGCTGTAGTTGGACGTGACGCCATGCTTGCCGAGGGTGTCTTGCAGGCCTTCGACCTTCTCCCACGCCAGGCGCAGGCCGGGGCAGACGATCAGGTTTTGCCAACTGACACGCTGGCCGCTGTCGAGGATCAGGGTCTGCTCGTCGGGCAGTACTTCGGTGACGGCGGCCTGCACCCAGGTGACGCCATTGGGCAATACATCCGCCAGCGGGCGGCGGGTCTTTTTCAGGTCATAGGCGCCGCCGCCCACCAAGGTCCAGGCGGGCTGGTAGCAGTGGTGGTCGCTCGGTTCGATCAGGATGATGTTCAGGTGCGGGTCGCGCTTGAGCAGGCTGGCCAGCAGGCCAATGCCCGCCGAGCCACCGCCGATGACTACGATGTCGCCACTGATGGTTGGGCCCCAGTGTTGGTCGGTCATGGTCTATCGCCTTTGTCATACATGCACACAAGGGTCGCTGCCGGATGGCGTCACGCCCAGCTTTTTATGACCGCGCCGCAGTACAGCCCGGACAGGGTCTTCATTACTTGAATCACTTCGTGGCTGGCCAGCCCGTAGAAGATGTATTTACCTTCCCGACGGGTGGCGACCAACCCTTCGTCGCGCAAAATGCCCAACTGTTGTGACAGCGTGGGCTGGCGCACGCCGGTCAGGGCTTCCAGCTCGCCGACATTGCGCTCGCCTTGGGTCAACTGGCACAGGATCAACAAACGGTCCTCATTGGCCAGGGCCTTGAGCAAGGAACAAGCCTTGGACGCCGATGCGCGCAACTGGGCGACTTCGCCCTCACTCAGAGTAGATTCCATTTGCCTCGGGTCCTTTTTGTCACTTAAGCTCAAAACATTATGTGAAAACGTAAACTGATTGTAACTACTTTTTTCTTCATCCGGGACAACCGCCATGCCAGCGCTGATCCAAGCCTTTCTGGACGAGGCATCGTCGACCTACACCTACGTCGTTTATGAAGCCGATGGCGGCCCCTGCGCCATCGTCGATTCAGTGCTCAACTACGACCCGGCCTCGGGGCGCACCGACACGCGGCAGGCCGACAAGGTCATCGCCTTCGTGCGCGAGCACAGCTTGCAGGTGCAATGGTTGCTGGAAACCCACGCCCACGCTGATCACTTGTCCGCCGCGCCTTATCTGCGCCGCACCTTGGGCGGCAAGATCGCCATCGGGCAGTCCATCAGCAAAGTACAGGGCGTGTTCAAGAACCTGTTCAACCTGGAGCCGGAATTTCGCGTGGATGGCTCGCAGTTCGATCATCTGTTTGCGCCGGATGAGGTGTTTCACATCGGCACGATCAAGGCCCAGGCCCTGCATGTACCTGGGCATACCCCGGCGGACATGGCCTACCTGATCGACGACCGGTTGATCTTGGTGGGCGACACGCTTTTCATGCCGGATGTCGGCACGGCGCGCTGTGATTTCCCCGGCGGCGATGCGCGGCAGTTGTATGCGTCGATGCGCAAGTTGCTGGCCTTTGCGTTGGAAACCGAACTGTACGTCTGCCACGACTACCCGCCCGAAGGCCGTGAGGCAAAATGCCGGACCACGGTAGCCGAGCAGCGCGCCGGGAATATCCATGTGCATGACGGCGTGGATGAAGCCACGTTTGTCGAGATGCGCACCACGCGCGACGCAGGACTGGGGATGCCGACGCTGTTGCTGCCGGCGATCCAGGTGAATGTGCGGGCGGGGAATATGCCGCCGGCGGAGGATAACGGGGTGGTGTACCTGAAGATTCCGGTCAACCGCCTCTAACCCAGGTTGATGCCGTTGGCCGGTAGCGGCAACGCGGTTTTATAGCGCACTTGCTTAAGGGCGAAGCTGGAGCGGATATTGGCCACGCCCGGCACCTTGGTCAAAAAGTCCATCATGAAGCGCTCCAGCGACTGGATCGTCGGCACCAGCACCCGGATCAGGTAGTCCGGGTCGCCGGCCATCAGGTAACACTCCATCACCTCAGGCCGGTCGGAGATCGCGCCTTCGAACTGCTGCAATGCCAGTTCATTCTGCTTTTCCAGGCTCACGTGGATGAACACGTTGACGTGCAGCCCCAGCAAATCAGCGTCGAGCAGCGTGACCTGGTCACGGATCAAGCCCAACTCTTCCATCGCTTTCACCCGGTTGAAACACGGCGTGGGCGACAGGTTCACCGAGCGGGCCAGGTCGGCGTTGGTGATGCGGGCGTTCTCCTGCAGGGCGTTGAGAATGCCGATATCGGTACGGTCCAGTTTGCGCATGAGACAAAATCACCTGTTTATTATGTTTATGCAGTTTTTTTATCCGCAAATGATCCTGAGCGCAATGAAACACAGATAAATATTCTTCTACGCCCCGCCTATGATTGTTGTAGGACAAGATTTCTCCTATCCGGAGGCTGACTGTCAGCTAGCGCGCCCACTACAAGAAATTCACAAGATAGAGCGTAGAAAGCCATGACCCAGCAGTATGAACCACTGCGCCTGCACGTCCCTGAACCCTCGGGCCGCCCAGGCTGCAAGACCGACTTCACCTACCTGCGCCTGACTGACGCAGGTCTAGTGCGCAAACCCGCCATCGACGTAGAACCCGCCGACACCGCCGACCTGGCCAAGGGCCTGATCCGCGTGCTCGACGACCAGGGCCAGGCCCTCGGCCCGTGGGCCGAAGGCGTCCCGGTCGAGATCCTGCGCAAAGGCATGCGCGCCATGCTCAAGACGCGCATTTTCGACAACCGCATGGTGGTCGCCCAACGTCAGAAAAAAATGTCGTTCTACATGCAAAGCCTTGGCGAAGAAGCCATCGGCAGCGCCCAGGCCCTGGCCTTGAACATCGACGACATGTGCTTCCCCACCTACCGCCAGCAAAGCATCCTGATGGCCCGCGAAGTGCCGCTGGTGGACCTGATCTGCCAACTGCTGTCCAACGAGCGTGATCCGCTCAAGGGCCGCCAGTTGCCGATCATGTACTCGGTGAAAGACGCCGGTTTCTTCACCATTTCCGGCAACCTCGCCACCCAATTCGTACAGGGCGTGGGCTGGGGCATGGCCTCCGCGATCAAGGGCGATACCAAGATTGCCTCGGCCTGGATCGGCGACGGCGCCACCGCCGAATCGGACTTCCACACCGCCCTCACCTTCGCCCACGTTTACCGTGCGCCAGTGATCCTCAACGTGGTCAACAACCAGTGGGCCATCTCCACCTTCCAGGCGATTGCCGGCGGTGAAGCCACGACCTTCGCCGGACGCGGCGTCGGTTGCGGCATCGCCTCCCTGCGCGTAGACGGCAACGACTTTATCGCGGTGTACGCCGCCTCCGCCTGGGCGGCCGAGCGTGCGCGCCGCAACCTCGGGCCAACGCTGATCGAATGGGTTACCTACCGCGCCGGCCCGCATTCCACTTCGGATGATCCGTCGAAATACCGTCCCGCCGACGACTGGAGCCACTTCCCCCTGGGCGACCCGATTGCCCGCCTCAAGCAGCACCTGATCAAGATTGGCCAGTGGTCCGAAGAGGAACACGCGGCGGTCAGCGCAGAACTTGAAGCCGAAGTGGTCAAGGCCCAGAAAGAAGCCGAACAGTACGGCACCCTGGCCGGTGGCCAGATTCCAAGCGCCGCGACCATGTTCGAAGACGTCTACAAAGAGATGCCGGAGCATTTGAAGCGCCAGCGCCAAGAGTTGGGGGTCTGACATGAACGATCACAACAACAGCATTGAAGTGGAAACCGCCATGACCACCACCACCATGACCATGATCCAGGCCCTGCGCTCGGCCATGGATGTGATGCTCGAACGTGACGACAACGTGGTGGTGTTCGGCCAGGACGTCGGTTATTTCGGCGGCGTGTTCCGTTGCACCGAAGGCTTGCAGACCAAGTACGGCAGCTCGCGGGTGTTTGACGCGCCGATTTCCGAAAGCGGCATCATCGGCGTCGCCGTGGGCATGGGTGCCTATGGCCTGCGCCCGGTGGCCGAAATCCAGTTCGCCGACTACGTCTACCCCGCCACCGACCAGATCATCTCCGAAGCCGCGCGCCTGCGTTATCGCTCGGCCGGCCAGTTCACCGCGCCACTGACCATGCGCATGCCGTGCGGCGGTGGCATCTACGGCGGCCAGACTCACAGCCAGAGTATCGAAGCGGTGTTCACCCAGGTCTGCGGGTTGCGCACGGTGATGCCGTCCAACCCTTACGACGCCAAAGGTTTGCTGATCGCCTCCATCGAAAACGATGACCCGGTGATCTTCCTCGAGCCCAAACGCCTGTACAACGGCCCATTCGATGGCCATCACGACCGCCCGGTGACCCCGTGGTCGAAACACCCTCAAGCCCAAGTACCGGACGGTTATTACACCGTGCCGCTGGACGTGGCCGCCATCGTGCGCCCGGGTTCGGCCGTGACGGTGCTGACCTACGGCACCACCGTGTATGTGTCGCAAGTTGCCGCCGAAGAAACCGGCATTGACGCCGAGGTCATCGACCTGCGCAGCCTGTGGCCGCTGGACCTGGAAACCATCGTCAAATCCGTGAAGAAGACTGGCCGTTGCGTAGTGGTGCATGAAGCCACCCGCACCTGCGGCTTTGGTGCCGAGTTGGTGTCGCTGGTGCAAGAGCATTGCTTCCACCACCTGGAAGCGCCGATCGAACGCGTCACCGGTTGGGACACCCCCTACCCGCACGCGCAAGAGTGGGCGTATTTCCCAGGGCCATCCCGAGTGGGCGCGGCGTTGAAACGGGTCATGGAGGTCTGAATGGGCACGCACGTAATCAAGATGCCGGACATTGGCGAAGGCATCGCGGAAGTTGAACTGTCGGTGTGGCATGTGAAGGTCGGCGACATGGTCGTGGAAGACCAGGTGCTGGCGGATGTGATGACCGACAAGGCGATGGTGGATATTCCTTCGCCGGTACACGGCAAGGTGATTTCACTCGGCGGTGAGCCGGGCGAAGTCATGGCCGTGGGCAGTATTCTGATCAGCATTGAAGTGGAAGGCGCGGGCAACGCCAAGGAAGCGCCCGCCGTGAAGGAAGCGCCGAAGGCCGCGCCTGTGGTTGAGGCCAAGCCTGCGCCGGTGGCGGTTGAACGCAAACCGGCACCGGTTATCGCAGCCCAGGCGCCTGTGGCACGTGAAGCCGACGAACGCCCATTGGCCTCCCCGGCCGTGCGTAAACACGCACTGGACGCCGGGATTCAACTGCGCCTGGTGCAGGGCTCTGGCCCGGCGGGCCGGATTCTGCACGAAGACTTGGAGGCTTACTTGCTCCAGGGTCAGACGCAAAACAAAACCGCTGCCAACCCCTATGCCGAACGCCACACCGAAGAACAGATCCCGGTGATCGGCATGCGCCGCAAGATCGCCCAGCGCATGCAGGACGCCACCCGGCGCGCTGCGCATTTCAGCTATGTGGAAGAGATCGACGTCACCGCCCTCGACGAGCTGCGCGTGCACCTCAACGAGAAACACGGCGCCACGCGCGGCAAGCTAACGCTGCTGCCGTTCATCGTGCGCGCCATGGTCGTGGCACTGCGTGACTTCCCGCAGATCAACGCGCGCTACGACGACGAAGCCCAGGTCATCACCCGCCTCGGTGCGGTGCATGTGGGCGTCGCCACCCAGAGCGACGTTGGCCTGATGGTGCCGGTGGTGCGTCACGCTGAAGCCCGTAGCCTGTGGGGCAATGCCGAAGAAATCGCGCGCTTGGCCACGGCTGCACGCAATGGCAAGGCGAGCCGCGACGAGCTGTCGGGCTCGACGATCACCCTGACCAGCCTGGGTGCCTTGGGCGGCATCGTCAGCACGCCGGTGCTGAACCTGCCGGAAGTGGCCATCGTGGGCGTCAACCGCATCGTTGAACGGCCGATGGTGATCAAGGGCCAGATCGTGGTGCGCAAGATGATGAACCTCTCCAGCTCCTTCGATCACCGCGTGATCGATGGCATGGACGCGGCGCAATTCATCCAGGCCATTCGCGGCCTGCTCGAACAACCCGCCAGCCTGTTCCTGGAGTAAGGCATGACGCAGACATTGAATACCACGCTGCTGATTATCGGCGGCGGCCCTGGCGGTTATGTGGCGGCGATCCGTGCCGGCCAGTTGGGCATCCCGACCCTTCTGGTGGAAGGCCAGGCGCTCGGCGGCACCTGCCTGAATATCGGCTGCATTCCGTCCAAGGCGTTGATCCATGTGGCCGAGCAGTTCCAGCAAACCATCCACCACAGCCAGGGTTCGCAACTGGGCATTGAAGTGGATGTGCCGACCCTGGATATCCGCAAAAGCGTGGAATGGAAAGATGGCATCGTCGATCGCCTGACCACGGGCGTCGCCGCCTTGCTGAAGAAGCACAAGGTGCAGGTGATCCACGGTTGGGCCGAGGTGGTGGACGGCAAGACCGTTGACGTCGGCGACCAGCGCATCCGGTGCGAGCACTTGCTGCTGGCCACCGGATCGAAAAGCGTCAACCTGCCGATGCTGCCGATTGGCGGGCCGATCATCTCCTCCACCGAAGCCCTTGCACCGAAAAGCGTGCCCAAGCGCCTGATCGTGGTAGGCGGCGGTTATATCGGCCTGGAACTGGGCATCGCCTACCGTAAGCTCGGCGCCGAGGTCAGTGTGGTCGAGGCGCAGGATAGGATCCTGCCGGCCTATGACGCGGAGCTGACGCAGCCGGTGAACGAATCGCTCAAGCAACTGGGCGTGAAGCTGTACCTCAAGCACAGCGTCACCGGTTTTGCCGATGGCAGCCTGCAAGTACGCGACCCGAATGGCGACACCCTGTCGTTGGCAACCGACCAGGTGCTGGTCGCCGTCGGTCGCAAACCCAACACCCAGGGTTGGAACCTTGAAGCGTTGAACCTGGAGATGAACGGCTCGGCGATCAAAATCGACAGCCGCTGCCAGACCAGCATGCGCAACGTGTATGCCATCGGCGACCTGAGTGGCGAGCCAATGCTCGCGCACCGCGCCATGGCCCAGGGCGAAATGGTCGCCGAACTGATCAGCGGCAAGTCCCGCGATTCAACCCGGCCGCGATCCCGGCGGTGTGCTTCACCGACCCGGAACTGGTGGTGGTCGGCAAGACCCCGGACGAAGCCAAGGCCGCCGGATTGGACTGCATCGTCTCAAGCTTCCCGTTCGCGGCCAATGGCCGGGCGATGACCCTGGAGTCGAAAACCGGCTTCGTACGGGTGGTGGCGCGGCGTGACAACCACCTGATCGTCGGCTGGCAGGCCGTGGGGGTGGGTGTCTCCGAGCTGTCCACCGCCTTTGGCCTGAGCCTGGAAATGGGTTCGCGCCTGGAGGACGTGGCGGGCACCATCCACGCTCATCCGACCCTTGGTGAAGCGGTGCAGGAAGCCGCGCTGCGGGCGCTGGGGCATGCGTTGCACCTTTGAAGGGGGTGCTAAGGCACCGGCTAATGAAGTATTGTTGCGCCCATCCAGAAAAAAACCGACTTGACCAACGATAGAGGGTGTCATGGGTAACGAAAGCATCAATTGGGACAAGCTGGGTTTTGACTACATCAAGACCGACAAGCGGTTTCTCCAGGTCTGGAAAAACGGCGAATGGCAAGAAGGCACCCTGACCGACGACAACGTGCTGCACATCAGCGAGGGCTCCACCGCCCTGCACTACGGCCAGCAATGCTTTGAAGGCCTCAAGGCCTACCGCTGCAAGGACGGTTCGATCAACCTGTTCCGCCCGGACCAGAACGCCGCCCGTATGCAACGCAGCTGCGCACGCCTGCTGATGCCGCATGTGCCGACCGACGTGTTCATCGACGCCTGCAAACAAGTGGTCAAGGCCAACGAACATTTCATCCCGCCGTACGGCAGCGGCGGCGCGCTGTACCTGCGCCCGTTCGTGATCGGCACCGGTGACAACATCGGCGTGCGTACCGCGCCGGAGTTTATCTTCTCCGTGTTCTGCATCCCGGTCGGCGCCTACTTCAAAGGCGGCCTGGTGCCGCACAATTTCCAGATCTCCACCTTCGACCGCGCCGCGCCACAAGGCACCGGTGCCGCCAAGGTCGGTGGCAACTACGCCGCCAGCCTGATGCCCGGTTCCGAAGCGAAGAAAGCCGGTTTTGCCGACGCGATCTACCTGGACCCGATGACCCATTCGAAAATCGAAGAAGTCGGCTCGGCCAACTTCTTCGGGATCACCCACGACAACCAGTTCATCACGCCGAAGTCGCCTTCGGTGCTGCCAGGCATCACCCGCCTGTCGCTGATCGAACTGGCCAAGACCCGCCTGGGCCTGGACGTGGTCGAGGGCGAAGTGTTCATCGACAAACTGGACCAGTTCAAGGAAGCCGGCGCCTGCGGTACGGCTGCGGTGATCTCGCCGATCGGCGGCATCCAGTACAACGGTAAGCTGCACGTGTTCCACAGCGAGACCGAAGTCGGCCCGATCACCCAGAAGCTCTACAAAGAGCTGACCGGTGTGCAGACCGGTGACGTTGAAGCGCCGCAAGGCTGGATCGTCAAGGTCTAAGCAACCCGGAAAAAACCCGCCAGATGGCGGGTTTTTTATTGCTCCGGGATATTCACCGTGATCTTCTTGCCCATGCTGATCCTCGGCTCCACCCCATACCCCAACGCCTCGTAGAACCCCACCACCGCATCATTGCCGCCAGTGATCTGCAGGTTGATCTTCATGCAACCCAAGGCGGTCAATGCCTGTTCCGCATGACGCACCAGTGAAGACCCCAAGCCATGGCGCCGATAGTCGGCGTGCACCGCCACCGAATACAGCCAGCCACGGTGGCCGTCGTAGCCGGCCAGAATCGTTCCGATCACCGTCTTCTTATCCGTGGCCACGAAGAACAACCCATCGTTGACGGCCAGCTTCTTATCGATCGCCAGGGTGGGTACGTTATGGGCAGTGTCATAACCAAAGGCCTGCTGCCATAACGCAACCACTTGCGTCCGATGCTGACGGTCGCGATACGGTCCGATGGGATGCCGGGACAGCAGCGCCTTTTCCATCACCAACGTACGTTCATTGCCGTGGTAGACATCACGCACGGTGTTAAACCCCAGCTTGGTGTAGAACGGCTCGGCGGTCAGTGATGACGGCACGCTCAATACCGTCACCCCGGCCTCACGGGCGCGCAACTCGATCTCGATCATTAGCAGCCGGCCAATGCCTTGCCCTTGCAGCGCCGGGTTGACGAACACCGAGCGCACCACATTACCGTCGAGGGCGGCGGTGGCGACGATCACTTGATCTTGAATGGCCACCAGCACCAGGCGGCGCTTGAGCAAGGCCAACACCGCATCCGGGGTGAAGTTACGCGCCACCCGCGCAATCACATCCGCCGGGTAATCCCGCGCATTGCTGCTGTGCAAGGCTGCCAGGATGACCTGGCTGATCCCTTCGGCATCGGCTGCCTGGGCAAGACGAACGGCGGTAGACATGATTCCTCCAGACTGACGGTGCTAAATCTGACCCCACAATACCAATGTGGGAGCGAGCCAGCCCCCCCATTTAGATCACCTGTCACCTCCACAGCCGATTCGGCTGACCGACCGTACTTTTCAGCTTTCCCGGCTGAGCTATCCCTCCGTTTCAGCCGGGATAATCCGCAGATAACCCACACAATAACCCGACTGCACCTGCCTGCCGTGCCGCCTCACGCGCAGCAGAAAACGCTGACCGCGCCCTCGAATAACAAGGAGCCTCATATGACCCGCTACATCGACGTCAACGACCTCTGCTACCTGGTCTCGCAAAAAGGTGTGCAAACCTGCATCACCGAAATGGCCGAGTACATCCGTGCCGACTACCTGCGCTGGCAGGACTTCGAAAAATGCGCGCGCCTGGCCAACCACTCGCCAGACGGTGTGATCGAGCTGATGCCGGTGTCCGACGCCTCGCTGTACGCGTTCAAATACGTCAACGGCCACCCGAAAAACACCCTGGCCGGCATGCTCACCGTCATGGCCTTCGGCGCCCTGGGCGATGTCGACACCGGTAAACCGGTCCTGTTGGCGGAAATGACCCTGACCACCGCGATTCGCACCGCAGCCACCTCGGCCCTGGTCGCCCGCTACCTCGCCCGCGACAACAGCCGCAGCATGGCGCTGATCGGCAACGGCTCGCAGAGCGAATTCCAGGCCCTGGCCTTCCACGCCATGCTCGGCATCAACGAGATCCGCCTGTTCGATATCGACGCCAAGGCCAGCGCCAAGCTGGCGGCCAACCTCAAGGCGTTCCCGGCGATCAAGGTGATCCTGGCCGCCAGCGTAGCTGAAGCGGTGAAAGGCGCGGACATCGTCACCACCGTCACGGCCGACAAGGCCTACGCCACCATCCTGACGGACGAGATGATCGAGCCCGGTATGCACCTCAACGCCGTCGGCGGCGACTGCCCCGGCAAGACCGAGCTGGACCGACGTATCGTCGAGCGCGCCCGAGTGATCGTCGAGTACGAGCCGCAAAGCCGCATCGAAGGTGAAATTCAGCACATGCCGGAAGATTCGCCAGTCACCGAACTGTGGCAAGTGATCAACGGCCAGCAGCCCGGCCGCGAAAATGCGCACCAGGTCACCCTGTTCGATTCGGTGGGTTTTGCCATCGAAGACTACTCGGCCCTGCGCTACGTGCTGGACGTGGCCAAGGCGCTGGAGGTAGGCAGCGATCTTGAGTTGGTGCCGGACCTGGCCGACCCGAAAGACCTGTTCGCCCGCTTGGCGCAACAGCCTCGCGCGCAACAGAAAAAACGCGCCTGATGCATGCTGCAAGCCCTCAACCGCATACAGACGTTGACGGAGGAAGGCCGTACCATGTGACGGGTCAGGCAAACGCGAAACGTTTGCCGCCATTTTTTCTCAACCGTTTGAAGTGAAACCCATGGATACCAAGGCCAACGGACCCCATTCCTCCCCCGCGCTGGACCGCATCGATGAAGCCATCATCGAAGTGCTGCGCCATCAAGGGCGTATCACCTACGAAAAGCTCTCGTCACTGGTGCACCTCACGCCCAGGCCCTGCCTGGAACGGGTGCGCAAGCTGGAGCGGCGCGGGGTGATCCGTGGGTATGGGGCGATCATCGATGTGCAGATGGTTTCGCCAGGCCTGTCGTTGCTGGTGCTGGTGGCCTTGTCCAACCAGAGCGGGCGCTCGGCGCAAAAAGCCTTCGAAGCCTGCGTCAAGGCTTGCCCGCAGGTGTTCGAATGCCAGTTGATCAGCGGCCCGTTTGACTACAGCCTGCGCATGCGCTGCCGGGACATGGAGCATTACCGGGTGCTGACGGAGACCTGGTTGAACAATGATGAGTTGCACATCGATAAGTTGGTGGCGCATCCGGAGTTGGCGGTGGTGAAAAACACCGCCACCGAACTGGCCTAGCAAGCGCCACTCAGGCCGCCAGCTTACCGCTGGCGATGGCCGCAGAAGCAGCGACCATCGCCTTTAGCAGCACCGCACATCCCGCCGCCAGGTCATCCGGGGCGGCGTTTTCGATTTCGTTGTGGCTGATGCCGCCCTCGCAGGGCACAAAAATCATGCCCGCCGGGCCCAGTTCGGCCACGAAGATCGCGTCATGCCCTGCCCCACTGACGATGTCCATGTTCGACAAGCCCAGGCTATTGGCGGCCTCCCGCACTGCGTCCACACAGCCCTTGTCGAAATACAGCGGCGGAAAATCGGCCGTGGGTTCCATCTCGAAGCTCAAGCCATGCTTGGCACAGGTGTCTTCAATCACCTTGCGCACCTGGGCAATCATCGAGTCCAGGCGCGCCGGCTCGAGATGACGGAAGTCCAGGGTCATGCGCACTTCACCGGGAATCACATTACGCGAGCCGGGGTAAGCCTGCAGGCAACCGACGGTGCCGCAGGCATGGGGTTGATGCCCGAGCGCCGCCGCATTCACCGCCGCCACCACCGCCGCGGCGCCCACCAGGGCATCCTTGCGCAGGTGCATCGGCGTCGGCCCTGCATGGGCCTCGACGCCGCGCAGTTTCAGGTCGAACCACTTTTGCCCGAGGGCGCCCAGCACCACGCCGATGGTTTTTTTCTCATCCTCAAGAATCGGTCCCTGTTCGATATGCGCCTCGAAATAGGCGCCCACCTTATGCCCGCTGACCGGCCGCGCGCCCGCGTAGCCAATCGCGTTCAGCGCATCGCCCACGCTGACGCCGTCCGCATCGACCTTGGCCAAGGTATCGGCGAGGGTGAACTTCTCGGCGAACACGCCCGAGCCCATCATGCACGGCGGAAAACGCGAGCCCTCTTCGTTGGTCCACACCACCACTTCCAACGGTGCCTCGGTTTCTACGTTCAGGTCGTTGAGGGTGCGCAGTACTTCCACACCCGCCAGCACGCCGAAGCAACCGTCGAACTTGCCGCCGGTGGGCTGGGTGTCGATGTGGCTGCCGGTCATCACCGGTGGCAGGTTCGGATTACGCCCCGGACGACGGGCGAAGATGTTGCCGATGCCATCCACGGTCACCGTGCAGCCGGCCTCTTCGCACCACTGCACGAACAGGTCGCGGGCTTTGCGATCCAGGTCGGTGAGGGCCAGGCGACACACACCGCCCTTGGGCGTGGCGCCGAGCTTGGCCAGGTCCATCAGCGACTGCCACAGGCGGTCGCGGTTGATTTGCAGGACGTCGAGGGCAGCGTTCATGAGTGATCTCCTCAGGCTGGTTTTTTCTTATGGATTGACGGCAACCGGGCTGGCCCCGCGCTTGGCATTCAGGCCGTAGTACAACAGGCCGCCCAACGCCGAACCGGTAAACCAGCCGTAGCTGTAGAACCAGCTGAACGCATCGCTGCCCAGGGACAGCAGGGTCAGCACCACCGGCACACCGAACGCGATGAAACCGCTCCAGTTCCATGCCGGGTACACGTCGTCGCGGTACAGGCCGGCCAGGTCGAGTTGTTGTTTGCGGGTGATGAAGTAGTCCACCACCATGATCCCGGCAATGGGCCCCAGCAGGCTTGAATAGCCCAGCAACCAGTTGGAATACACGGTTTCCAGGCTCACGTCGGATACGATCAGGCCGAGCTTTTTCAGCAACTCATGCCCCATCAGCGCCAGCCCCACCAGGCCGGTCAGGATCACTGCCGTGGTGCGGTTGATCAGCTTGGGCGCGATGTTCTGGAAGTCATTGGTAGGCGACACAATGTTCGCCGCCGTGTTGGTGGACAAGGTGGCGATGATGATCAGCGCCATCGCAATGGCCACCCACACCGGGCTCTGGATATGCCCGATCAGGGTCACCGGGTCGGACACGCTGACACCCACCAGTTTCACCGACGCAGCGGTCATGATCACGCCGAGGGCGGCGAACAGGAACATGGTCAGCGGCAGGCCGAAGATCTGCCCGAGAATCTGGTCCTTCTGGCTGTTGGCGTAACGGCTGAAGTCCGGGATATTCAGCGATAGGGTCGCCCAGAAACCCACCATCGCCGTGAGGCCGGCCATGAAGTAACCGGTGAGGCTCGCGCCTTCCGGGCGTTTCGGCGGGATCGCCATCAACTCACTGATGGATACATTGGGCATCGCCCACACCAGCAGGCCAATGCCCACCGCCACCAGCAACGGCGCCGACAGGGTCTCCAGCCGCTTGATCGACTCGGCGCCACGCAGCACCACCCATAGGTTCAGGCACCAGAAAATCATGAAGCCGATCACTTCACCGGTGCCGCCGAGGGACTTCCAACCCTCGAAAATCGAGCCGAGGAACAGGTGGATCGCCAGCCCACCAAACATCGTCTGGATACCAAACCAGCCACAGGCCACCAGCGCACGAATCAGGCACGGCACGTTGGAACCCAGGATGCCGAACGATGAGCGCAGCAGCACCGGAAACGGTATGCCGTACTTGGTGCCAGGGAAGGCGTTAAGCGTGAGCGGGATCAACACCACGATGTTCGCCAGCAGGATCGCCATCAGCGCCTCGCCCACCGACAAACCGAAATACGCGGTGAGCACCCCGCCCAAGGTGTAGGTGGGCACGCAGATGGACATGCCGACCCACAGCGCGGTGATGTGCCACTTGTTCCAGGTGCGTTCGTGCACCTTGGTCGGTGCCATGTCGTGGTTGTAGCGCGGACTGTCGAGGACGTCGGGGCCGGCGTCGAGTTCGTACAGGCCGTTGCGCTCAATGACTTGCGATCTGTTCTGTTGCATGGCCGCTCCACGGTTTTTTCGAATTATTTTTGCTCACCTGCACGGTGTGTGCCGGTGGCCGGAGTACCTCGTAAACAACATGACATCACGGGCCCGGCCAGCCGCCACTGCACTCAATATCCGTGCCGACAACCGTTACCGCACCCGCACCGCTTATATAACTCGCTGATGTTTATCAGCTTTCCGAGTGAGCCTTCGGTACTTGCCACGTTACTCAGGCTAGATAACGTGGAAGTTGCCCGAACTGTCAGGACTCAATCTGGTGCAACACAATTATTTTTATTTCCCTGTCCCGTCAAGAGGCAAGTCTCAAGCGTCTGATTTGCAATAAGAAATGTTGCTCAATTTAAGAACCTGTCAAGTGCGTCAAAATGGTGATAGCACGCTACATTTTGGTGATTTTCTATTTTTATTCATATAAATCAGATAGTTAATCAAGATATAAGCTTATGAAAAATCTTCTTGCCCAATCTAAAAACTCGGGCTAGTTTCTATTCCTGTCACCGATGACAGGAATTAACTGACCATCGGCAAGCAGCATTACAACACTTAGAACTGGCACAAGCCGGTCAAGCCTGTGAGGAACTCGACATGTCGCTGTTGATCCGTGGCGCCACCGTTATTACCCATGATGAAAGTTACCGCGCCGATGTGTTATGCGCAGGCGGTCTAATCCGGGCTATTGGTACGAATCTGGATATTCCCGCCGGCACTGAAATACTCGATGGCAGCGGCCAATACCTGATGCCTGGCGGCATCGACCCCCATACCCATATGCAACTGCCCTTCATGGGCACCGTGGCCAGTGAAGACTTTTTCAGTGGCACGGCGGCCGGCCTGGCAGGCGGCACCACGTCGATCATCGACTTTGTGATTCCCAACCCACAGCAATCCCTGTTAGACGCGTTTCACCAGTGGCGTGGCTGGGCGGAAAAATCCGCCTCGGACTACGGCTTCCACGTGGCGATCACCTGGTGGAGCGAACAGGTGCGTGAGGAAATGGCCGAACTGGTCAGCCACCACGGCATCAACAGCTTCAAGCATTTCATGGCCTACAAGAACGCGATCATGGCGGCGGACGACACCCTCGTCGCCAGTTTCGAACGCTGCCTGGAACTGGGCGCGGTGCCCACCGTGCACGCGGAAAACGGCGAGCTGGTGTACCACCTGCAACGCAAGCTGATGGCCCAAGGCATTACCGGGCCCGAGGCGCATCCGCTGTCGCGCCCTTCACAAGTCGAGGGCGAAGCGGCCAGCCGCGCCATTCGCATCGCCGAGACCATCGGCACGCCGCTCTACTTGGTGCATGTGTCCACCCAGGAAGCGTTGGATGAAATCACCTACGCCCGCAGCAAAGGCCAGCCGGTCTACGGCGAAGTCCTGGCCGGCCACCTGTTGCTGGACGACAGCGTCTACCAGCATCCGGACTGGCAAACCGCCGCCGGTTACGTGATGAGCCCGCCGTTCCGTCCACGCGGGCATCAGGAAGCACTGTGGCATGGCCTGCAATCCGGCAACCTACACACCACCGCCACCGATCACTGCTGCTTCTGCGCCGAGCAGAAAGCCGCTGGCCGTGACGACTTCAGCAAGATCCCCAACGGCACCGCCGGCATCGAAGACCGCATGGCGCTGCTGTGGGATGAAGGGGTTAACACCGGGCGCCTGTCGATGCAGGAGTTTGTCGCGCTGACCTCCACCAACACCGCGAAGATCTTCAACCTCTACCCGCGCAAAGGCGCGATCCGCGTGGGTGCCGATGCCGATCTGGTGCTGTGGGATCCCGAGGGTACTCGGACCATTTCCGCCAAGACCCACCACCAGAAAGTCGACTTCAACATCTTCGAAGGCAAGACCGTGCGCGGCGTGCCGAGCCACACCATCAGCCAGGGCAAGTTGGTCTGGGCCGATGGCGACCTGCGTGCCGAGCGCGGTGCCGGGCGGTATGTGGAACGGCCGACGTATCCGCCGGTGTTTGAGCAGTTGAGCAAGCGGGCTGCGCAT
The DNA here is from genome assembly GCF_049897885.1 of Pseudomonas sp. DWRC2-2. NCBI lineage: Bacteria > Pseudomonadati > Pseudomonadota > Gammaproteobacteria > Pseudomonadales > Pseudomonadaceae > Pseudomonas > Pseudomonas sp. DWRC2-2. Next base: position 454,697 of record NZ_JAFCXD010000006.1, read on the forward strand.
TCCAAGCCAGTGGCTGTGAAACGCTGAAGCCGCCGAAGAGGCCAGTACAGGCAACACAAAAACCAATGCCCATCAGAGGCAGCACCTCAATAACCGTGAGGCCAACACCGTGATCCAGACCCTGACCCACCTCCCCCATCCCGCTGAGGATGGACCGACGCTCGCCAGCCATTTCACCGACCTGGCGCCACCGCTCAACGCCCGGCAAGCCCAACTGGAAGCCTCGCGCTGCCTGTATTGCTACGACGCGCCGTGCGTGAATGCATGCCCCAGCGAGATCGACATCCCGTCGTTCATCCGCAACATCCACACCGAAAACGTGCAAGGCGCCGCGCAAAAAATCCTCTCGGCCAACATCCTTGGCGGCAGTTGCGCCAGGGTATGCCCCACCGAAATTCTGTGCCAGCAAGCGTGCGTGCGTAACAACGCCGAAGAATGCGCCCCAGTGCTTATTGGCCTGTTGCAACGTTATGCCGTCGACAATGCACACTTCAGCGAACACCCCTTCCAGCGTGCCGCCGCTACCGGCAAGCGCATCGCCGTGGTCGGCGCCGGGCCTGCGGGGCTGGCCTGTGCCCACCGCAGCGCCTTGCACGGCCATGACGTGGTGATTTTCGAAGCCCGGGAAAAAGCCGGTGGCCTGAATGAATACGGGATCGCCAAGTACAAGCTGGTGGATGACTTCGCGCAGAAGGAGTTGGATTTCCTCCTGCAGATCGGTGGCATCGAGATTCGCCACGGCCAGCGTCTGGGAGACAACCTCACGCTGAGTGAACTGCACCAGCAATTCGACTCAGTGTTCCTCGGCCTCGGCCTGGCCGCCAGCAAACAACTCGGCCTGCCCTTTGAGGACGCCCCCGGCCTGCTTGCCGCCACCGACTACATCCGCGAACTGCGCCAGGCCGACGACCTGACCCAACTGCCCCTGGCCGATCGCTGCATCGTGCTCGGCGCCGGCAACACCGCCATCGACATGGCCGTGCAGATGGCCCGTCTCGGTGCTCGCGATGTCAACCTTGTGTACCGCCGTGGCTTGGCAGACATGGGCGCCACTCATCACGAACAGGATATCGCCAAGGCCAACCAGGTGCGCCTGCTGACCTGGGCCCAGCCGGAAGCAGTGCTGCTGGACGATCAGGGCCATGTGCGTGGCATGCGCTTCTTGCGCACACGCATGGAAAACGGCCGTTTGCACCCGACCGGCGAAACCTTCGAACTGGCGGCCGATGCGATCTTCAAGGCCATCGGCCAGGGCTTCGATAACACGGCACTGCACGATCCGCTGGCCCAGCAACTGCAGCGTGTCGGTGAGCGGATCTTCGTCGATGAACAGCTGCGCACCAGCATTCCCGGTGTGTACGCGGGTGGCGATTGCGTCAGCCTCGGCCAGGACCTCACCGTGCAGGCGGTGCAACACGGCAAGCTGGCCGCCGAGGCCATGCACGCCCAACTCATGCTGAATGTGGAGGCTGCGTAATGGCCGATCTCTCGATTGTATTTGCCGGCATCAAAGCCCCCAACCCGTTCTGGCTGGCCTCCGCGCCGCCCACCGACAAGGCCTACAACGTGGTGCGCGCCTTCGAAGCCGGCTGGGGCGGCGTGGTGTGGAAAACCCTGGGCGAAGATCCGGCAGCGGTCAACGTGTCGTCACGCTACTCGGCGCATTACGGCGCCAACCGTGAAGTGCTGGGCATCAACAATATCGAGCTGATCACCGACCGCTCGCTGGAGATCAACCTGCGGGAAATCACCCAGGTGAAAAAGGATTGGCCCGACCGCGCGCTGATCGTGTCGCTGATGGTGCCATGCGTGGAGGAGTCCTGGAAAAACATCCTGCCGCTGGTGGAAGCCACCGGCTGCGACGGTATCGAACTTAACTTCGGTTGCCCCCACGGCATGCCCGAACGCGGCATGGGCGCGGCGGTGGGCCAGGTGCCGGAATATGTGGAACAGGTGACTCGCTGGTGCAAGACGTATTGCTCACTGCCGGTGATCGTCAAGCTCACGCCGAATATCACCGACATCCGCGTGGCGGCGCGGGCGGCGTATCGTGGGGGCGCGGACGCGGTGTCGTTGATCAACACCATCAACTCCATCACCAGCGTGGACCTGGAACGCATGGTCGCGTTGCCGGTGGTGGGCACGCAAAGCACTCATGGCGGTTATTGCGGCTCGGCGGTCAAGCCGATTGCGCTGAACATGGTCGCCGAAATCGCCCGCGACCCGCAGACCCAGGGCCTGCCGATCTGCGGCATTGGCGGCATCGGCAACTGGCGTGACGCGGCGGAGTTTGTCGCCCTGGGCTGCGGCGCAGTGCAGGTGTGCACGGCGGCGATGCTGCATGGGTTTCGGATTGTGGAAGAGATGAAGGACGGGCTGTCGCGGTGGATGGACAGTCAGGGCTACAACAGCCTGCAGGACTTTTCCGGGCGTGCAGTGGGCAACACCACGGACTGGAAGTACCTGGACATCAACTATCAGGTGATTGCGAAGATCGATCAGGAGGCCTGCATTGGCTGCGGGCGTTGCCATATTGCCTGTGAGGACACTTCGCACCAGGCCATCGCCAGTTTGAAACAGCCGGCTGGCACGCATAAATACGAGGTGATCGATGACGAGTGCGTCGGCTGCAACCTGTGCCAGATCACCTGCCCGGTGGCGGACTGTATCGAAATGGTGCCGATGGATACCGGCAAGCCGTTCTTGAATTGGACGCAGGATCCGAGGAATCCCTACCGGGAGGCGGTGTAGTCAAACCTGTGGTGAGCGGGCTGTTGTGGTGGGGGGGGGGGGGCCCCCCCCCCCAAAAAACCCGGACACAAACAAAACCCCCAAACCCAAAAGGGCAAAGCGCCCACCCCCAAA